>NZ_NANC01000009.1:265000-286380 GCF_008679485.1 Blautia sp. LMAG:89 | reverse complement strand
GATCATGGCAACGCCAGTGTCTGCAAATACGGCCATCCACATGTTGGCATGTCCGGCAAGACCAAGGATCATAACTGCGATCTTGATCACCAGGGCAAATATTACGTTCTGCCATGCAATACGGTTTGTGCTTCGTGCAATGGCGATGGACTGAGGGATCGCATCTACATTGGAATTCATAAATACGGCATCTGCGGCTTCAATGGCAGCATCTGCACCGCTTCCCATGGCAGCACCTACATCAGCACCTGCAAGAACAGGAGCGTCGTTGATACCGTCACCGACAAACATAACCGTTCCATGTGCCTGGCGGACCTTTTTCAGGGCATTGAGCTTATCCTCCGGAAGAAGCTTTGCATAGATCTCATCGATCCCGGCATCTTTTCCTACAGCCTGTGCACTGTCTTCGGAGTCTCCAGTGAGCATAACGGTGTGGAGACCAAGCTTTTTCAGAGAAGCAATGGCTTCCTTTGCGTCAGGTTTGATGGTATCGGAGATCAGCATATATCCTGCGAAGGTTCCGTTTACTGCCATAAATACTTCAGAGCCGTAAGCGGCTTCCTTTAATTCTCCGATTGTAACTCCGAATTTATCCATCAGCTTGCGATTTCCGCAGAGAACTTTTCCCTTCGGCATTTCCGCAACGATCCCGTGACCGGAAATTTCTTCCAGGGAGATCGGTTTTTCAAATTGGATCTCACGTTCCTTTGCGGCAGCAACGATGCTGTTCGCAATAGGATGTGTGGAGTTCTGTTCACAGCCTGCACACATGGAAAGGAGTTCATTTTCCGTGTATTTACCGGTGGCAACAACATTCTGAAGCTGGAAGTTACCCTCTGTGATAGTACCGGTCTTATCCATGATCACAGCGCCGAGCTTACTTAATCCTTCGATGGAAAGGCCACCCTTGAAAAGGATACCCTTTTTAGAACCGGCACCGATCCCGGAGAAGAAGGCCAGCGGGATACTAAGTACAAGAGCACAAGGGCAGCTCATTACCAGGAAAGTAATGGCTGTGTAGATCCAGTAATGCCAGTTTCCGGTAACAAGGGATGGGAGTATGGCAGTTGCCACTGCGATTCCTACAACACAAGGAGTATAAACCCTGGCAAAACGTGTGATAAAGCGGTCGATCTTCGGTTTGCTTGCTGCCGCGTTTTCTACGGAATCCAGAATACGAGTGACCATGGATTCTTCCAGAGGTTTTTCCACGCGGATCTTAAGCTGGCCGGAAGTGTTGACGCAACCAGAAGTGATCTCATCACCTTCATTTACAGCAACCGGTACAGGCTCTCCTGTGATCGGAGAAGTGTCGATACGGCTGTTTCCCTCAATTACGATACCATCAAGAGGGATGCGGTCTCCGGGACGGACCAGAAGAATGTCTCCGATCTGAGCCTCTTCAGAGGGAATTACCTGGATATCATTGCCTGTGACCAGATTGACAACTTCCGGACGAAGGTCTACGGCATCCATGATCTGCCCGCGGCTTCGTTCAACGGCTTTTTCCTCAAAAAGCTCGCCGATGCGGTAGAAGAGCATAACGCCTACGGCCTCAGCAGAATCATTGATGGCAAAAGCGGCAAGTGTTGCAATGCTCATGAGAAAGTTTTCGTCAAAAATCTGTCCGTGAGAGATGTTTTTGGCAGCTTTTACAACGATAACACCCCCAAGCGCCAGGTATGCGATCACAAATACAGGAAGAGTGGCACTGGTACCAAAGCCTTTGTGTTCCATGATCTCTCCGGCAACGAAGAGTACTGCACCGATGATAATGCAGATGATATCTATGTTTTCCTTGGAGAAAAATTTCTTCTTGGAAGCGGTTGGGTGAGTCGCTGTTTTTGGGGACTGAGCCTTTGGCTTCGGATCCTTTTCTTTTACAAGAACTTCGGATTCAATGGATGTACAGATCTTACGGATCTGATCCAGGTATCGATCCGGATTCTTTGCAGTTAAGCGAAGTTGTTTTGTTGCAAAAGTGATGGTTGCTTCGGAAATGCCTTCAAGGTTTGCAATTTGTTCCTCCATTTTGGAAGCGCAGTGAGCGCAGCCTAGATTCTCCAGAAGATAGGTCTTAGTTGTTGTGTCAGTGGAAGCTGCCGGAGCTGGATTTCTCGGAACAACTTTAACTTCAGACTCAATGGATGTGCAGATCTTGCGGATCTGCGGAAGCAGAGCGTCTGGATCTGCAGCCCCTAAGCGAAGCTGTTTTGTTGCAAAAGTAATGGTAGCGCTTTCGACGCCTTCAAGAGCCTGGATCCGTTCCTCCATTTTGGAAGCACAGTGAGCGCAGCCGAGGTTCTCCAGAATGTAGACACGCTTTGCGGTGAGAGCATTGTGGGAGTGACCATGGTGCTCATGGTCCCCGCAGCCACAACCACAGTGCTCGTCATGGTGGTGAAGGTGCTCGTGTTCATGATGTTCATGTTTATGATTTTCACAACCACAGCCGCAGTGTTCGTCATGGTGGTGAAGGTGCTCATGTTCATGATGTTCGTGCTTGTGATCCTCGCAGCCACAACCACAGTGCTCGTCATGGTGATGATGATGCTCATGTTCATGATGTTCGTGCTCGTGATCCTCGCAGCCACAGCTGCAGTGCTCGTTATGGTGGTGAAGGTGATCATGATCATGATGTTCATGCTCATGATCCTCACAACCACAGCCACAGTGCTCGTCATGGTGGTGAAGGTGCTCGTGTTCATGATGTTCATGTTTATGATCCTCACAACCACAGCCGCAGTGCTTATGATGGTGCTCATGATCGTGATGTTCTTCATGCTCATCATGGCTGTGATGCGCATGCTCGTGACCGCAGCCGCAGGAATCTGCGGACTCCATGGAATCTTTCTTTAATTTGTCTTCCATATGAACTCTCCTTGCTGATTCGTTTGTTTTTTTATATGAATATATGAATTAATGTTCATATGACTATTTAATCATATATTAAAATCTTTGTCAACAGCTTTTCAAAAAACGGATCAAAGAAAAGTGAAATTTATTGCAAAAGAAATATAGAAAACGTTAATATATTCTGAAAAAATAATCTATTTTATTATTTTTATTTAACATGTTATACTTTCAACAAGTAAAGAAAGATAGCAGCATGTACAGTATCGACTTAAACAGTGACATGGGTGAGAGCTTTGGCACATATAAGCTTGGCGGCGATGAAGAAATCATCAAATATGTTACAACAGCAAATGTAGCATGTGGCTGGCATGCAGGCGATCCGATGGTAATGGATAAGGTAGTCCGCATGGCAAAGGAACGTGGCGTTATGGTTGGAGCCCATCCTGAATATCCGGATCTTCTTGGCTTTGGACGAAGAAAGATGGTTCTCTCTCATGATGAAGTTAAGAATTACGTCAGATACCAGATCGGAGCACTGGCTGCATTTACCAAGAGCTACGGAATGAAGCTTCAGCATGTCGCTCCTCATGGAGCAATGGGGAATGCCTGCCAGTATGACGAGGATATTTCCACAGCGATCTGTGAGGCAATCTGCGAGTATGACAAAAATCTGATCGTTTATTACTGTGCAGGAGCAGTTCTTGGTGATATCGCTGAGAGCAAGGGACTTCGCACAGCATCTGAGATTTTTGCAGATTGTGCATACATGGATGATCTTTCTCTTGTAAATTGTTAAAAGAATTATATTGTTATATGATTTCGTAAGTGATATACTTAAACATAAGGAAAACCGTGTGAAATTACAGTTTGCTTTTTGCACGGTTTCTTTTATACATGGTAGTTAGTTAAAACTAACAACAGAACGATGTGAAAGTACTTTTGACTATACAGAAAGGAATACATAATGCTAATGAATGTTTTTGAAGGTATACTGATTCCATTTGTTGGAACAACGCTAGGTGCAGCATGCGTGTTTTTTATGAGAAAAACACTTAGCAAGTTACTGCAACGTGCACTTGCAGGGTTTGCAGCAGGTATAATGGTTGCTGCTTCAATCTGGAGTCTTCTGATTCCGGCAATTGAACAATCTGAGAATATGGGAACTTTATCGTTTGTTCCGGCAGTTGTTGGGTTCTGGATTGGTATATTGTTTTTACTCGCACTTGATCATTTGATTCCACATCTTCATGTTGGAAGTGATCAGGCAGAGGGACCGAGAAGCAAACTTGGCCGTACTACGATGATGGTGTTGGCAGTTACATTACATAATATCCCTGAAGGTATGGCAGTTGGTGTAATGTATGCAGGATTTCTTGCTGAAAATGCACAGATTACAGCAACAAGTGCACTTGCTTTATCACTTGGAATTGCTATCCAGAATTTTCCAGAAGGAGCGATTATATCCATGCCGCTTAGGGCAGAGGGTGAAAGTAAGAGAAAGGCATTTCTGGGAGGTGTACTTTCAGGAGTCGTTGAACCGATTGGAGCAGTAATGACGATTCTTGTCGCACAGCTGGTAATCCCGGCATTACCATATTTACTCAGCTTTGCAGCAGGAGCTATGTTATATGTCGTGGTTGAAGAACTAATTCCGGAAATGTCTCAGGGACAGCACTCGAATATCGGTACGCTTTTCTTTGCACTGGGATTTAGTTTGATGATGATCTTGGATGTGGCACTGGGGTAAGAGGAGAGGAAAGATTCTTATGAGAATATTGATTTATGGTGCTGGTGTGATTGGATCCTTGTATGCGGCTTTATTTGCAGAAGCCGGTTATGATACAAATATTTATGCCAGAGGTAAAAGACTTGAGGCTTTAAGAAATAATGGATTGCAATATAAGAAAAATCAGGAAGTAATAAAGGCAGAGATTAGGATTCTTGGAGAACTACCAAACGATGATATTTATGATTTTGTCTTGCTTACTGTCCGGGAAAACCAGCTGTATGAAGCACTTACTCCAAGGTTGATTCAGCCGACAACATTTGCAGAAATATCAGGAAATAAATCCGAAAGAACTAAGCAGTTTTCAGAGATATTGAGGCATGCTCATATACCATACCAGAAAGTAACGGATATGCATCTATGGCAGCTTTGTCATCTTGCTATGGTGGTACCGATTGCAGATGCGTATTATGAATCAGACGATCCGGAGAAAGTGGAAAAAGAATATTTTTCGCTTTTTACCATTGTCATTTCTGACGATTATGCTGGCAGTTACATTTGGAAGCAGTTTTGGAGATAAATTTATGTATCAACATGCTATGAAGGCACCAGATGAAATGAGGGAATTGCATAAGCAGTTTTATGCTTATATGAAAAAAATGAAGAAATGCGGATGCAAGGCGAAAAAGGTACAGTGATTGGAGAAAAAAGCATGAAAAATGAAGAATATAAAAAATTGTCAATTAAAGAGTTTACAAAAGCAGCAGGAAGATATGAAAGTAACCATGCTGGCATTTACGAAATGTGCAAGAAAGATTATCCGGATATTCTGGAAGAATTAGAGAAGGAGCCATTTAGAGATTTATTGGATGCAGGCTGTGGGCCTGCTCCGATGATTTCTTTATTAGCAGAAAAACATCCAGACCGGCATTATACAGGACTGGATCTGACTCCGGCAATGATTGAACAGGCAAAAAAGAAAAATATACCAAATACAACATTTGTTGTAGGAGACTGTGAGAACTTTCCTTTTGAAAAGGATTCATTTGATGCAATTATTTGTTCTATGAGCTTCCATCATTATCCGGATCCACAGGCATTTTTTGACAGTGTGAAAAGATGTCTTCGCCCAAATGGAAGATTGATACTGAGAGATGTGACCAGTGACAATAAAGTATTGGTATGGCTAATGAATACATTGGAAATGCCGTTGGCAAATATATGCGGACATGGAGATGTCCAAGTGCCAACAAGAGATGTGGTCATAAAATGTTGCAAAAAAGCAGGATTAAAAGTAGAAAAATTTGAAATTCGTAAAGGTATGCGAATGCATTGTGTTGTGAGAAAACCTATGGGAAAGGCGATAGGAAATGAAAGATAAGTATCTTAGGGAAACACGAATGGTTGATTTTTCTAATCCGGCAATTCAAAAACTTATTCAAAATATGAAATGGAAGGAAATGGGTGAATTTGAAAGGATTAAGGCAATCTACAACTATGTAAGAGATGATGTTTTATTTGGATATAATATTGATGACGGAATTTCAGCTTCAAAAGTACTTGCAGATGGTTATGGACAATGTAATACAAAAGGAACTTTATTTATGGCACTTTTACGTGCCTGCAATATTCCATGCAGAGTACATGGTTTTACGATTGATAAAAGATTGCAGAAAGGGGCTATGACAGGGTTTGTTTACCGTAATGCTCCAAAAAGTATTTTCCATAGCTGGGTAGAAATTAATTTCGAAAATCAGTGGTACGAACTGGAAGCTTTCATTTTGGATAAAACCTACATAAAGAAGTTACAGGAACAAAATTCGGAATGTACAGGTGCATTTTGCGGTTATGGAGTAGCAGTCAAGGATTTCAGAAATCTCATTATTGAGTTTGATAGGAACAATACTTATATTCAGAGCGAGGGAATCAATCAGGATTTTGGTGTTTATGATTGTCCAGATGAACTGTTGAAGGAACATCATCAAGAAATTTCAGCCTTTAAAGCATTTGCTTATAGACATATTGGAAGACACCTCATGAATCGTAATGTCAGGAAGATTAGAGAACGATAGTTTTAAGCTTTTAGAATTAAAATTAAATTTGGAGGGTAATATGGCAGACAAAATACAAAATGCTTATGAAACATCAAAAAATATATATGACGATGTTCTTACGCAAAGAAATATTTTCAGCAAACTGTATATTAAGTTATTTTGGAGTGGCACGGATGATAATGATATAGCACGAAAAGTTTTATCATATGTTCCTAATGACTTTTCAGGAAAGCTTCTTGATGTTCCGGTTGGAACTGCTGTATTTACGGAAAACAAATGGAGCTCTCTGAAAAATGCACATATTACTTGTATTGATTACAGCATGGATATGCTTGAACAAGCCAGAAAAAGACTTGGTAGTCATGCGCATATCAAATGTATTCAGGGGGATGTGGGGAACCTGCAAATGGAGAATGAATCTGTTGATACCGTTGTCAGTATGAATGGTTTTCATGCATTTCTTGATAAGCAAAAAGCATTTCATGAAATATGGCGTGTTTTGAAACCAGGCGGCGATTTCATTGCCTGTTTTTATATCAGGGGAAAATCGAAACGGACAGATTGGCTGGTAAAAAATATTCTTGCAAAGAAAGGGTGGTTTTCTCCACCGTTTCAGACGGAGAAAGAGCTGAGAGATATCCTTCCAAAACTATATAAAGAAACGGATATCCATGTTGACGGTTCCATGGTATATTTCCGTTGTGTGAAGTAATACAATGATGCTGGATTTATAATAAAGTTTCAGATAATAAGTCTGGAACTTTATTTTTGTCTAAATGGATTATTGCCGTCCGTTCAGGTCTGGATAATGCTCGATTCTCATGTTAAGATAATAGAAAAAAAGGTTAGATGAAACTAACACAAAGAAATACCACTATGTGAAAGGAGAAGAAATTTGAATGTAAATGAAATTGCAAGTCTTAGAAGTAATGTGAAGCCTGTGATTCAGAATGAGAATTGCGCTGTTCTTATGTTAAATGATGCGACAGGAGAGGGCGTTATGACGGTTTACCGAGTAATGCCAGGTGTGATGATTTGTTTTTCAGACATGCACATGGAACAGTGCGCATCTGAATTTGAATTGAAGAATGACAGAAAAATATTCTGTATTGACCATTGCCGGGAGGGAAGAATTGAGAGGGAGGTAAAGCCAGGCGTGTTCAGCATTATGCAGGAAAATGAACTTCGTCTGGATAACAGAGAGAATCATAAAGGTACAACTTATTATCCGCTGAAGCATTATCACAGAGTCAGTATTTTCATGGAAGTTGTCAGAAGATAATAAAGGTGCTGGGACTACCTGATGGAAACGTCAGATAGTCTTCGGCAAAAAAAATAAATTTTTTTTGTCCTATACTTGACACATCCACATATGCTGAGGCATACGTTTTGCACCAGATGTGCAGAAGCTGGCCTAGATATCAAAGTTTTACAAATGATCATGGGACATAGTGACATAAGCATTATAATGAACATATACAATCACGTAGATGCTGCAAGAGTACAGAATGAAATGAAAAAGCTTGAAAATGTAATGTAATAATCAGAGCCATTCCCTTTATTGGGCGTGGCTCTTTTATGACAATTTTTGTGACAAATAAAAGAAAATAGACGCAATCAGACGAAATATTGTTTTGTATGGAAATGCTGAAAATCCTTGTAAACAAAGGGTTCTTGATATATGCTGAAACAAGTCGAAGCCCGTTGTTGCTTTATGTGGTGGAAAGCGGTGGATCAAAAATCCTGGTATAAATAATATAATAAGAAGAAACGGTAAAGCAGAAAATCTTCCTGACGGATTTGTGCTTACCGTTTTTTTATTTCTGTCGTTCCCATACCTGGCCGATCGGGAAGGACGGAGTGGATTCTGCAAGAAAGTCTTCCAGTGCATTTTCGAAGAATTCCACGGCACGTTTGCTGGTGGACTTTGGATATTTATGCTTGATCTTATAGCAGACACGGTTTGGCGGTGTGTTTTTCAGTTCACTGATAAAAAGAGGCCGGTAATGGGAAAGCTCCAGGATCACAGACTGTGGTGCGACCATCCAGTTTCCCGGTTTTTTCCAGAGACGGTCCAAAAGTGTGATGGTATCTGCCGCAATGTGAGGTCTGGAAGCGGAGGAAAGCCAGCGGTCATGCCAGATCTGATAATTGTCATCCCAACTTAAAAACAGCTCCAGGGATGGATCCAGCTCATCGGTATGTATTGCCGGAGCCGGAATCACTGGCTGATCCGATTGTATCAGATAAAGCTTTTCTTCGAAGATTTTCTCTGTTATGATATTCTTGTAATGCAATTTGTGGTAGACAAATCCGATATCAATGCTGTGTTCTCCAAGAAGACCGTAGAGCTCTGAAGAATGATGGGACTCGATGTTCAGGTCCAGCTTGGTCTGCTCATTTAAGATTCTGTCATATAGTGGTGCGAAAACAGCTACGTTCAGGCTGTCTGTACAGCCGATGGTAAGCAGCAGGGAATCCTGATTGCGCTGCAGCTCCATAGTTTCCTTCCAGAGAGACATCCAGCGTTCCGCAAGGATGATAAAATCCGTTCCCTTGGCAGTCAGTTCCACCTGCTTGTGGCCTTTCTGACGGATCACAAGGGGAAAACCCAGTTCGTTCTCCAGAGATGTGAGCCGGTGGCTGACAGTAGGCTGGGAAAGAAAAAGAAGATCCGCTGTACGGGTGATGCTCTTGGTATTTACAATGGTGAGAAAGGTTTCGATTTCAGCAAGATTCATATGAACAGCTCCTTTTCTTTGGTGTTGTCTATAGGATGGTTTAAGCTTTGATAATATAAAAATTATTTATATTATACAGAGAAATTATTCGTTATTCAATAGTAAGCTTGTATGATATGATAAATACAATTAAAAAAGAAAATCAAAAGAAGAGAGGTTTTCATATGGCATTAGGATGTAGGATCAGACGAAACTTTGAAAGACCGTCAAAAGAATTAGTAGAAGCCTTCCGTGGAATTCCAGTTGCAAATATTGATGATAACTGTGGAAAGATCGCTGCCGTAGATTCCAGTATTTTCCCGCTGAACCCGAAGGCAAGACTTCTGGGAACTGCATTTACAGTAAATGCATCGGCAGGAGATAACCTTCTGTTCCATAAAGCACTGGATATGGCTCAGCCGGGAGATGTTATCGTTCTTGCAAACAAAGGAAGCAGGATGGAGTTATCCTTATCAACAACAGCCGTGGTCAGCTTGTTGTTGAGCAGGATCTGGCAGATGCTCTGAATAGTGGGAAGGTTTATGCTGCTGGTCTTGATGTTGTTTCTACTGAGCCGATCAAGGGGGATAATCCGCTTCTCAAGGCTAAAAATTGCATCATCACTCCGCATATCTCCTGGGCTGCTCAGGCTTCCAGACAGAGGATCATGGATATTACGGTTGATAATATCAAGGCTTTTCTGGATGGTAATACGGTTAACAGAGTTAACAAATAGATTTTTTTCGGTGTTTCGATTTCCTATGTATGATGTGTGAGGAAAGGACGGCTGTCTCGCTTTTGGGGGTGGCCGTCTTTTTCTTTGTGTGGTGGATGGAATGAACCGTACGCCGGGGATGTGGCAGCGGTACGGGCAGGGCTCCGTCGGCGGATACTGCTTAGGCTCCGGAAATCGGCTAAAAACATTGAGACAGGGGCAGAACTCGCCTCTGGCTCAGACAGCAGCCCCTGTCTCAATAACGCCGATCCCCGCAGCCTAAGCAGTATCACACCTCCTCTGCAGCAGCCCATACCGCTGCCACATCCCCGGCTGAAAATTCAACCGCAGAGAGCAGACAATAGAAGCGAATGTACATTCTGCCCAGTGCCCAAAAAACACAATATATAAAAATAAATCGGCACAGCGTTCCACGTCCAACACCGAAGAATACAGGAACCAGATCGGCACAGCATCCCACAACCAACACCGAAGCATACAGAAAACGGCCTCAAAACAATCCATAACCAATAAAGCAGCCGGCCGTATCCCCAAAAAAATAAATCGGCACAGCACCCCGCATCCAATACCGAAGCATACAGGAACCAGATCGGCACAGCGTCCCACATCCAATACCCAAGCATACAGACACAAGTCAACACCCTCCCCTCATCCACAACCAAGAACTCCTAAAAAAAGCCCGAGGGGTGTGCAGAGGGGCCGCGGCTTTGCGGCCCCTTTGCGGTTTTCTTTTTGCACAAAAAAATAGCTCCTACATCGCAAAGATGTAAGAGCTAAATTCGCTGGATGGAGAAGGATTCGAACCTTCGAAGGCGGTGCCAACAGATTTACAGTCTGCCCCCTTTGGCCACTCGGGAATCCATCCGTGAACAACAAATGTATTATATATAACATTTGATAAAATTGCAAGCTTTTTCTCAAAAAAAATAATAATTCCCACAGCATCAGCATTTTTGGTAAAATACTGGACTTACCAAAGGAAATCTGCTATTATGAGTACGGTTGGATATAAAGGACACGGTTTTTCCGTATCCTAATACAGGTTAGGAGGATTTTATCATGTTAGTAAACGCAACAGAAATGCTGAAAAAAGCAAAAGCAGGCCATTATGCAGTTGGTCAGTTCAACATCAACAACCTTGAGTGGACAAAAGCTATCCTTCAGACAGCTCAGGAGCTCAACTCTCCTGTAATCCTTGGTGTTTCCGAGGGTGCCGGTAAATACATGACAGGTTATAAGACTGTTGTAGGTATGGTTAACGGTATGATGGAAGAGCTGAACATCACTGTTCCGGTTGCTCTTCATCTTGACCACGGCAGCTATGATGGATGCCTGAAATGTGTTGAGGCTGGTTTCTCTTCCATTATGTTCGACGGATCTCATTATCCGATCGATGAGAACGTAGCTAAGACTAAAGAGCTGGTTAAGATCGTTGCTGAGCACAACATGTCTCTTGAGGCAGAGGTTGGTTCCATCGGTGGCGAGGAAGATGGTGTTGTTGGTATGGGCGAGTGCGCTGATCCTGAGGAGTGCAAGAGAGTTGCAGATCTCGGAATCAACTTCCTTGCAGCTGGTATCGGTAACATTCACGGAAAATATCCGGCTAACTGGCAGGGCTTAAGCTTTGAGACTCTGGATGCTATTCAGAAACTGACAGGAGATATGCCGCTTGTTCTTCACGGTGGTACAGGTATCCCGGCAGACATGATCAAGAAAGCGATCAGCCTTGGCGTTTCCAAGATCAATGTAAATACAGAGTGCCAGCTTGCATTTGCTGAAGCTACACGTAAATACATTGAAGAGGGTAAAGATCAGCAGGGTAAAGGATATGACCCACGTAAGCTTCTTGCACCTGGAGCAGAAGCGATCAAAGCTACTGTTAAAGAGAAAATGGAGCTTTTCGGATCTGTCAATAAAGCATGATGAATCGAAAATAATATATGAAAGAAGCCGGAATGGGAGCAAGCCTGTTCCGGCTTCTTTTTTCATGATAAAATATCAATATTTTTACTATATAAAAAAATCAACATGTTTCTTGATTTTTTTATATAGTGAAAATGACCTCTTCGATTTACAATAATATCAAGTTAATCGAGAAGCTGATTTGAAGCTTATCGGTCAGGAATATGCGAAATGGACGTTTTAAGCATATCCGCGAAACAAATTGAATATCATATAAGGTAAAGGAGAGGTACGATTATGAGAATGAAAAAAGCAACAGCATTTGGTCTTGCAGCTTTAATGGCAGCTACCATGATCCCGGCAGTTCCGGCTATGGCAAAAGGGGATGACAGTGAAGGCTCTGTTTATTATCTGAATTTTAAACCGGAGCAGGCAGATCAGTGGTCAGACCTGGCAAAGAAATACACCGATGAGACTGGTGTACCGGTTACCGTTGTTACAGCTGCTTCCGGAACTTATGAGTCTACTCTGAAATCAGAGATGGCCAAGGATGAGGTTCCGACACTGTTCCAGGTTAACGGACCAGTTGGACTTGCATCCTGGAAGGATTATTGCTATGACCTGAAAGACAGCGATGTTTATAAAAATGTGGAGAGTGACGATTTCGTACTGAAGGATGACAGCGGTGCAGTTGACGGTATCGCCTATGTAATTGAAACATATGGAATTATTTACAACAAAGCGCTTCTTAAGAAATACTGTGAGATGGATGGCGCTGTGATCAAGTCTGCAGATGAGATCAACAATTTTGAGACATTAAAGAAGGTTGCAGATGATATCCAGGCTAAGAAAGATGACCTTGGAGTTGACGGTGCATTTACTTCCGCAGGCTTTGATTCTTCCAGTGACTGGCGCTTCAAGACACACCTTGCAAACCTTCCAATCTATTATGAGTACAAAGAAGACGGAATCACATCCACAGATGCGATCAAAGGAACCTATCTTGATAACTTCAAGAACCTGTTTGACCTTTATATCACAGATTCTACCTGTGAGCCAAGCCTTCTTTCCAGCAAGACTATCGATGATGCAAATGCTGAATTTGGCCTTGGAGAGGCTGTGTTCTATCAGAATGGAACCTGGGCTTATGATAGCATCAAAGATAACGAAGTAGCAGACGAGGATATGGGAATGCTTCCAATCTACATTGGTGTAGATGGTGAAGAGGACCAGGGACTTTGCACAGGCAGTGAGAACTACTGGTGCGTAAATAAAAAAGCAGATGAGAAGGATATCCAGGCAACTCTTGATTTCCTCAGCTGGGTTATCACAAGTGATGAAGGAAGAGAATCTATAAGCCAGGAAATGGGATTTACAACACCATTCAAGACCTTTGATGAGAATTATGAGTCTGCAAATCCGCTTGTAAAAGCAGCCGACGAATATGTAAAAGCTGGTAAAACTCCGGTTTCATGGAACTTTACAACCATGCCTTCTGAAGAGTGGAAAAACCAGGTCGGCAGTGCAATGCTTGAGTATGCACAGGGTACCGGCGAGTGGGATGCTGTGAAAACTGCATTTGTTGACGGATGGGCAAAAGAGTACAAAGCAGCAAATGAAGGCTGATAAGATATAACTGAAACGTGATCACGAAGAGGTGGGCGGTTTCCGCCTGCCTCTTTTAATGAAGAGAGGGTGCGTAAAGTAGGGAAGGATGCATCCTCAGGAGAAAGGAAGAGAAAACATGCAGAATAAGATGATGAAAAAGTATTTTCCGGTTTTTGTCCTGCCTACCCTGCTGGCATTTACCATTGGATTTATCGTTCCCTTTATCATGGGCGTATATCTTTCCTTCTGTAAATTTACCACAGTAACGGATGCAAAATTCGTGGGATTACAGAACTATGTGAAGATTTTTACTGAGGATGGAACCTTTGGACATGCATTATGGTACACCACCGCATTTACGGTTGTATCAGTAGTTCTGATCAATGTGATCGGTTTTGCAGTTGCGTTGCTTCTGACCAAGAAGATCAAAGGAACCAATATATTCCGTACTGTATTTTTTATGCCAAACCTGATCGGTGGAATCATCCTTGGTTATGTATGGCAGCTTCTGTTAAACGGTCTGCTTCTTCAAATCAATAAAACACTTACATATTCTTCTGTTTACGGATTCTGGGGCCTTGTGATCCTGATGTGCTGGCAGCAGATCGGATATATGATGATCATTTACATTGCAGGTATCCAGAATATCCCGGGTGAACTGATCGAGGCTGCACAGATCGATGGTGCGAACAAAGGACAGCTTCTGAAGCATGTGATCATTCCTATGGTCATGCCGTCCATCACCATCTGTACTTTCCTGACACTTACCAACTCCTTCAAGCTTTTTGACCAGAACCTTGCTCTTACAAATGGTGAGCCTTCCAATATGTCAGAAATGCTTGCGCTGAATATTTTCAATACCTTCTATGGACGTACCGGATGGGAAGGTGTAGGACAGGCGAAGGCCGTGATCTTCTTTATACTGGTTGGAGCAATTGCCATGATCCAGAATCGTCTCACAAGAAGTAAGGAGGTACAGCAGTAATGAATAAAAAAGTAAAATTCAGCGGTCTGTGGACTGCGATCCTGAGTGTGGTATCTGTTGCTTATATTTTCCCGATTCTTCTGGTTTTGATCAATTCTTTTAAGAAAAAAGCATACATCAGCCGTTATCCTTTTGCAATCCCAACGGATAAAATGTTCGTAGGTCTGGAAAACTATGTAAATGGTCTTACAAAAACCGGATTTTTCCAGGCATTTGGATGGACATTATTTATCACAGTATTTTCGGTTGCGGTAATTCTGCTCTGTACCTCCATGTGTGCCTGGTACATCAACCGTGTTACCAACACGCTGACAAAAACCATGTACATGCTGTGCCTGTTTTCCATGGTCGTACCATTCCAGATGGTAATGTTTACTCTTTCCAAGATTGCAAACATCCTGAAGTTGAATACTCCGTGGGGACTGATCATCATTTATCTTGGATATGGAGCAGGACTTGCGGTATTTATGTTCAGCGGTTTTGTAAAATCCATTCCGATCGAGATCGAGGAAGCTGCCATGATCGATGGCTGTACCCCGATCCAGACATTTTTTAAAGTGGTTCTTCCGGTTATGAAACCGACCTGTGTAACTGTAGCGATTCTGGAAACCATGTGGATCTGGAATGATTATCTTCTTCCATATCTGGTACTTGATATCAAGAAATATAAAACCATTTCCATTGCCATCCAGTATCTGAAGGGCGGTTACGGAACCATTGATATGGGAGCTATGATGGGCGTTCTTGTCCTTTCTATCATTCCGATCATTGCCTTCTATCTTGCATGCCAGAAATATATCATTGAAGGTGTGGTTGCAGGAGCTGTTAAGGGCTGACAAATCAGTTGAATAATGTTAAAATGAAAGAAAAACGGCCTGATCTGCGTGCTTTTACGTGGATCAGGCCATATTTGGCGAGGTGAGGAATGTACAGAGTTTTGGTGGTAGATGATGAAAAACTGGAACGTGACGGAATCCGCTTTCTTCTGTCTATGGAAGAGGGAGAGTGGGAAATTTATGAGGCGGCTAATGGCAAGCTGGCATTAAATGAGCTGAGAAAGCATCCTGTGGATCTGATGCTGACAGATATCAAAATGCCTCATATGGATGGTCTGGAGCTTTCAAAAAAAGCAAGAGAGGAATATCCGGATCTGGAAATTATCATTTTCAGCGGTTATGGAGATTTTGCTTTTGCCCAGGAGGCAATCCGCTATGGCGTGACGGATTATGTACTGAAACCGGTGGATCCGGACCGCTTTCATGACACCATACAGAAGATCCAGAAGGAAATCGCATCCCGGAAAAATAAAGAGCAGCAGTCTATAAAAGAAAAAAGCTTTCTTCAGCAGTATTTTCTTCTGAGTTACATTTATTCCGGAGATCAGGAACGCCTGAAAGAGGCGGAAGAAATTGTGGATTTTTCTGTCTGGGAGCAGTGGCACTGTGCAATTCTTATTGAATCGGATGAAGCATTTTTTGATTCTGCCAGTGATGAGGTTCCCATTGAGATCAGGGAAGAGCTTCGCCGTTCTTTTTTCTATCTGAATCTTAATGGCCGTCAGTCTTTGCTCCTTTTTAAGGATGTGTACTGTGATTATGTCCTTGTGGCAAAAAATGTCTATAATCTTCTGAAACGCCGTCATCCTGTTCGTTTTCATCTGGCTGTAAGCCGGCGTTTTGACGGATATCAGGAACTGCCGGAAATTATGGAACAGCTGGAGCAGCAGATGGAAGAAAAATTTTATCATCCGGATATTCATGTTTACACCAGCGAGGAAGATGAGGAAAAAAATACCGGAGAAGAGGAGCAGGATTCCAGGCTTATGGAAAAAATCTCAGAAGATATTTCCAGAAAGGATGTGAAGCAGCTATGGAGCCATTTCCGCAGTCTGGCATCCAAATATCAGTCCAATACCCAATTTTCGGCCATGTATGTGAAATTTGTTTTTTCCAATGTGATAAGGGAGCTGTTTCAGGAGAATCGTTTTGCCGGAGAACACAGGCTGGATCTGGAAGTGGATCATCTGTATGGCTGTTCTACCATTCAGGAGATCATTGAGGTTACAGAAAACAATATCCGCCAGTACGAGGAGTTCCTGGACCGTTCCATGAGCGAATCCAGAGATGAGGTGGCAGCAGTAAAAAATTATATTTACAATCACTATGCGGAAGATCTGAATCTGGAAACACTGGCAGAAAAAGTATATCTTTCTTCTGGTTATCTCAGTTTTATTTTCAAGAAGGAGACGGGGATGAACCTGAATCGTTTCATCCGTGTGTTTCGCATGGAAAAGGCCAAGGAGCTTCTACGCACCACCAACATGAAAGTAGCCATGGTCAGTGAGCAGGTAGGATTTGCCAATTCTTCGTATTTCTGCCGGAGCTTCCGGGAATATTATGGAAGCAGTCCGGAATCCTATCGGAAAGGAAACAATGAGGATGAAGAGGCTTCTGAAGAAGTATAATGATATGAAATACCGGTACAAGCTGACAAATCTTCTTGTGTTGGTATCCCTGGTGCCGATGACCGTGTTGGCACTGTACAGTCACAGTCGCATGAGTAGTCTTGTCCGGAAAAATGAGATGGAGGATATGTACTCCATTTTGGAGCAGACCAGGGAAAGCATTGACGGGCAGATCGAAATTTATGCCAGTCTTTTGAATTATCTTACCTATTCTCCCGAAATCCAGGAGGTGATCTTCAACAAAGATATGGATCGTTATACTGCATATGAACAGTATACGGAAGTTGTGGATCCGCTATTGACGGTGCCGAAATCCTACCACGAAGCAATTCTGGGGATACAGCTTTTTGCAGAAAGCATTCCCGTGCGCCATGAATATACCTTGGCTCCGCTTTCAGAGGTGGATGGGGAATGGTGGAGTGACAAATTAAATAATACCGTGACGGTTCAGTGGATCGTGGACCGGGATAATCGTCAGATCGCGGCAGTCAGGGAAATATATGATGGTAAGATCAGGGAGGCTGTGCTCTGTATTTCGTTGGATTACGGAAAAGTATTCCAGCCTCTGGCCAATATTATCGAACGGAATTCCGGAGGCTTTGTGGTGGATGATCAGCAAAATATCGTCTATCATGGAGAAAATCTGGCGGCCAGTGATATTTCCGTACAGAAAGAAACTGCGAAAAAGCTGGATCGTCTGAGGGAAGAATATACCTATGTCAGCAGCAGCGGACATGAAACAAGGTGGACCTATTATTTTTACAAACCTCCGGCTGTGATCGAGAGCTCGGTTTCAAAAGTATTGATCAGTGAGATCCCGTTGATCGGCTTCTGTGTTGTGATCATCATTGTGCTGGGAATGACGTTTTCCAAGCTGTTTACCAGAAAGATTGAGCAGCTTACCAGAAATATGGAACAGGTGAACCAGGGAAGCCGTGAAGTTACGGTTTACAGTGATTCCGGAGATGAGGTAGGACAGCTGGTGAGAAGCTTTCACCATATGATGGATGAAATTAATCGACTGATCGAAGAAGTGTATGAAAATAAGATCGCTCTGAAGGAATTTGAACTGAAAGCGCTGACTGCCCAGATCAATCCCCATTTTCTTTATAATTCTCTTTCTATTATAAACTGGATGGCGATTAAGAGCCGTCAGAAGGAGATCAGCCGTGTGACGTTGGCATTATCTACATTTTACCGGACAGCGCTCAGTAAGGGAGCAGATATGGTGACTGTGGAAAACTGTATTCGGAATATCGAAGCTTATCTGGAAATCCAGCTGATCATGCATGACAATGATTTTAAGGTGGAGTGGAATATCGATCCGTCTGTGCAGCAGGAGTTGGTTCCGAAGCTTGCCCTGCAGCCCATCGTTGAGAATGCTCTGGAGCATGGCCTGGATGTGAAGGAGGAAGGGGAAAAGCTTCTGAAACTTTATTTCTTTGAAGAGAATGGGGATGTAGTGATCCGGGTTGAAGATAACGGAATAGGGATGGAGCAGGAGCAGGCAGAAAAGCTGCTCACATATCAGGCAAAAGGCTATGGCCTTAAAAATGTCAATGACCGTATGTGTATTTTATATGGAGAGAAATATGCCATCCGGATTCTGAGCAAGGTAGGTGAGGGGACAAGCGTTGATATGAGAATCCCGAAAGAGGTAAAAAAAGATGAGACTTAGTCTGGGAAAAACAGTGGTATTTCTGAGTACGATGCTGAGCCTGACACTTTTAACGGGGTGTTCTTTAAAAACTGCAGAAATGGAAAAAACAGATATAGATGTTCTGTCCGAAAAGAGCAGCAAGAGCTGGGAACAGGCAGAAACCTCGCCTCTGGGAAAATATCCGGAGCTTGTAACTTATACTCTGGGACAGATGAAAGGGGCTAATAATTCTAATCTTCCGGACGGGCAGACCTATGAGGACAATGCATATACCCGGTATCTGAAAAAGACACTGAATATACAGAATAAGAATGTTTTTATGGAGAGTGAGGAGCGGTATGACGAAGCCCTGAACATCCTGGTCAAAGATCGGAATCTTCCGGACATTTTTCTGGTGTCGGACAGGGAAACTCTGGAAGAGCTGGTTGAAAATGATCTTATCGAGGACCTGACGGAAGTATACAAAAGCTGCGCTTCCGATAAAATAAAGGAAATGTATGAGAGCTATGGAGAGGAACTTTTAGACTCCGGGACTTTTGGCGGAAAATTGTATGCACTTCCGGAGACTGCCATTGATGATGGGTCGCAGCTTTTATGGCTGAGGCGTGACTGGATGGAACAGCTGGGATTGAAAGAACCGAAGACACTGGAAGAGGCTTTTTCAGTGATCCGTGCGTTTCAGGAAAACCGGATGGGTGCAGAGGATGGTGAAGATCCTGTGGGACTTGTCTGTGATCCGGGACTTGTGGGCACGGTCAGCACCAGCTATTCGGTGGACCCTGTGTTTGAAAAGTTCGGGGCGTATCCGCAGCAGTGGATTGAAAATGCAGATGGAGAAATTGTCTATGGATCGCTGACGGAGGAGACAAAGGAGGCTCTGGGGTATCTCAGAGAGCTTTACAGGCAGGGAATACTGGATCCGGATTTTGCTTTACGTGCACAGAATAATATCCGTGATCTTGTGGTGAATGGAAAATGCGGAGCGTTTTTCGGACTCTGGTGGACTCCGAATAATCCTCTTATGGATGAGTATAAGAAGAATAAAGAGGCAGACTGGGAACCGTATTATCTGACTGCGGATGTAAAGCGGACTGTGGAGGTATACTCTACGTTTCGAGATAATAAATATGTAGTTGTGCGTAAAGGGTATGAGCATCCGGAGATTGCAATGAAGATTTTGAGTGTGTTGTTCGACTATTCCAGATATGAAGCGGAGGATGCGGATGAGATGAACACTTATTTTGCCTTGAATGTGGATCCTACGGCGCGGCCGCTAATGATCAATGTGGATTATAATGAGGCTACTTATATAGTGACAAAGCATATCCGTGAGGTTCTTTACAGTCCGGGCGATGAGAAGACCAGGGAGGATCTCAGTGCCATTGAGGCATCTTATTTTGATGCGTGTAAGGAATATCTTGAGGCAGAGGTGCCTTCGGTGGAGGCATGGGCGGCGTATAAGTCCAGAATCTCGGCGGTGGGGCTTCTGGTGGATGCGAATTACCGTGCTCCGGAGAAAAAGTTTCTGGGGGATGGTGACGGGGAGATTCCTCAGACTTTGCGTTTGCTGGAGAAGAATGCATTTATCCAGATTATTATGGGGAGGATGCCTGTGAGCTCTTTTGACTCTTTTGTGGAAGATTGGTATCGTAAGGGTGGAGACAGTCTTACGGAGCGGGTTCGGGAAGGGCTTGTGGATTCGTGAGACGGATGTATAGAGGGACGTTGGAGGAAGGTGGCATTGGTCCGGGGTGGATGTTGTCGGGATTTTGTGAGGCGGATGTATAGAGGTACGCCAGAGGAAGGTGGCATCGCTCCGGGAGTGGATGCAGTCGGGGATGTTTTTGAGGTTTTGAGAGGTGGATGTGGTTGAGGTACGCCAGAGGAAGGTGGCATCGGTCCGGGCAGGGACTCCGTCGGGGGATACTACTAGGGTTCCGTGAGACGGCTAAAAGCATTGCGGCAGGGCCAGAACTCGCCTGCGGCTCAGACAGCAGACCCTGCCGCAATAACGCCGTCTCCCGCAGCCCAAGTAGTAATCACCCCTCCTCCGCAGCAGCCCGGCCCGATGTCACCTTCCTCTGGCTGACGCTTCCAACCGACAGGAAAAAACATGCGGGGGGATGGAAGCGGACTGGGCGTCCTGTCCTGAAATGTCAGACTGGTACAGAATATTCCTATAAGTATTGAAGAATACAGAAACAGGATCGGCACAGCGTATCACCATAAATATCGAAGAATACAGGGACCAGATCGGCCCAGTGTATCACCATAAATATCGAAGAATACAGGGACCAGATCGGCACAGCGTACCATCATAAATATCGAAGAATACAGGGAGCAGATCGCAGATCGGCACAGCGTACCACCATAAGTACCGAAGAATACAGAAACCAGATCGGCACAACGTTCCACATCCAATACCGAAGCATACAGACAAAAGTCAACAACGCAGTACATACAACAACGCAGAACTCTTTCCGTGCCCAAGAGGGTGGGGGTGCAGGGGGAGGGCCTTCGGGCCAATGTCATTTAGTTAGGGACTTTTTATTAAAAAATATTTTTAGGATATAAGTTATGCTGTAAGTTTTCATTATATAATACCCCAAAACGCACAGACTTCCCCCTTGGCAGGCAATTACAGTTTTTAAACAATCTCTTTTCTATTC
>NZ_NANC01000009.1:0-260000 GCF_008679485.1 Blautia sp. LMAG:89 | reverse complement strand
AGGTGTGGATAGGGGAGAAATTCCAATCGAACCCGGAGATAGCTGGTTCTCCTCGAAATAGCTTTAGGGCTAGCCTCGGTGTGAGTCTTGCGGAGGTAGAGCACTGAATTTCCTAGGGGGCGTCAAAGCCTACCGAAGAATATCAAACTCCGAATGCCGTGTAGATATCACCGGGAGTCAGACTGCACGAGATAAGTTGGGCGGTCAAAAGGGAAAGAGCCCAGACCTACAGTTAAGGTCCCAAAGTGCGCGTTAAGTGGAAAAGGATGTGGGATTTCGAAGACAACCAGGATGTTGGCTCAGAAGCAGCCATACATTCAAAGAGTGCGTAATAGCTCACTGGTCGAGAGGTCCTGCGCCGAAAATGTCCGGGGCTGAAACGCGCCACCGAAACTAAGGAATCTGAAAAGATTGGTAGAGGAGCATTGCATGCGGGAAGAAGCAGTACCGTAAGGAGCTGTGGACTGCATGGAAGAGAGAATGCCGGAATGAGTAGCGAGATAGAGGTGGGAATCCTCTAGGCCGAATATCCAAGGTTTCCAGGGTAAAGCTGATCTGCCCTGGGTGAGTCGGGACCTAAGGTGAGGGCGAGAGCCGTAGCCGATGGACAACAGGTTGATATTCCTGTACTGCAGTATGACAGAACTGTGGGGACACGTAAGGAGAGTGGGAGCCGGGAATGGAAAGCCCGGTACAAGCGAGGTACCAGTATGGTAGGAAAATCCGCCATGCAATGGGAAGACGTGATGTGGAGTGAATTTTAGTAACGAAGCCCGTGAGCCATGCGTCAAGAAAAGCCGCTATCGTTCATATTGTACCCGTACCGTAAACCGACACAGGTGGATGAGGAGAGAATCCTAAGGCCGGCGGAAGAAGTATTGCCAAGGAACTCGGCAAAATGGCCCCGTAACTTAGGGAGAAGGGGTGCCTGCGAGAGCAGGCCGCAGAGAATAGGCTCAAGCAACTGTTTAGCAAAAACACAGGTCTATGCGAAACCGAAAGGTGAGGTATATGGGCTGACGCCTGCCCGGTGCTGGAAGGTTAAGAGGAGAGGTTAGCGGCAACGCGAAGCTTTGAATTTAAGCCCCAGTAAACGGCGGCCGTAACTATAACGGTCCTAAGGTAGCGAAATTCCTTGTCGGGTAAGTTCCGACCCGCACGAAAGGCGTAATGATTTGAGCGCTGTCTCGGCAATACATCCGGTGAAATTGAAGTGCCAGTGAAGATGCTGGCTACCCGCGCCAGGACGGAAAGACCCCATGGAGCTTTACTCCAGTTTGGCACTGGGGTCCGGTGTTGCATGTACAGGATAGGTGGGAGGCTGAGAAACGGTAACGTCAGTTGCCGCGGAGCCGCTGTTGGGATACCACCCTTGTGATATTGGGCTTCTAACCAGCCGCCGTGAACCGGCGGTGGGACAATGCCAGGCGGGGAGTTTGACTGGGGCGGTCGCCTCCGAAAGGGTATCGGAGGCGCCCAAAGGTTCCCTCAGAATGGACGGAAACCATTCGAAGAGTGCAAAGGCAGAAGGGAGCTTGACTGCGACACCGACGGGTGGAGCAGGTACGAAAGTAGGGCTTAGTGATCCGGTGGTATTAAGTGGGAATGCCATCGCTCAACGGATAAAAGCTACCCTGGGGATAACAGGCTTATCACTCCCAAGAGTTCACATCGACGGAGTGGTTTGGCACCTCGATGTCGGCTCATCGCATCCTGGGGCTGTAGTAGGTCCCAAGGGTTGGGCTGTTCGCCCATTAAAGCGGTACGCGAGCTGGGTTCAGAACGTCGTGAGACAGTTCGGTCCCTATCCGGCGTGGGCGTAGGATATCTGAGAGGAGCTGTCCTTAGTACGAGAGGACCGGGATGGACGGACCGCTGGTGGACCGGTTGGCTTGCCAAAGCCATGGCCGGGTAGCCAAGTCCGGAAGGGATAAACGCTGAAGGCATCTAAGCGTGAAGCCCCCCTCAAGATGAGATATCCCATTCTTATGAAGTAAACCCCCTTGAAGACGACGAGGTAGATAGGGCAGAGGTGGAAGTGTGGTAACACATGGAGCTGACTGTTACTAATCGGGTGAGGGCTTGACCAAAAAGCAGGTCGTAATTGATTCAAGTGATTAACCATCAACAAAGCATGTATGTAGTTTTGAGAGTATAAAAATTAAGCAATATTTAAACTATTCGGTTTAGATATTGCTTTTTTGTTATATTTGTTTGAGATATGCATAATTATATAAACTTAACGAAATAAATAAAAAAACGGAAAGTTCATTTCTCAAAATAAACAGAGAAGAACTTTCCGTCTTTTATTTTATCACGATATTATTCTTCCACAGCAAGAAATGCAATACCTTCTTTTGCTTCGCCAAGATCAAGCCACGTGATTCCGCTGGCGCTGGTCATGATGGCTTTTCTTGTCATGTTCCAGGTATCGATGACATCGATTTTTCCTGTCCTTCTGCTTCTACGGCACCTGTGACTTTCTAGGAGTAGACTCCGGCTTCGTGTGGAAGAAAACGTACTTTATAGGTTCCGTTTCCATCATAAAATCCTTTAACCGACTGAGAGGAATTGCCGTTTGTGAATACAGCTTTGATATCGGCAAGTGTTTCTGAGCCGTCTGGTTTTCCAGGGTGAAAAACCAGTTCAAACATTTTGTTCTGAATCATATTTTTATCTCCTTTGATTGTTTTTAGCACATTTTTTATAAAAAATTTCAAATCATGTTAAACGAATTATGACAACTATATTTTAACAACAAATCAGTGTTACATATATCTTAATTTTGATATTTATATCTTTATTTTGATGTTTGCATCTTTATTTTGCACTGTTTGCGATTTGAGTGATATTTTACTAACTTACAAAACTGTACCCTAAAAAAGAATAAAAATTGTCACTTGTCATATATCCACTCATAAAGTATCATAACATCTGTGTTATTACACTGACACGCTAAAACAATCATACACAAAAGTAATAACAGAACGAGAGGGGACATTATTATGAACACACAGAACAACACAGTAGTCAAGCTTGCAGAAACTGCATTACTTGCAGCGTTATGCTACGTATCCTTTACATTTTTGCAGATCAAGATCCCAGTGCCGGGTGGAGATGCAACATCAATCCATATCGGAAATGCTTTCTGCGTGCTGGCGGCATTACTTCTTGGCGGCGTATATGGAGGACTTGCAGGTGCGATCGGAATGGGAATCGCGGATGTGATGGATCCGGTTTATATTACAGGTGCGCCGAAAACTTTTATCCTGAAATTCTGTATCGGTCTGATCGTAGGTCTTGTGGCACATAAGATCGCGAAGATCAATGAGAGCACAGATAAGAAATATGTTTTTAAATGGAGTGTGATCGCATCCATCGCAGGACTTGCATTTAATGTAATCGCTGATCCGATCGTGGGATATTTTTACAAGCAGTATATTTTAGGGCAGCCACAGAAGCTTGCAGAGGCACTGGCAAAAATGAGCGCGGCGGCAACCTTTGTCAATGCGGTTGTATCAGTGATCCTGGTAGCAATCATCTATAATGCGGTTCGTCCGGTATTGATCAAGAGTCATCTGCTCACAGTTACTAAGAAAAAAGAACAGACAGCATAATTTATTGAATTGCTATAAGTAAGTTTTCTGCGTGGTTGTGGCGAGCAATAAGCAGAGTGCTTTGTCCAAATCCAAATTCATAAAGAAGTATATAAATAACAGTTTTCAACAGTTATTCTTACGAACATTTTACAGATGTGAAAGTAAGAATAGCTGTTATTTTTTTACACTAATACGCTGTAACACACATATATTGTGTGCTTTTCATAAAAATAAGAAAGATAAATTGTGCAATATTCCAGACAATTCCAGACAAAATATAAAAAACATATTGACACAGCAAAATAAAATAGTTATAATTCTAAACATTTGAATTATAACTATTAACATAATTAAATCGAATGCTTTTATCCGTTTGATTAGATAAAGGAGAGGAAGTGAACATACAAATGCAGGATTCATTTCACTATCTGGCCATGGTAAATCAGATGATGATCCAGAAAAAGCTCATGGAGCAGCTGAAAACCACAGGTCTTACGCTGGGACAGCCGAAAGTTCTGGATTATCTGAAGGATCATGACGGTGCCAGCCAGAAGGAAATTGCGGCAGGATGCCTGATCGAAGCAGGATCACTGACCTCCATACTGAACCGCATGGAGGAGAAAGGCCTGATCGAGAGAAAAATGCTCAACGGAAACCGTCGGACTTTTCATATTTTTATGACAGAATCCGGTAAGAAAAATCAGAAGCTTGTGGAAGCTGCTTTTGAAAAAATAGAAGAAACAGCATTTTCCGGTATTTCTGAAGAAGAACAGAAAAGATTTATGCAGACATTTGAAAAGATTTATAAAAATCTTAATGCAAAATAAATGAAACAAAAAGAGAGGGGAATAAATAATGGACAAACTGAAACGATATCTGATTTTTCTGGTAGGACTGTTTGTGAACTCGCTGGGAGTCAGTCTTATCACCAAGGCGAACCTGGGAACGTCGCCAATCTCATCGATCCCGTATGTATTAAGCCTTAACTTCCCGTTTACGCTCGGAAACTTTACCATCTTTTTCAGTATTTTTCTGATCGTACTGCAGCTGATAATCCTGAGAAAGAATTTTAAACTGGAGCATATTTTACAGATTCCGGTATCCATTGTATTCGGATATTTTATCGATCTTACCATGCTTCTTTTTTACTGGGTAAACCCGGAGATGTATGTGATGAAGATCGTTTATCTTCTCATCGGATGTCTGATCCTCGGTTTTGGTGTGTACATGGAGGTTCTGGCCGATGTAGTTATGCTTCCGGGAGAATCTTTTGTCCGCGCGATCGTCCTTACCTGGAAAACAAATTTCGGAACTACCAAGATCTGCTTTGATGTTTCCATGGCTGTGATCGCCGCAGTACTGTCATTTGTTTTTGCAGGCAGACTGGACGGTGTGCGTGAAGGTACTGTAATTGCCGCACTGCTGGTTGGATTTATCGCGAGACTTTTCGGAAAGAAGTTTGCTTTTGTAAAAATAATGCTGTTTCCGGAGACTGTTCAGGAAGAACAGCAGAGAGAACAGGTGGCTCAGACACAGCATGGCATTCAGGGAAAAAATGTCATCGCTATAGGAAGACAGTTTGGAAGTGGCGGCCACGATATCGGCAAGGCACTTGCAGAGAAGCTTGGCTATGATTTCTATGATGCAGAGATCATTCAGATGGCAGCAGGAACAACAGGCTATACACCGGAATTTATTAAAAAGAATGAGGAGATCATGACAAACAGCCTCCTCTATGATCTTGTCAATCAGATGTATTTAAACAGTAATTCTCAGGATGAGGCACCGAAGGATAAGATTTTTGCGGCGGAGTCAAAGGTAGTACGTGAGCTTGCAGAAAAAGGAAACTGCGTGATCGTGGGACGGTGTGCAGATTATGTTCTTCGAAATTCAGAAAACTGTCTGAAGGTATTCTTCTCAGCACCTCTTGAGAGCAGAATCAAAAGAGTTTCCAAAAGACAGAATATCTCTGAAAAAGAGGCAAAGACAGTCGTACAGAAAAATGAAAAGCTCCGTGCAGACAACTACCGTTATTACACAAGAAGAATGTGGGGAGCAGCAGGCAATTTTGATCTCAGCTTGAACACTGATCTTGGCGAAGATTATATCGAAACCTGTATCCGCGGAGCGATGAAACTGTAATTACGGAGTATTCCGTACCCGGCAAAATCCTATACAATTTGCAAAGAGTCTGTGTTATGATGAATAGCAGATAGACACGATACATGGATTTTACAGCATCACTGATTTTGTGAATTGCTATAGGAGAGTTGGGGAAATTGCTTATGGGTGATCATAAAAAATACATATTAAACAGATTGGCTGAACTGACAGGCGTTGATATTTTTTGTCAGGCAGACGAAACGTTGTCAAGCTATCAGAGAAATTCAGAACTGAATCCGATTTTCAGGAACAGCCAGCTGAGAGAAGGATTAATGAAAGAGGAAGACAGTATTTATTTTATCTGTGTAAGATCAGAGGAACGGTATTATTTTGCAGGCCCGTTCAGCCTGGGCGTGCTGAACAAGGTGGAACTGCATAAATATTATAAGCGTTACGGGATACACACAGATAAAGAGAAAATCCTGAAAAGATTTCAGTTTTCGGAAGTGATGGACATTGCACAGATCATGGATGCAGTTTTAAATGAAAATACAACAGAGGATATGGCAGATCGACCCGAAGAGACTGCGCTATGTACTGAACACTCTATGGGATCGTTATCAGAAGCCGCTTTTCATCGTGGAAAACGGCCTTGGTGCCATGGACAAGCTGGTGCAGGGTGCTGATGGCGAGATGCCTGTAGAGGATGATTACCGTATCGAATATCTCCGCAATCATATCCGCCAGATGGAAGAGGCTGTCATGGATGGCGTAGATCTGATGGGATATACTACATGGGGATGCATCGACCTTGTCAGTGCATCGACAGCAGAGCTTCGCAAGCGTTACGGATTCATTTATGTAGACCGTAATGATGACGGAAGCGGAACATTGAAGCGTTATAAGAAAAAGAGCTTTCATTGGTATAAAAAGGTTATTGAGACCAATGGACGGGAATTATAAGATACTGAGAAATTTAGAATATTTAAGATAAAAAATCTTCCGGGAGTCTGTGAGATACGCTCCCGGAAGATTTTTTGTTAAACGAAAATAAGAACGCTGGCCTGTCAGTCCTTGGCGTTCTGAGTGTTTTTCCGTACCTTGGTAGGCGTACATCCGAAATGTTCCTGAAACATTCGTCGAAACAGCTTGTAGTTGGTGAAACCATGCCGTTCCAGTATTATGTGAACAGGGTCTTTGGTGTTTATAAGATCCTTGTAAATAAAAGAAAGCCGGTATTCGTTCTGATATTCCAGAAAAGTAACTCCCATTTTTTTCTTGAAAAATCTGCAGAAATAGCCGGTCTGCAGGTAAGCGATACCGGCAATCTCGTCCAGAGATATGGGACGCTGATAATTTTCGGCAATGTAATTCAGAACAAAGTTCAGCCGGTCAAGATCTTTTTTCTGCTGGCTTAGATCACTGTGAAAGATCCGGACGCGGAAATTGTGATACAGCTGAAAAAGAAGCTCAAAGATCAGGCTGTTAAAACGCAGGATAAAACCATCTGGCCGGATATCGTCAATGATCTGAAGCTGCTCCAGAGTCGTTTTCAGCATTTCCAGTTTTGTTCTTTTTACGGGATCTTTTGTATGATGATCCCAGATAAACATAAACTGCTGAACATTCGGAATATATTTTTCCATGAAATCCACAGGAACCTGGAGAACGATCGCTTTATTTGGAACTGTGCATTTGGTGGAATGAATTACATTGGCATTGATCAGGATGCAGTCTCCCGGGTGGATGGTAAAGCTGGTATTTTCTATGGTGACATCAAGAGCGCCTTCCTGCATATAAAGGATCTCAACAGCCCTGTGCCAGTGCGACGGAATGTAGCTTCCGTTGTCTGTAGAAGTGTAAAATTTAACGTTGGTGACACCCGAATAATCTATGATCTCATAGGAAATTTCTTTTTTATCCATAAAACCCTCCTGCAAAAAGAGAATATTGACCTATATATTGGAGCTTTTTTGACCTAATAGATACAGAATCGTTATGATAGTATAATACCATAAAACAAAGCTTCATGGTCATGGAAATGTGAAATAAAACAAAGGGAGAAGTAAAAAAATATGAATCAAAAGAGTAAATTGACCTTTGGAAAAATTGTGGAACGTTTTTCTTATGGTTGTGGTGATTTCGGATGTAACATTATTTATACAGCAATGTCAGCGTTTCTGCTGTTCTATTATACGGACTATGCCAATGTCAGTGCGATAGCAGTGGGAACCATTATGATGGTTTCGCGTATTTTTGATGGAATCAGTGATATTATCATGGGTGTGATCGTTGACCGTACAAAATCCAAGTATGGAAAAGCAAGGCCATGGATTCTTCGTATGTGTATTCCGTTTGCAATATCCGGAATCCTTCTGTTTTCCGTTCCGGCTTCCTGGGCATCAACACCGAAGCTGGTGTATGTATTTATCACATATAATCTGGTATCTACAGTGATTTATACAGCAATCAATGTACCGTATTCTGCACTGAACGCACTGATGACACAGGATCCGTATGAGCGTTCTGTTTTAAGTATTTTCCGAAATCTTCTGGCAACAGCCGGAACACTTACGATCAATACATTTACACTTCCGCTGGTGGAGCACTTCGGAAACAATGCAGCAGCATGGACTAAAACATTTGTAGTATTTGGCTTTGTGGCAATCGTAGCATTTTTATTTACTTTCTTTGGAACAAAGGAACGTGTACGTGCATCTGAGAACAGCGGAGAGACAAAGGCAGAGGATGTGCCTTTTGTAACAGGTATCAAAGCACTTTTCAAAAACAAATACTGGATCATGATGACAGGTATGCTTGCCCTTTTCTTCCTTATGTATTCTGTTAACGGTGGTGCGACTGTATATTATGCAAAAGATATTCTCGGCGACAAAAATCTGGTAGGTACGATCAACGGTATTTTTAATATTGTACAGATCTGCGGAATGTTCTTTATTGCCATGATGGTTAAGAAACTTGGAAAGAGAAATGTATTTTCTATTGGTCTTATCCTGGATATCATTGGAATGCTGGTACTGAATTTTTCCGGTGGTTCCATGGCGATCATTGTGATTTCCAGTGTGATCCGTGGTGTTGGTAATGCCTGTGGCGGTGCAACTATGTGGGCAATGGTTTCCGACACGATCGATTATGGTGAGTGGAAAACAGGCTGCCGTACAGAGGGCCTTGTAAATAGTGCCTGCAGCTTTGGATATAAGATCGGAAATGGAATAGGATCTGCACTTCTCGGACTGATTCTGGAAATCGGCGGCTATGTGGGAACTGCAGCTGTACAGACAGAATCTGCACTGACTTCTATTAAAATCTGCTTTGTATGGATTCCGATCGCAGTTTATGTATGCGGACTTGTGATCATGAAATTTTATCATCTGGACAAGGAATTTGCCGGAATCATCGAAGATCTGAAAAAGCGTACACAGAAGTAAAAGGAGAGTACCGGATATGAATATAAAAGGCGTAAATCTTGGAAATTGGCTGGTTCTGGAGAAATGGATGAACCCGGCCCTGTTTGAGGGAACAACAGCGGAAGATGAGTATTATCTTCCAACGCAGCTTTCACCGGAGGTATATGAAGCAAGGATAAAAATCCATCGTTCGGAGTACATCACAGAAAGAGATTTTGTAACCATAAAAAGAATGGGAATGGATTCTGTCCGTATTCCGGTACCATATTTTATATTTGGGGACAGAAAGCCATTTATCGGCTGCATTGAAGAACTGGATAAAGCATTTAACTGGGCGGAAAAGTACGGACTTACCATTCTGATCGATCTTCACACTGTACCGTTAAGCCAGAATGGTTTTGATAACGGTGGAATCAGCGGCGTGTGTAAATGGGCACAGAATCCGGATGAGGTAGAATTTGTTCTTGGAGTTCTGGAACGTCTGGCAAAACGATACGGTCATAGAAAAGGTCTGTTTGGCATACAGCCGTTGAATGAACCTGTAACTGAGAATATGTGGGGGACTATGGATGTGCAGAACCGTTATGCACCGGCAGATCCGGAGCTGGCAAAAGGCTCAGCCCCGATCACCATGGAATTCTTAAGAAAATTTTATCTGGAAGCATACGATCGGATCAGTACTTACATGCCAAAGGAAAAATACGTTGTGCTCCACGACGGCTTTGAGCTGATGGCGTGGAAGGACTTTATGCAGGAAGAAAAATATTCCAATGTGATTCTGGATACTCATCAGTATCTGATGGTGGCAGAGGCAAGAGGCTGCAGTCAGACGATCGAGGGATATCTGAAATATGTGCGTGAGGAGCTGGAACCACAGATTACGGAGATGGAAAAATATTTCCCGGTGATCTGCGGTGAATGGTGTCTCTTCAATTCCCTTGCATGCGGCTGTGATACAAAAGGCGGACAGAGTGTGCTCAACGGAGTGGAAGGAAGCGAACGGGAAAGTCTTTCCACAGAAGAGAAAAAAGAAATCTATGCGGCTTTGGCGAAGGCACAGCTGGAGCTTTGGGATAAATGCAGCGGATATTTTTACTGGAGCTATAAACTGCTTACAGATACCGTGAATACTCCGGGCTGGATCGGCTGGGACAGCTGGGATCTGGGACGGTGCGTTGATTTTGGCTGGTTTCCGGCCGGAAAAGGAGAAAAATAATATGATTATAAATCCAATACTTCCGGGTTTCAATCCGGATCCGTGCATCTGCCGGAAAGGCGATGATTACTATATGGCAGTTTCTACTTTTGAATGGTTTCCGGGAATTCCGGTTTATCATTCAAAAGATCTGAAAAACTGGGAACTGTATACACATGTTATTACAGATGACGAAAAAGTAGATCTCAAGAAGCTTCCAAGCGCAAAGGGAATCTGGGCTCCGTGCCTGACCTACTGTGAGGAAGAGGATATGTTCTATGTTGTTTACGGAGTAATGAATTCCATGAACGCCAGATATTTTGATGTGGACAATTTCCTGATCTGTGCAAAAGATATCCACGGACCGTGGAGTGAGCCGGTTTATCTTCATTCTTCCGGCTTTGATGCTTCTCTGTTTCACGATACCAACGGAAAAAAATATGTGGTATCTCTGGAGTGGGAGACAAGAGAAGGCTATGAGAAGCCAGGCGCTATCTGTATGGTAGAATATTCTCCTGAGAAAAAAGAGATCATCGGTTATCCGAAGAGAATCTGGCGAGGTGGGACAGACCGGGGATGCATTGAGGCACCGCATCTTACAAAACGTGGGGAATATTATTACATTATGTGTGCAGAAGGCGGTACAGGTTATAATCACTGCGTGACAATGGGACGGTCCAAAAATGTATGGGGACCATATGAAAAAGATCCAAAGAACCCGATTGTTACCAGCGTTCCGGGAGAATCCTATGAGCGCCAGGATCCGGATCATCTGAAACCAAAGTACTATAACCCGGACTCTGTTCTTCAGAAATCCGGACACGGAAGCTATGTGGAGCTTCCTACCGGAGAAGTGTATCTGGTACATCTCTGTGCAAGACCGTTTGTACCGGAGCTCCGCTGTACACTTGGAAGAGAAACTGCAATTCAGAAAATGATGTGGACAGAAGATAACTGGCTTCGCATGGCAGATGGAAGCAATCTGGCGAAGATTGAGGTGCCGGAAACATCCCTTCCGGAATATCCGGTGGAAAAAACTCCGGACTTTGATGATTTCGATGGGGATGAACTTGGAAATTTTTATTATTCTCCAAGGATCATGCCTCAGCGTTTTGCTGATATGAAAGCAAGAAAAGGCTATGTGCGTCTTCGTGGACAGGAATCCAGAACCTCTCTCAACAAAGTAAGTATCCTGGCTAGAAAGCTCACAAGTGTATATGCGCGGGTCACCACAAAGATGGAATTCACACCGGAAGTACATCAGCACAGCGCAGGCCTGATTCTGTATTACGACAACATGAATTATATCAATCTCCGGAAATATTACAGTGAAACCCTGGGACAGAGTGCGCTGTCCATCATCCATCTGGAAAACGGAGAAAAAACAGAGTTCCTGAATACCAGAATTCCGGTAGAAGATAAACCGGTTTATTTGAGACTTTATATAGAGGGAAGAAAATCCTGGTTTGAGTGGAGCTATGACGGAGAAACTTATGAAAAGATCGGACGTATCTTTGACACCACAAGATTTTCTGATGAGTACTGTAAGTACGGAGAATTTACAGGAACCATGGTGGGGATCACCTGTGCAGACCGCGTTCTCCACAAAAAATGTGCGGACTTTGACTACTTTGAATATATTGCAGATGAGAGCCGTATGGTGGAGTAAAAAGATACAAAAAAACGGGGATTTATCGTTATAAAGACTATTGAAAATAAAAGAAGTTTGTAGTAAGGTAGTAGCTACAACGCTTACGAAGGGGAAGACTGTTTCGGGTGGGCAGTCTTCTTTTTGTGGAGAATTTTGGATGAAGGAAAACGAAAAACAAGGAGGAAGAATTTATGGAGAAGGTAAAAGAGAAATCTTCTTTTTTCCGAAAGTTCGTAGGAGATAAGAGATTTTATCTAATGGTCCTGTCTATTGCGGTACCGATCATGGTACAGAACGGAATTACAAATTTTGTCAGTCTTCTGGACAATATCATGATCGGTCGTATCGGTACAGAACAAATGTCTGGAGCAGCGATCGTCAATCAGCTGATCTTTGTATATAATCTATGCATTTTCGGTGGGGTGTCCGGAGCGGGAATTTTTACAGCACAGTATTTCGGACAGAAGGATCATGAGGGTGTCCGCCAGACACTTCGTTATAAACTGTGGATGGCAGTGATTCTGACAGCGATCACCATTATACTGTTTCTGACAGCAGGGGGTTCACTGATCAGCATGTATTTAAAAGGTGACGGAACCGCACAGGAAATCAGGGATACTCTTATTTATGGGAAACAGTATTTATGGATCATGCTTCTGGGACTTCCGCCATTTATGATGGTGCAGGTCTATGCAAGTACCTTACGTGAATGCGGTGAGACTGTACTTCCAATGAAGGCCGGGATCGTGGCAGTGCTGATCAATCTGATATTTAATTATCTTCTGATCTATGGAAAATTCGGATTCCCGGAAATGGGAGTAAGAGGTGCGGCTGTTGCCACAGTGCTCTCCAGATATGTGGAAGCCTGCATTGTTCTGAGCTGGACACATAAGCATACAGAAAAGAATATTTTTGCACAGGGGCTGTATTCAACATTAAAGGTTCCGGCGAACCTGACAAAGAAGATACTTATTAAGGGAACCCCGCTGCTTCTGAATGAGACCTTATGGGCAGCCGGAGTGGCCATGCTGACACAGTGTTATTCAGTCCGTGGATTGAACGTGGTTGCGGGATTAAATATTTCCAATACCATCAACAATGTATTTAATATCGTATTTATCGCACTTGGAGATTCGGTAGCCATTGTTGTAGGACAGCTTCTGGGGGCAGGTAAGATGAAGGAAGCCAGAGATACGGACAACAAGATGATCGCATTCTCTGTGTTCTGCTGTACCTGCGTGGCAGCCGTGATGTTTGTGATGGCACCACTGTTTCCAAGGCTTTACAATACCAATGCTGAGGCACGTACTCTGGCGAAATATTTTATTATGATCACAGCATTTTTCATGCCGCAGAATGCATTCCTGCATGCAACGTATTTTACCTTGCGTTCCGGCGGAAAGACCATTGTTACATTTCTATTTGACAGTGTGTTTATCTGGGTGGTAAGTGTGACGATCGCATTTACCTTAAGCCGTTTTACAGGTTTGCCTGTACTTGTGATCTATGCAATGGTCCAGGCAGCGGATATGATGAAATGTGTCATTGGATTTATCCTTGTAAAAAAAGGCGTATGGCTTCAGAATATCGTTTCATAGAATTTTTTGAAATCTTCCGGGAGGGGTGCTTCCAGGGAGATTTCATTTTTGTCATTTTTGTCATGATGCATGGCAGCCCGGGTGTCGGAAGCAGATTCATCAATTGAAAATGGAAGTTGAAATTTAAGCTTCCATGCGTGGAGTGCAGCCCGGGAAAACGGATTCGATATGTCCGATAAACAGTACAGAGAATCACCCAGAAGAGGATGCCCGAGAGATGCCATGTGTACACGGATCTGATGGGTACGGCCGGTTTTCAGACGGAGCATTACAAGAGAAGCCGGAGCTGCTGCGTCAGGGCCGGTAGATTTCAGAACAGAATAAAGGGTTTCTGCATGTTTGCTTCCGGGAAGCGTGCCATCTGTGGATACGACTATTTTCAGACGGTTATCCGGGTCAGGTGCAAGGGGAACGGAGATCCTGTGAAAAGCTCCATCTTCATCCACAGGCATGAAACCGGAAACTGCAGCCAGATAGGTTTTCTCTGAAAGCCCCTCCGCACGCTGATTTTGTAATCTGGCGGCAGCAGTCTGGTTCTTGGCAAAGAGCAGGATACCGGAAGTTTCTTTATCCAATCGTCCGATAGACCGGACTTTGGTAGGCTCTCCTTTGGAACGGAAATAGGAAGCCACCTGGTTGGCGAGACTGTCACTGTAGTGAGAACCGGAAGGGTGAGTGACAATCCCGGCAGGTTTATTTATGGCGAGGATATCCTGGTCTTCGTATATGATCGCCAACTCAGGAAGAAACTGTGACGTTGTAGCCGGTGAATGATAATTGTGAGAATTGACATCAGAACCTGCAAATTCTGAAGCTGCGGAATCAGAATATGAAATTGCGTCTGCGGAGAACTGGAAATTGTGATTAGACGAATTGACAGTAAAGGATGAAGATTCCAGCTGGGCAGAATCCACATCGTCCGCTTCCAGGCATATTATGATCTGATCCCCGGGATAAGCGGTTTCCGTTACCCGGCACTGCTGTCCGTTTTTCCGGATACCACCGGGACGAAACTTCGCCTGGCTGATCTGCTTTTTTGTAAGACCTGCCTGCGTGCGAAGAAAGCGGGAGACAGGTGCCGGAACAGCTGTTTTCGGGATATAGATAGTAAGATAGCGGTTCATTGTGAGGAATCCTCCGATTCTATTAAATTAATAAATATTTACAGGAATTTGGATGCAGGAGATTTTTACTTATGCTTATAATAAAAAACAGCAACTTGAGTCCGATCCCTCAGCTGCAGTTTATCCAGAATGGAACTGAGATAATTTCGTACCGTTCCCTCACTGAGAAACAGTTCTGTGGCAATCTCCTTATTGCTGTATCCGTTGGCAATCAGCCGGATGATATCCAGCTCCCGTTCGCTGATGTTTCTGGAAGCATAATCAAATCCGTCGGAAGACTGCAGGAGTTCAGGGATTTTGGATATGATCTCTGTGCCGAATACGGTCTGGCCGGAGTAAACCGCCTGAAGAGCCGGAAGAATGCTGGTATAATCCTGCTTCAGAAGATAACCCTTTGTGCCAAGGCGGAGGGCTTTTACGATATATTCATCATCGGAAAAAGTAGTCAGAAGAAGAATTTTAGCCTCCGGAAATTCATCCAGTATCTTTCTGGAAGCTTCCAGTCCGTCCATTCCTTTCATACGGATATCCATCAGAAGAATATCCGGAAGATACTCTCTGTACAGAGAGCAGGCTTCTTCACCATCAGAGCCGGTGGCAGTCACTTCGATATCCGGGTTTGCCTCAAGGATGGTTTTTAGTGCTCCTGCAACCAGGCAGTCGTCGTCTACGATTATAATTTTCATGTCAAAATCTCCTGTTTATGAGTTATAAAAAGTAAATTTACAGATCAGAAAAAACAGACGGATCCAATATGCCGGGAAAGTACTTTGATCAAATCAGGAAGGTTTCCGGGAAAGTGAGAAATATCTGTCTGATTCAATTAGAAACAGATTTCGGGATCGTCACAAAGATCCGAAAACCATTCTCCTGCGTAATCTGGACCGTACCGCCCAGCGCCTTTGCACGGTCACGTATATTGGACAGTCCCATACCACCGGAAGTATTTTTTGCCTTATTGCTGTCTGATCCAGTTTGAATATCCGGAATTCCATTTTCCGGTGTCCCGTTATCCTCAATGCACAATTGATAAAGTGCAGGATGCTCCCGCAGAAGAATATCCACAGAACCCGCATTACTATGCCGCATCACATTGGAAAGCCCTTCCTTTGTAATACTGATCAGACTGTATTTCACCTCTCTTGGAATCTGCCTGGACATATCATAAGTAAGATTCACCGGGCAGAAGGTGAAATCCTTTACAAGTCCTTTTATGGCATCTTCCAGATCTATCGCATCGTCATGAAGATCATGGACACTGGAACGGATGCTGTTCATAGCACCGTTCAGGGATTCCTCCAGATTTCCAAGCAGAGGATCAAGAGAATCATTTTTGTTGATGGTTTTGCAGGCAGCAGTCATAAGGATAGAACGGGATAGTACATGTCCCACATTATCATGGATCTCTCTGGCAATTCTGTTTCGCTCGCGCAATGTAGCAGCATAAATCTCGTAATCCTGTTTTTCCAGAAGTGCCTTGTTTTTTTCAGAAAGAAGAAGCGTATGTTCCTCACTGTCATCCCGGATCTGATGAAAATCCTGGTAAAGAGCCTGATATTTTCCGGCATAGAGCCAGAGAAAAAATGAGAGAACGAAACCAAAAATCCCAAGCAGACAAAGAACTGCCGGAAATCTATTGATCTGAAAAACCAGAAATCCCCAAAGTGGAAGCTCAGCCACTGCCAGAGGAAAAAGCCCGGCAGATAAGGTCTGATACAGCAGCAGCGGGAAAAACAGAAGAAGATCCGAAAACCACAGGGAACATAATCCAAAGATCACATAGCTTCCTGTAAGAACCGGAATGATATTTCCGGCGGGTTTCAATACTGGCAAAGAATTGTGTGAACAGGATTCTGTTTTACATACCCTGCCCAGATAAGTAATGCAGCAAAGGATCACCGCAAAAAGGAGGGCAAACACAAGAGCCTGATCTGCAGGCACATAAAAAAATGTTAAAGTACTGTATAAAAGCAATAGTATGGAATCTGTAAAATAACGCATAAAAATATACCCTCCTTTCTCAGAATCACAGCATTTTCCGAAAGTCAGGCAGATAATCGTATCCTGTTCCGGGAGAACCCCCTTTTGCTGCACAAATTTCTGAAATCAATGTGTCTATATTATAATATACCGGTTCCTTCCCTGCAAAGAAAAATCTATCCTTCTGAAAAAGACATGACATTTGTCATTCGCAGGTGGTGACATTCAACACTTGGAGCAGACAGAAGAAAAGGATATAATGGCATCATAGAAGAAATATGAATTTCTGCGAAAGAGACATAAAAGTCCTGCTTAACGGACTGTAAAAAAGGAGGAAAACATATGCCACAGAGTATGGTCCACATAGAAAATCTGGTAAAACGATACGGTGATCTTACCGCACTGAATCATCTGGAACTGGATATCCGGGAGGGTGAGATCTTCGGATTACTTGGTCCCAACGGCTCGGGAAAGACAACGGCCATCAGCTGCCTCTTGTCACTTCTGAAATATGACAGAGGTGAAATAAAGATATTCGGAGAAGAGATGAAGCCGGACAGCTATAAGCTCAAGGAACAGATTGGGATCGTGCTTCAGAATGTAGCCGTTTTTGATGAGCTGACAGTGCAGGAAAATATCGATTATTTCTGCGGCCTTTACATACGGGACAGGAAACGGAGAAAAGAGCTGGTGGAGGATGCCATTGAATTTACAGGTCTTGAAGATTTCCGCAAAATGTACCCGAAGAAGCTTTCCGGGGGCCTTTTACGAAGATTGAACATTGCCTGCGGGATTGCCCACAAGCCAAGACTGATCATCATGGATGAGCCGACGGTAGCTGTAGACCCACAGAGCAGAAACAAGATCCTGGAAGGGATCCAGACGCTGAACCACCAAGGCTCCACCATTATCTACACATCCCATTACATGGAAGAAGTGGAGCAGATCTGTACTAGGATCGCCATCATGGATCACGGAAGAGTCATCGCTCAGGGAACAAAAGAAGAACTGAAGCAGATGATCAAAACAGGAGAGACCATCACCGTAGAAGCCATTGCTCTGGAAGAAAAAAATCTTCGGGATATCCGCACACTGGAGCATGTGTTTGAGGTGCAGTATGAAAAAGAGGTGCTGGTCGTGCGCTGTACCGATGCGAAGCATAACCTGATCCGTCTTCTTAATTATCTGCAAAGTCAGGATATTTCTTTTGGAAGAGTCTTTTCCGAGTTGCCCACATTGAATGATGTCTTTCTGGAGATCACCGGAAAACAGCTGAGAGATTAGGAGGGATGGGAGATGTTGCATTTACTGAAATACAGTTTTCTTTCCAAGATCCGGAATTTTAACATTGTATTCTGGCCGTTGGTATTTCCGCTTGTGCTTGGAACCTTTTTCTACTTTGCATTCGGAAATATCAATGAGGCAGATTTTCAGACGGTTCCTGTGGCAGTGGTGAAGAAAGCTTCGGCAGATACGTTTTTTATGACCTATCTGGATGAAGTGGAAAAAAGCAGTCCGGATCTTTTAAAGGCAGAAGAAATGCCGGAAAAAGAAGCTTTGGAAGCATTACAGGATAAAAAAATAAAAGGGATTTATTACGTGGGAAAAGAGCCTTCCCTTACAGTAGCAGGAACCGGAATGGAAGAAAGCATCCTCCAGACTGTTCTCGACAGCTGTGAAAACACCAGAACGACCATCACCAACATCATGAAAAAAAATCCGGAGATGGACATAGAAACCATAACAAACCTGTTAAGCACTGACAGTCTGGTAAAGGAGGTATCTCTTGGTGGCCGGACCATTGACGGAAATGTGCAGTTCTTTTACGCACTGATCGCCATGGCCTGCCTGTATGGATGCTTTATCGGATTTGGCTCTGCGATCGGGATCCAGGCCAATATCACACCTCTGGCAGCCAGACGGTGTGTAACGCCGACCCACAAGCTGAAGCTGATCCTTACAGACCAGCTGACATCTTTTTCTCTGGGCTATGTGGACGTGATCATTCTGATCCTGTATCTCCGGTATATTCTCAATCTGGATTTTCAGGGACAGATGGGAAAAATGCTGGTGGTATCTTTTTTCGGAAGTCTCATCGGTGTATCTATGGGAATGTTTATAGGCAGCTTCGGAAAAATGCAGGAAGGCGTCAGAATCGGGCTCATGCTTGGAATCTCTATGGTAAGCAGCTTTCTTGCCGGACTGATGAACGGAAATATGAAGGATATCGTGGAAAAAAGTGTTCCGTTTGTGAACCGGATCAATCCTGCATCACTGATCTCAGATGCGTTTTACTGTATCAATGTATATGATGATATGACCAGATACTATAGAAATCTAATCACACTGGCGGTAATGTGCGTGGTGCTGGTGATGGCATCCTTTTTCATGGTCAGGAGGGAACGTTATGACAGTATTTAAAGGCTATATGAGGATCATGAAAAAAAATACAGGTCTGATCCTCCTGTATCTGGGCATTTTTTTCGGAGTGACAATGGCACTTCAGGCAGCGGCCGGTAAGGAAACTTATACCAGCTATGAAAGCGAAAAAATAAAGATCGGAGTGGTGGATAAAGACAACGGACCACTTGCAGAAGGACTGGTAAAATGGCTTGAAGGTACGCATCACGTGACCATGCTGGAGGATAACAGGGAGAAGCTTCAGGAAGAGCTTTTTTACAGAAATGTAGAGTACATCGTGGTGATTCCTGAGGATTTTTATGAGAACTGTATGGTAAACGGCGAAAGTATTTCTGTGACCAAGGTGCCCGGATCTTATTCGGCATATTATGTGGATCAGCAGCTTGAGAGCTGCCTGAATACAATGCGGACATATCTGAAAGCCGGTTTTTCCCAGAAGGAAGCGGCAACAGCGATCCTGGATAAAAAAAGAGGAGAAGTCACCATGCTGGATACAGATGAAAACAGTGGTACGTCCGGATGGCTCTATTATTTCCGATATATTCCATATCTGTTTCTTGCATTACTTTGCTATGTGATGGGATATGTTCTGATGGCTTTCAAAAAAGACGATATACCAAAGAGAATGCAGGCATCTGCGATCTCTGCAAGACGACAGAGTCTGGAAGGGTTTCTGGCCATGTTTATCATGGGCGGGGGCTTATGGGGAATCGGTATGGCTGGAGCCATCCTTATGTATGGAAAAACATTTCTCAGTTCAGAAAATTTCGGATACTATGTACTGAACACTCTGGTGATGATGGCAGTGGCACTTTCACTTTCCTATCTGATCGGTCTTTTTGTAAAAAACAGCAATATGTTAAGCGGGATCGCAAATATTCTGTCGCTTGGAATGTGCTTTCTGTGTGGTGTGTTTGTTCCCATGAATATTATGGACAGAAATGTCCTGAAGGTGTCTCAGTTTCTTCCTGTGTACTGGTATGAAAACGTAAATGAGACTCTTGGAAGTTACAGCCACCTTACAGGTGAGGCAGCTGTATCGGTGTGGAAAGGCATTGGACTGGAAGTTATGTTTGCGGTAGTTTTTGTCTGCATGATCCTGGCAGTGACCAGGTATCAGCGGCAGAAATAACAGAAAATAATAGCAGATGGCTGTTAATTATGGTAGGATATAGCTGATAAAGATGATTTGCGGAGAAAAACATGAAAAAAATACAAGTTTTACTAAAACCACAATGCAATGCAGAAATTCAAAATCAGTTTGCAACAAAATTCGGAGATCAGTGCGAATTTACATTTCAGGGCAAAGAAACTGAGGATGCGATCGCAGCAGCAGAAGTAGTGATCGGAGAGCCAGAGGAAGAAGAAATCCTGAAAGCAGAAAATCTTCGCTGGATCCAGCTGACCTGGGCCGGTGCGGACAAATATACAAAAATGAAAGCATTCCCGACAGGAGTTACATTAACCAATGCTTCCGGCGCTTTTGGAAAGATCATATCAGAATATGTGATCGGGAATATCATTGCGCTGTACCGTGAACTTCCGAACTACTGGAAGAACAAACAGAAACACCTCTGGGTACAGAATCGATCATCAGAAACCATATATGGAAAAAACATTCTCATCCTGGGAACAGGGGATATAGGAAGAAATATTGCCCATAGAATGAAAGCGTTTGAAACGCATGTGGCTGGAATAAAAAGGACTGCAGTCCCGGAGCATTTGCAGCAGATGAAAGAGTTTGATGAGGTATATGATCTGACAGCGCTGGATCAGCAGCTTCAGAAAGCGGACATTGTGATCGGCTGTCTCCCGGGAACACCGGAAACAAAAGGCCTTCTGAATTACGAACGGCTGTATTCCATGAAAAAAGATGCAATTCTGGTTAATGTAGGAAGAGGAAGCCTCATTCCAACAGAAGACCTGATCAGAGTACTGGAGGAAGGCCACTTAAAAGGAGCGGTCCTGGATGTATTTGAAACAGAACCATTGCCGGAGACATCACCTCTTTGGAATATGGAAAACGTCCTTATCACTCCACACATTGCAGGCCCGAGTTTCGGTGGAAACGCTGAAGTCCAGGATATGATCTGGAACATCTGCATGGAAAATATGGAACGATATCTGAATGGAAAAAAATTAAAAAATATTGTCCGGTTAAAGAATGGGTATTAAATAAAAAAGACAGTTACAAGCTCCTTCTGATAAACTGTGAAGCAGTTATCCGGTTATGAGCAAGTAGCGAAGCGGATGCTTTTATCCGCTTGACTAAAAATACATTTATGGATATTTAAGAAAGAGACAGAGTGCATAATGATAACACGCCAGAAACTGATCGATCAGATAGAAAAATACAAGCCATATAATGAGCAGGAAGAAAAAGATAAAATCCTGATCCTGGACTGGATCAGAAATAATGAGAATGCTTTTTCTAGGGAAAATGCAGTAGCCCATATGACAGCTTCTGCCTGGGTAGTAAACAGAGAACGGACGAAAGTCCTTATGGTATATCACAACATATACAATTCCTGGTCCTGGCTTGGAGGACATGCAGATGGTGAGACGGATTTACTGTCCGTTGCTGTCAGAGAAGTAAAAGAAGAGGCAGGGATTTCCAATGTTCATCCGGTGTCAGAAGAGATTTTTTCCCTGGAATCCCTGACTGTAGACGGCCATGTGAAAAAAGGAAAATATGTATCCAGCCATCTGCACTTTAACTTAACATATCTCCTTGAGGCAGATTCAGAAGAGGCTGTTTCCATAAAAGCAGATGAAAACAGCGGTGTAGCCTGGTTTTCACCGGAAGAAGCATTGATGAGATCAACAGAACCGTGGTTTGTGGAACATGTTTATATTAAGCTTTTGAAGAAAATGAATCTATGTTATAATGGGATAAAGACAAAAGAGGTTTGACATTGACTGAGCAAATACGAAAAGCCGGAGGAGGCATAGAAAAATAAGATGAAATGTCCATATTGCGGAGGCGAAATGTGTGAAGGCCAGATCCATTCCTTCAATTCAGGAATAGAATGGAGGAGCAGAGGTGAATCTATGCGATTAAACACCGAAAAAGGCCTGTCGAAAATTCTATATGGTGATCGGATCGAGGCTTATCGCTGCGAGCATTGTAAGAAGATCCTTATATCTTATGAATGATCTTCTGATTGTAATGCAGGATATAGTTTTGCAGGGATCGACGGGAAGCAAGGTTAAAATAAAAGAATAAAGGACTGGATTGTATGAAAATGCAGTCTTTTTTTTATTCATAAGGAATAGGGAAACTGTTAGCTGAGAAAGGGGGAAACAAACATGAAAAATTATTCAGAGGATGCGGACAGACAGTATCACATTCAGGTAGCAAAAGGAGAAGTGGGACGTTACGTTATTTTACCGGGAGATCCGAAACGCTGCAAAAAGATCGCACAGTATTTTGATGATCCGGTTTTGGTAGCAGATAACCGGGAATACGTAACATACACCGGAACACTGGACGGAGTGAAGGTAAGTGTGACATCTACCGGAATCGGCGGACCGTCCGCTTCTATCGCAATGGAAGAGCTTTATCGGTGCGGGGCTGATACATTTGTACGCATCGGAACCTGCGGTGGAATGCAGCCAGAGGTAAAAAGTGGTGATATTGTTGTTGCAACGGGCGCGATCCGTATGGAGGGCACCAGCAAAGAGTATGCACCTATTGAATTCCCGGCAGTGGCAAATCTGGAAGTGATCAATGCACTTGTGGAAGGAGCAAAGAAAGAAGGATGTGAATTCCACATAGGTGTGGTACAATGTAAGGATTCCTTTTATGGCCAGCATGAGCCGGAAACCAAGCCGGTCAGCTATGAACTGATGAATAAATGGGAAGCGTGGAAACGTCTCGGCTGTCTTGCGTCGGAGATGGAATCCGCTGCTCTTTTTATAGTGGCAAGCCATTTAAAAGTACGTGTGGGCTCCTGCTTCCTGGTGCTTGCAAATCAGGAAAGAGAAAAGCTGGGTTTGGATAATCCTGTGGTACATGATACCGATAAGGCGATCCAGGTTGCAGTACAGGCAATCCGTGAACTGATCCGTGCAGATCAGGCACAAAAAAAGGAAGAATAACGGTTATGTACCTGATTCAGGAAAGGTGGGAAAATCATGGAAAAGAAACAGATCCAAGAAATGATCGATCTGGCGATCAGACAGATGGACTATTCCTATGCGCCATACTCACATTTTCATGTAGGGGCGGTGCTTCTTGCCAAAAATGGCATCTATTATACCGGGTGCAATATAGAAAATGCTGCTTATACGCCAACAAACTGTGCGGAAAGAACTGCTTTTTTCAAAGCGGTCAGTGAAGGCGTGAGAGACTTTCAGGCAATCTGTATCGTTGGCGGCAAGGATGGTGTTCCTACAGAGTATGCAGCACCCTGTGGAGTATGCAGACAGGTTATGATGGAGTTCTGTGATCCGGAAACCTTTCAGATCATACTGGCAGTCAGCAGAGATAAATATGATATCTTTACATTAAAGGAACTATTGCCATTTGGATTCGGACCGGATAATCTGGAGAAATAAGCGCAGGTAGATACGTGCAGAGATTTTCACGATATGAAGTAGTGAGAAGTAAAATATTGAAAAGTGATCGCCCAGATGTTGAATATCACAGGCCGGGCGGTCACTTTTTCTGTCATACAACAAAAAACGCCGAAAACCTTAATTAAGGCTTATCAGCGTTCCTAAGAGCAGGGGATGAGAGAATCGAACTCCCACCAAAGGTTTTGGAGACCCCTATCATACCATTTGACCAATCCCCTATATTAAATTGTGTTTTCACCACTGTTGCAATTATACATATAAAATATACAATTGTCAAGAGATGAGAGTGCTTTTTTGTATAATAAAATATAAATAAAAATTCTTCCTGTCATAAATCGGCAGAAAAACGGAGATGGAGGGATTTGAACCCTCGCGCCGGTTGCCCGACCTACCGCATTTCGAGTGCGGACCCTTCAGCCACTTGGGTACATCTCCGGATGCAAACCTTTATTATTATATAAGGTATCCGGAGAAAGGTCAATCTTTTTTAAAACTTTTCTTTTTTGTATTATTGACGAATCTTCCAGACTATAATATGATAATGAGATAAAGTGTACAGACAGAAGTGGATGTGCAGAAATGGAGGGAATTATGAGCGATAAGAAATCAGCGATTCTCAGAGTGGCGAAGGGTCTTACTGAGAATTATGCTTCAGAAGAACTTTTTATGCCGAAGAGCGGCAGACGTCTGCCGAACCGTTCGGTGATCATTGATATAGTAAGAGATCTGAAATCTATTGTATTTCCGGGATATTTCAGTACGGATACCAGTGCTACCGTATTTCCGGAGTATTATGTGGGACACAGACTGAATGATCTTTATGACAGATTGAAGAATCAGATCGAGATCGCACTTCTTTATCATGGAGAGGAACCGGAAGAAGCAGCAGCTCATGCAGACAGAACTGCCTGTGGATTTTTTGAGCAGCTTCCTGAGATCCAGAGACTGCTTCTGACAGATGTACAGGCTGGTTTTGATGGTGACCCCGCAGCCAAGAGCAAGGAAGAGATCATTTTTTCATATCCGGGATTATTTGCTATCTACGTGTATCGTCTGGCACATGTTCTTTATAAAGAAGAAATCCCATTTATCCCGCGCGTGATGTCGGAATATGCTCATGGCCGTACAGGAATCGATATCAACCCGGGAGCGACCATCGGAGAGTATTTCTTTATCGATCATGGTACCGGTGTGGTTGTAGGTGAGACTACAGAGATCGGAAATAATGTAAAACTGTATCAGGGAGTGACACTGGGAGCGCTTTCCACAAGAAAGGGACAGCAGCTTGCCAATGTAAAACGTCATCCGACGATTCGTGATAATGTAACGATTTATTCTAATTCCACAGTGCTCGGTGGTGAGACGGTTGTAGGAGAGAATACGATTATAGGTGGTAATACCTTTATCACAGAATCCATTCCTGCAAATACCAAGGTCAGTGCAAAAAGTCCGGAGCTTGTGATCAAGAAACCGAAGGCCCAGGTTTCTGCCACAAACGTATGGGAGTATTGATAAAAAATCCAATAAATAAAAAAATAAAAAAAAATAAAAAAACCTGTTGACAAATAAAACAGTATGCTATATACTAATCATCGTTGCAGCGGTCAAGCGATCGGTAATCACCGAAGCGACGATGCGCGGGTGTAGTTCAATGGTAGAACACCAGCCTTCCAAGCTGGATACGTGGGTTCGATTCCCATCACCCGCTTATGCGATAGTGGCGTAGTTGGTAACGCGCGACCTTGCCAAGGTCGAGACCGCGGGTTCGAGCCCCGTCTATCGCTCTCATCGAAGGATGAAGATTTACAATTTTATAACTGCGGGTGTAGTTCAATGGTAGAACACCAGCCTTCCAAGCTGGATACGTGGGTTCGATTCCCATCACCCGCTTGTGCGATAGTGGCGTAGTTGGTAACGCGCGACCTTGCCAAGGTCGAGACCGCGGGTTCGAGCCCCGTCTATCGCTCTTCGGAACTCTGAGGATGATCAGAGTTCTTTTTTATTGCGAAAAAATCCTCTGCTTTATTTTTATGCAGCAGAGGATTTTTCGCGTTATGTGTTACTGCGTAGCTTATTCAGTTGTTTCACCCTGATCGATCAGAGTATAGAAGGTCAGAAGATAAAGCCCGCATAAGCCTACAAGTCCGTAGATGATCCGGGAGAGCCAGCTCATGCTTCCGAACAGGAATGCTACCAGATTAAAATTAAAGAAGCCGATCAGACCCCAGTTTATGGCACCGACCACAGCAATGGTCAGGGTGAAGTACTGCAGACATTTATTTGACATAAGTCACCATCCTTTCGTTATACAGGAAATAGTTTTTCATGGAATCGAAAAAATATACACAGGAATGAGAAAAAGAAAAACGGAAATTTCTGCCAGCCATGAAAAAATCATGAAGGAGAAATTTCCGTTTTCTTTTCATATGCAAGATAAAATGTAAATTTCCGGTTTATCGAATTTGGATCGTAAATATCCGCCAGGCGATTCCGATATCTTACTTCAGCTTCAGAATCTGAGAGGTTGTCTGTCCGCCGCTTACATTCAGAGTTTCTTTGCCCTGAAGCGTTACATCACTGGTAGTATCCTTCAGAAGAAATACCTGGCATACAGTGACGGTTTTTCCGGGATCAATGGTGCTCATGTAGTTATCTACAGCATCATCGCTGGCTTCCGGATAAGTTCCTTCCAGAACTTCTCCGTTCTGGGAAGCCTGCAGGGTGAAGTCTACAAATGCACTGGACTGGGAATCGCCGGAGTTTGTATAGTCGTAGTAGATCATCAGACAGGGATTTCCGCCGTAGTCCTTGGAAATCGCAAACTGTTTGAAACGGACGGAGAATTTGTCAGTTGTAATATCAATGGATGCACTTGTGTCCTCAGCAGAGGCCGTGCTGCCTGGGGTGGAAGAATCCTCTGCAGCGGCAGAACTGCTATCTGTGCTGTCATCCGTAAGCTGGGATGATATTTCGTCTTTTACGCTTTTGAAGTTTGCGCACATAACCTTGACTGTGGTGTCATCCAGAGAAACGATCTTCCAGTCGCTGCCGATTTTGATCAGAGGATAGGTAATATCGATCTCACTGTATTTCTCATCAGCTGTGGAAGCATTTTCGGCAAGAAGTGCAGCGAGCATTTCCTGGATATCATCCTGTGTCATTTCCTTTCCGGCATAGGCTGCGACAGCAACCTTACGGGTGTATTCCTGAATAGTTGCTGCATAGATATTGGTTCCGTCAATATATTTCATGTGAACCGTTATCCTGGCAGTTCCGTTCTGGATGTCAAATTTGTTTTTGGTGATCTTGTAGGTCATTTTTTTGTTGACGGTAGTGAAGAAATCTGTGTAAGCAGAATCACGGATATCTGCATCATCCAGAGCACTAAGATCATGACTCTGGAGAAGGTTCTCCATTGTGGTAAAATCCATGTTCTGCATGCCTGTGAGAAATTCTTCTGTGGCTTCTACCGGTTTATGGCGCTGCATCATATACCAGGCGGTTCCGCCGGCTGCGGCAGCGATCAGAAGGATGATCAGACAGATCACAAGAGGCTTTTTGCTTTTTTTCTTTCTGTGGGGAGTGTCGTCTTCAAAATCATTGGAGATCAATGATCTGGAGAGCTCATCGTCATAAAAATCATTATTGTCTTCTGTATTCATTATTCCTCCTTACAATAAGTCATTCTGGTTTTCGGGTGGGTAAGTCAGAGGATATCTGTTTGCATTTGCGGGCAAACAGCATCACCCTATGTTACCGTAACGATTATATCATAGGTTTACTGTTTGAGAAACCCCCTGTGTTATGATATACTGGAAGACACAGAAAAAGTGGTTGAGTACAGGTGACAAAGCGGAATGCGAATGCCCGCTTTATGCAGCAGAAAAGGTGAGGTGAAATATATGTTACGGACAATTCAGTATTCATTTCCTTCAAAAGCAGACGGATTGGAAATTTCCTGCCTGGCAGTAGTGCCGGAGTTGGAACGTAATGAGAAATACCGTGGGATCATACAGATCGTTCACGGAATGAGTGAGTACAAGGAACGCTACATTCCTTTTATGGAATATATGGCAGAGCGAAAATATATAAGTGTGATCCATGATCACCGTGGCCATGGAAAAAGCGTACGCAGTAAAGAGGATCTTGGGTATATGTACGGTGGTGGGGCGGATGCCATGCTGCAGGATATCCATACGGTGAACTGCTTGATCAAGGATCATTTCCCGGGTATTCCGCTGATCCTTTTCGGACACAGCATGGGCTCTCTGGCAGTTCGTGCCTATGCAGCGCATCATGACAGCTGTATGGATATGCTGATCGTCTGCGGCTCACCCAGCTATAATGTATTTCGTCCGGTCGGAGTAGCTCTGGCAAAGGCGGGAAAGACTGTTTTCGGGCCTAAACACAGTGCGGGTCTGATCGAGATGATGTCTTTTGGAAGCTATGCAATGCACTTTAAAAAAGAAAAAAACCGTTTTTCCTGGATTTGCTCTGATCCGCAGGTTGTGCAGGATTATTCGGATTCAGAATACTGTGGATTTACATTTACGGATGATGCATATCTGGCACTTTTTGACCTGATGAAAAGAGCCTATGATGTGAAGCACTGGAAGTGTACAAAGCCGGAAATGCCGGTGCTGTTTATCAGTGGGGCGGAGGATCCCTGCATGGGAAATGTGAGACAGTTTGCGAAGGCTGTCCGTGCCATGCGTTGTGCAGGATACCGGGATGTCCGGGGAAAATTATATCCGGGAATGCGCCACGAGATCCTGAATGAGAAAGACAAGGAAAAGGTTTATCATGATATATTTACATATATCTGCAAAAAAGGACTTTGAACGCTCTGTGACAGCGTGATATAATAAAAATCTGAGTGCTCCTGCAGACATCTGTGAGAGGGCGCAACTACTGAGAAAACAGGAGGATTCGTAAATTATGAGAGCAAGTGGGATTTTACTTCCGGTATCCAGTCTGCCATCGAAATATGGGATCGGATGCTTTTCTGAGGAAGCATATGAGTTTGTAGACCAGCTGGCAAGAGCAGGACAGAAATACTGGCAGATCCTTCCTCTCGGACCTACCGGATATGGAGATTCACCATACCAGTCTTTTTCTACCTTTGCGGGAAATCCGTATTTTATTGATCTGGAGGCTTTTGTAAAAGAGGGATATCTGGATAAAAGTGATTGCGAGGACTGTGACTGGGGTACAAACGAGAGCTATGTGGATTATGAGAAGATTTATAATTCCAGATTTCGGCTTTTGAGAAAAGCCTTTGAAAATTATGACTGTGAGACAGATCAGGAGTACCGTAAGTTTGTAAAAGAAAATGCTGCCTGGCTGGAAGATTACAGCCTGTATATGGCAATCAAGGACAGCTTGAATGGGATCAGCTGGATCGAATGGCCTACGGAACTCAAAAACAGAGAAAAAGCTGCATTGGCTGAAGAAAGAGAGAAGCTTGCAAAAGAAGTGGGATTTTACTGCTTCCAGCAGTTCTGCTTTTTTAAACAGTGGACAGCACTGAAAGCTTATGCAAATGCTAAGGGAGTGGAGATGATCGGAGACATCCCGATCTACGTTGCGTTTGACAGTGCGGATGCCTGGGCACAGCCGGAATTGTTCCAGTTTGATAAGGAAAATATTCCGATTGGCGTTGCCGGATGCCCGCCGGATGCTTTTTCCGCCACAGGGCAGCTCTGGGGAAATCCGCTTTATGACTGGGAATATCACAAGAAAACAGGCTATGCATGGTGGACACGCCGAATGGCAAATTGTATGAAGCTTTATGATGTGGTAAGGATTGACCATTTCAGAGGCTTTGATGAGTATTATTCCATTCCGTACGGAGATAAAACTGCCCAGTTCGGTCACTGGGAAAAGGGACCGGGAATGGATCTGTTCCGTGCGCTTGAAAAGAATCTTGGAAAGCTGGATGTGATCGCAGAGGATCTTGGTCTCCTTACAGACAGTGTGATCGAGATGGTGGAAGAATCCGGATTCCCGGGAATGAAGGTATTGCAGTTTGCTTTTGACGAGAATGAGGACAGTCCGTATCTGACGCACAGATATGAAAGGAATTGCATTGTTTACACAGGTACTCATGACAATGAGACAACAAGAGGATGGTTCCGCAATCTGAGCCAGCATGATCGAAATTTTGCCAGGGCCTATATTGGCTGTGAGGGCAAGCATGAGACTGCGGCAGTGTGGAGCATGATACGTGCGGCGATGTCCAGTGTTGCAGATCGCTGTGTGATCCCGGTACAGGATTATCTCTGCCTTGGAAATGAGGCAAGGATCAATGAACCGTCAACTCTTGGTGACAACTGGAAGTGGCGTATGAAAAAAGGCCAGCTCAATGAAACAATTATTCAAAAGATTTATAAAATGACAAAGCTTTATGGAAGACTTGTAAAAGAAGAAACGGAAGAGAAGGAAAAAACAGAAGCTGACAGGGAAAAGATATCTGACAAATAGAGAAATATAAGGATATCAGAAAGGACAGAAATACATCATGGAAGAACAGAAAAGAGAAAATAAGGAAGAGCTGCAGCAGGAAACTGCTGAGGAAAAGAATTCCGGACAGGGAAATTCTTCCACAAGAAGCAGTCTTCTGTGGATCTTTGCAGGAGGCTATCTTGTGTATACAGGATATCGTCTCTGCGCCAGTGTCATAAGCGGAGCAGAAGACTCCGGTGTGGTATTTCTGGCAGCGGGAGGTATTTTTGTTGTGATCGGAGCAGTGCTTCTGATCATGGCGATCCGTAATCTTGCAAAGGCTGGCGCACAGAAACATGAGCTGGAAGAAGCTGCTGCGAAAAAAGCGGCAGAGGAAGCTTCTCAAAATCCGGAAACCGTGGCAAAGAAAAAAATGTCAATTGCGGAGCGGGCGCATCTTGCGGAAAATCTGGATGACGCACCGGAGGAGAAAGACGAAAAATAAAACCGGATGCAGGTGAGAGTAAAATGCCTGCTGAGATATGACGATTAGTAATAGCAAAAACGGAACATCATAAGGCAAAAAAATCCTTATGTATGTTCCGTTTTTTAGATCAGGTAGATCGCAAAACAGTTATCTGCGTCTTTGCGCGTTTCTGCGTTTTTTTCGAGATTTTTTTCTGTTGGGGGTATGTAAGGTAGACCAGCAGAATGCCTGCACCAGCAAAATTCCGATCATTGCTCCGCAGCTGTCGATTCCTACATCCCTTACGGAAGGTCCGCGGGCGTCTACAAAAGACTGGTGGTATTCATCCAGTCCGGCAAATCCCACACATACAAATCCGGCAAGGAGCATCAGCCAGATTCCCCGAACTCCGTATACATAGAGGGGGAAGGAAATAGATATGGCTAGCAGGCAGTATTCTGTCATGTGAGCAGCTTTACGGACATAAAATTCGATACCGGCAGCTTCCTGGGAAAGCTGTTCCAGGCTTTTGCCGGAAGCTAATATTTCGTTTTTGGTTTCTACGATCTGGTAGCTGATCTTGTAGCTCAGGGCACCGGAAACATCTCCGGTCTGTGCGGAAAAAGAGTAGATCACGCACATCATCAGGATCGCAGGTGCAAAAGAAAAAGGTTTTAATAAGGTAATCAGTATTTTCATGGCTCTTAATATAGCACTCCCGCATGGAAAAGTCCAGAAAAATACAGAAAAAGAACAGGGAAAAGGAAAAACAGGGAGAGAAGGTTAAATGGGATAGGAGGTTAAAGGGGAAGTGGACAGTAAGGACTGAAATGTGTTAGAATATAAAATAAATTTCAGGGGCATTTTTAAGAAAAAAGCAGCCCGGGATCGAATAGAAGAAAATTACAGGAGGAAATCAACAAATGAGTCTTGCAGATAATATATTCATTGACATGTGCAAAGATGTCATAGAAAACGGAACCAGCACAGAAGGTGAGAAGGTACGTCCTGTGTGGGAGGATGGAACTCCGGCTTATACCATCAAGAGATTTGGTGTTGTGAACCGTTATGATCTCCGGAAGGAGTTTCCGGCACTGACTTTAAGAAAAACAGCGTTAAAGAGTGCAATGGATGAGATTCTATGGATCTGGCAGCAGAAATCCAATAATATCCATGATCTTCACAGCCACATCTGGGACAGCTGGGCAGATGAGAACGGCTCCATCGGAAAAGCCTACGGCTATCAGTTAGGTGTGAAGCATCAGTATAAAGAGGGAATGATGGATCAGGTAGACAGAGTTCTTTTTGATCTTAAGAACAATCCGTACAGCAGAAGGATCATGACCAATATTTATGTACATCAGGATCTCCACGAGATGAATCTTTACCCATGTGCCTATTCCATGACTTTCAATGTAACCAAGGAACCCGGAAAAGACAAGCTGGTCCTTAATGCGGTGCTGAACCAGAGATCGCAGGATATCCTGGCTGCAAACAACTGGAATGTGTGCCAGTATTCTCTTCTTCTCATGATGATCGCACAGGCCTGCGATATGGAAGCCGGAGAGCTTGTTCATGTGATCGCAGACTGCCATATTTATGATCGTCATATTCCGGTAATTAAAGAACTGATCTCTAGAAAACCGTATCCTGCACCGACAGTAAAACTGAATCCGGAGATAAAGGATTTTTATAAATTCACCACCGATGATCTGATCGTGGAGAATTATGAGACATGGCCACAGATCAAAAATATTCCCATTGCAGTATAATTGCATAAAGAAAGGAAGAAAGAATGAATATTATTGTTGCAGCAGATAAAAACTGGGGAATCGGAAGAAATAATGAACTTCTGGTAAGTATTCCGGCAGATATGAAGATGTTCCGTGAGGAAACTACAGGAAAAGTGGTTGTTATGGGAAGAAAAACACTGGAGTCTTTTCCAAACGGACTTCCTCTGAAAAACAGAACCAACATTGTGATCACCGGCAACCGGGATTATCAGGTAAAAGGTGCGGTGATCGTTCACAGCATCGAGGAAGCACTGAAGGAAGTGGAGAAATATCCGGCAGAGGATGTGTACTGTATCGGCGGAGACAGTATTTACAAACAGATGCTCCCGTACTGTGATACAGCTCATGTGACAAAAATCGATTTTGCATATGAAGCGGATGCGTATTTCCCAAACCTGGATGAGGACCCGGACTGGGAGATCACAGCGGAGAGTGAAGAACAGACATACTTTGATCTGGAATATGCGTTTGTGAAATACGAGAGAAAAGATAGATAATGTGAGCACAGATCATAAAGCAGAATGAGAATGCCCGCTTTGTACAGAAAAACAATGAAGAAATAATAAAAAAACAGACCACCGAAAAAAATACGGCGGTCTGTTTTTTTGTGCTTAATGTTATGTATAATGACGAAAATCCGATAATTACTCGATTACGTGGATCCATCCTTTCGGTGCTTCGATGCGTCCCATCTGGATACCGGTCAGTGTGTCGTACAGCTTCTGGATAACCGGTCCCATCTTCTCCATTCCGCTTGGGAAGCAGATTTCCTTGCCGTGATCATTGATCTTTCCGACAGGAGAGATAACTGCAGCAGTACCGCAAAGACCACACTCTGCAAAATCTTTAACCTCATCAAAGTAGACCTCACGCTCTTCAGCTTCCAGTCCAAGGTACTCCTTTGCAACGTAAATCAGAGAACGACGTGTGATGGAAGGAAGGATGCTGTCAGACTTCGGTGTTACAACCTTGCCGTCTTTAGTAACGAAGATGAAGTTTGCTCCGCCTGTCTCCTCAACTTTTGTACGAGTCTTGGGATCAAGGTACATGTTCTCATCAAAGCCCTGTTTGTGAGCATCTACGATAGCATGAAGGCTCATTGCGTAGTTCAGGCCAGCCTTGATGTTACCGGTTCCGCAAGGTGCGGCACGGTCATAGTCGCTGACACGGATCGTGATCGGTTTGGCGCCGCCTTTAAAGTACGGACCAACCGGTGTTGTAAGGATACGGAACTGATATTCGTCAGCCGGTTTAACACCGATCACGGCGTTGGAACCAAACATGTACGGGCGAAGATAAAGTGTTGCGCCGGAACCATATGGCGGAACCCATGCAGCATTTGCCTTAACAACCTGCTCAACAGCGTCGATAAATCTTTCCTTCGGGAATACCGGCATTTCAAGTCTTGCTGCAGATGCAGCAAGACGCTCTGCGTTCAGGTCAGGACGGAAAGTAACGATATGTCCGTCTTCTGTTGTGTATGCCTTCAGACCCTCGAATACACTCTGGGAATACTGAAGCACACCAGCACACTCGTTGAGTACGATATTAGGGTCTGTGCTTAAAGTACCCTCATCCCATTTTCCATCTTTAAAATTAGACACGTATCTGTAGTCGGTTGGCATGTAAGCGAATCCGATGCTGGACCAGTCGATGTTCTTTTTTTCCATAACGATTCCTCCGTTTACAATTTTTACTTTTTACCATTGTAAAACTTTTACGTGATGACTTCAATAGTTTTTTGTTCCTTTTTTTCATTTGCTTGTAATTTTAATATGATTTCGATATAATAAAAATTATCTATGGACTGGAGGGAAAAATGGACAATCACGAATTTGAAGACCTTGGAAAAAAGATTCAGGATATTGTAGATAATGCAGTGAATTCAAACAGCTATCACGAATTAAGCCATACGATCAACCAGACAGTAAATAAGGCCATTGATTCCGGAAGCGAAGCGCTGAAAAATGCGCTGAATTCCGTGTTTGATCCGGGTGCTGATCCGGAATTCCGTAAGAAAAGCTATACATACCAGAGCCCTTATTACGGAAGAAGCAGAAAAGCAAAGCAGCAGGCTGCAAGGAAACAGTCGGAACTGCTTTACGGAAAGACTACCGGTGAGAATCTCAAAGGCATGATGATGGCAGTTTCCGGTGGGATACTTTTAAGTGGCATGGGGCTTGGAGCCATGGTGCTTCTGATCTGGATGGGCATTGGACACAGCGGTGCACTTGCAGCAGGTGTGCTTGGAGTGATGTGTGCAGGCGCAGCAGGTGGCGGTGCTCTTTTGGGAGCAGGAACAAGCCGTCTCGGAAGACTGGGACGTTTCCAGAAATATATCCGTGCGCTGGGAGACCACACCTACTGTAATTTTCAGAAGCTTGCTCAGGCAGCAGGAAAGAACGAGAAATTTGTAAAAAAAGATATCAGCAGAATGATCCAGAAGGGCTGGTTTCTGGAAGGCCATGTGGATGAGCAGGGAACCTGTCTGATCACCAGTAATGAGACCTATCAGCAGTATCTGGAAACACAGAAGCAGCTGGAGCTTCGTAAACAGGAAGCAGATCCTAAGGTTCAGCTGGAGGAGAATATGAGTCCGGAAGCCCAGGAAGTCCTGAGAAAAGGAAATGAATTTCTGGTAAAGATCCGTGAGAGCAATGACGCCATTCCCGGAGAAGAAATTTCTGCAAAGATTTCCAGGATGGAAATGATCGTTCAGAAAATTTTTGAGCGTGCAGGAGAGCATCCGGAGGTGATTCCGGATCTTAAGAAAATGATGGACTACTATCTGCCTATGACTGTGAAGCTTCTGGATGCTTATGAGGATATGGATGGACAGCCTGTACAGGGTGAGAATATCACGGCTTCCAAGAAAGAAATTGAAGAAACCATTGATACACTGAATATTGCATTTGAGAAACTTCTGGATTCCATATTCCGGGATACCGCGTGGGATGTATCCACCGATATTTCTGTGCTGCATACGGTTCTGGCACAGGAGGGGCTGACAGAGGATGATTTCAAAAAAATGAAACAGAATGCGGAAATGAAATAAGTACAACGAGCAGATCAGAAGCTGGAATACAGACATCTGCCGGAAGGTACAGCTGATCAAGGAGAATGCTTATGGGAGAAGAATTTAAAGACTTTGAGGTAGAAGCACCGGTGCTGACTCTGGAACCGGATCTCACGGAAGAAAAAGAAGAAATTACAAAAAAAGAACCGGAGAAACCCCAGGAGCCGGCAGTAGAGGAACCGGTGTTATCTCCCCAGGAACAGAAAATCGTAGAAGATTTTGCAGCAAAGATCGATATTGAAAATACAAACCAGATCCTGCAGTACGGAGCCGGCACTCAGAAGAAGATGGCAGATTTTTCTGATGCAGCGCTGGTAAATGTGAAGACACAGGATCTTGGGGAGGCAGGGGAGCTTCTTGCAAATGTGGTAGGAGAATTGAAGGATTTTGATGCCACAGAGGAAAAGGGATTTTTCGGCTTTTTCAAAAAACAGACAGCGAAGGTGGAAACTCTGAAAAACCGTTACACAAAGGCCGAGGGAAATGTGACGAAGATCACGGAAGCTCTGGAGCAGCACCAGATGCGTCTGATGAAAGATTCTGCCGTGCTGGATAAAATGTATGAGCAGAACCTTGCATACTTTAAAGAACTTTCCATGTACATTCTTGCGGGTAAAAAGAAGCTTAGGGAAGTCAGAGAAGGCAAGCTCAACGAATTGCATCAGAAGGCAGCGGCAAGCGGACTTCCGGAAGATGCACAGGCTGCCAATGATCTGGAAAGCAAATGTGACCGCTTTGAGAAAAAGCTTCATGATCTGGAGCTTACCAGAACCATTTCTATGCAGACTGCACCGCAGATCCGCATGATCCAGAACAATGATACGACGATGATCGAGAAGATCCAGACAACCATTGTAAATACCATTCCTCTCTGGAAAAGCCAGATGGTGCTGGCTCTAGGGATCGCGCACTCCACAGAAGCCGCACAGGCACAACGGCAGGTTACGGATTTTACCAATGAACTTCTGAAGAAAAATGCGGAAACGCTTCACCTGGCATCTGTGGAAACTGCAAAGGAATCCCAGCGTGGTATTGTAGATATTGAAACTCTGAAAAAAACCAATCAGGAACTGATCCAGACACTGGATGATGTGATGAAGATCCAGCAGGAAGGCCGTGAAAAACGTCAGGCAGCAGAGGCAGATATGAGACGTATGGAAAACGAACTGAAAACAAAGCTGCTGGAGATCCGACGTTAGGAGTAAGAGTAAAAAGATAGTTCGGAAAGGAAAGGCAGGGCGTTTGAAGACACCTGCCTTTCAGGATTCATAAAGGAGATTTTTATGTACAGAGATCATACAAAAGTAATAAAAATTGGAAATCGTGTTATCGGAGGAGGAAATCCGATCCTTATCCAGTCCATGACCAATACGAAAACTGAAGATGTAGAAGCAACGGTTGCGCAGATCCTTTCACTGGAAAAAGCAGGCTGTGATATTATCCGCTGCGCAGTTCCTACTATGGAAGCTGCGAAGGCTTTATCCCAGATCAAAAAACAGATCCATATTCCGCTGGTTGCGGACATCCATTTTGATTATCGCCTTGCCATTGCAGCCATGGAGAACGGTGCGGACAAGATCCGTATCAATCCGGGAAATATCGGTTCCAAAGAGAGGATCCAGGCAGTTGTGGATACAGCAAAGGAACGGAATATCCCTATTCGTGTAGGAGTAAACAGCGGTTCCCTTGAAAAAGAACTGGTAGAAAAATATCACGGTGTTACAGCCGAAGGACTTGTGGAGAGTGCTCTTGATAAGGTGCACATCATTGAAGAGATGGGATATGACAATCTTGTGATCAGCATCAAATCTTCTGATGTTCTCATGTGCGCCAGAGCCCATGAACTGATCGCAGAAAAAACACAGTATCCTCTTCATGTGGGAATTACAGAAGCAGGAACTCTGTATTCGGGAAATATCAAATCAGCTATCGGGCTTGGAATCATCCTGTATCAGGGAATCGGAGATACCATCCGTGTTTCTCTGACAGGCGCGCCGCTGGAAGAAGTGAAATCAGCCAAAAGGATCCTGAAAACGCTGGGACTTCGCAAAGGAGGAGTGGAGGTTGTTTCCTGTCCGACCTGCGGAAGAACAAAAATCGATCTGATCGGCCTTGCAAACCAGGTAGAGACCATGGTACAGGATATTCCTCTTGATATTAAGGTTGCAGTTATGGGCTGTGTGGTAAATGGACCGGGAGAGGCGAAGGAAGCAGATCTCGGAATTGCAGGAGGCGATGGTGTTGGTCTTCTGATCCGGCATGGAGAGGTTGTAAAAAAAGTACCGGAAACGGATCTTCTGGATACACTTCGTCAGGAACTTCTTACCTGGAATGAGCAGGAGTCATAATGGAGAAAGATTTTTTTGATGTATTTCCGCATCTTAAAGTGAAGAAAGAGCTGGAAGAACTTCTGGACATGGTATTTGTGACAAAGGTTTCCATGAACCCCGGAAGAACTCATCTGAGGGTTTATATCGAAAGCAGCCGCTGGATACACAAGAAGAATATTTTTGCGCTGGAGGATGAGATCGAACGGCAGTGCTTTCCGGGGATTCCCATGACTGTAACAGTTGTGGAAAAATTTCATCTTTCCGAGCAGTATACACCGGAGAACTTTCTGGAAAGCTACCGTTCCAGTATGGAGATGGAGCTGCGCAACTATAACATGCTGGAGTACAATCTGTTCCGCAGATCAAAAATCATTTTTACAGGAAAAGATACCTTGCGTATGGAGCTTCCGGATACGGTTATTTCCAGACAGAAAAGCGAAATACTTGTTGAATATTTTCATAAGGTTTTCTGTGAACGCTGCGGTATGGATCTGAAAGTGGAACTGGATTTTGTGGAAGTGAAAGAGAGTAAATACCGGAAAAATGCTGCACTTCAGATCAAACAGGAAGTGGAAAATGTCCTGAAGCATGCCAAACTCAGCGGGGATCAGGAAAGTGAACCGAAGCAGGAGGATACAGCCAAGGAAGAGACAAAGAAAACCTCAGGAGATAAGAAGGGCGAAAAGACAAACGAGAAGAAATCCTTTGAAAAAAAACAGCAGAAGGTTCAGAAGGGAGATTTCCGCGGCAGCTTCGGATTCCGCAGGGACAGCAATCCGGATGTGGTTTACGGCAGAGATTTTGATGGAGAAACGATTCCGCTGGAGAGCATTACCGGTGAGATGGGGGAGGTTATCATCCGATGTCAGGTTATGGATGTGGAAGCTCGTGAGATCCGAAATGAGAAAACGATCCTGATCTTCCCTGTGACCGATTTTACGGATAGTATTGTTGTGAAGATGTTTCTGCGTAACGAGCAGGTTCCGGAAGTGACAGAAAGTGTAAAAAAAGGCGCATTCCTGAAGCTGAAGGGAGTTACCACCATTGACCGTTTTGACAGTGAGCTTACTATTGGAAATATTACAGGTATCAAGAAAATCGCCAATTTTACTAGCACAAGAATGGATACCAGTCCTCAGAAGCGTGTGGAGCTTCACTGTCACACCAAGATGAGCGATATGGATGGTGTCAGCGATGCAAAGGCATTGGTAAAACGTGCCTATGAGTGGGGACATAAGGCTATCGCTATCACGGATCATGGCGTGGTGCAGTCCTTCCCGGAGGCAAATCACTGCTTTGATGCCTGGGGCGGTTGTGTTCCAAAGGAGTCTGATTTTAAGGTGCTCTATGGAATGGAAGCGTATCTGGTAGACGATCTGAAGGGTATGGTCACCAATTCCAAAGGGCAGCGGCTGGATGGAGATTTTGTTGTTTTTGATATTGAGACTACGGGATTCTCAGCACTAACCTGCAGGATCATTGAGATTGGCGCGGTAAAAGTGGAAAAAGGACAGATCACAGATCGTTTTTCCACCTTTGTAAACCCGGAAGTGCCCATTCCGTTCCGTATTGAGCAGCTGACAAGCATCAATGATTCCATGGTCCTGGATGCACCTGTGATAGAGGAAGTACTGCCGAAATTCCTGGAATTCTGTGAGGGCTGTGTGATGGTGGCCCATAATGCGGACTTTGATATGAGCTTTATTATTGAAAACTGTAAACGGCAGGGGATTTCGGATGATTTTACTTATGTAGATACCGTTGGTATGGCTAGATTCCTTCTTCCTGCCCTGAACCGTTTTAAACTGGATACGGTAGCCAAGGCAGTAGGTGTTTCTCTTGACCATCACCACAGAGCTGTGGATGATGCGGCATGTACCGCAGAGATTTTTGTGCGGTTTGTAAAGATGCTGGAAGAAAGAGATATTTTTGATGTGGATGAGATGAACAGGCAGGGTGCGGTTTCACCGGATACCATCCGAAAGCTGCCCACATACCATGCTATTGTTTTTGCAAGAAATGAGACCGGAAGGATCAATCTGTACAAGCTGGTAAGCCAGTCCCATTTAAAGTACTATCACAGAAGACCAAGGGTTCCCAAAAGTGTGCTGGAAAAATACAGGGAAGGCCTTCTGGTGGGAAGTGCCTGCGAGGCAGGAGAGCTTTATCAGGCACTTCTTCGCAATGCACCGGATCAGGAGATCGCCAGACTGGTAAATTTTTATGACTATCTGGAAATCCAGCCTCTTGGGAACAATGCGTTTATGCTTGCGGATGAAAAACATGATATGATCAATTCTGAGGAAGACTTAAAAGAGATAAACCGGAAGATCGTAAAACTTGGAGAACAGTTCAAAAAAACGGTGGTTGCCACCTGTGATGTGCATTTTATGGATCCTCAGGACGAGGTTTACCGACGGATCATCATGGCAGGAAACGGATTTTCTGATGCAGATAACCAGGCCCCGCTTTATCTTCGTACAACGGAGGAAATGCTGGAGGAATTTTCCTATCTGGGAAGTGAAAAGGCGGAAGAGGTGGTGATCACCAATACCAATAAGATCGCAGATATGATCGAGAAGATATCACCGATCCATCCGGATAAATTTCCACCGGTCATTGAGAACTCCGAGCAGGATCTTAAGAATATCTGTTTTACGAAGGCCCACGAAATGTACGGAGATCCGTTGCCGAAGATCGTGGAGGACCGTCTGGACAGGGAGCTGAATTCTATTATCTCCAATGGTTATGCGGTAATGTATATCATTGCACAGAAGCTTGTGTGGAAGTCCAATGAGGACGGCTATCTGGTTGGATCCCGTGGTTCTGTAGGTTCTTCTCTGGCAGCGACCATGTCCGGTATCACGGAGGTAAACCCTCTGCCGCCTCATTATCTCTGTCCGAATCCGGACTGTAAATACAGTGATTTTGATTCCCCTGAGGTGAAAAAATACGCGGGTATGGCAGGATGTGATATGCCGGATAAGATCTGTCCGAAATGCGGTGCCAGGATGAACAAGGAAGGCTTTGATATTCCTTTTGAGACATTCCTTGGTTTTAAAGGTGATAAGGAGCCGGATATCGACCTGAACTTTTCCGGTGAATATCAGGCCAATGCCCACCGGTATACAGAGGTTATCTTCGGAAAAGGGCAGACCTTTAAGGCGGGAACCATTGGTACCCTTGCGGAAAAAACCGCATTTGGTTATGTGAAGAACTATTATGAGGAACGGGGGCAACACAAGCGTTACTGTGAGATCAACCGTATCGTGAAGGGTTGTACCGGTGTCCGCCGTACCACTGGCCAGCATCCGGGAGGTATCATCGTACTGCCTATGGGTGAGGAGATTGAGAAATTTACACCTGTGCAGCACCCGGCCAATGATGTGAACAGTGATATTATCACCACACATTTTGATTACCATTCCATTGACGGAAATCTTCTGAAGCTTGATATACTTGGACACGATGATCCGACCATGATCCGTATGCTGGAGGATCTGACCGGCATCAGTGCAAGAACAGTTCCGCTGGACCAGAGAGATGTCATGTCCCTGTTTGCGGGAACGCAGGCTCTGGGGATCAGCCCAGAGGATATCGGCGGCTGCAGGCTGGGATGCCTCGGGATCCCGGAGTTTGGTACAGACTTTGCCATGCAGATGTTGATCGATACCAAGCCGAAATATTTTTCCGACCTGGTACGTATTGCTGGACTTTCCCACGGCACGGATGTATGGCTTGGAAATGCCCAGGTATTGATCCAGAATGGTACAGCTACCATTTCCACAGCAATCTGTACGCGAGATGATATTATGATCTATCTCATCGGAAAAGGAGTGGAAAGTGGTCTGGCGTTTACCATCATGGAGAGTGTCCGTAAGGGAAAGGGTCTTCGTGAGGAATGGATCCAGACTATGAAAGAGCATGATGTTCCGGACTGGTATATCTGGTCCTGTAAGCTGATCAAGTACATGTTCCCGAAAGCCCATGCGGCAGCCTATGTTATGATGGCGTATCGTATCGCCTGGTATAAAGTGTTTCATCCACTGGCTTATTATGCAGCATTTTTCAGTATCCGTGCCACTTCCTTTTCCTATGAACTGATGTGCATGGGAAAAGAACGTCTGGAATATTATATGGCGGAGATTCGGAAAAAAGGTGATGAGGCATCCAAGAAGGAACAGGATACACTGAAGGATATGAGGATCGTACAGGAAATGTACGCCAGAGGTTTTGATTTTGTGCCAATCGATCTTTATAAGGCAAAGGCACACCGGTTCCAGATCATCGGAGATAAACTGATGCCTGCTCTGGATACCATAGAGGGTCTTGGAGATAAGGCAGCAGAGGCAGTTGTGGATGCTGCCGCAAAAGGCAGATTCCTTTCCAAGGATGATTTCCGTGATCGTACCAAGGTCAGCAAGACCGTTATCGATCTGATGGATGATATGGATCTTTTTGGAGATATCCCGCAGTCCAATCAGATGTCACTGTTTGATTTTACGGGTTGATATATGATACCGGAAGGGCTTACAATAAATAAAAAATACTGCCGTTTATCCTGAAGGCTGATCTGGCAGTGAGAACTCCCAGGAGGATACCAGATACTATGAAAAAAGAAGAATTAAGATACCTGCAGCGACTTGCGGAGCTGTATCCTACTATAGCAAAGGCTTCAACAGAGATCATCAATCTGCAGTCTATATTAAACCTTCCGAAAGGTACCGAGCATTTCATGTCGGACATTCATGGAGAATACGATGCGTTTTCCCATGTTCTTCGGAATGGATCAGGGGCTGTACGAAAAAAGATCGATGATGTATTCGGACATACCTTAAGCAACAGCGACAAACGTTCTCTTGCCACACTGATCTATTATCCGAAGGAAAAGATGGAGGTTGTAAAAAAACAGGAAGAAGACATGGAGAACTGGTACAAGATCACACTTTATCGTCTGATTGAAGTATGCAAGACAACGGCATCCAAATATACCCGTTCCAAGGTCCGTAAGGCACTTCCTGCAGACTATGCATATGTGATCGAGGAGCTGATCACAGAGAAAGCGGAAGTTCTGGACAAAGAAGCATATTACGATGCCATCGTCAATACGATCATTGAGATCGGCCGGGCAGAGAATTTTATCATTGCCCTGGCAGAACTGATCCAGCGTCTTGTTGTGGATCATCTTCATGTGCTGGGAGATATTTATGACAGAGGTCCGGGCCCGCATTTCATCATGGATCGTTTGATGAAATATCATTCGCTGGATATCCAGTGGGGAAATCATGATGTGGTCTGGATGGGAGCTGCTACAGGACAGAAAGCCTGCATTGCAACAGTGATCCGGAACAGCATCCGTTACCGAAATATGGATATTCTTGAGGATGGATATGGGATCAATCTCATGCCTCTGGCAACCTTTGCAATGGAGGCTTATAAGGATGATCCATGTACTGCTTTTGAGATGAAGGGAGATGCCAATAACTATAGTATTCTGGAAGAAGAGCTTGGACGGAAAATGCACAAGGCTATTGCCATTATCCAGTTTAAGCTGGAGGGGCAGCTGATCCGCAGGCACAAAGAATTCCATATGGAAAAGCGTTGTTTGCTTCATAGGATCGATCCGAAAAAGGGAATGATCACACTTCCGGACGGAAAAGAATATCCGCTGACCGATACATATTTTCCTACTATTGACTGGAAAAAGCCATATGAACTTACTACAGAGGAAAAGGATGTAATGGAACGCTTGGATTCCGCGTTCCGAAACTGCGAGAAACTGCAGAATCATGTCCGGCTTCTTCTGGACAAGGGAGGCCTTTATAAAACTTATAATGGAAATCTTCTGTTCCATGGAAGTATTCCGCTTAATGAGGATGGAAGTCTGAAAGAAGTCCAGATTTATGGAAAAACCTACAAAGGAAAAGAATTGTACGATGTTCTTGAGACTTATGTGCGCCGGGCGTTTTTCTCTGTAAATGAGGATGAAAAGCGTAAAGGCAGGGATATTATGTGGTATATCTGGGCAGCTCCGAATTCACCGCTGTTCGGAAAAGACAAGATGACCACTTTTGAACGTTATTTTATTAAAGATAAGGAAACACATAAAGAAACTAAAAATGCCTACTATCATCTTCTGGAAAATGAGAATGTTGTAGATGATTTGCTCCGTGAATTTGAACTGGATCCGGAAAAAGGTCACATCATCAACGGGCATGTGCCGGTTCACCAGAGTGAGGGAGAGAGTCCTGTAAAATGCAATGGCAAAGTTCTTGTTATCGACGGCGGTTTTTCCAGACCATATCAGAAGGTTACGGGGATTGCCGGTTATACACTGGTTTATAATTCCTACGGGCTGATCCTGTCTGCTCATGAGCCTTTTACTTCTGCGGAAGAAGCGGTAGCCAAGGAGCAGGATATTGTTTCCAACAGGGTGGCAGTTCACTACAATAACAAACGTACTCTGGTCGGTGATACCGATACCGGAACTGCTCTGAAGGAAAGGATCAGTGAGCTGATCCAGCTTCTGGAAGCTTACAGAAAAGGTATCATCAAAGAGAAAAAATAAGCAGAATTGAGAAATACAAGAAGGGTTTCCTGTATGCTATAGTAAACAGAGGTGATGCAGATGAGAAAAAACAAAAGAAGAAAAAAACGGCTGAGAGCAGTTCTGATCCTGTTGATCATTCTGTTTATTCTGGCAGGACTGGGAGGGATGCTGTATGTTTCCCACAGGGATAAAGTGGAAAAAGAACAACGAAGAGAGGCCGCATTGGCTGCATTGGACAGTATTCCGGAGGTGACAGCAACTCCGGCAGCAACAGCAACACCGGTTCCGACAGCGACACCGACACCGTCATTGACACCGGTCCCGACAATCCTTCCGGCATTTGAACCGGAAAATTATCAAGGGATCTGGTACAGCGAAGACGGGCTGACAATGATCGATATTTATGATATCAGTCTGAAATCTGTTTCCTTTACCTATAAGAGAGTGAATGGAAAAGATCCTTCCATGACCGCAGAAGCAGATGTGACTGCAGAGGTAGCAGGAAATGCCACACAGTTCCGTTTTAAGGATTCCGAAGGGAATAAGGCAAAGGGAGAGTTTGTTTTCGATAAAAGTGGTGAGCTTTATGTGAAGGTAAAAACATATGAACGGGGAGATGGATCTCTGACCTATCCGAAAACAGAGTCTATTATGACCCGGCAGGAGCCATCCCTGGAAGTATCCGAAAATTCCGAAGAAGATGCTTCCTATAATGAAAGCAACGAAAGTTCCTATGAACAGGAATCCTACAGCGAAAGCAGTGAAGATTCTTCTGATGAGAATACAGAAGAATATGAGATTCCCTACGGAGAAGAAGAAACCTATTATACGGAATGATCAAAAAAAATAAAACACGGTAAAATAAAGAATCCCCGGATTTTGGCAATCAGGGAATCCCGATACAGGAATTCCCGAAATTGTTCCACATTTCCGGGGATCTCTTTATTTGATCATTTTTTTGCGGTCTGTGCGGCCGACGAGATAATCGATGCTGGTGTCGTAATAATTTGCCAGCCGGATAAGCATTTCGATAGGAATATTACGGGATCCCGTTTCATAATGGGAATAAGAACGCTGACTGATATGAAGAATCTCACTTAATTCTCTCTGGGACAGATCCGCGTCTGTACGTAAATCCTGAATACGCTGAAATTTCATTGTGCTCACCTCTTCTTTCTATTGAAAGTATAAAACAGAACGAAATGCACCCTTGCAAAAGAGAGCAAAATGGACTATACTAAATTTATTATCTTCTAAAATTCAGAAAATGTCTATCTGAAAATTCCCTTGTTTTTAACCAATGCGGATTTCAAATATCCGCCTGACCTGAAAAGACGAAAAGATGGAAGATCGGGATCCGTTTTTTTCGCAGAAAGGAATGTATTTGTTTGCGAGTGTTTTATCAGCAGCGATCTACGGAATGGAAGTACGTGAGATCCAGGTTGAGGCAGATGTCAGTGATGGTCTGCCTTCTTTTGCTATGGTAGGATTTCCCTCTGCCCAGGTGAGAGAGGCCCAGGAAAGAGTCCGGACTGCATTTAAGAACAACCGGCTTTGTCTGCCACCAAAAAAAGTAACTGTAAATTTTGCACCTGCCGATATGAAAAAGGAAGGAGCCGGTTTTGATCTGCCTGTGGCAGCTGCAGTACTTGCGGCTGCCGGAATTCTGGAACCGGATCTTCTGGAAGGAGTTATGATCGTAGGAGAGATCAGTCTGAATGGAGAGATCCATGGGGTTGCCGGAGTTTTGCCTCGGGTGATCCGCGCAAGAGAGCTGGGCTTACGCTTTTGCGTTATTCCGGAGGAAAATATCCGGGAGGGGAATCTGGTGAAGGATATGCAGGTGTTTGGAGTAAAAAGTCTGAATGACATGATCCGATGTCTGAGAGACCCAAACACTTATACAGCTGCGTATCAGGAAAAAGAAAAAACAGAAAATAAACCGGAAAAACCAAAGGTTGATTTTGCGGACATCTGCGGGCAGGAAGGAGCCCGGCGGGCAGCAGAGATCGCAGTAAGCGGTTTTCATAATATTCTTTTTATCGGACCGCCAGGATCCGGAAAGACCATGCTGGCAAGACGTCTGCCTACCATTATGCCGGAGATGACATTTGAGGAAAGCTTGGAGATCACTAAGGTATACAGTGTGGCAGGACTTCTCACGGAAAAAGATCCGCTGATCCGGCAGAGGCCTTTTCGAAGTCCGCATCATACCAGTTCCCCTCAGGCTCTGGCAGGTGGCGGCAGGATACCGGGGCCGGGTGAGATCACTCTTGCACACAGAGGTGTTCTTTTTCTGGATGAGATGCCGGAATTTTCCAGAAAAAGCCTGGAGATCCTGCGTCAGCCGCTGGAAGATAAGGAGATCCATCTGTCCAGAGCTGCCGGAACTTATATTTTTCCGGCCAGTTTTATGCTGGCGGCAGCGATGAATCCCTGTCCCTGCGGATTTTACCCGGATATGAACAGATGTCGTTGTACGTCAGGGGAGATCACGCATTATCTTGGAAAAATCAGCCAGCCTCTCCTGGAGCGTATTGATATCTGCACAGAAGTTCCGGCAGTGAGTTTTTCAAAAATGAAAAAGAAAATTGCAGGGGAATCCTCTGCGCAAATAAGAAAGAGGGTGGAAGCAGTACAGGAGATCCAGAGAGAACGTTACAAAAAGGAAAAATTTTGCTTCAATGGGGAGCTTGACGGAAGAAAACTGGAAAAATACTGTGTAATGACGGGAGGGGCAGACAAACTTCTGGAGCAGGCATATGAGCAGTTTCAATTCAGTACCAGAGCATATCATAAGATCCTGAAAACGGCCAGGACCATCGCAGATATGGAATCTTCCGAAAAGATAAAGGAAGAACATATCTGCGAGGCGTTGGCTTACCGGGCATATGATAAGAAATACTGGTCATAAAACAGAAAAAAGGAAGGTATTTTATATGGAAGAAATACAGCAAACAAGGATCCGGTGTGCCCGGAAGGACAGTAGTGTTTATCCGGCAAGACTTAAGGAACTTCCCGGTATGCCAAAACAATTATATTACATTGGAAGCTTTCCGGATGATGCCAAACCTACAGCGGCGATCGTGGGAGCAAGGCTGTGCAGTCCTTACGGACGGATACAGGCCTTTAATTACGGAAAATTCTTAAGCGAACATGGGGTGCAGGTGATCAGCGGTATGGCGGCCGGCATTGATGCTGAGGGCCACAAGGGTGCCCTGGAAGGTGGTACCCCGACCTTTGCCGTGCTGGGAAATGGTGTGGACATCTGTTATCCTTCATCCAGCAGAGGTATTTACCGGAGGATCCCCGAAAAAAACGGAGGGATCATCAGCGAATATGAACCAGGTACCAAAGGCAGGGCATATTATTTTCCGGCAAGGAACCGGATCATCAGCGGACTGGCAGATCTGGTGCTTGTGGTGGAAGCAAAAGAAAAGAGCGGATCACTGATCACAGCTGCCTGTGCACTGGAACAGGGGAAGATGGTATACGCCATTCCGGGAGCGGTAAATGATGCGCTGAGCAGAGGCTGTCACAAGCTGATCTACGACGGAGCAGGAATTGCATACTCTCCGGAAATACTTCTGGATGAGTGGGGATTATCTGTGAAAAAAAAGACAAATTTGTCTGAAAAAAGCAAGTTGGGACTTGCAACGGATTTGGATTTGGTGTATAGTTGTCTCGATTTACGACCAAAAAATCTGGATCATATTATCAGAAAAACCGGTTTTTCACCGGGAAAAACAGCCGGGATCCTGGGACAGCTTATTTTGATGGGGCTTGTGAAGGAAACCGGGAGACAGTATTATATCAGACTTGAATAAATGCTTTTTTGCCCGGAGATTTAGCAGGAGTTTTTAAGCCGGACAGGAAGGCAGAATGAGATTAGGAGAGGTAAAATGGCCAAAAATCTGGTGATAGTAGAGTCACCTGCTAAAATGAAGACAGTAAAGAAATTTCTGGGGGCAAATTATACAGTAGAAGCGTCCAACGGTCATGTGAGGGATTTTCCCAAGAGCCAGTTTGGTATTGACGTGGACAATGATTTTGAACCGAAGTATATCACAATACGAGGAAAAGGTGAGCTTCTTGCAAAACTTCGTAAAGAAGCAAAAAAAGCAGATAAGATCTATCTTGCAACTGACCCTGACCGTGAGGGAGAAGCAATTTCCTGGCATCTGATGCAGGCTTTGAAGACAGATACTGCAAAGATGCACAGGATCACATTTAATGAAGTAACAAAAACAGCAGTTAAGGCGTCCATCAAGCAGGCCAGGGAACTGGACATGAATCTGGTAGATGCACAGCAGGCAAGGCGTATGCTGGATCGTATGGTAGGTTATACCATCAGTCCGCTGCTCTGGGCCAAGGTAAAAAGAGGTTTAAGTGCAGGCCGTGTACAGTCTGTGGCACTGCGTATCATCTGTGACAGAGAAGATGAGATCAATGCATTCATTCCTGAAGAATATTGGAGCCTGGAGGGTGAATTTCAGGTAAAGGGTGAGAAGAAACCGTTGACAGCCAAGTTCTATGGAACGGATAAAAAACTTCCGATCAGAAACCGTCAGGAAATGGATGAGATTCTGAAAAGTCTGGAAGACTGTAAATATGAGATCACAGAAGTAAAAAAAGGTGAGAGGATCAAAAACGCGCCCCTTCCGTTTACCACAAGTACTCTGCAGCAGGAAGCTGCCAAGACATTGAATTTTTCTACGCAGAAGACTATGCGCCTGGCACAGCAGTTATATGAAGGTGTGGATGTAAAAGGCAGTGGTACGGTAGGTCTGATCTCCTATCTGCGTACAGATTCCACTCGAATTTCAGAGGAAGCAGATGCAGCAGCAAGAACCTATATTTCTGAGCAGTATGGTTTAGATTATGTTTCTCAGACAGAGAAGGCAATCAAAAACGGACAGAAGATACAGGATGCTCATGAGGCGATCCGTCCTACAGATATTGCGAGGACACCAGTTCTGGTGAAGGAATCCCTGACCAGGGATCAGTTCCGTTTATATCAGCTGATCTGGAGACGTTTTGCGGCGAGCAGAATGGCACCGGCACGTTATGAGACCACGTCTGTCAAGATCGGAGCAGGTGAGTATGTGTTCACGGTTGCAGCATCCAAGGTTGCCTTTGATGGCTTTATGTCTGTGTACACAGAAGAGGGCGATGACAAAAAGGGCAATGTTTTAAGTCAAAGTCTGGAAAAGGGTATGGAGCTGAAGCTGAAAGAACTGAAGCCGGAGCAGCATTTTACACAGCCGCCGGCACATTACACAGAGGCTTCACTTGTAAAGACTATGGAAGAGCTTGGAATCGGACGTCCAAGTACGTATGCGCCGACCATCACAACGATCATCAGCAGACGCTATGTATCCAAGGAACAGAAAAATCTTTACGTCACAGAGCTTGGAGAGGTTGTTAATAATATTATGAAACAGGCTTTTCCAAGTATTGTGGATGTAAACTTTACAGCAACTATGGAGGGGCTTTTGGACTGCGTGGAAGCAGGTACCGTACAGTGGAAAACGGTTGTACGTAACTTCTATCCGGATCTGAAGCATGATGTGGATGAGGCTGAGAAAGAGCTTGAGAAAGTTGATATACAGGATGAGGTTACGGATGTGATCTGCGACAACTGTGGCCGCAACATGGTGATCAAGTACGGTCCTCATGGAAGATTTCTTGCATGCCCCGGATTTCCGGACTGCCGTAATACAAAACCATATTATGAGAAGATCGGTGTTGCATGTCCGAAGTGCGGCGGCGAAATTGTCATGAAAAAAACGAAAAAAGGCAGAAAATATTACGGATGTGAGAATAATCCGGAATGTGATTTTATGTCCTGGCAGAAACCTTCTGCAAAGAAATGTCCGAAATGTGGTAATTATATGCTCGAAAAGGGAAATAAGCTGGTTTGCAGCCAGGAAACCTGCGGATATGTGGAACAAAAACCAAAAGATGAAGATTGATTGAATAAATGCTTTTCTATTAATTTTCAGAAAATCCCGTTAAAAATAAAAAAAATATAAAAATGTCTTGTAAATTTCCAGAATAACGTGTAATATTAGACTAGAAAAACGATTTCTTTCAAGGTACGAAAGTGAAAGGAGGAAAAATGAGCGTTCAGTTGCTAGATAAAACTAGAAAAATCAATAAGCTTCTGCATAACAGCAGCTCAAGCAAGGTAGTGTTTAACGACATTTGCCAGGTGCTCATGGAAACCTTAAGTTCCAATATCCTGGTACTCAGTAAGAAAGGTAAGGTTCTGGGAGTCAGTATCTGCCCGGGTGTGGATGAGATCACAGAGCTGATCGATGACAAGATCGGCGGACATATCGACCCGTTATTGAATGAGAGATTTCTTGGTGTTCTTTCCACAAAGGAGAATGTCAATCTCCAGACACTTGGCTTTGAGCATGTACCCGGAAATTATCAGGGAATCGTGAATCCGATCGATATTGCAGGTGAGAGACTGGGAACGTTATTCATGTACCGCAATGATCATCCCTATGATATTGAGGATATTATCGTCAGCGAGTATGGTACAACAGTTGTTGGCCTGGAAATGATGCGTGCGGTTCATGACGAGAACGCAGAAGAAGACAGAAAACAGCAGATCGTTAAATCGGCATTCAGTACACTGTCCTTCTCAGAACTTGAGGCGATCATCCATATTTTTGATGAGCTGGATGGGGATGAGGGTATCCTGGTTGCCAGCAAGATCGCTGACCGTGTAGGTATCACCAGATCCGTGATCGTAAATGCACTGCGTAAATTCGAGAGTGCAGGTGTGATCGAATCCCGTTCATCCGGTATGAAGGGAACTTACATTAAAGTTCTTAATGAAGTGATCTTTGATGAGCTTGAGGAGATAAAAGCACAGAGAAGCAAGAAGGCATAATGTGATCAGCACTGTCAGATGCTTGATATAAGATAAAGAACGTGACAAAAGAGACTTCCCGCTAGCGTGGGAGTCTCTTTTTTGTCTGTTTCATAAAATCAAAATAAATAATGAAATTAAGAAAACAAGAGAAAACAAGAGTATAAAAGAGATAAAACCAGAATAATATAGAAAAACCATATCTTAAAAGGGTTGCGAAAATATGTGAAATTCACTAATATAGCCATAGTGATTAGCACTCGTATAAAGTGAGTGCTAGCAGACGAAGATGGAACTTATAAAGGAGGAACATAGATCATGAAGTTAGTACCTTTAGGCGACAGAGTAGTATTAAAACAGGTTGAAGCAGAAGAGACAACAGCATCCGGAATCGTGCTTCCGGGACAGGCACAGGAGAAACCACAGCAGGCAGAGGTTATTGCAGTTGGACCTGGCGGAGTTGTAAACGGGAAAGAAGTAAAAATGGAAGTAGAAGTCGGAAATACTGTTATCTATTCCAAATATGCAGGAACAGAAGTAAAGATGGATGGAACGGATTATATTATTGTAAAGCAGGAAGATATCCTGGCAATCATTAAATAATATAAACATCTTATCGTATATCAATATAAATAGGAGGTCATTTTATCATGGCAAAAGAGATCAAATACGGCGCAGAAGCAAGAGCAGCACTTGAAGCTGGTGTAAATAAACTTGCAGATACAGTAAGAGTAACACTTGGACCGAAAGGAAGAAATGTAGTACTTGACAAATCTTTCGGTGCTCCGCTTATCACAAACGATGGTGTTTCCATTGCAAAAGAGATCGAACTTGAGGACGGATTCGAGAATATGGGTGCTCAGATCATCAAAGAGGTTGCATCCAAGACAAACGATGTAGCTGGTGATGGTACTACAACAGCAACCGTACTTGCACAGGCAATGGTACATGAGGGAATGAAGAACCTGGCAGCAGGAGCGAACCCGATCATCCTCAGAAAAGGAATGAAAAAAGCAACAGATGTTGCAGTAGAAGCAATCAAGAACATGAGCCAGGCAATCAACGGAAAAGCTCAGATCGCTAATGTAGCCGCAATCTCTGCAAGTGATGAGCAGGTTGGACAGTTGGTTGCAGACGCTATGGAGAAGGTTTCCAAGGATGGTGTTATCACTGTTGAGGAGTCCAAGACCATGCATACAGAGCTTGACCTTGTTGAAGGTATGCAGTTTGACCGTGGATATATTTCCGCATACATGTCTACAGATATGGAGAAGATGGAGGCAACTCTTGATGATCCGTATATTCTGATCACAGATAAGAAGATCAGCAACATCCAGGAGATCCTTCCGCTTCTTGAGCAGGTTGTTCAGGCTGGTGCAAAGCTTCTCATTATTGCAGAAGATGTTGAGGGTGAGGCTCTCACAACCCTGATCGTTAACAAACTGAGAGGAACCTTCCAGGTAGTAGCTGTTAAAGCACCTGGCTATGGTGACAGAAGAAAAGAGATGCTTCAGGATATTGCGATCCTGACAGGCGGACAGGTGATCTCTGACGAGCTCGGTCTTGATCTGAAGGAAGCTAAAATGGAGCAGCTCGGACGTGCAAAATCCGTTAAGGTTGCAAAAGAGAATACAGTTATCGTTGACGGCCTTGGCGATAAAGATGCCATCGCAAAACGTGTTGCTCAGATCCGTGCGCAGATCGAGGAGACAAAATCCGAGTTTGATAAAGAAAAACTTCAGGAAAGACTTGCAAAACTGGCAGGCGGCGTAGCTGTTATCCGTGTAGGTGCTGCTACTGAGACAGAGATGAAAGAAGCAAAGCTTCGTCTTGAGGATGCTCTTGCAGCAACAAGAGCAGCTGTTGAGGAAGGTATCATCGCAGGCGGCGGATCTGCTTACATCCATGCTTCCAAAGAGGTTGCAAAACTTGCAGCAACACTTGAGGGAGATGAGAAGACAGGTGCTTATGTGATCCTGAAAGCCCTTGAGGCTCCGTTGTTCCACATTGCTGCAAACGCAGGACTGGAAGGCGCTGTTATCATCAACAAGGTAAGAGAGTCTGAGGTAGGTACAGGCTTTGATGCTCTGAATGAGAAATATGTAAACATGGTTGAAAATGGAATCCTTGATCCTGCAAAGGTTACAAGAAGTGCACTTCAGAACGCAACAAGTGTTGCATCTACACTTCTTACAACAGAGGCTGTAGTTTCTACGATCAAAGAGGATACTCCTGCTCCGGCACCAAACCCGGGAATGGGAATGATGTAATTTCAAGCAGGCAGGTAAATAATTTACAAAATGAGAGGGCCTGCGTCATGGACGCGGCTCTCTTTTTGTGTTATAATCAAAAGAAATCAGTAAATTACGAAAGGAAGAAGCAAATGAGTGACTTATATTCAGAACTTCTGGTAAAGAAGAAACAGACAGGGAAGGATCTTGTTATAAAATACGGTCTTATTGTACTGACCGTGATCATGGTTCTGGGAGGTCTGGTGCTGAATGCACTTCTTCTGGTTCCGGCTATCGCTCTTGGTGTTGCATGCTATTTTGTAATTCCGAAAACAGACCTGGAATATGAATATCTGTTTGTTAACGGGGAACTGGATATTGATATGATCATGTCCAAGTCAAAGAGGAAAAGAGTAAAATCACTTCAGCTTGCGGAGGCTGATCTTGTGGCACCTCTGAAATCCCACAGAATGGATTATTACAACGGAAATCAGAAGATGAAAACCATAGACTTTTCCTCAGGTATTGAGGATCATAAGCGCTATGCCATGATCGTAAGAGACAGCGGAGAAACCTGCAAGGTGATCCTGGAGCTGGATGATGAACTTGCCAATACCATGAAAAATTCTGCACCGAGTAAAGTTTTTTTGGATTGACATGAATCTTGTTTTTTGTTACACTAGTTCACAAATTTAAAATATCTTACACAAAGGGAGGAAATGCAATGGGTACTATTATTGGTGAAGGCATTACGTTTGATGATGTCCTGCTGGTTCCGGCTTATTCTAAAGTAATTCCGAATCAGGTTGATGTTTCAACGTATTTAACCAAGAAAGTAAAGCTGAATATCCCCATGATGAGTGCGGGAATGGACACAGTTACAGAGCACAGAATGGCAATTGCTATGGCCAGACAGGGTGGTATCGGTATCATTCACAAGAATATGTCCATTGAGGCACAGGCAGAAGAGGTTGACAAAGTTAAACGTTCTGAGAACGGTGTTATCACCGATCCATTTTATCTTTCAGCAGAGCATACACTGAAGGATGCCAATGACCTGATGGCGAAATACCGTATTTCCGGTGTTCCGATCACAGAAGGCAGAAAACTGGTAGGTATTATCACAAACCGTGATCTTAAATTTGAGACAGATTTCAGCAGAAAGATCAAGGAGTGCATGACTTCAGAAGGACTGATCACAGCTAAGGAAGGAATCACACTTGAGGATGCCAAGAAGATCCTTGCGAAATCCCGTAAGGAGAAATTACCCATTGTAGATGATGACTTTAATTTAAAAGGACTCATTACCATCAAGGATATCGAGAAACAGATCAAGTATCCGCTTGCAGCCAAGGATGCACAGGGAAGACTTCTCTGTGGTGCTGCGGTTGGCATCACAGCAAATGTGCTTGCACGTGTTGATGCGCTTGTGAAGGCTAATGTAGATGTGATCGTAATTGATTCTGCACATGGTCATTCAGAAAACATTTTAAAAGCAGTCCGCGAAATCAAGGCAACATATCCGGAGCTTCAGGTAATCGCAGGTAATGTTGCAACAGGTGAAGCTACCAAGGCTCTGATCGAGGCTGGAGTAGATGCAGTTAAAGTTGGTATCGGACCGGGATCTATCTGTACAACACGTGTTGTTGCAGGTATTGGTGTTCCGCAGGTTACTGCAGTTATGGATTGTTATGAAGTGGCTAACAGCTACGGAATCCCGATCATTGCAGACGGCGGTATCAAATATTCCGGAGATATCACCAAGGCCATCGCAGCAGGTGCCAATGTCTGCATGATGGGAAGCATGTTCGCAGGATGCGACGAGAGCCCGGGAACATTCGAACTTTATCAGGGAAGAAAATATAAAGTATATCGTGGAATGGGATCTATCGCAGCTATGGAGAATGGCAGCAAGGATCGTTATTTCCAGGAGAATGCAAAGAAGCTTGTGCCGGAGGGTGTTGAGGGTCGTGTTGCGTATAAAGGACATGTTGAGGATACCGTATTCCAGCTGATCGGTGGTTTAAGATCCGGTATGGGTTACTGTGGAGCAGAAAATATTGAGAAGCTTAAGACAACAGGCAGATTCATCAAGATTTCAGCTGCATCTCTTAAAGAGTCACATCCACATGACATCCACATCACAAAAGAGGCTCCAAACTACAGTGTAGATGAATAATAAAGGAAAAAAAGGTAAGACCGGTAAAAAGTCACCCAGGCCGTCCCATAGCGGGCGGCCTGTTTCCGTAAAGAAAACTTCCTCCGGGTCTTCCAGAAGAAAAAAGAAGTCTTTGAGAAAAAAGAACCCAATCAAGATCCTGCAGAGGATTGTGCTGATATGTATCATTGTGATCGTTGCTTTTGCTGCGTGTGCGTTAGGATACGCATTTTTTGAGATGCGCATGGAACAGAGTGAAACTCAGTCCGGACAGGAAGAAATATCCGGGAATGCCAGCGGAAATGGCGGACCGGAACAATGGCAGGCAGAAGGAGCACCTTTTATTGATGTGGAGCTTCTGACACCGAATTCCTATTCCAGACCACAGATTTCTATCGAACAGGTAAATTATATAGCCATTCATTATACGGCCAATCCGGGATCTACTGCCGTATCCAACCGGAATTATTTTGAAAATCTTGCGACAACGCAGGACAACAAAGTCAGCAGTCATTTTGTGATAGGGTTGGAGGGAGAAGTGGTACAATGTATTCCCACTTCGGAAATATCCTATGCCACAAATTCCAGAAATGTAGATACCATATCCATTGAATGCTGCCATCCGGATGAAACAGGGCAGTTTAATACAGCAACCTATGATTCGGCGGTAAAGCTGACAGCGTGGCTTTGTACACGCTTTGGACTGACTTCGGATCAAGTGATCCGTCATTATGATGTCACAGGTAAAGACTGTCCGAAGTATTACGTGGAAAATCCCGATGCATGGATCCAGATGAAATCAGACATTGCAGCACAGATCCAGACAGATTATGCATTACAGGGGAAATAAAGTGTTATTGTTTATTTTGTGAGCAACAAGAAGTCTGGAAAAATAATTTCTGAAAATAGGGGCTTGAAAATTAAGAAGAAGTATTGTAGTATAACAGCAGAAGCTGCATGACTGGCGGAAAGTAGGATTACCTACAGGGAGTGCAGTGAAGTGAGAAGCCGACCGCCTGGGCAGCCTGATAAGGGGTGTCCAGGCGGTTTTTTGTTACCGTTCATATCCTGGGATAAGCCCCGGGCCTTACATTAGACAAGGAGGATTGTGAAAAATGACGACATTTTCACTTGAAAAAGAACTGAAAGAAAATTCCTATCCGGGAAGAGGAATTGTGATCGGACGTTCCGCTGACGGGAAACATGCAGTTACTGCATATTTTATTATGGGAAGAAGCGAGAACAGCAGAAACCGTATTTTTGTTGAGGATGGGGAAGGAATCCGTACACAGGCTTTTGATCCATCCAAGCTTACAGACCCGAGCCTGATCATTTATGCACCGGTACGTGTCCTTGGAAATAAGACCATCGTAACAAACGGTGATCAGACAGATACGATCTATGAGGGAATGGACAGACAGCTCACCTTTGAACAGTCTCTCCGCAGCAGAGAGTTTGAGCCGGATGCGCCGAACTATACACCTCGTATTTCAGGCGTTCTTCATGTTGAAAACGGTAAATTCAATTATGCGATGTCTATTTTAAAGAGCAATAACGGAAATCCGGATTCCTGTCTTCGTTATACATTTGCCTACGAGAATGCGGCAGCAGGGCAGGGACGTTTTATCCATACTTATAAATGCGATGGAAATCCACTTCCAAGTTTCGAGGGAGAGCCGAAGCTGGTAGAGATCCCAAACGATATTGATGAGTTTGCGGATCTCCTCTGGAAGAGCCTGAACCAGGATAATAAAGTTTCTCTCTTTGTTCGTTTTATTGACATTGAGACAGGAAATTATGAATCCAGGATCGTAAACAAGAATAAATAAGAAAATAGGGATATCACAGAGAACGGAGGAGCTTTTTCATGAAAGAATTACAGTTAAAATACGGATGTAACCCAAATCAGAAACCATCAAAGATCTATATGGCAGATGGAAGTGAGCTTCCGATCCAGGTACTCTCCGGAAGACCGGGATACATCAACTTCCTGGATGCCTTTAATGGCTGGCAGCTGGTACGTGACCTTAAGAAAGCAACCGGACTTCCGGCAGCAACTTCATTTAAGCATGTATCTCCGGCAGGTGCTTCCATCGGACTTCCGCTGAATGAGACACTGGCAAAGATCTACTGGGTAGATGATATGGACTGGAAGAATTTTTCCCCGCTTGCATGTGCGTATGCAAGAGCAAGAGGTGCAGATCGTATGTCATCATTTGGTGATTTTATTTCTCTTTCTGATGTCTGCGACAAAGATACCGCAATGCTGATCAAGAGAGAGGTTTCTGATGGTGTGATCGCACCAGGATATACAGAGGAGGCTCTTGAAATTCTGAAGCAGAAGAAAAAAGGCAATTACAATGTGATCCAGATCGATGAAAACTATGTTCCGGAACCTTTGGAGCACAAACAGGTATTTGGAGTCACTTTTGAGCAGGGCCGCCAGGAGCTGGCAATTGATGATGCGCTGATCTCCAATATTGTAACAGAGAATAAAGAGCTTACGGAAGAAGCCAAGAGAGATATGAAGGTTTCTCTGATCATCCTGAAATATACACAGTCCAATTCTGTATGCTTTGTTAAGGACGGACAGGCTATCGGCGTTGGTGCAGGACAACAGTCCCGTGTACATTGTACACGCCTTGCAGGCCAGAAGGCAGATAACTGGTATCTCCGTCAGTGCCCGAAGGTACTGGAGCTTCCGTTTAAAGACACGATCACACGTGCGGAGAGAGATAATGCCATTGATGTTTACATTGGTGAGGAATATATGGATGTCCTTGCAGATGGGGCATGGGAAAAGACATTCACAGAGAAGCCGGAAGTGTTCACAAAAGAAGAGAAGAGAGCATGGCTGGATGGTCTTACCGGCGTGACACTGGGATCCGATGCATTCTTCCCGTTCAGTGATAATATCGAGCGCGCATATAAGAGCGGTGTAAAATATATTGCAGAGCCGGGTGGATCTGTACGTGATGACGCAGTTATCGATACATGTAATAAGTATGGAATGGTGATGGCATTTACAGGAATCCGCCTTTTCCATCACTAAAAGATGCATGCCTTGGCCATGATATGCAGCTGAAATAAAAGATAAAAAATATAAAGTCCCGAATCTGGATTTCTGGAAAAAAGAGATCAGACTCGGGACTTTTTGATCGAAAAAGGATAGTTTTAAAAATAAAAAAAGAACTCTGAAAAACTCAGAGTTCTGAAGAGCGATAGACGGGGCTCGAACCCGCGGTCTCGACCTTGGCAAGGTCGCGCGTTACCAACTACGCCACTATCGCATATGCCTTATCGCTTCAAGTATTTCCCTCAGCGACAAGACATATATTAGCATAGATTTTATATTCTGTCAAATGTTTTTTGGAATTTTTTTGAAATTATATACAACATATAAAGTTTATTCCAGACATCTGAAATAGAACTTGTATATGACAATATTTGGTGGTTTATGAGTTATTGTCTAAGTGGTAATAGCGCAAAACATGATCCGGATAGTATTGGTCACCATAGTCCCATGGACCGGCAGGATCATGAAGGGGATCATCTTCATCACGTTGTGTGTTGCCGCTTGCCATCTGAGCAAAGGCCTGAGCACTTTGGGCCGTCCACACAGTCTGACCGTTTTCTTCCAGATAAGCAAAATAGGAATCGGCTCCGAAATTGTATGCCTGCAGAGCCAGACGGATTTTGGAAAGATCAGTCGGACCGGTACAGACGGCCTTTTCCAGAGCATATTTCAGTTCCTGGATGCCACAGGAAATAGAGTAAGAAGGATCTGTGATACCATTGGGCTGCTGAGGATATCTGGTGTTGTAGGCTCCTTCTGAGGACTGCATGGGATCGGTACCCTGTCCGGAGCTTTCCTGCATCATCACAGCCAGGATCAGGTCTACATAGTCGGACATATCATATTGTGCTGCTTCGCTGGAAACCTCATCGCGATAAGCTTCACAGGCTGCATTGATCTGATGGGCTTTCTCCTGCCTGCCGGAAAATTTGGAAAAACGCAGAAGGATACAGCCCACGATCAGCAGAAAAAGACATGTCAGAAAGATCTTCTGCCTTCGCACCTGCTGTACACGGAGTCTGTGGCGCTGTTTTTTAGTAAGGGTTGGTTTCTTGTGTTTTGTATTCATATAAGTATTGTATCCGTTACGGATAGATTTGACCAGTTAAAAAATATGATCTTTTTGTTAAAAATTTCTGAAGACTGTCCTGTGAAATTGCAAAATATGATCTGATATGCTATGATAGTCGGGACAAACCGTAGAATGCCGGAAAAAAGGAGGCAAGATTTCATGCGAAAAAAGCTTCTGGCAGTTATTTTATGTGCTTCTATGCTTTTCCCTGCATCCGTATCAGCAGAGGTACTGGGATATGAAGCAACAATGGATACATATACACAGGAGAAAAAATCACCTCAGCAGTTTCAGATCGATGATGGGGCGGGAAATACAGTAAATGCTCTGGCGAAGAGTGATACGCTTTATGTTACAGCGAAAAATACGGAAATCCGGTCCAATCCGGGAGACAGTGGTACAGAGCTGCGTTCTGTGATCCTGGGAACGAAACTTGAAAGAGTTGCAGTCTGTGACAATGGCTGGAGCAAGGTGACCTTCCAAAAGAAAGGTGAGGACAAGATCATCGGTTATGTTTCGGACAGCGTGCTCAGTGATACGGAGATCGTAAATAAATTTACGGATACAGTTACAGCGGCACAGGACAGTGATATCCTGGATTATCCCGGCAAGAAGGACGGAGAGGTTGTAGGAGAGGTTCTTCAGGATGATGAGCTGAAAAGAACAGGTACGGTAGATGCTATCTGGAGCAGGATCGTTTACACAGATGACAGTGGTTCAGATCACGTCGGCTATATTCCGACCAGCTGTCTGGAAGGTTATCAGGCTACGGAAGTGGCCAAGGCAGAGCAGGAAAAGAATACAAAAGCAGGATCCCTTACTAAGAGTTCCGGGGAGGGCGTTTTTGCGGATGCGGTGGATGGTGTAACTTCCACAGGTGGTTCCGGAAGTATCGCAGCTGGCGTACAGATCGGAACGCCGGTATCAGTATCTTCTGACGCGACACTGAAACCACTGGGAACATTCCGGATCACGCATTATTGTCCGTGCAGCATCTGCTGCGGACCATGGGCGAATGGAATTACTTCCACAGGAGTAACGGCCACTACCAACCGTACGATCGCAGTGGATCCGAGTCAGATCCCATACGGTTCCAAAGTAGTGATCAATGGACAGGTTTATGTTGCAGAGGACTGTGGAGGAGCGATCCGGACCAATTGCATTGATGTATATGTGGCAACACACTCCGAAGCAGAGCAGAAGGGCGTGTTTTATACAGAAGTTTATTTGCTTCAGTGATCAGAAAAAGACTGCTGTAGATTCCACAAGGGATTTGCAGCAGTTTTTTGTATAAAAAAACTCTGACCAGCAGAGGCTATTCTGCGATCAGAGTAAAAAAATAATGCCCAGAGCCGGAATCGAACCAGCGACACGAGGATTTTCAGTCCTCTGCTCTACCAACTGAGCTATCTGGGCATGTCTCTTTCGAGTACTTTGTTACTTTAACACATTTATGTAGAGAATGCAAGGAAAAAATAAAAAAAGCAGATGTTTTTCTGAAAAATCTGATTTTCAAAAAAACATCTGCAATATTATGGCTACAGATTTATCTGGCAGCAAGATAGATTTTTTCCATATCTTTCATGTTCAGCTGTTTGAACACACCGATGGTACGGGTGTCTTCAAAGCTGCATTTAAACGCCAGATCATGAATCTCCTTTTCTGTAAGATCAAGACCAAGCTCATGAAGGCTGGTAGGCATCTGGATGGAACGGAAATAATCTTCCATGGCTTCTATGCCGGCAAGAGCAGTTTTGTTGAAGTCGGTACTGCAGGGAATGTCAAAGATATTGACTGCAAACTGGGCAAAGCGTTCCGGATTTGCATCATAAACGTAACGTGCCCAGCTTCCCCACAAAGCGGCAAGACCGGCTCCGTGAGCCACATCGTAGGTGCCGCCCAGTTCATGCTCCAGCTGGTGACAGGCCCAGTCACCACCGCCGGTTCCGCAGCCGGTCAGTCCATTGTGGGAAAGGCTGCCGGCCCACATGATCTCTGCCCGTGCAGTATAATTATCCGCCTCCTTCATCAGGATCCGGGAGTTATAGATCACGGTCTGCATCAGAGATTCGCTGATACTGTCAGTGATCTCCATGGTTTCGATATTTACAAAGTACCGTTCCATAGTATGCATCAGGATATCCACACAGCCGCTTTCGGTTTGATATTGCGGCAGGGTATAGGTGAGGCGGGGATTTAAAATAGCAAAACGTGGGCGGCACAGATCGTTGCGGGCACTACTCCGTTTCAGCCAGCCCTCTTCATTGGTGATCACACAGGATCCGCTCATTTCACTTCCGGAAGCTGCGATCGTCAGGATAACGCCTACAGGAAGACAGGCTTTTGGGGTTTGGGTGCGGAGAAAAAAGTTCCATACATCTGTATCCGGATTGGCAAGTCCATAGCCGATGGCCTTACAGGAATCAATAACGCTGCCACCGCCAACAGCCAAAAGAAAATCAACCTGTTCTTTGCGGCAAAGCTCAATACCTTCACGTACCTTGGAGAGACGGGGATTGGGAACCACACCGCCAAGAGTGACATAGGGAATTCCAGCTTCATCCAGAGAAGATCGGATCTCATCGATCAGACCGGAGCTTACTGCACTGTGGCTGCCATAATGGATCAGTACTTTGCTGCAGTTCTGCTCTTTTAGAACAGTGCCGATCTTAAGGTGTGTATCTTTTCCGAAAATAATCCGGGTAGGGGTAAAATATTCAAAATTTCTCATAGAGATTAGGCTCCTTTTTATGATTCATGATCTATTGATAAATATAAGGAATCTGTTTCCTTACAGGTCAAGCAGATATTTATAATCCCGCAGGGGTATCATCTTGATTCATTTAATTGGTTTAAAGTCGTTATAATAATAGCATAGAAGAGAAACAGACGCAAATAAAAGCTATTGAAAAAAAGGTGTAATTTTGGGGGAATGTGGTATAATGACTTCTGTGAAGGAAAAGTGACCTGATCACAGAAACAGACCAATGCGAAGCGTATATTATAGAACAGATCCAAACGAAGAAGAAAGCAGGTGTCTGAAATGGAGAATATCATTATCATAGGAGCAGGTCCGGCCGGGATCTCGGCAGCACTTTATGCGGCAAGAGGAAATATGGATCCGCTGATCATAAATACAGGGATCGGTTCACTGGAAAAAGCGGAGAAGATCGAGAACTATTACGGACTGGAGCAGCCGCTGTCCGGCAGAGAACTTTTCGGAAGAGGTCTTGCCCAGGCAAGAGCACTTGGAGTACGGATCCTGGATGCCCAGGTTGTGGGAATGGGTGGTTTTGATACTTTTGAGGTGAAAACTACCGCAGGAGATTTTGAGGCACGCAGCGTGATCCTGGCAACCGGAAGCAGGAGAGCTTCTGCCAGGATTCCGGGAGTAAAGGAATTTGAGGGAAAAGGTGTCAGCTACTGCGCAGTATGTGACGCATTTTTTTACAGAGGAAAAGAAGTGGCAGTGCTTGGAAACAGTGATTTTGCTCTTCATGAAGCAGAAGAACTTTCTCATACCGCTTCCCGTGTGACGATCTTTACAGATGGAAAGAAACCGGAATTTTCAAGAGAAAATCCGCTTCCGGTTAACACCATGAAGATCCAGGCGATCGAAGGGGATGAGCGTGTTTCCGGCATCCGCCTGAAAAGTGATGTGTCCATGCAGGAAGCAGGTACCGGAGCAGATTCTTTTGTGCCGGCAGAGGGAGTCTTTGTAGCACTTGGTACAGCCGGAAGCTCGGAGATGGCCCGCCAGATCGGAGCAGAACTGAATGAAAAAGGAAATATCCGGGTCAATGAAGAGATGGAGACTACAGTTCCGGGACTGTATGCAGCAGGTGATTGCACCGGTGGACTTCTCCAGGTGGCAAAAGCTGTTCATGACGGTGCCCAGGCAGGACTTTCCGCCTGTCAGTATGTGCGTAAGCTTCTGAAGGCGTAAGCATAAGCTGATACTAAAAATAAATACAGGATCAAGGAGGAATTTTATCATGGCAAAAGTTTTTACAACAGACAATTTTGAAACTGAGGTATTAAAGGCAGAAAAGCCGGTACTGGTAGATTTTTGGGCAACCTGGTGCGGACCATGCAGACGTCAGGCTCCGGTCGTGGAAGAACTTGCAGAAGCCGGATATGAGGTTGGCAAGGTTGACGTAGACAAAGAGCCATCACTGGCACAGCAGTACAAGATCATGAGTATCCCTACACTGCTGGTATTCAAAGAAGGAAAAGAGACCGCACGTTTTGTGGGACTGACATCAAAGACAGAGCTTGAGGCAGCGCTTCAGTAACCAAAACAGAAAACAGAAAAAATAGATACAGCTCTGGGAACCGAAATGGTTTCCGGAGCATTGTTGGTTTACTGAAAATTTTAGACAAGGGTAAATAAAAATATGGATGAGAAAATAATAAAAAAGAATGCAGTGCCTGTGATCGCGGCAATGATCACAGCGCTGGCCTTTTCTTTTACGGGCCTTCCAATGGATGGAAATACTTCTGTAGAAAAAATGAGCGATGTTTATAATGGATTGGGATGCACGAGCTTGCTTGCATGGATCCTGCTTCTTATTTTATACGTGAAAGGATGGGAGGGCTACCGGAAATACAGAAACTGGCAGGCACATGTTTTGGCAGTGATCTTTTCGGCGGGAATGCTTCTTGGAACTTCTTATTTTACAAATGGAAACTGGGATTTTCTGTTTGGCGCAAAGAAACAGATCCTGATCTCAGCCGGATGCTTTATAGGATTTTATATTATCTGTGATATGGGAATCACTTATTTTTGGAGGATTCCTGAGATGGAGTTTTTCCGAAAGGCCTGTGGGCGTATCCCGGCCAGAGAGGAAGAAGTAATGTGGTTCCGCCTGGCAAAGATATCTATGATCATTGGATGGACACCGTTTATCCTGGCATTTCTCCCAGGTTCGATCCCGGCAGATGGATTTCGGCAGCTGGATGTATTTTTGGGAGCCATGCCGCTGGACAATCATCATCCATGGGTCCTGACGATGATCATGGGTGGACTGCTGACACTTGGAAAAACTGTCTGGTGTTATAATTTTGGAGTATTTCTGATCGTCATTGTGTTTACTTCTGTGGAAATCTGGTGTTACAGTGCGGTAGTCCGCTATCTGTACAGATGGAAGGCTCCAAAATGGATACTTTTTGGTACTGTTCTGTTGTTTGCATTTGTTCCCATATTTGGAAGCTATGCGCAGGCAGTGATCAAAGATGGATTATATACGGCAGTCATTACTTTGTATTTTGCAGTGTATATAGATATTTGTCATTCCTTTTCCAAGAGAAAGGCAGTATATTTATTTCTTCTGGGAATCAGTGTTTGTCTTACCCGAAATAATGGCATTCATCTAGTCTTGCCTTCTTTGATCCTTTTGTTTTTCTTCCTGGTAAAGGGCGCGAGGAAATATGCATTTATTGTGGCTGTCTGTGTTTTTGCCTGTTATCTGGGCGTAGAAAAGGGGGTAGCACCTGCCCTTGGCGTGGCACCTGGATCCCGATGTGAAATGCTTTCGGTACCGTTTCAGCAGACTGCCCGATATCTGAGAGAATATCCGGATGATGTAACCGCAAGTGAGAAGAAAGCGATCAACAGGATCCTGGATTATGATGTTCTTGCCGAGAAGTATAATCCGGAACTGTCGGATCCTGTGAAAATTACATTCAGGTTCAGAGATGATGATAATGATCCTAAATTGGATGGATACATGAAAGATTATTTTAAAGCCTGGTTTGCCATGTTCCGTCGTCATCCGGGAGTATATATCCAGGCGACATTGAATAATATCTACAGTTATAATGATCCGTTCCATATGGGAAGAGGACAGCAGGGCGTGTACCGGTTTTACATAGATAAACTGTATCAGAAAAAATCCGGGATCGATGTCAGTTATGTTGGACCAAAAAAAATCCAGTATCTATTCAGGCTTTATGATGAATTATGGATGCGCGCACCTGGCCTGGGACTTATCTTAAGTGCAGGAACGTATACCTGGCTTACTCTGTTGCTGATGGGATATCTTCTGGTGAAGAAGCAATGGAAAAAACTCCTGATCTTTGCCATACCGGTGCTGAATATACTGATATGTCTTGTGTCTCCTGTAAATGGGATGATCCGTTATATGTGGCCGGTAATGACTATTATGCCGATGCTGTTCTGGTGGATCCTGCAGCCGGCACCTAAAACATCTTCAAATTAAAAAGTATTCATCATTTCATAAAGACGTCTTTTATCCAGAATGCGGATCGATCCCCGTGAGATCTGGATAGAGCCGTCTTTATTCATTTTTTTAAGGCTGCGGCTGACAGCTTCTCTGGCACTTCCGATGGAGCGGGCGATGGCTTCCTGTGTGAGAGCGAGCTCATCGGAACCGGTATCTGCAGCTTCATCCAGAAGAAAGGCTGCGATTCTCTGAGTCAGGGTCATAAAAAATGTCCGTTCGATTCCTGCGATCACATCTGAGAAATGTTCAGTTGTCCGTTTGTAGATGAAATTTTCCAGATAGATATTGTTTTTCATCAGCCGGGAAAAAGGAACTGCCGGAAGCAGAAGCAGATCACAGTCTGTTTCTGCATCGATCTGTACATCAAATGTAATGGCAGAAAGCATGCAGGAGGCGGAAAGAGTGCAGATGTCACTGTCCCTTAAACGGTACAGGGTGGCCTCTTTTCCCTGAGCGGACAGTAGATAAACACGGAGAACTCCCTTCAGAAGAAAAAGAGTTCCTAGGCACTGGCGCTCTTCAGACTGTATGGCAGCACCTGCCGGGTAATGAAGCTCGCGAATGTTATCAAGAAGAAAATTCCGATCTTCTTCCGTCATATGTTCCCAGAAGGGAAACGCCTGAAAATAATTCAGACAGCTGTTTCGATCCATAAAAAGATTACTCCTTTATAAAAATATATAGTACTCATTTTAACGCTGTTTGGATGGAAATACAACAAAAACGGCATTTTTGCGGCAGGAGGGAAATCCCTGTTTGTTACTGTTCACTCCGTTCTCAGCAACACGCTTCGCGATGCACAGAATTTATGCTGATCGCATAAATTCGCGCGGTATGTCTCGGGTTTTCTGTGACCTTCGCTCACAAAAAACACCTCGCGGAATATTACCAGTGAACAGTAACCCCTGTTTTTCTATTTACATCCGGTGGCGGGAACGTTATAATCATAAAGCGAAAAGGATCAACAGAGAAATAATGAAAACTGCCGGGGAAAGAAATTATCCGGCAGAAGTTAGGAGAATATAAAATTTGAAAATCTTACTTGCAGCATGCAATGCAAAATATATCCATTCCAATCTTGCGGTATATAACTTGAAATCCTGTTCCGGAGAATACAGCTCCAGGGTTGTGGTCAAAGAGTACACGATCAATCAGCTCAGGGATGACATTTTAAAAGATATTTATCTGGAGCAGCCGGATGTGATCTGCTTTTCCTGCTATATCTGGAATATTTCTTTTGTCAGGGAACTGGTGCCGGATATTAAGAAAATTCTTCCACAGGTGGAGTTTTGGGCAGGAGGCCCGGAGGTATCCTACGATGCGGTGGAATTTCTGAAAAAGAATCCTGCGTTTTTTGGAGTGATGGTGGGAGAAGGAGAGGAAACCTTCCATGAACTTGCAGGTTATTATATAGAAAGAAAACCGGAAACTTTGAGCGAGATCCGTGGAGTGGCTTTTCGTGATGAAAACAAAGGCAGGGATATTGTACACACGGGCTGGCGGGAATTGATGGATTTAAGTAAAGTTCCGTTTGCATACAGCAATCTTACAGAGTTTAAAAACCGCATTATTTATTATGAGAGCAGCAGGGGATGCCCCTTTTCCTGCAGCTACTGCCTTTCTTCCATAGATAAGAAGCTTCGGTTCCGTGATATTGAGCTTGTAAAAAAGGAATTGCAGTTTTTTATTGATAATAAAGTTCCTCAGGTCAAATTTGTGGATCGTACCTTCAACTGCAAGCATGACCATGCCATGGAGATCTGGAGGTATATTACGGAGCATGATAACGGGATCACCAATTTTCATTTTGAAATTTCAGCAGATCTTCTCCGTGCGGAGGAGCTGGCGCTGATGAAAACCATGCGTCCGGGCCTGATCCAGCTGGAGATTGGTGTACAGTCTACCAATCCTCAGACCATCAAAGCCATTCGGAGAACCATGGATTTTGAAAAGCTGAAAGGGATTGTAGAACAGATCCACAGCTTTGGAAATATCCACCAGCATCTGGATCTGATCGCAGGACTTCCCTATGAGGGATACGACAGCTTCCACAAGTCCTTCTGCGATGTTTACGCACTGCGTCCGGAACAGTTTCAGCTTGGTTTTCTGAAAGTGCTGAAGGGCTCACACATGATGGAAATGACAGGGGAATATCAGATTCTTTACAAGGATCGGGAACCCTATGAGGTACTTTCCACAGCCTGGCTGACCTACGGGGAGATTTTAAGGCTGAAAATGGTGGAAAGTATGGTGGAAGTGTATTATAATAGTGGGCAGTTCAAAAATACCCTTGTATTTCTGGAGAAGTATTTTGACGATCCTTTCCGGATGTATGAGGCACTTGGCAGATTTTATGAGAAAAAAGGATACTCGGAGATCTCTCATTCCAGGATGAGGCGCTATGAGATCCTTATGGAGTTTGCCGGAGAACAGAAAGAGATTCCGTCGGAAGCACTTTCCGATGTAATGCTCCTAGATCTTTATCTTCGAGAGAATTTAAAGAGCAGGCCATCCTTTGCTTCAGACCAGAAGCCGTATGAGCGGCTGATCTGGGATTACCGGAAAGCGAAAAAAATCCCGAAAACCGCCCATATCGAGGTGTTCCGGGACGGAAAGAAGCTTCTTTTTGATTATACAGACAGGGATCCTTTGACCAACAATGCGCAATTAACGGATATTACAGATGAGGTGAATAATAATTATGGGAATGTTTGATCCGAAAAAAAGAAAAGTGATCACAGCGATCATCGCAGTTATTCTGGTACTGGCAATGGTAGTTCCGACTGTGCTTTCGCTTATCCTTTATTAAGGCGGCAGTTATGAAACTTGGAAAAAAAGCACTGGAGGCGCTTCAGGCAGAGATAGACGGACGGCTTATGCCGGGAGACGAGCTGATCGTGGCAGGCCCTGTGGCAGCAGAAGGAACTGCATGGATCACAAAGAATTATCATGACAGGCTGCGGGAGTTTTTTGCAGAACGGTTTCTCGAGGATGCTGTAAAGCTTCCTGAGGTTTACGGAACAGGAACAGAGAATGATAAAATTTGGAAAATGGCGGAAGAATCCGGAGCCAGTGCCCGATATCGGATGGGAGAAGGCGGCTTTCTTGCTGCCCTCTGGAAAATGGCGGAGGCATCCGGAGTAGGTCTTAGTGCAGATCTTCGAAGTGTGCCCATCCGACAGGAAACCATAGAGATCTGTGAGATCCTTGATGTGAATCCGTACAAGCTGCTTTCAGGCGGAAGTATTCTTATGGGAATCCATGGCGGTGATGCGTTTGTGCAGCAGTTGCGGCGAGAGGGGATCATGGCAGCAGTGATCGGTCAGACCGATTCCGGAAATAACAGGCTTCTTTACAGCGGCGGAAATGCCAGATATCTGGAACGCCCGGCAGAAGATGAGACCAAAAAGCTTGGCTTTTTGATCTCATGAGCAAGCAGCGAAGCGGATTGCGAATGCATATTTTGTATATTTAATGCTATGTAGAAAAGAGGAAAAAAATAAATGGGAGTTTTGAATATTGTGCTCCATGAGCCGGAAATTCCGGCAAATACAGGAAATATCGGAAGAACCTGTGTGGCAACAGGAACCAGGTTGCATCTGATCGAACCGCTTGGTTTTCGCCTGAATGAAAAGGCCATCAAGCGTGCAGGTATGGATTATTGGGAACATCTGGATGTGACCAGATATCTAGACTATGAGGATTTTCTCAAAAAGAATCCGGGAGCAAAGATTTATTACGCAACCACCAAGGCACCTCAGACTTATACAGATGTGCAGTATGAGGATGACTGTTTCATTATGTTTGGCAAGGAGAGTGCGGGAATCCCGGAGGATATCCTGGTAAACAATCAGGAAACCTGCGTGCGGATCCCGATGATCGGAGATATCCGTTCCCTGAATTTAAGCAATTCAGTTGCCATTGTGCTTTATGAGGCGCTGCGACAGCATAATTTTACGCATATGAATCTGGAAGGCCATCTTAGAAATTACGACTGGAAGTAAGCCTGCAAAGAGTAAATAAAAACCTCTGATCCGGAAATACTGTAGGAGATATTGAGAGATATTTCTTTTACAGCCTTCCGGATCAGAGGTTTTTTGATGTTTTATTTTGCTTTTTCCAGTGTAAAGATAAATTCTGTTCCAACACCTACGGTGCTGATCACATTGATATTCTGCTTATGAGCGTTGATGATCTCTTTTACAATGGCAAGGCCAAGCCCGGTACCCTTGCGGTCTTTTCCACGGGAGGCATCGATCTTATAGAAACGATCCCAGATCCTGGAAAGACTTTCCTTTGGAATTCCGCTTCCATGGTCTTTGACTGAGACAAAAACCTTGCCATGATTGACTGTGGTTTCCAGTGTGATAGAAGAATTGTCGTTGCTGAATTTTACTGCATTGTCCAATAAATTGTATAGTACCTGCTGGATCTGTTCCATATCTGCACGGACAAAAAGCTCTTTTCCCGCAAGGAGGAGCTCCAGACGGATGTTTCGTTCCGAACAGGTTCCCTCAAAGGTGGCGGCTGTGGTACGGATCGTTTCATTGATATCAAAACGCCGCATATGCATCATACGCTTTTTGACATCCAGTTCGTTTAAGGTAAGGAGACTTCGGGTAAGCTTCTCCAGACGGGTGGATTCAAAAGCAATGACTTTCAGATAACGTTCCTGCATTTCCGGTGGGATGGTACCGTCCAGCATGGCTTCCACATAGCCTTTGATGGAGGTCAGAGGCGAGCGGAAATCATGGGACACATTGGAAATGAATTGTCGTTGATACTCTCCGTTTTTGTTCAGCTTGTCTGCCATGTAATTCAGGGAGTGGGAAAGATATCCCATCTCATCTTCAGAATCTACGGGGATCGTGTAGGTAAGATTTCCGTTGGCAAATTCCAGGGCACCCTTCAAGATTTCTTTCAGAGGTTTGTGGACTCTGTAAAAATAGATCAGAAGAAAACTGAAAAACAGTGCATAGATCACAATAAAGATCAGGATCATAACCTCTACGATATTGCTGCGGCTTTCGTAGAGGTTTTTCATAGGGTAGTGGATCACCAGATAACCAGTCACCAGATCCGTATCTTTTATGGGAACGACTGTGCTTAGCTGTGTGGTTTTTAATGTCCCGTAAAACGTACCGGAGGAATAGCAGGTATCTTCGTAATCTTCCGGTCGGAAGTTCCTGACGGTGATATCACCGGAATCAGAGGACTGCTGGTTTGTGTTTATCAGAACGTTCCCATCTGTATCCATAACCCAGAAATCTGCATTTTGAAAGGCTGCTGCAGAGGAAAGAGCCAGGGTGAGGGATTTGTTTTTGGGGCTTTTTACAGCCTGACGAAGTTCATTTTTGGAAACCAGCTGGCTGGCAGTGCGGTAAAGGGACTCTCCGGTAGAGCGCTCCAGCCTTTTTTCTACCAGGTAGGAGCCACCGGAGGAAAGCAGCAGAAAGCAGATTCCGCCCAGCATAAAGTACAGGATCAGCAGTTTAGTATAAAGATGCTGTTTCATGAATCCTTTACCTCAAATTTGTAGCCGATCCCCCAGACTGTGGAAAGAGCCCAGTTTGGGTTATCCTTGATCTTCTCACGTAGACGTTTGATGTGAACGTCTACGGTTCTGGTATCGCCAATGTATTCATAGCCCCAGATGTGATCCAGAAGCTGTTCTCTTGTGAAAACCTGATTGGGAGAAGCTGCCAGGAAATAGAGAAGCTCCAGCTCCTTTGGCGGCATATCGATCTGGTGTCCCATATAAGTTACAGAATAGTTGGTCAGGTTGATCACCAGATCCGGATAGGAAACACATTTTTCCTTTGGCGCGGCAGACGGAGATTTTACATGAAATCTGCGCAGTACCGCACGGACACGTGCCACCAGCTCTTTGGAGTCAAAAGGCTTGATGATGTAATCATCTGCTCCAAGTTCCAGTCCCAGGACTTTGTCAAAGGTTTCTCCCTTGGCGGAAAGCATAATGATCGGTACATCGGAGGTGTGACGGATCTCGCGGCATACCTGGTATCCGTCAATGCCCGGAAGCATGAGATCCAGAAGGATCAGATCCGGGTGAAAAATATGGAACTGCTTCAGGGCTTCCTCGCCGTCATTTACGATCTTAGTCTCAAAGCATTCTTTTGTGAGATAGAGAGCAACCAGCTCTGCAATGTTGTTGTCATCGTCAACAATGAGGATTTTCTGTTTTGTAGCCATGGCTTCAGCTCCTTTTTATTTCTTGAATTCTACAATGGTCACGCCGGCATCGCCTTCTCCGAATTCGCCGAGACGGAAGGAAGCTACGTGCTTTTGGCGCTTCAGGTAATTGTGGACACCTTTGCGGAGGGCACCGGTACCTTTTCCGTGAACGATACGGACGGATTTCATGTGTGCGATATAGGCGTCATCCAGATATTTATCCAGCTCTGCAACTGCCTCATCTACGGTTTTTCCCAGAAGATTGATCTCTGTGGAAATGCTGGCTGCCTTGGACATACGGATCTTTCCGGCGCCGGTACGCTGCATGGACGGAGTGGTGATCACCGGCTCGTCCACAAGCTCCAGATCGGAGATATGAACCTTGGAACGGATGATACCCATCTGCACAAAGAGATATCCTTTGGAATCCGGATGACTGGAAACTGTTCCTTTCAGATTCAGGCTGAGCACCTTTACGGTATCGCCAAGAGAAAGATCGGATGGCTTCAGCTGTTTCTTTGGCTTTTGCTTCTGCTGTCTGGAAGACATTCCATTTTCGGCTTTTGACATACGTTTTTTCAGGTTCTGGCGCTCTTTTTCTACGGAAGCGGTATCTACGTGATCCTTCTGGAATTTATGGAAAAGCTTCATGGTCTGATCTGCGTATTCCTTGGTATCGCGGAGAATCGCATGTGCCTGTTCATTGGCTTCTCTGAGAATCCGCTCTTTACGTTCATCCAGCTTTTCTTCTTTTTCCTGAAGAGATTTTTTCAGATCTTCTACCTGTTCTTTGTAACGGGCAATTTCAGCACGCTCGTTTTCGATGGTGACACGGCTCTGCTCCAGGGATGTCAGAACATCTTCAAAAGATTCATCCTGCTCGCTGATCTGTTCCTTTGCTTTGTCGATGATGAAATCCGGAAGCCCCAGCTTGGAAGAAATGGCAAATGCGTTACTTTTTCCCGGAACACCGATCAGAAGGCGGTAGGTCGGACGTAAGGTCTCCACATCGAATTCACAGCAGGCATTTTCCACACCTGGAGTGGAGAGGGCATAGATCTTCAGTTCGCTGTAATGGGTGGTTGCCATGGTACGGATACCCTGCTCGTGAAGATGTGACAGGATCGCAATGGCAAGAGCGGCACCCTCTGTAGGGTCCGTACCTGCACCAAGCTCATCGAAGAGGACCAGGGAATCTTGATCTGCGGATTTCAGGAAGGAAACCACGTTTGTCATATGAGAGGAGAAGGTACTTAAGGACTGTTCAATGCTCTGCTCATCTCCGATATCAGCATAAACCTCGCGGAAAAGTGCAAGTTCGGAACGATCCAGCGCCGGGATATGGAGACCCGACTGTCCCATCATGGTAAGAAGACCTACGGTTTTCAGAGAAACAGTTTTACCACCGGTGTTTGGTCCGGTGACAACCAAGAGGTCAAAATCATCCCCGAGACGGATATCAATAGGAACGGCTTTTTTCTTATCGATCAGTGGATGACGGGCCTGGCGAAGCCGGATCCGGCCTTCTGTGTTGAAAACAGGTTCACTGGCGTTCATGTCCATGGCAAGTGCGGCACGGGCAAAAATAAAGTCCAGCTGTACCATGATGGAAAGATCTGCGTGAATAGCCTCCAGCTCAGCAGCTACCTGCTGGCTTAAGGATGCAAGGATCACTTCGATCTCTTTCTGCTCTTTCAGCTCCAGCTCGCGGATGTCGTTGTTCAGCTTGACAACAGCCATGGGCTCAATGAAAAGGGTGGAGCCAGTGGCTGACTGGTCGTGGATCATACCGGGAACCTGGCCTTTATATTCAGCTTTTACCGGGATACAGTAGCGACCGTCGCGCATGGTGATAACGGAATCCTGAAGATAATTCCTGGCACTTCCTGCAACCAGAGAAGAAAGCTGGGTGTGTATCCGGTCGTTGGTGGCTTTGATGCTGCGGCGGATCTGACGAAGCGTGCTGCTGGCATCGTCACTGATCTCATCCTCAGAAAGGATACAGCGGCGGATCTCTGTGCTAAGGGGTGTCAGAGGTTCCAGTGCCGCAAACATTCCGTCAAGGGAATCGGTCATTCCGTCATCACGGTCACTTCTGGAATAGGCCTTTACACGGCCGGTATTCTCAAGAAGACTGCAGACAGAAAGCAGCTCCGGTGCATTCAGGGCGCTGCCAACAGTAAGACGTTTTAATGTGCCGCGGATGTCCTTGACGCTGCCGAAGGAAATGCCGCCTTTTTTGAACAGGCGTGCAAGGGCATCGTGTGTCTGCAGCTGCATGGACCGGATCTCCTCAATGTCTGTGGAAGGGGTAAGCTTTCGACAGAGATCTTTTCCCATGGGGGAGGAGGCCTTGTCTGTGAGCAGATCTATGATTTTATAGTATTCAAGTGCTTTGTATGCTTTTTTGTTCATTGTTGCTATAGTTACTCCTTTTTGTTACTTCTGTTGATTCTGTGTTTTTCTGCGTAACACAGGATATGCAAAAAAACACTTCGTTTCCTATTTTACATGATTTCCATAGCAAAGGAAAGTAAAATGTGTTATTATACTGAATAAAGCCCGGAAGTAAGTGGAAACTGTGCAGAAATGCCAGAAAGCCCGGACCGGGATGCGGCCAAAGATCATAAAGAAAGTCTGGCTATGAATGCAAAGTGTGAAGCGGATGTGTTTGGGAGTATGTCTGCTTTGAAAGTAAAAAGAACAGAAAGGCAAGAATTTTATGCGTTTTTTAAATGAATTACATGAGGGAGACAGAGTAAACGGGATCTATCTCTGCAAACAGAAACAGGCAGCTACAACGAAGAATGGCAAGCCCTATGAGAATCTGATCCTTCAGGATAAAACAGGTGTGATCGATGGTAAGATCTGGGATCCCAATTCTCTGGGAATTGATGAGTTTGATGCGCTGGATTACATTGAGATCATGGGAGATGTGACAAGCTTTGCAGGCGCCATGCAGCTGAATATCAAGAGAGCACGCAAGGCAGGAGAAGGGGAGTATGATCCGGCAGATTATCTTCCTACCAGTGAGAACAGTGTGGATGATATGCAGAGCCAGCTGCGAGAGCTTATCAACAGTGTGAAGAATCCCTATCTTTCCCAGCTTCTGAAGAAGCTTTTTGTAGAAGATCAGGAATTTATGAAGATATTTGAGGGACATTCTGCAGCCAAGACCGTACATCATGGCTTTATTGGCGGGCTGATGGAACACACTCTTGGAGTGACACGTCTCTGTGATTACATGGCAAATGCATATCCGGTTTTAAACCGTGATCTTCTGATCACAACCGCACTTCTTCATGATGTGGGCAAAACGAAGGAGCTTTCTGCTTTTCCGATGAATGATTATACAGATGAGGGACAGCTTCTGGGACATATTGTGATCGGGGCACAGATGGTACATGATCTTGCAAAAGAGATCCCGGATTTTCCGGAGAAGCTTGAGAATCAGGTGATCCATTGTATTCTTGCACATCATGGTGAGCTGGAGTACGGTTCTCCCAAGAAGCCGGCACTTGCAGAGGCAGTTGCCCTGAATCTGGCAGACAATACAGATGCAAGGATGGAGACACTGACAGAAATTTTCCACGCAGACAAAGGCAAAAAAGAATGGCTTGGTTTCAACCGGCTTTTTGAGTCCAATTTAAGAAGAACAGGAGATATTTAATACATGGAATTCCGTAAAAACGATATACTCACTTTAGATATAGAGGATTGCGGAGTTGACGGTGAAGGTATCGGGAAAGCCGATGGCTTCACCGTTTTTGTGAAAGACGCCGTGATCGGAGACCGGATCAAAGCCAAAATCATCAAGGCAAAAAAGAACTATGGCTATGGCCGTCTGATGGAGGTGATCACACCGTCTCCATACCGTGTGAAACCTGCCTGCTCCATTGCCCGCCAGTGCGGAGGATGCCAGCTTCAGGCATTATCCTACGAGCAGCAGTTGAAATTTAAAGAGAAAAAGGTTCGTGGACATCTGGAAAGGATCGGAGGTTTTCAGAATCTTGATATGGAACCGATCATGGGGATGGAAGACCCCTATCATTATCGAAACAAGGCACAGTTTCCGGTAGGAAAAAATAAAGACGGAAAGATCATCACAGGCTTTTATGCAGGAAGAACCCACTCCATCATTGATAACCGAGAATGTATTCTGGGAGTGAAACAGAATAAAGAGGTTTTGGACCGTGTGATCGGACACATGGAAAAATATCATGTACAGCCCTACGATGAGGCCACGGGAAAAGGTCTTGTACGTCATATTATGATTCGTTATGGCTTCCATACAGATGAGATGATGGTCTGTCTGATCTTAAACGGAGATAAGATCCCTGCAGAAAAGGCTCTTGTGGAATCACTCTGTGAAATTCCGGAAATGACCAGCATTACCATCAATGTTAATAAAAAACGGAACAATGTGATCCTGGGTGATCAGCTTCGTCTCCTTTGGGGACAGTCCTATATAACGGACAGCATCGGAGATATTTCCTATCAGATTTCTCCCCTGTCCTTTTTCCAGGTTAATCCCATCCAGACCGAAAAACTGTATGGAAAGGCTCTGGAATATGCCGGCCTTACGGGAAATGAAACTGTATGGGATCTGTACTGTGGAATCGGAACTATCTCCCTGTTCCTGGCCCAGAAAGCAAAATTCGTCCGCGGCGTGGAGATCGTACCACAGGCCATTGACAATGCAAGAGAGAATGCGAAGCTCAATGGCATTGAGAATGTAGAGTTTTTTGTCGGAAAAGCAGAGGAAGTGCTACCGAGAGAGTATGAGAAGAATGGCGTTTATGCAGACGTTATCGTGGTAGACCCGCCACGGAAGGGCTGTGATGAGGTGCTTCTGGATACAATCCTTAAAATGAAGCCGGAGAGGGTTGTGTATGTGAGCTGTGACAGTGCGACACTGGCGAGGGATCTGAAGGTGCTGTGTGCGGAGGATTATGAACTGGTGCGGGTTTCTACTACTGATATGTTTCCGCAGGGAGTCCATGTGGAGACTGTGGTTCTTTTGTCCCAACTGAAACAAAAGCCGGATGATTACATTAATGTCACGATTGAACTTGATGATATGGATATAACATCTGCAGAGACTAAGGCTACATATGATGAGATAAAGAAGTATGTGGCTGAACATAATGCTGGCATGAAGGTTTCCAATCTGTATATCTCACAGGTAAAGAGAAAATGCGGAATTGAGGTTGGAAAGAATTATAATTTACCTAAAAATGAAGATAGCAGGCAACCGCAGTGTCCAGAAGATAAAGAGAGTGCAATTGTGGAGGCATTGAAGCATTTTAAGATGAATAGTTAATAAAGAGAGGTCAGATGCTATGCCAGGTATACTCGTGGTTGAAGATGATGAAAATTTAAATCGTGGAATTACATTTTCACTGAAAAAATCCGGATATGAGGTTTTTTCAGCAGAATCAGTGAAAAAAGCGAAAAGAATTGCAAGTGATAATAATGTGGATGTTACCATTTGTGATGTGAATCTTCCGGATGGGAATGGACTGGAATTTGTAAGGTGGATAAGATGCAATTATAATACATACATTATTTGCCTTACAGCACTAGATCAGGAGATGGATCAGGTTATGGGATATGAAGCAGGGGCGGATGATTATATTACCAAACCGTTTAGTCTTTCGGTACTTCTTTTGAAAATAGAAGCACATTTCCGCCGCAGACAGGAGAAACCGGAAGCCGGAAAGATGATTTCGGGAGATATCGTATTTATCGCAGGAGAAATGAAAGTCCTGATAAAGAGTCGTGAAATCAGTCTGACAAAAACGGAGTTGAAAATGCTGACTTTTTTTCTTCAGAATCCGAAACAGATTCTTTCAAAAACACAAATATTGGAAAATGTGTTTGATCTGGAAGGGGATTTTGTGGATGAAAATACAATCGCTGTCAATATCAGAAGACTCCGTGAGAAAATCGAAGACAATCCGGCTGCACCGGTCTATATAAAGAATATCAGAGGTCTTGGGTATATATGGAATCAGGAGGTAAGGCAGTGACAAAGAGATATCACAGGAAACTCACATCAGCCTTGTCTTTGGTATTGCCGGTCATATTAGTGTTTGCAATATTAAATTGCTTTACCACGTATGTGTTTTATGAAGATTATAAATATAAAATGAATCTTATGACAGAGATTGCTGCAAAGGAAGAATTTTCCGGGCTGGATGCTGTTTCGGAATTGCTTAAGGATAAGGATATTGAAACTAACGAACAGGGAAGGCGATTATTGGAGCAATATGGATACTGGGGGAATAAAGGGAATGCATTTTATTCGCAATTCCGGCATCAGGTTATGGTGACCGGTGCTGTAAGCACTGTGATATGCGTGCTTCTTTTGACTTTTTTACTTTATTGGAAGAAAAAAGAAGATGCGTGTCATCAGAAAATTTTAGACCAGTTGGAAGAAATTCTGATCAGATTCCGTGAAAATAAATTTGATGATTTACTGAAAACGGAAAATCATGCAGAACTGGAAAAATTGAATGACCAGCTTGAAGCAATCGGACATCATATTCAGTTGATAAAGGAAGAAGCAAGGGCAGAAAAGGAGAACACGAAAGAAATGGTTTCTGATATTTCTCACCAGTTAAAGACACCGGTTGCAGCTTTGGATACATGTTTTAGTGTGCTGATGCAGAATGACTTAAGTGCCACAGAACAGGAGGAGTTTCGTATCCGTTGTCGGAGTGCTCTGGATGGACTGGAGACATTATTGCAGTCGCTTCTTGAAATATCCAAGATGGAAACTGGACTGATTCAGATTAATAAGAAAAAACTTCCGCTTATGGATACTGTCATATCTGCTGTGAACCGCACTTATCCTAAAGCGGATGAGAAAGAAATTGAATTCGTTTTTGACTATGAAAAAGAGCTGGAAACATGCACGATTATGCAGGATAAAAGGTGGCTTGGTGAAGCTGTGATCAACGTTCTGGATAATGCGGTCAAGTACAGTCCGTGTGGTTCAAAAATATTTATCCGGTTACAAAAAAGAAACGATCTTGTAAGAATGGAAATTGAGGATCAGGGAATTGGTATTCCACAGAATGAGTATCACAAAATTTTTCAACGATTTTACAGAGGAAGTTCCAAGGAGGTCATGGAAAAGAGTGGTACAGGAATCGGACTTTTTCTATCGAGAGAAATTATCGAAAAACACGCAGGTACGATTACGGTAACCTCCGGCAAAAAGAAAAAAGGAAGCATGTTTGTGATTCAATTACCATATGTTGGTTAAATTTTAAGTGAGCAGAAATCTTACAATTCTGTAAGATTTCTGCTCGTTTTTTGAAAGTGAAATGAAAGATTGTCCTGATACAATTTGGATGTAGGTTGAAAAATGACCAAATATATAAACAGGCAAAGAAAGCGTGCTGAAAAGGTACGCTTTACAGAAGTGAAAAGGAGGCAACACATGAGTGTGATATTAGAAACCAAGCAGCTTTGTAAGTTTTATGGCGCAGGTGAGAATCAGGTCAAAGCGGTCAATCAGGTGGACATTCAGATTGGGCAGGGAGAATTTGTCGCAATTGTTGGAAAGTCAGGTTCCGGTAAAAGTACATTACTTCATATGCTTGGAGGGCTTGATACCCCGACAAAAGGCAGTGTTACTTTAGCAGGGAAAGATTTATACAGGATGAAGGAAGATGCCCTTGCTGTTTTCCGCAGAAGAAAAATCGGATTTGTTTTTCAGGCATTTAATCTGGTTTCATCTGTTAATGTCTGGGAAAATATTGTACTGCCACTGGGGCTGGATGGAAGAAAAGTGGATGAAGCGTATGTAAATGATATTATTGCAACTCTGGGGATTGAAAACCGGATTTATAATCTGCCAAATCAGTTATCCGGAGGACAGCAGCAGAGAGTAGCAATTGCAAGAGCACTGGTGAATCGTCCGGAAATTATATTTGCAGATGAGCCGACAGGAAATCTTGATTCTAAGACCAGTGATGAGGTAATCGCTCTGCTTAAGATGACAGCAAAAAAATATGGACAGACAATTGTAATGATTACCCATGATGACGAAATTGCACAGGTCGCTGACCGTATTCTGGTGATTGAGGACGGACAGGTGGTGGATTTCAGATGAAGACAATAAGCAGGATTGCATATAGCAATGACAAAAGGAACAGGACAAGAAGTATACTGATCATGATGGCAATCTGTCTGACCACGATGCTGCTTGTTATCATCAGTACTGTGGGAAATGGGGTAATTCATTTACAGAAAAGTCAGGCGGCAGGATCATATGGAAGCAATTATGGTCTGTTTGTTTCCGCAGACGGATCGCAGTTAAAAGAAGTAAACCGCCGTGCGGAAATAGATGCTACAGGCACTATGTGCACCGAAGGTATCATAAAAGGCAATGAAAAAGGCGGGTTTGTCTGCATGGATGAGACTGCAAGAAAAATGCTTCCTTATAATAAAGAATATGAGTTGAAGGAAGGAAAGTATCCGGAAAAAATGCAGGAAATTGCCGCAGGAAGAGCATTTTTTCGTGCAATGGGGTATGGTGATGTAAAGATCGGAGATACGGTTACACTGGATTACCGCGCAGGGATGCAGTCAGAATATAAGCCGGAAGAATTTGTTGTCAGCGGAATCCTATATGATCGGGATGAGTATACCATCGAGGCATCTTATGTTGCTTTCGGATCACAGGAGTTTTATGATGAGCACGTCGCAGAGAATGACAGACAGTATAATATTTATTTTACTTTAAATGATTCTGCAAATGTATCTATGAATAATATTGATTCTGTTATAAAGCAGATTGCAGCAGCTTGTGGGATCGAAGAAAAAAACGTTATAGTCAATGATCTCTATTTGCAATGGGTCTTGCAGCCGAGTTATGAAACGATTGCGGTATGCGGGGTTTTGATTCTTGCAATTGTACTTTTCTCTGTTGTGGTCATTTATAATATTTTTCAGGTCGGTATTGCCAACAAGATACAAGAGTATGGAAAAATCAAGGCTCTGGGAGCGACAAAAAAGCAGATGAAACAACTGATCTTCAGAGAGGGTATGTTTTTGACAATTTCTTCAATACCAGTTGGATTGCTTCTTGGTTTTCTGATTGCAAAATGCGGTTTTAACTGGCTGGTAGAACAGGGAAACCTTGTATTAACCGGAACTGGCTCTATGGGAGTCCAAAATCAGCAGATGCCACTGTTTTCCCTGCCTGTTATGCTTCTATGTATTTTCGTGTCATTTTTTACCGTTGCTTTGGCGCTGCGTAAACCAATGAAAATTGTTTCACGGATTTCACCTATCGAAGCAACACGGTATTTAGAAAATGCAGAAACACACAAAAAAGGAAAACGAAATGGCAGAAAAAATGTCACCGTGTTTTCTATGGCAATGGCAAATATAACGGGTAATCCAAAAAGAACCATTGGTACCATCTTCACACTGGGGCTTTCCTGCGCATTGTTTGTGATTATCTCTAATTATGTAGGAAATATTGATACGGAGCATGAAGCACGTCTTTCCGTTAATCATGGACAATTTGAACTGCAGCTTGATTATTCTGCTGAGTACGATGAAAGATATCCGGAGAATAATCTGGATACGATTCTGACGGATAATCCATTGAATGATTCAATGATTGAAGAAATCAAAAGCATTCCAGGAGTGACAGATGTCATGACGCGAGAGATTGTCTCTGTAAATCTGAACGGAACAAGATTTCCGGCTGATATTGTGAGTAAAAATGATTTTGATTTTATGCGCCAAGACGGGGATATTGGCTCTATGGACTATGATCAGGCGGTAAAGAATGGTGAAATTTTCTTTGGTTGGTTGATGTGGATGGAACAAGATGGATATGCTCCGGGTGAATCCATTGCATTTGACTTTGAGAATGGAAGTGAAACCTATACCTATCAGGGAAAGATTGCAGGATCATTTGTAAGCGCGGACACTTATCTTGTCATTCCGGAAGGTGTATACCGTTCCATGAATCCGAGGGGAACAGCCTATGGCTATCTGTGGGTGGACTGTGATAAAAAAGATGTTGCATCTGTGGAACAGAGTCTGAATACTTTGATTTCTAATACTTCGCATATAAAAATGGATACCTATCATGCACAGTTACAATCTGCAGAATTCACAGCTCGCATGATGAAGCTTGGCTGTTATCTGTTTATGGTGGTTGTAGGACTCATCGGTTTTATGAATATGGCAAACACCATAATCATGAATATTACGACAAAAAAGCAGGAATATGGTGTATTACAGGCTGTGGGTATGACAAATAAACAATTAAATTTATGTCTGCAGTTACAGGGAATGATGTTTACGGTTGGTACCATATGCGTAGCTTTGATCATTGGTCTGCCGCTCGGCTATGCACTTTTTTCCTATGCAAAACATAATGGAATATTTGGAATGAATATCTATCATGTTCCAATCGTACCAATTTTTATTATGATTTTTTTGGTCGGTCTGTTGCAGATTGTACTTTCCTGCGTTTTAAGCAGTAATCTGAAAAAGGAAACGCTGGTAGAAAGAATAAGGTATCAGGGATAGCAAGTATTGCTGGGATATCCTCAGTATCATAACAGGAATTAAAAGCACTTGGTTTCAAAAAGTTTTGTACTTTTGACAAAATGCAACCGATTTTTCATCAATTATAATAAATTTGATTAAGCAGCCTGTGTGTAATGAAGCATACAGGCTGCTTGCATTTTATAACGGTTGAATGAAAAAGTAACTTCCACCATGTGCTAGTACTGATAAGTAAAAGGATTTCTGCAGAATTAATTTCTACAAGATATAGATATTTACACAAAACAAAACTATAATATAAGGAGAAAACACCGTGTTTTTACGGGCTTGGAACATCACGAAAGGACCGCTGGCTGTTCTTTGCAAGGGTAACTTCCACCGGTCTGGAGAATACGATGCCGGAAATGAATGTGATATTTAGTGCTTTAACAGCGTGGGTTTTAATATCACCTGATCCGCGGGTATATCTTTAAGATCGCAAAGTTCCAATAGTTTTCTGTCTATCAGTAACTGAGCCAGTTTAAATGGGGTACAGCCGTTTAAACTGGCTCTTGCCACGCTATTGATATGGTTAGCTATCAGAGTTACCTTGCTCTGGTTCAGTTGTGCGAAGCCTATACCTTGATTTGGATAAAGTGAAAGCTGAAATCAAAAAGCAATTAGGCTGACAAATTCTAGTTTGCAATACCTAAATCCTAGGAAAGGAGACCTGCCGATGTGCGCACAAAAGCTATCGTTCGATTATGCACAAACCTTGCACACTGTGCGTATCGTTCATAATGCACATAGTGTTCATCGTTCACGAGTACAAAAGGGGAAATCGTGTGATTGTATCAATTTTGTAAGGGCAACCGATCCTGCGTGTGGTACGGGTGGTTTCTTGCTTGCAGCTTATGAGCATATGAAGAGACAGAGCAAGGATATTGAAAAGCAGAAGTTCCTTAAGAATCATGCTTTATTTGGAGCAGATAATACTGCACTTGTAGTAACACTTGCATCAATGAATCTTTACTTACATGATATCGGTGTAAACAAGAGCCCTATTGCATATCAGGATTCTCTTATTGATACATCAGATAAGATGTACAAGGTGATACTAGCGAATCCACCATTTGGAATAAGACCTCAAGGAAGTGTGGAGGTTGCAGCTAATAGACCTGAGTTTGTAAAAACATCCGATAATCAGGTTAACTTCTTACAGCATATCATGTCTATTGTAAAAACAGGTGGACGTGTTGGTGTAGTTCTTCCGGATAGTGTACTTACAGATACTGGTGTAACAGCACAGGTAAGAGAAAAGCTTTTGAAGGACTTTAATCTTCACACCATACTAAGAAAAACTTGGAGGATACTATGAAACAGGCGATTGTAAATTTTTGCAAGTCAACGGATACGGGATTGTTCTTGCTAGATATGCCGACCGGCTTCGGAAAAACATATAGTGTACTTGAGTTTATGGTCGACTATTATGATTCGCCGGAATTCAAGGATAAGAAGATTTTTTTTGTTACAACTCTTAAGAAAAATTTGCCGGATAAGGAGTTGCGTGAACATTTTGCAAAGCGCGGTAAAGCAGATGATTATGATAAATATTGTTTGCGAATAGAAGCTAATGCAGATATGGTTGTAGAAAAATTGGATGAGTTATATCGTGCCAGAAAAATTCCAGCAGCAATCACTATGAAACAAGAATTTAAGGATTTACATGGTTCAGTAAAACTATTAAACGAATACAGAGATAAAAAGCGTGAATTAAAAGGAACCAGTAAGGACATTATAAATGTTTTATGCAAGAACGCAGAGGATGCAATTCGCAAGCAGCAGGAAGGTGCCTTTCGTAAGGTGATAGAAAGCGAGCTGAAGCAGTTCAGAACACCAAAGGAAAAGTTAAAGAATATCGCTAATAATCCGGAATATCATTGGATAGGAGAATTGTATCCGGCGGTATATACGAGAGCGAAGCGAATATTTTTTATGTCAATGGATAAGTTTTTCTTGGGAAACACTACTATTATTGAACCTACATATAGCTTTTACAATAATGATATTACAAAAAATGCAATTATTTTTATAGATGAGTTTGATGCAACAAGAGACAGGTTACTTAATCAGATCATAACAAGAGGCTTAGAAAATCATATTGATTATTTAGGTCTGTTTCATCGTGTATATGCATCTTTGAAGACGAGAGATTTTCTGGCAGAGCTTACTACTGCATCGAAGTTACAACAAGCATATCTTGATGAACACAAAAACGCGAAAAATCCTATGGAAATTATTGAAGGATTTGGTGGTGTGTTTGATGAAACATATGACCGTTTTGCGATGCAATATAGCTTCAAAACAGAAGAAGATGGTAAAGGCGATAGAAGCCGTAATTTTATTTTCAATGACTTACAGTTTCATTCGGTATTTGAGGGAGAAAATGCTTTTATTGATATAGATACCGATATGAAGGCAAAACAGAACTGGTTGCGTTTTACAAAAAGAAGACTAACAGAGAAAGAAGGTGGCGTATTAAGTTTGCTTGCCAGTGTTAAAGGCTGCTTGACTTATTTTCAGAATGGAGCTAGAAATCTTTCGTTTAATTATAAGCATCATAAGGATGAGGATAAAAGGCCGGGTGACGATGATTATACGTTTGAAAATGCAATTGAGTCAGTGCTGACAGAGTTTCATTTATCAAGAGAACAGATAAGGTATTTGAAGCCTATCGCAATGGGAGGCCAGGTAAAGTCGAAGAAAGATAAAAAAGACAGCAATGGAAAAATGTCGTTAAAGTATTTTGACCGCTCTGTCTATAATAGGGGATTTCGCTATTATGATTTTATAGATGATCCTAATCATAGTATGCGTTCGGAGATTCAGTTATTTGATTTTCAGGATTCACCAGAACATATTTTACTTCACTTGTCTGAAAAGGCTCAAATTATAGGTATTTCAGCTACCGCAACACTTGAAACGGTTGTTGGCAATTATGACTTAGAATATCTTCAAAGGATGTTGCAGGATAAATATTATGTGATGCCAAAAGCAGATAGGTGTAGATTACAGGAGTCATTTCAAACTTTTGTTGCAAACTATGATAAAGTAAATATTCATGTGGAGCCAGTTTCTTATAATGCGGATGATAGAGTTGAATTATCAGAGATATTTAACGGAAACGAAGCACTTATAAAGAAGTATGCGGAAAAATTATCAATATCATTTGAGCGCGTTGAATATGCAAAGAATAACTTTATTCGTGTTGTAAAGGTAATGAAGGCATTTATCTTAAATGATTCGGTTAAATCCTTCTTATGTCTTAATAATAAATTGCCGCAGGAGAATAAGGGGCTTTTTGATATTAAATTATTAGAGGAATTCGCAGACGCTATTATTAAGCTTTATGGTATCAAGGGATTAAAAGGTAAAGACTTGTTATACAGTATAAATAGTGAAGATTATGATGCTAAGCGTGCGGAGTTTATACAGAGATTGTCAAAGGGAGAAAAACTCTTTGTTATATCTTCCTATAATACAGTTGGTGCGGGACAAAATTTGCAATATAAAGCACCGGGGAATGCTACTATTGTAGCAGTTAATGATTACGATAGAGGAGATATGGAAAAGGATTTCGATTGCATATATCTTGAGAAGCCGACGAATCTTCTGGTGAATGTGGATAGCAAAAAGGGAATTGAAGCTGAAGATTTAATTCGTTTTGTATATCAGATGGAATTCTTGATGGAAAGAGGAGAAGTTTCTCGTAAAGATGGGATTGCAGTAATTAAAGATGCATTTATATGCTTCAGTGGTGGATATACTTTTTCGGGAAAAAAGGGAGAACCATATAAAACAGATTCTGTAAATAATTTTGCGATTCGAACATTAATACAGGCAGTAGGAAGAATATGTAGAACTGGTCTTAAGAATCCGGATATATATATTTATGTGGATAATACCATTTTAACAGATTACGATTTGTCTGTTGTGGAGCAACGAATGTTGAATCCTGAATTTGCAGAATTAGTTAAAGTGGGTAAAACATATTATAATGGTCAGGCAAATGAAAATTCGGATATTGCCGTAATGGAAAATCGTGCCGGAACATTAGCACTGAAGGCAATGCAGATTATAAATGAGCTGAAGCGCAATTGGACTGAGGATAGTATAGATTATTGGAAAGCATTGCGTGAGCTATGCCTTATGAGGCCTACACTAAGCAGAAAAAACGTAGAACAGAATTCGCAATATCAGCTTGTATATATGTGTGCGCCGGGAGAAATTACAGCTTATTCTTATGAGCAAGAAGGAGACTATAATAAAAATATAAATATCAAGTTTGACGGTAGTCTTCCACAAAAGATGTCAGAGGATGAGGTGCATTTGAAAGAGATTATGCAAATCCCAGGAGTGAAAGCATTGTTTGAAAAGCATGGATATGCAACGAGCTTTGTTCCTAGTGAGTTTATATTGACGCCACCTATGTTTAATAATATTTATAAAGGTGCCTTAGGCGAAGTTGTTGGTAAATATATTTTAGAACAATATGCAGGAGTAACGTTGCAGGAAATGCCACCGGAGTTTTTTGAATTGTTTGATTATACCCTAGGTAATGGCGTGTATGTTGATTTCAAGTTATGGAAAGAAACCATGTTAATATCTGCGGAAGAAGAAAAGAAAAACGTCCTGGAAAAGCTAGATAAGTGTGGAGGAAAGAGAGCGGTAATAATCAATATTATGCTTGATCACAATATGCAGATTACGTCTAGTGATAATGGTAGAATTATTGAGATACCATATTTATATCGGTTGGATAGAAAAGAAATAGGAACAGAAATCATAGCAAAAATAAATCGGGAGGGATATTTGCAATGAGTATAAAGAAACTTTATTCGAATGAACTCCTGGCTTCGTTTGAATATTCCAACATTGACAAAGATTATGATTTTTATTATGTTACAACATCGGATAAATATATAAAAGGTGGAGCTACTTTTCTAGATATTGATGATATAAAGATATCAGCTCTGCAATTTGAAAGCGGAAAGAGTTTTTGGGTTATGCTTCCTAAAAACGCTATTTCCAGAGCTGAGTTTGTACGTTTGTTGAATGCAAAAGAGGATGGAGATAGTTTGTCTATAAAATCTATGACAAGTAGCAGTATACCGGAGTATTTGTTGACACAATTGTTTTTGAATGCGCTAACGAGTCCGGTTGATGAAATGATATCTTTTAATAATCTGTCAGGGAAATTATTATGTTTTCGACCTGCATGGCTGAATAAGGATAAGAAGAATTTTATTTGGGGTATGCAGTGCCTTGAGGTGAAAGTCGGAGATGATATGTGTGTGAATTTGGTAGCACATAGGATGACAGCGCTGGCACTTAAGAAGCAAATGAAATTTGAAAAAAGAAAGCTACAGGATTATCCGCAATATGAGTTCAGTTATAACAATAATACTTTAAAACGAGTATCTAATGAAAATAAAGACCGTAGAGAAAACTTTATTATAAAACCCGTAGATGGTGAAAGGGGTAGCATTACATTCTTTGACTTTACGGATTATGAAACGTTTTCATGTACCAAGATGGGTGTTTTATATGATATTTTGAATGCCTTACATGATGAATTTGGTAAGTATATTCGCGTTAAATTTAAACAATATAGTATTGACGAAGTTTTGGAATATAAGCGTGCGTCGTTGGAGTTATATAAGGATATTGTTAAAAAGGAAGTTTTGAATTCTGGAATTAATATAGTGGATGCTGTACACACTGAAACTTCTGAAGATTATTTGCAGGATGTAGCGGATGGTATTAATAAAATTATTCCAGAGGCAAAATGCAGCGTTGGTAAAAGATTATCAAAGAAGAAGCTTAACGTACGATATATACATGATAAATCCTTCTATTCAGATTCGGAAGTGGACCCGCATCAAGAAAGCATGGAGGATTATGTTGTTCAGCATATTACAGTAGAGAATTTTAAACACCAATCATCAGCGGCAGTTTATAATATTCTGAAAGAGCTTGTAATTAAAAAGGACATTGCTATTGGTAAAATTACATTGGTGGATTGGAGTCAATACGGATATAAAGCAGACTGGTTATTTGGTGTAGTTGTAGACGGTACATATTACTTCATGACCATTCATCCGGACGGTTCATTTAAAATTGAAGCATTGAAACGAAATCTTTTTACCATGACAGAGTATGATAAATACATGGATTATTTCGGTTTGAATGAAGAGAATAAAAATGATTATAGAGGTGTTATAGGTTTAGTAAAAGATGCAGAGGGTAATATTAATCTTATAAAGGATACTAATATGTATTCTATGCCTGATTATACTGCGATGGGTGATGTGCTTAAGAATGTAGCTAGTGAAGGTAGATTTCCAGGAAAAGACGTAGTAACTTGGCTTCGTCTAGTAATGGATACAACAGATAAAATAAAAGTACACGCAGAATTGGATATAGTTATCCCGCATATCGACGTGAATGCAGAATACACGAAAGCCAATGTAATGGGATTATTCAAAGGAATTACAACAAAGAAAGAAGTTGTGCGCTATGTTTTTGAGAATACCGGTATTATGCTATATGCCTACCTGCGTGGAGAAGAAGAGAGACGCGAGTATCTTTCCGGAAATATAGACATTAATTATTTTGATTATGATGATACGCATGCAAAATATTCAGTTGGTGAAATTGGTAATGGAATGAAATACACAATTGAGAGAGCCAGCGTAGTGCGTAAGATACAGGCGGTAGAAGGCAGTAAGTTAATTTTTAAGAAAGTGTTGCCACTTATGGGAGTAGAGTTTGTAAGGTATGGAATGTTAACGGTTGTTCCGTTTCCGTTTAAGTATTTAAGGGAATATATTGTGAAAGAAGAAAAGAGCGTATAAACAATGAAGGTCACTAGCGCAGTACTAGCGGCCTTCTTCGTTTTTACGCTTGGTATAATCGCTGGATTTTTGTATACGGTAAATAGTTAGTACCGTGCTTTTCACCTAAAACCATGAGATAATCCCTTTGTAAAACTAAAAGTTTTTTAAAGGAGGATCTTATGGATAAGATCACACGTCAGGTCCGCATTGAACATTGGACCCAGATCATGAATGAATGTTTGAACAGCGGTATGAATAAAACTGAATGGTGCCGGGCTAATGGGATCTCAGACAAACAATTCTTTTACTGGCAAAGGATTCTCAGAAAAGAAGCTTTTGCTGCTTCGACATCAAAGGACCTTTCGGTTATCACAGACCCGGCAGATGAAACCAGCCCACAAAAGATTTCGTTCGCAGAGATCAGCATTCCAATAAAACAGGAGTCTGTCAGAAATGGATTCCATCCGGATATCATCCTCCGAAAAGGACCGGTCTCTGTAGAGATATCCAATTCCGTTTCAGCAGAACTCCTGTCACGTATCGGAGATATCTTTCATGCTGAATGATGCTTCCGGGTTCCGCAGGATCTATCTCGCTACCGGTTACACAGATCTGAGACGTGGTATGGAGGGGCTTGCATCCATTATCAAGTTCAATTTTCAGCTGGATCCGTATCAAAAAGATATTCTGTTCCTGTTCTGCGGAAGACGTACTGACCGCATCAAAGGGCTGGTCTGGGAAGGCGACGGCTTCCTGCTTCTATACAAAAGACTGGAGTTGGGTGCATTCAACTGGCCCCGCACAAAAGAAGAAGCATTGGAGATCACCCCAGAGCAGTACCAATATCTCATGCAGGGACTGGAAATTGTTGCACGCCATCCGATCCAGGAAGTCAGACCGGATAAGATCTTATAAGATCCTGTGCAAAACAGAGAAAATAAAAAAACATCTTCCAATCATCATAAGTCCCGAAAAAGAGTTATCCACTTTTCATAATTCCGCTGCCTTCATTTATTCAGGAGTACTTTCAGGCCCCTTTACAGGGCTTGTGGATAAGTACTCTGAAAAGCCCGAAAAACTAATAGTTTTTTGAGTTTTTCAGAGTATTCATCTATTAGTAAAAATGACGAATACCCTGTCTGCCTGATTCGCTTTTTCTTTATCTTTGCGTTACAATAGGAACATCAGATAAAGGAGAACGGCATCCATGGCAAAAGTATATACAGAAGAAGAACTGAATAATTTCAGCAGGGAAACACTTATGGCAGTCATCCTGTCCATGCAGGATCAGATTCATCAGCTGAATACAAACATGGAGCGCCTGATCGAGCAGATCGTTGACGCAAACACTAAGCGTTACGGCCGTTCTTCCGAAAAACTGGAAACGATCTCCGGACAGCTGGAACTGGAGCTTATATTTAATGAGGCTGAAGCACTTACGGAAACACTGTATGTGGTTGAGCCTGTTGAGGAAGATGTGATACAGCCGCGTCGTAAAAATAAAGGAAAACGGGAGGCAGATCTAAAAGATCTTCCGATTGAAGTGATCGTCCATACCCTGTCAGAAGAAAAACTCCAGGATGTCTTTGGCACAGATGGATGGAAACAGCTTCCAGACGAGATATATAAAAGGGTACGTGTGCAGCCGGCAGTCTATACTGTTGAAGAACATCATGTGGCAGTCTACGCTGGTAAGGACAACCAGACAATCATAAAAGCGGACCATCCGGAAGAATTCCTGAAGGATTTTAAAGGGATCGTAGTATGCGACGGTTACTCTGCATACAGGAAGCTGGACAGGGAAAATCCAGACATCGTCTTTGCCGGCTGCTGGTCACAAGCAAGGCGCAGGTTTGCGGAGGCATTGAAAGCCCTGCCGAAAGCAGCACAGAAAAATGCGAAAGAGACTGTAGCTTACGAAGCAGTCAGCCGGATCGCAGCAATCTATCATCTGGACAACCAGATGGAGGGACAGCCTGCAAAAGTCAGAAAGATGTACCGTCAGGCCAATATCAGACCTCTTGTAGAGGCCTTCCTTGCATGGGCAAAAGAGATCCAGATTAAAAATCAGCTTTCCAGAGGAAAGACTCTGGATGGGATCAACTACTGTATCAATCAGGAAGTTTCTCTGAAAGCCTTTCTGGAAGACGGTGATATTCCTATGGATAACAATGCGACAGAAAGTGCTCTGCGTAGCTTTTGTCTCCATAAGCATACATGGAAGCTGATCGACAGTCTGGATGGCGCAAATGCCGGTGCTATTATCTACAGCATCACAGAAACGGCAAAAGCTAACAATCTGAATCCTTTTCGGTATCTTGAACATGTCCTGACTGTATTGAAGGACCACCAGGATGACAGGGAATATAGTTTTATAGATGATATCCTGCCATGGTCTGAAAAACTTCCAGCAATATGCCGGAGTAAAACAAAAGCAACTAATATTTAAAACCTTGCCGCCGGAAACGGCGGCTTAAAGTTAGAGCAGTACGGATAGTTTACCGTATACCAATTTAAGATAAGTGGCCTAAGTAAAATTAAAGATATATTAACAGAAATAAACGAAGAAGGAAAGCATGATAGAAATGATGGGTTCAAAACTGCATCAAAAGCATCTCAGTTTGATTTTTTAGATTAAGGCGACTTACTTATAGCTTAAAAAGTTTTTCTTGTTCAGGGCGGAAAAATATTTTTATTAAAGGAGATAAATTATGCCTAAATATACAGATGAAGATATTAGAAATATGAGTAAAATAACATGTAAGATAGCGGCAGATTACCTAGGCATATCCCCTATGGCGGTTAGTATCGGCATGAGAAATGATCTTTTACCGATCGGTTTTGCAATTCACAATGAAGAAAGAGATAGAACATATTCTGAGAGTTGGTCCTATCACATAATTGGTGAGAGATTGATTGCATATAAGTATGGGAAAACATCAGAAGTACAAGTTCAAAATATAGAAAAGAGTCTAAATACTATAATAGAACAGTTTGAAGAAATGAAAAAAGATTTGGTTTTTCTATTAAGCGAAAACGAGGATCAGCAGGATTAGAGCTTTATGAATATGCGTTTTCGCTGGGAAAATACAAAGATGTTGACAAAAAATATGCAGGAAAGGAGCTGCCAGGATGGAGAATGAAAAAGGAATAGTTAAATTGACTCGTAAGCAGCTCTATGATGAAATATGGGCTCTTTCAGTTGCAGGGGTAGCCAGAAAATATAACTTGAATTATGGTAAACTGATAGCAACTTGTAAAGTAGAAAATATATCTTTTCCTTCTTCTGGTTATTGGACTAAGAAGAATATGGGAAAAGATGTATCGAATGAGATTGTAGAATTTTCTGGATTGGAAGATACAGAAATTTCATTGATAACGAAAGACGCGGTTGTTAAGCGTATTCGGAAAGCTAAGGCAGAAGTAGTAGAGAAAGTGCATACTGACGTAACAGAAGAATTGGACGTAGCAGTCGAGGAAGATTTATCACAGAAAAAAATGGAGAATATACCTAAGTGGCCGGATGGAATTCTTGATTATTTGGATGAGACGGAAAGAAATAAAGTATTAGAATATGCATGCAATCTGCAGATAAGTCAAAGTACACGATTGCATAAAATGTTGGTCCAATACAAGAAGGATATTGCAGATTATAAGTCAAAACTGAAAGAAGCACAGAGTAGACCATACTATAATCCAAGACATAATAAACCAGAAAACGAACCTGCATTCTTTAAGGAAATGTCTGATGAGTGTATGTCACGTGCAATTGCTATATTAGATACCGTATTCAAATCAATTGAATCTTTAGGTGGAAGTATTAATAGTGATTTGTCTGTGAAAATTAGAGATGATATTGTTAGATTTCGTATGGTTGAGAGTCAAGACCAAGTAAAGCATGAAATGACTAAGCAAGAGGCACAGGAGCTCGTAAAGTATAATGATGATATCAAAAATCATAGATGGGCTTCAAAACCGCAAATTAGAAAATATGACAAGGTATATAATGGTAAACTTCGTATTGAGTTTGGGGAGCGAAGCTACATTAGAGATAACGATTCTGAAAAATTAGAAGATAGACTGGGTGATATTTTGGTTACCCTGTATGAGAAGGCAGAAGAGAATAGAATTGTACGAGAAGCACGTGAAGAGGCAGAACGTAAGAGAGTTGAAGAAGCGAGATGTAGAGAAGAAAATAGACAAAGAAAAGAACAAGAAATTCGTCTTGTAAAAGAACTTGTAAACAAAGCTGAAGACTATAGAATTGCAAAGGAAATAAGAGAATATATTCAGGCTATGATAGATAGTGGAAATGAAGATATTACTCCAGAATGGATTGAATGGGCGCTGAAGAAAGCTGACTGGTATGATCCGTCTATAGAGACTGAGGATGAATATCTGGGAAAACGTCAGCATGAAAAAAGTGCTGAAGAAAAGGAAAAATCTTTGCAAGACAGTATCAGAAAGAGCTGGTATTGGTAAAAATGAATGGAGGAAATTTGATGGATAAAGATCCTTTTAAAGAGTATATAAGGCAATCCGAACCAAGTAAAAGAGACAAAGGTTACGCCTGGCATACAGCTATCGGACTTCAAGCAGTGGATGGATTAAAGCCTTCGAAGTATTTGATTGATACTGCAATAAAGAATATTGAAGGTGATATTTCGATTGATGAAGCGCAGGAACTTCTAAATACGTATTATGAAGAAAATCCAAAAGCAGATACAGACGACCGTACGGAAGAGGCCGACAAAGTTGCTGTTAGAATTGCAAAAATTTTATCGGAGAAAGCATTTAGTTTTACTCCGAATGAGTATATCTCTATTCATAAAAAGTTGTTTGCTGGGATTTATGGACATGCAGGAAAACTGAGAGATTATAATATTACAAAAAAGGAATGGGTGCTGAATGGAGCAACGGTTCTTTATGGAAGTGCATCAGAACTTCGCGCAACCTTGGACTATGATTTTGCAGAGGAAAAGAAGTTTAGTTATAAAAACTTGAGCATGGAAGAAATTATTCACCACCTGGCGTTTTTTGTATCAAGATTATGGCAGATACATGTATTCGGAGAGGGAAACACACGAACTACGGCAGTATTTTTTATTAAGTATCTTAGAACACTTGGATTTGATGCAACTAACGACATTTTTGCGGAGAATGCATGGTATTTTAGAAATGCACTTGTTAGGGCCAATTATAACGATTTGAAAAATGGTGTTCATGAAACAACCGAGTATTTGGAATTGTTTTTAAGAAATTTATTGTTGGATGAGAAGAATGAACTTCATAATCGTACGATGCACATTAGTGGAAGGTTTGCAGAAGTGGACATTGAAAGAGTAAAAGTGGACATTAAGAGTGGAGAAGTGGACATTGAAAGCACAAAAGTGGACATTCGAAATAAATTACTTTCTTTCTCAGATACGATTTCAGAAAAAACAATAAATCATACAGTAGAAATATTTTCAAAATGTGGAAAAGAAAATTGTTTCGGAAGAACGATAGTTGAAGAAATTACTGGATTAAAGCCATCAAGAGCTTCCAAGTTAATAAAACTGTTGGTTGATAGTGAGGTAATCGTACCTGTAACAGGACATGGAAAAGGAAAATATCGGTTTCAATAAAAGTGAACATTGAAAGGGTGTTAATGCCATTCGCAAAAATGCCCAAAACAAATCGGCGTACTGATATATTACCAAATATGGTAGCAGTATTTAGAATAATTTTGTATTATAAAAGTGTTACAAAATATCGGCGTACCCGCCACACGTTTACAAAGTCAAACGGTCTGTACGCCATGTCTTAACCTTATGATTGCAGATATTAGTAACCTGTCAAAGGGTGTAAAAACTCAGTAACTATGCGGGTTCGCGTACTGTTAAAGCAGTGAAAAACGACACCGCATGTGGAGACGGTAGTACTGCTTTCCCACAAAAAGCCAGACGGACATATCAACGTAAAAGTTGAGTTTGGCGAGGGTGAGGGAAAAGTTCCACTTGATAATATTGCTAAAAGAGCAGAAAGCTATAAGCCCAAAGAACGAGTGACCTACAAAATGATAAAGGAGTACATAGAAGCTAAATACGGCTTCAAAGTACATACCGCATATATTGCAGAGGTAAAGAGAGATTTAGGCTTGCCGATGTACGATGCTCCTAATGCGGTAGAGAAATTGAAACAGCCGAGGAAGCATCCAACTCCAGAGAAGGTTGAAGCAATAAAGGATGCATTGAAGCATTTTGAAGTGATTTAATAATGATGAGCGTATCATTAAAATAGTGGTACGCTTTTCTTTAAAATATTTGGGAAGCAATATATAAGTGCTGAATATGCTTGAAAGGAGCATTCCTGTAATTCATTAAAAGCGCCAATTGAATAAAAAAGAACCTCAAGGTATGATTGAGTTGCATCTTGGCGGATGTAAACAAAACAATCAAGCACTGGAGGTTCCAAATGAATTATACACAGAATGAAAAGATTGAGCAAGTAACAGATTCAACAATGGTTGTCGGAGTTGATATAGGAAGCCAGATACATTATGCAAGAGCTTTTGATAACAGAGGACGCGAACTTACAAAACGTATTTTTTCTTTTCATAACGATCTGGAAGGGTTCAATTCTTTCAACCTTTGGGCAGAGACACTTAAGACTGAGAATAAAAAGACTGCAGTTCTGATCGGCTGCGAGCCAACAGGTCATTACTGGTTTGCGTTTGCGAAGTATGTAAATGATCATCAGAAAAGATTAGTAATGGTCAATCCATTCTCGGTTAAGAAGATCAAGGAACTTGATGATAACAGTCCAAAGAAAACAGATTCAAAAGATCCAAAAACAATCGCAAAACTAGTTGTGGATGGGAGATATTCAATCCCATACATGCCAGAAGGCATTTATGCCGAAATAAGAGACCTGGTATACAGCCGTGAGCCTATATGGATAATCTGAGGCATAAGTGTCGTGAAGAGCCGTATGCCTGAATTGGGCACGTACGGATCTGTGGGGGATATACCTAGTAATAGGTGTTTCTACCCGACAATTTAGGACTCGTCAGAGGATGGTGATCCTGGTAGACATGAGAGGTTAGTTACTGTAGGTGGATTTGGGAAACAGGAAGGCCTTCATAAGAAGAAACAAAGACGTTTTATTTCTTGTACCTAAAATCATCAGAAATGGACTCCATGAAGTCGCTTCATATCCAGAAAACTCTATTTTGTAGATATATGTAACTTATTAACTGTTCAGCAAAGTCAGTAAAATCAAGGATTTTTGTTGAACATGCACTAAAAAGAATAGAGAGGTCCTCACCCACTGCTTATTGCTTTTCGCAACCTCCACAGGGGAGTTACTTGATTCGGTTAAAATATATGTAAATTTTCCACCAAAATATTATTGACGTAAGAAAAACCACATGGTATTTTATTTTTGGAAAAAATGAAAATTATTTTAAAGGCAAACCTGTTGAAAGGCAGGGTCGCAAAGCCAGAAGGGACTAAAGTCAGAAAGTTTGACCATGTCAGCCGGTTGCCACTGTTTCCATATCATCATAATATATGGAGAAGATGTTTGAACAGAAGAGATTCCGATACCTTTTATACTATATAGATGTGTGATTTTAAAGAATATAGTAGGGACACTGGCAGATTTTGGCAGATGTCCTTTTTGTATGCAAAAATGGGTAACAAAACTAGCAGGGACAGGTTTTCTGTATACAGATAAAAGCAGGATGAAGAAGGCATAAGACGGAGAGAGGACTTTTATAAAATGAAAAATTATGAAGACAAAATATATTCCTTAGGTGAGACTGTAACGGGGCAGACACAGGTCATGTCACAGGCCGTACAGAAAACACTGGAAAATAATGGCGGGGTAGGTATAATGACAGGATCTTATGACCAAAACCTGTCTATTTTGTCTGTGGATAATCTGCTGTTGCATAGTACAGGATATACATTCGATACTTTCATGGAACAGACAAAAGGCTCATTGAGAAATTTCTTTTATGACGAGGAAGATATACTGGAGCGAGACCGTTTTTTGCAGCTTCACGGAACAGGGGAAGCACAGATCCTTGCAGCAGACGGTACAGTGAATAATGTACGGCTTTGTAAAGAGGATGCGACAGATGAGGCGGGCAGACAGATCTGGGTTATGTCCGTACAGGTCAACTGGGATCATATAAATTTGGCACTGCTCAATGAGGCTATCTGTTCCGGCTTCTGGTATTTTGACTGTGACGAAAACAGTGAGATTGTGAATGCAAACTGGAGTCATGAATTTCGAAAAATGCTTGGCTATCATGACACCCTGGACTTTCCGAATAAACTGGAATCCTGGTCAGATCTTCTGCATCCACAGGATAAAGAAAGAGTAATGGTGCAGCTTCAGGCGGCAATTAAGGATAAGACGAACCAGATAAAATACCAGGTAGAGTATCGTATGAGAATGAAGGATAATCAATACCAGTGGTTTCGGGCATCGGCAGAAGTAATACGCCGTCTGGATGGTTCTGCCAGCAGGATTGCCGGGATTTTTATTAACATTGATGGGGAGAAAAAAGAAATCATGCAGGCACAAAAATCTGCTGCTTTCCACCGGGCTTTTACGAAAGCAGATTTGTGCGAGTATTATGTGAATCTGGAAGCGAATACTTTTGATACCTTTAAGGTTGAACCGTCCCTGATGACCGTCTTTGAACAGAGTCATACGTGGGATGAATTGATCCGGCATTTTGTGGATTCCTATGTTGTGGAGACAGATAAGAAGGCGGTATCCTCTTTTTACGACCGTGGTTATATTGCAGAAAGGCTGAAGGGGCTGGAAACCGAATTGGCTTTAGAGTGCCGTATCACTCTGAATGGAGAAGAACGATGGGTCCGCAATGTGGTCATACGTGGCGAAATAGAGGATTCAGAATATGCCATGATCTTTCTGCGTGATATCACAGAGACAAAGGTAGAGAGCGCACGGCATCTGCAGATGGCAGCAGATAATGCTTCCATGGAGCAGCTGATCCAGAGCATAGTGCGTCTGGTTGACCGCTTTGTTGTCTGTGATCTGGAAAATGACAGATATGAATTCTACAATCTGAATGGACAGATGATATATAAACCTCTGGGATTTTATCATGATTTTCAGATGCAGGTTCTTGAAAAATATAAGACACTGGAACCATTGGAAGCTATAGATATCCTGATAGCCCCGGATAATATTCGGAAAAAACTGAAAAGTGAAAATGATATTTATAAGTTTGAGTATTGCAGCCTGGATGAAAAGACTTATAAAATCGCTTCTTATATTCCCTTGGAATGGAAGAATGGAAAGTTGGAAAAGGTATTGCTGGCATCCATGGATGTGACACAGGAGAAGAAAGCAGAGATTGAATCCCGTCAGGCACTGATAGAAGCTTACCGGTCCGCAGAAAATGCAAATCGTGCGAAAACAGAATTCCTTTCCAATATGTCCCATGATATCCGGACACCAATGAATGCGATTGTGGGTCTGACAGCAATCGCAGGAGCAAATGTTGAGAGCCAGGACAGAGTCATTGAATGCCTCGGCAAGATCACAGAATCAAGCCGCCATTTGCTGGGGCTGATCAATGAAGTATTGGATATGGCACGCATTGAAAGTGGAAAAATGACACTGGCACAGGAAGATTTCAATCTGTCAGAGCTGGTAGATAATCTTATTACACTCACGAAACCGGTGCTTGATGAACATAAACATAATTTTGATATACACATCAATCATATTGAACATGAGGCTGTCTGTGGTGACAGCTTGAGAATTCAGCAGGTATTTGTGAATCTGATGAGTAATGCGATCAAGTATACACCGGATGGCGGGAATATTATTTTTTCCATAGAGGAAAAGCCAAATGGATTTTCAGAACTTGGATGCTATGAATTTACGATTGAGGATAATGGGATCGGTATGTCACCGGAATTCCAGAAAATCATGTTTGAGCCGTTCAGCCGCGCGGATGACCACCGGACAACCAGAGTCCAGGGAACTGGTCTGGGAATGGCAATCAGCAGAAATATTGTGAACCTGATGAATGGCACTATTAAAGTGGACAGTACCTTGCACAAGGGAACTAAAATCACAGTAACAATTTATCTGGAGCTTCAGGAAAAAGAAAAAGAACAGGACAGAGATCTGATGAATCTGCCGGTCCTGGTTGTGGATGATGATAGGACATGCTGTGAAAGTACAGTTGCAACATTAAAGGAAATCGGTATTATGGGTGAATGGGTTCTCTCTGGCAGGGAAGCGGTTGAGCGCTGTTATGCACGGCATGAGTTGAAAGATGATTACTTTGCTGTTATTTTAGACTGGAAGATGCCGGAGATGGATGGTATAGAAACTGCCAGACAGATCCGGAAACGGATAGGAAAAGAGATCCCCATCATTGTACTGACATCCTATGAATTCAGCGAAATTGAAGAAGAAGCAAAGGCTGCAGGTGTAGATGCTTTTATTGCAAAACCGCTGTTCCGTTCTCGGCTGACGGCAACACTGCGGCAGTTTACTTCAGGAAGAAAAGAAAAAATAGCAAGAAATTATCTGGAGAAGCTGTCAGAATCAGACTACACGGGAAAAAGGATTCTGCTGGTTGAGGATAATGAGTTGAACAGAGAAATTGCTGGTGAAATTTTACAGATGACAGGTGCAAAAGTGGAAACGGCAGAAAATGGGAAAATTGCAGTTGAAAAAGTGGAAGCTTCCCCGGAAGGATTGTATGATCTTGTTTTTATGGATATCCAAATGCCTGTCATGAATGGTTATGAGGCAACTGCAGCAATCAGGAGCCTTCCGGGTGAAAAGGGAAAACTGCCTATTGTTGCCATGACTGCCAATGCTTTTGCAGAAGATGTACAGCTGGCCAAAAATACAGGCATGAATGGACATATCGCGAAACCGCTGGATATGAATAAGCTGAATGATGTTCTGGAAAGCTGGCTGTAACTGATTTTCATGTGATCACAAAGTATATTACTAGGAACAGAGTGAACAGTAACAGTAACTCAGGTGATGCTGCATAAATCCTCAAATACTCCTTGCAATAAAAAAATACAGCAATTATAATATAAATACAAAAGCCGGATGCGGAGGCTGACTTCTGAAAACAAAGAAAGGAAGTATAAAATGGCGAAAATTTTAATCAGTCCGTCCAAATATTTACAGGGTGCGGGAGAAATGAAGAATCTTGGAACTTATGCTGCAAAGAGCGGAAAAAAAGCGTTGGTTCTGATCAGTAAAGGCGGATATAAAAGAATCGGTAAAACGATCGAAGAGAGCTTTGCTGAGAGTACCTGTGAGGTGGTTTTTGATTATTTTAACGGAGAATGCTGTAACAGTGAGATTGATCGTCTGGTAAAGATCGTAAAAGATGAGCAGTGTGATCTTACCATTGGTATTGGTGGAGGAAAGATCTTTGATACAGCGAAGGCAGTTGCATACTATGCGGGAACACCGGTATTTATCTGTCCGACGATCGCATCTACAGATGCCCCTTGCAGTGCTTTGTCTGTTATTTATACAGAAGAAGGAGTTTTTGAAAAATATCTGTTTCTTCCGGCGAATCCGAATCTTGTTCTGATGGATACAGATATCATCGCCAAATCACCGGTTCGTCTTACTGTGGCTGGTATGGGAGATGCACTGGCAACATATTTTGAGGCAAGGGCATGCAAGAGAAGCGGAGCGACTTCCTGTGCGGGAGGTAAGACAACAGAGGCTGCCATGGCACTGGCTGAACTTTGCTTTAATACCTTGATGGATGAGGGTGTAAAAGCTAAGATAGCTCTGGAAGCAGGAGTATGCACACCGGCAGTTGAGAAAGTGATTGAGGCTAATACACTTCTTTCTGGAATTGGTTTTGAAAGTGCAGGACTTGCAGGTGCACATGCGATCCATAACGGATTTACTGTACTGGAAGAATGCCATCATATGTATCATGGAGAAAAAGTCGCATTCGGAACCATCACACAGCTGGTACTGGAGAATATTCCTCAGGAAGATCTGGAAGAGATCATCTTATGGTGCATTGAAGTAGGACTTCCTGTTACTCTGGCAGAGCTTGGAGCTGGGAAGGTAACGGATGAGCAGCTTATGGAAGTTGCCAGAACTGCATGTGCGGAGAATGATACACTTCACAACATGCCATTTGAAGTTACACCGGAAACTGTATTTGCAGCAATCAAAGCGGCAGATGCATATGGAAGATATTACCTGGATGAGGAATAAACAGATAAAAAGTAAATAGCTGATATAAAAATTGCAATCTGCAGAAACAAGAGTTATCAAGTATTGTTATCCTGCAGGTTGCTTTTTTTTATGTATGGCTGTAATATAACAGAAAGATCAGTAAATATTGGAACAGAAAACATACGGAGGAATATCTGTGGCAAAAAAACGAAAACCCAAAATGGAGCTTCGATATTATAAGATGCCGGAGGGGAGCCCCATCCTTGCATTGCTTGGACAGAAGTGGGTTCAGAATTATGGGAACGATATCGATTATCTCCATTTTCATAATTATCTGGAAATCGGATTCTGCTATGAAGGACAGGGATTTATGATACTTGGAGAGGATAAGGTACAGTTTCATGACCGGGATTTTACGGTGATCCCATTCAATTATCCACATACCACAAACAGTGATATTGGAACTATCAGCCGCTGGGAGTATCTTTTTATTGATGTAGAAGGATTCCTGGATAAATTTATTAATAATTCAGTAAAAAAAGAAAAAATCGTTCAGCGGATCAACTCCAGATCACTTTTTCTGAATGAAAAAGAAAACCGATCCATGGCAGGTAAGATCCTTAAGATTCTGGATATCATGCGGGATGGAGAGGAATTTTATCTGGAAGAAGCTAAGGGAGTTTTGGCATCGCTTCTTGTGGAAATCGCAAGGATAAACCGGGATTCAGGCGAAGAACGTTACAGCGAAGGCAGAGGAAAAGTCATGGATATGATCTCCAGGTTCCAGGAATATATTTCTGATCATTATATGGAGGATCTTCGTATTGACGAACTGGCAGAATACTGTCATATCAGTGAAACTCATTTGCGCCGGATATTTACGACTTATATGAAGATGAGCCCGCTGGAATACATCAATACGATCCGTATCCAGGCGGCCTGTGATTATCTGAAAAAAACAGATCAGCCAATTGCAGATATAGCACATAAGTGTGGTTTTACCACCAATTCCACATTTAACCGGAATTTTCGTCAGGTTACGGGAATGACACCTCTGGAGTGGAGAAAACGTCCGGAGAACTATGAACAGCAGCTTCTTAAGTTTGACATCCATTCAGAGGAAGGCTGGTAAAACAACAAAACCAGATCTGTGGATCTGTCACGACAGAATAGAAATATCAGACTGTATGTGGATCAGGCGGATAGAAAGAGGTAAGAAATGTACGATTACAGGATTGTGGAGCAGGTCTCCAGAAAAAAGAAACATATGTCAGGAACTCTCAGAAAAGTAATGGTGATCTTTGCGGTGATTTTTGTACTGATGGGTATCACGATCTCTCAGGCATTTATGCTTCCGGGATTTCTTCTGGCGCTGCTATATTTTGTTTATGACATATTCAGCCAGAGAGACTATGAATATACCATGGAAAACGGACAACTGACCATAGATGTGATCTATGGAAAAAAATATCGTAAAACAGCTCACGTGCTGAATCTTGAGGAGATGGAAGTGACAGCACCTCACTATCATGAAAAAGTGGCAAAATATAAAAAGAATACCGGAACGGAGAAACTGAAAAAATACGATTATACCTCTTATGAAGATGATGTGCCTTACTATACCATGATCATTCAGGAAGATGGACGTAAAATAAAACTTCTTCTGGATCTGACAGAGGAAATGCTGCATACGATGAAAACACAGTTCCCTGAAAGGGTTTATTTTGCATAATATGTAGAAATGCTTGTGAAACATGTATAAAAAACAATATGAAATTTTATGAAATAGAAACAAAAGTCTTCTTTTTTGACGAAAAATGTTTGCATAATGTCGAAAAAGGAGGCTTTTTTTGAAATTTTGACGAACGTAAAAAGAGAAAATCCTCAAAGTGCATATTTTTGTAAAAATATAGCTGGATAATAGTGCACAATCAATAAAATGGTTGAAATTGCACATTATATGAACAATTCTGCAAACTATAGAGGAAATACGGATGCTATAATTTATTCATAAGCAAACGGGAAATGCTTAATAAAGGAGGAAAAGTAAATGAAGAAAAAATTACTCGCAGTATTAATGACAGGTATCATGGCAATGTCTTTTGCTGCAACTACTACAGCAGTATATGCAAAAGGTGATGACGATAACACCCTGACTGTATGGGCATGGGATCAGAACTTCAACATCAAGGCTATGAATATTGCAGGTGAGCAGTATGCAAAGGATCACGAAGGATTCAAGGTTGATGTAGTTGAGACATCTTCTGATGACTGCCAGACCAAACTTACAACAGCAGCAAACGCCGGAGATTACAGCACACTTCCGGACATCGTTCTGATGCAGGACAACAGCTATCAGAAATATCTGAAGAGTTATCCGGATGCTTTTACAGATCTGAAGGATATGGATATCAACTGGGATGATTTCGGAAAACTGAAACAGTCCTACTCCATGGTAGATGACACACATTACGGAGTTCCGTTTGATAACGGTGCAACAATTGCCTGCTATCGTACAGATATCCTGGAAGAAGCAGGATATACCATTGATGATCTTACAGATATCACATGGAGCAAATTCATGGAGATCGGAAAAGACGTTCACGAAAAAACAGGTAAATATCTCCTTACAAGTGAAGCAACAGGTGGCGATACTCTGATGATGATGATCCAGTCCTGTGGAGCAAACTTCGTAAATGATGACGGAGAGGCTTATATCGTTGGCAACGATGTAGCAGAGAAATGCGTAGATCTTTATGTGGATCTTGTAAAGAACAATGTTGTTAAATTAGTAAATAACTGGGATGAGTACATCTCCACAATCACAGGCGGAGAGGCTGCCGGTATCGTTAACGGTAACTGGATCACAGCTACACTGATGGGAACAGAGGATCAGAAGGGTCTGTGGCAGATCACAACAATGCCGAAGGTTGACGGCGTTGATACAGCTACAAACTATGCAAACAATGGCGGATCTTCCTGGTACATTACATCCAACTGCAAGAATGTAGAGCTTGCTGAGGACTTCCTTGCAAGCACATTTGGTTCCAGCACAGACTTCTATGATGCAATCCTTCCGGAAACAGGTGCAATTTCCTGCTACCTGCCGGCTGGTGAGTCTGAGGTTTACAATGAGCCAAGCGAGTTCTTCAATAACCAGCCGATCTTCTCAACAATTGTAGAGTACTCTTCACACATTCCGGAATTTACAAAAACTCCGTACCACTATGAGGCAAGAGAGTGCATCAACACAGCTGTTGTTAATATCGTAAATGGCACAGACAAAGAATCTGCACTTCAGGAAGCACAGGATACACTGGCATTCAAGATGACAGAGTAAAGCTGAAATATTAAAGAAATACAAAGCAGGGGACTGCATGCAGTCCCTTGTCTTATGTAAAGGTTTAGATGTTTGAAAGGAGGAGTTCCTGTGAATTCCAAAAAAAGTGGCATGTCTCTGGTAGCGAAACAGAGAGCGGCAGGCTGGATCTTTCTGGCACCGGCAACGATCATGATCGCTGTCATGAGTTTTTATCCGATGATCCGTGCATTTATCATTTCTTTACAGACAGGTGCCGGAGCAAACATGAGGTTTGCGGATCCGATCTTCAGTAACTATAAACGTATCATGATGGATAAGGTATTCCAGCAGTCCATCGTCAATACTTTCCTGTATCTTATTATTCAGGTACCGATCATGCTGGTCCTTGCGATCCTGCTTGCACAGCTTCTGAATAACAAGGATCTGAAATTTAAAGGCTTTTTCCGTACATGTGTATTTCTTCCATGTGCAACATCTCTTGTATCTTATTCTCTGATCTTCCGTTCTATGTTTGCAACAGACGGTCTGATCAACAGCATCCTGATCAAACTTGGAATTTTAACAACTGGCTATAACTTCCTGGGTAACTCCACAAGTGCAAAGATCGTGATCATCATCGCACTGATCTGGAGATGGACAGGATATAACATGGTGTTCTATCTGGCAGGTCTTCAGAATATTGAATATTCTGTATACGAGGCAGCAAAGATCGATGGTGCCAATGGCTGGAAGACCTTCTGGAAAATTACCGTACCACTTCTGAAACCGACAATTATCATGACATTTATTATGTCGATCAATGGTACACTGCAGTTGTTTGATGAGTCTGTCAACCTGACAAAAGGTGGCCCGGCGAACTCAACCATCACAATGTCCCATTATGTTTATAATACATGCTTCATCAACGTGCCAAACTTCGGATATGCGGCAGCAATGTCATTTATCATATTTATCATGGTAGCGATCCTGGCCTTTATCAATTTGAAAGTAGGTGATACACGTGACTGAGAAAAAGAATAAATCCGCAATTCAGAGAAGATTGATCCCTACATATATTTTTCTGATCATCGTATCATTTATCTCTGTATTTCCACTGTATTGGATGATCTCTGCGGCAACCAATACATCCACAGATGTATCCAGAGGCCGTATCCTTCCGGGTACATATTTTATGCAGAACTTTAAAAACCTGACTGCACAGCAGCCGCTGTGGAGAGCTCTTGGAAACTCTCTGTTTTATGCAGTTCTTACTACAGTGATCTGCCTTCTGATCTGTTCTATCGCAGGTTATGGCTTTGAGGTATATCATGACAGATGGAAAGACAGACTGTTTTCCACCCTGCTTCTTGCAATGATGGTTCCGCAGGTTGCAACGATGGTTCCTTTATTTAAGATGTTTTCAAAAGCCGGACTCTTAAATACAGCGGTAGGTTTTATCCTTCCGATCATTTCCACACCATTTATGATCATGATGTTCCGTCAGAATGCCAGAGCATTTCCTATCGATATCATTGAGGCAGCACGGATTGACGGATTAAGCGAGGTAAGGATCTTTTTCCAGATGTTTATCCCGACTATGAAATCTACTTATGCGGCGGCAGCAGTTATCACATTTATGAATGCATGGAATTCCTATCTGTGGCCGAAGGTAATCATGACAGATAATAAGGCGATGACCATGCCGATGTTGATCGCCAATCTGATCACAGGATATGTAACGGATTACGGCATGCTGATGTGCGGCGTATTATTCTGTTCCATTCCGACCATGATCGTATTCTTCGTATTACAGAAACAGTTCGCAGAGGGTATTACTGGAGCTGTAAAATAATTTTAAAACAAAAAGGATGCTGCTGAAATCTTTAGGTATATTGTATAATATGCTTTAACTGAATTATGCAGGATCCTTTTCTTGACCAGAGCAGTTGTCTGGTATAAAGCTTCGTAGCAAAGCGGATGCTTTTGTCCGCTTGATGCGAATCAAATCATAAGGAGATAAAAAAATGGCAGAGCAGATCAGATATGACCATTATCTGCACGGCGGCGATTACAACCCTGAGCAGTGGCTGGACAGACCGGATATTCTGAAAAAAGATATCGAATATTTCAAAAAAGCCCATATCAATACCGTTTCCATGGGAATGTTTTCCTGGGCAGTGCTGGAGCCGGAAGAGGGAAGATATAACTTTGACTGGCTGGAAGAAGTGATCGATAATCTGTATAAAGAAGGAATTTATACGATACTTTCCACACCATCCGGAGCAAGACCGAAATGGATGGCAGATAAATATGAAGAAGTTCTTCGCATGGATCCGGATCGCACAAGAAGATTTTTCGGTGGAAGACATAATCACTGTTATACTTCTCCAGTATACAGGGAAAAAGTTTACAATATTAATAAGAAGCTTTCTGAACGTTTCGGAAAACATCCCGCAGTGCTTTTGTGGCATATTTCCAATGAATATGGCGGAGAATGCCACTGTCCTCTGTGCCGGGAAAAATTCCGGGAATGGCTGAAAGAAAAATACGGGACCATCGAAAATTTAAATTCCAGCTGGTGCACAACGTTTTGGAGCCATACCTATAACAGCTTTGATCAGATCGAAAGTCCTTCGCCAAAGGGGGAAAATGCTCTTCATGCACTTACCTTGGACTGGAAACGTTTTGTTACAGACAGGACTGTGGATTTTATGAAGCATGAGATTTCTGCGATCCGTGCAGGTGGTTCCGAGCTTCCGGCAACTGCCAATCTGATGTATGACTACAACGGACTGGACTATAAAAAATTTAAGGATGTTATGGATATTGCATCCTGGGATAATTATCCAAGCTGGCATAAAAAAGACAATTATACCACAGCGTTGGACGGAGCCATGCAGCATGATCTTATGCGAAGCATCAAGAAAGCACCGTTTCTTCTGATGGAATCCTGTCCCTCTGCGACCAACTGGAAGCCTATCAACAAGCTGAAAAAACCAGGAATACATCTGGCTGCCTCTCTGCAGGCAGTTGCTCATGGTTCAGACAGTGTTCTGTATTTCCAGCTTCGTCAGAGCCAGGGAGCCTCTGAGAAATTCCATGGTGCGGTGATCGATCACTACGGTGGGGATGATACTCGTATTTTCCGCGAAGTGACAGAGGTAGGAGAAGCGTTGGAGCAGATCCGGGAAACTGCTGGAAGCGTGACGAAGTCTCCGGTGGCTGTTCTCTATGACCGGGAAAATGACTGGGCGCTGAAGGATGCGCAGGGACCTCGAAACGAGGATATGCATTATCAGGAAACTGTACTGAAACAGTATCGTGCTCTCCGAAGAAAAGGCTATAATACAGATATCATCAATATGGAACATGAGCTGTCCCGGTACCGTTTGGTAACGGCACCGATGGCCTACATGTTTTATCATGGATATGCCGAAAAGCTTCGCACTTTTGCAAAAAACGGTGGTACTTTGGTAATTTCCTACTGGTCCGGACTTGTAGATGAAACAGATAAATGCTATCTGGAGGGAACCCCTCACGGACTGATGGAAGCAGCTGGTATCCGTACGGAAGAGATCGATGCACTTTATGACTGGGAAGAAAACGTAGGTATCCCGGAAACAGGAAATCATCTCAGAATTACAGAAAGCTATACCTGCAAAAATCTCTGTGAGCTTGCAAAGGTTTCCGATGCGGAAGTACTGCTGCGTTATGGAAGGGATTTCTATCAGGGGTATCCGGTACTGACTCACAAGAAATACGGAAAGGGCCATGTTTATTATGTGGCGGCAGATATGGAAGCAGCCTTTTATGAGGACTTTCTGGGAAGGGCAGCAGAGGAAGCAGGTGTGAAGATGCCGCTTGCATTTATACCGGAAGGTATTTCTGTGACAACCAGAGAAAATGAGGATACGGAATATCTGTTTATCCAGAATTTCGGAGAAAAGACAGAAACAGTTTCTGTCTCGGGGGATTACGAAGTTCTCTACGGATCAACAGATGAAAATATTGCTCCGCTTGCCACCAGGATCTTAAAGCGGAAAAAATAATCAAAGTAAAAAAATCACAGCAAAAGTATAAAGTATATTTGTTTTCGGACGGTATGCTTTTTACTGCTGTCTGGGAAAGAGAAGGTAAAATGGCAGGTACACCAAAAGAAGAGATAAAAAGAATAGCGGATCAGTTTGCATTTACCGGAGAACTGGTTTCCTGCGGCCCCTGCGGAAGCGGGCATATCAACGAAACCTATATGCTTAGATATCGGATCGGAGAGATGGGGTCCATTAAGGTGATCCTTCAGAAGATCAATCGGGAGATCTTTCAGAAACCGGAAGAACTGATGGAGAACATTGCCGGAGTTACCGGGCATCTGAAAAAGAAAGTTCTTCAGAAGGGGGGAGATCCGGAACGGGAGGTTCTGAACCTGATTCCGACAAAGGACGGGAAGGCATTCCTGACAGATGAAAACGGAGAATGCTGGAGAGCTTATATTTTTATTACCGATGCAGTAAGCTATGATCTGGCGGAAAAACCGGAGGATTTTTATGAAAGTGCAGTTGCATTTGGAAAATTCCAGGAAATGCTGGCAGATTACCCGGCAGAGACCCTGCATGAAACGATAAAGGATTTCCATGATACAAAGAAACGTTTTCAGACTTTGAAAAATGCCATAGAGAAGGACAGCCGCCATCGTGCCGCATCCGTAAAAGAAGAGATCGCATTTGCGTTTCAGCATGAGTATCTGGCAAATGTATTCGGTGAGCTTCTGGCAAAAGGTGAGGTGCCCCTTCGGGTAACACACAACGATACGAAGCTGAATAACGTTATGATCGACCTGGAAACAGGAAGAGGAATCTGTGTAGTGGACCTGGACACGGTTATGCCGGGACTTGCCATGAATGATTTTGGAGATTCCATTCGTTTCGGGGCCAGCACTGCATTGGAGGATGAGAAAGATTTAAGCAAAGTTTCCTGTGATATGGAGCTCTATGAAATCTATGTAAAAGGCTTTCTGGAAAGCTGTGGAGATAAGCTCAGTGCAAAAGAGATCGAGATGCTTCCCATGGGAGCTAAGGTGATGACTTATGAATGCGGCATTCGCTTTCTTACCGATTATCTGGAAGGAGATCATTATTTTAAGATCGACCGGGAAGAACATAATCTGGACCGCTGCCGCACACAGTTTAAGCTGGTGGCAGATATGGAACAGAAATGGGATACTATGCAGACGATCGTGAAAAAATATCAGAAATAAAAAACAGGGGTTTTTACAATGGAGGTAAAGCGATGAGCGAAACAAAAGGAAGAGTGACTATTCCGACAGATCTGGATGTGATTCCGGAGACACTGAAAATGCTGGACGAGTGGGGTGCAGATGCCATCCGTGACTGTGACGGAACGGAATTTCCGGCAGAGTTGAAGAAAACCGGCGCAAAGATTTATGCAACTTATTATACCACCAGAAAGGATAATGCCTGGGCAAAGGCCCATCCGGAAGAAATCCAGCAGATGTATATCATGACATCCTTTCACACGGCAGTGTCGGATACTCTGGAAATCCATCTGATGGATCATCTGTATCCGGATATGCTGGCGGTGAATACAAGAGATGATATCAGAAGATGGTGGGAAGTCATTGACCGGACTACAGGGGAAGCTGTCAGTACAGAGGAATGGTCATACGATGAAAAAAACGGAAATGTTGTGATCAGGCCGGCGAAAGAGTTTCATGAGTATACGGTAAGTTTTCTTGCATATATCATGTGGGATCCGGTACATATGTACAATGCAGTTGTCAATGACTGGAAGGATGTAGAGCCTCAGATCACTTTTGATGTGCGTCAGCCCGCAACACGTGCACATTCCATGGATCGCCTCCGCAGATTTCTGGATTCCCATGATTATGTGAATGTAGTACGATTTACTACCTTTTTTCACCAGTTCACACTGATCTTTGATGAGATGGCACGGGAAAAATATGTAGACTGGTTCGGATATTCCGCTTCGGTGAGTCCCTATATCCTGGAACAGTTTGAGCAGGAAGTGGGATATAAGTTCCGCCCGGAGTTTATCATTGATCAGGGATATATGAACAACACTTATCGGATCCCGTCGAAAGAATTTAAAGATTTCCAGGCTTTCCAGAGACGGGAAGTGGCGAAGCTTGCAAAGGAAATGGTAGACATTGTCCATGAATACGGAAAAGAGGCCATGATGTTCATGGGCGATCACTGGATCGGTATGGAGCCCTTTATGGATGAGTTTGCTTCCATCGGGCTGGATGCGGTAGTGGGAAGCGTCGGAAACGGAGCGACCTTACGTTTGTTCAGTGATATTAAACATGTAAAATATACAGAGGGAAGATTTCTGCCGTACTTTTTCCCGGACACCTTCCATGAGGGCGGAGATCCTGTAAAAGAGGCAAAAGTAAACTGGGTGACTGCAAGAAGAGCTATCCTTCGAAGTCCGATCCAGAGAATTGGATACGGCGGTTATCTGAAGCTGGCTCTGGAATTTCCGGATTTTGTACAGTATATCAAGGAAGTCTGCCAGGAATTCCGTGTGCTCTACGACAATATCCAGGGAACCACACCGTACTGCGTAAAACGTGTGGCTGTTTTAAATTGCTGGGGAAAAATGCGCTCCTGGGGAAACCATATGGTACATCATGCCATCTATTACAAGCAGAATTATTCCTATTTCGGAATCATCGAGGCATTAAGTGGTGCGCCTTTTGATGTGTCCTTTATCAGCTTTGATGACATCCGTCAGGATAAAGATCTGCTGAATGATTTTGATGTGATCATCAATGTAGGTGATGCGGACACTGCGCAGTCCGGTGGCGAGAACTGGGCAGATCCGAAGATTCTTACAGCTGTGCGGAAATTTGTCTATAATGGAGGCGGATTCATTGGAGTGGGCGAGCCAGCGGCTCATCAGTGGCAGGGAAAATTCTTCCAGCTGGATGATATTCTTGGTGTAGAGGAAGAAAGAGGATTTAATCTTAATACAGATAAATACAACTGGGAAGAGCATAAAGAGCATTTTATCCTGGAGGATACAGACGAAACCGTAGATTTCGGTGAGGGGAAAAAGAATATCTTCGCACTTCCGGATACGAAGATCCTTATCCAGAAAGATCAGGAAGTCCAGATGGCAGTAAAAACCTTCGGAAAAGGCCGGGGCGTTTATATCAGCGGACTTCCATACAGCTTTTGCAACAGCCGTATTCTTTACAGAGCCGTACTCTGGTCAGCGGCAGCGGAAGGTGAGCTTCACCGTTGGTTTTCTTCCAATTATAATGTGGAAGTACATGCTTATGTGAAAAATAAGAAATACTGTGTGGTAAACAACACCTATGAGCCACAGGATACCACCGTTTACACAGGGGACGGACGGAGCTTTGACCTTCATCTGGAAGCTAATGAGATCCGCTGGTATCAGATCTGAGAAAGCAGGATACAGGTTTACTGATAAAGAAAAGCTGTGAAATTGTCTGAGGGCGTTGACAGAGAAAAAAACTTATAATATAATAAATCCATTCCAAAAGTAGGAAAACAAAGCTGTTACAATAGAGAAAATCTATTATAACAGCTTTTTATTATTGTTGACAAACAATTTTGCTTATAAAGAGGAGAGCTTTATGAACAAAAAGATCAAAACCCTGTTTTGCAGAAAAAGAGTGCTTTTTCTCCGAAAAATAAAAGCAGAAAAAGCAGTATTGTGATAAAATAGAAGAAAAATATTTCAAAGACAAACTAAAATGATCAGAAGAAAAGAGGTAGATAGATTATGATAAAAGCAGAAAAAAAGACACTGAAGCTTTCAGTAGAGAAGCCTCAGTATATTACAGTAAATGATATTACTTACGCACAGGTGGATTCCTGGTTCGGACATTGCAGGCGGGATCTGAAACTGGATATAATCTACCCGGAAACAAAAGATGGAAAAATCTATCCCTGCATCCTCTGGATCTGCGGAGGCGCATGGCTGATGATGGATAAATCCGCACATAATCTTTATCTGAGCAGACTGGCATCCAGTGGCTTTGTAGTGGCAAGTGTGGAGTATCGTACTTCCAATCAGGGCCCGTATCCCATGCCGCTGCAGGATGTAAAGGCAGCTATCCGTTATCTGAAAGCCCATGCAGACCGGTTCCGCATCAACAAAGAGCAGATAGGAGTTATGGGAGAGTCTGCCGGAGGATATCTTACCTGTATGGCTGCGCTGGACAATGATCCGGCTCTGGATGTGGGAGAGTATCTGGAAGAATCCAGTAAGGTACAGGCTGCCTGCCCATGGTATCCGCCTACGGATCTTTCCGCATTTCCATGTGAATCTGCAGAAAAATGTGCTTCTTCCGCAGAATCCCTTCTGCTTGGATTTAATTCCATGTTAAATAAAGAAAAGGCATACCAGAGCAGTCCGGTTTCCAAGGTTACGAAGGATGCACCGCCATTTCTGATCATCCATGGCAACTGCGATCAGGTCGTTCCTTATGTTCAGTCGGAAACTTTATACGGACTTCTGGAGAAAAAAGACTGTGATGTCACTTTGCTGACACTGGATGGTGCAGACCATGCAGATATCCAGTTTTTCCAGGATGAGGTGTGGAACCGGATCGCAGAGTTTTTCCATGAAAAACTGAAATAAATAAAAGACAGGAGCACAGATCGTCCAGCAGTTGTTGTAAATATGTGATCCTGAAAAAAAAATAGCTGCAAATAAAAAGCAAGCAAATGAAAAACATGAAAATTTATACAGGTTGAAAAGGGTATCAAAATAAGGCCACCACACCAGTGCTGGTCTGAAAATATTATGATAATTAGATTCTGAAAGAGATGAAAGATATTCTTTCACTCGTCCGTAGTAGTTCTTAGATTGTTGCACTGCAGTCATATAGACATAGTAAGGCTTGCCTTGAGTCCGTTTCTTATCTAAGAACTGATAAAAGATCATCTTGAGGATGCGTTAATTAGGACATCCATACCTGAAATAAAGCCTTTCTTAGATCAGCGGAACCTCGTTTTGAGGTAGGAACACTTTTTCGTTCATAGGTTCCAGATTCATTAACACCGGGATCTACACCGGCAAATGCAGTAATAGCACTTTTGTGAGTGAAACGGGAAACATCTCCGATCTCAGCCATCAACTGAGGACCAAGAGAAGTTCCAACACCTTTCATAGCCATAACGACAGGATATTCCGGGAGTTTGGATGCAGTTTCATTCATGAGAGTGCGTAGTGACTCAACAGTTGTAGAGGCACTATTAAGCTGGTCTACAGCTTGCTTGATAATAAGCTTTGTAAGGGCATCCTTTGGAAGTACAGGAACAAGTTCCTTTGCTTTTCCATAGATTTCTTCAGCTTTTGACTGACTGAAGTTGTACTTCTTGCGTTTGCACCAGTTTTGATAATGGTCAATAAAGGCATTCAGGGACATTTTACGGACACAGTCCACATGCCAGTATGTAGATGCAAAATCAACCCATTTCTGGCTGCCGTCATTGCGTGCAGGACTGTCAAAGTAAGTATTAACACCAGGATAGGTTTGGTCAAGGATGCTGATAAGATTATTCTTCATGGCTGTTTTATGCTTCATGTAGAAGCCAAACTGACGGTTCATGGTTTTAAGCTGATTGCGTAATTCATCCATAACACTATACTGTTTAAGATTTTGCCATTTGTCAAGTGCATAGCGTGCAATCTTAACGGCATCCGCTTTATCAGATTTGACTTTACGAAGGGAATCATTATCAAAATCCTTGATAAGTTTGGGGTTAATGGTACTGACGAAAAGGTTAGCCTCTGAAAGCTGATGGGCAAGGACTTCGTAGTAACGTCCTGTATGTTCCATCACGATTCGTGACTCACCTTCAACAGAGTTGATGAGTTCTACAAGTGAATTAATGTCACTGGTTGTGTGTTTGATTTCAAAGGGGGTGGAAACAATTTCACCGAAAGGCCGCATGATAGCAACCATACTTTTACCCTTAGAAACATCGATACCTACTGCGTTCATAAATTTGTCACTCCTTAAGATTATTGCAATGGATAAGTGCCAGTTTTACTCATTGCTATTCAATCTACTGTGGTGTGACACGAATGCGCCTACGACGATTCAACTGCATAAAACGAACGCTGCGAATGAGGAGCTGGTTATCAGTCTATTTTACGGACGCGAAGTCCAAGAAAGGAAGCCGATATACCAATTGCTCCACCATTATACAGCTTAAGCAACAAGATGGATAATTCCTTACTGGCTGTAAGGGATATTAACCATAAATATATTGTAGTAGAAAAGAGAAACACAAATGATAACATTAAACGATTATCTGTATTCCGGAGATACTCTTCTCCGGATACTGAAGAAATACATTCGGGATCTTAGGACAGAGGCGAAGGAAAAACACAATGAGATCGATCTGGTACACTGTAATTTTTTGATCCAGATCCAGGAGCTTCTGGAGCATAATGATTTCCTCACTGCCCAGTCTCAGAGGATCCGGGAATTTTATAAATATATGGCAGGGGAATATCCGTTTCTGGCGTTTACCTTCAAGGGAAGAATCAAATCCCTGATCCGTGCGGAGGAAAAATTTAACGGATATGTAGTAGAATTTATTTATGACTACTATAAAGAATATGGGGAATATCCTTCCGTATCCCAGATCAAGGAACGGTTAAGCTGTTTCCGCGATTTTATTGCTTACAGGATCGTTATCGCCATGCCCAGATGTCATCTGAAAAATGGTGAGAATGTCAGAGAAGAAGAGCTTCGTTATCTTTATGAGATTGCCAATATACTTCCGGGATTTCTGGAAGAAAGAGGATTTACCGCAGAGCCGGCCAGAGGAGTGCAGGAAAGTACATCGCCACTGCTCAGCAAGGAAGCAAAGCCTTACTATAGGGATTACATCTGTAACAACAGTGAGGATGATTATCAGTCTCTGCACATTACATTTTATGATAACAGTTCCCGAAGCTATATGGAAGTACAGCTGCGGACTAAAGATATGGATGATGTTGCGGAGATTGGTTCCGCCAACCATTTAAGCTATGAGAAAAAACAGGAAAGTGAACGCAGGAGAAGGGACGCGATTCCCCAGGGGGAATGTATCTATTTTGATGAGGCTTATGAGCGGGGTATGCGACTTCTTGGACTGGATCTTGCTGCGCTGGACGTTAATATGTTTGGTGCGGTAAACAACAGCCTGATCAATGATGGCTGCGGACTGTTCCGCGGAAGGATGATCCTTCCTTATGAGCATCTTTCTCGTTTTCAGAATGATATCGTTGACTGAGGGAGGATGACATGAAAGACTTGACAAAAGGGAAGCCTTCCACATTGATCCTGTCCTTTGCGCTTCCTGTATTTCTGGGAAATCTCTTGCAGCTGACGTACAGCCTGGCAGATACCCGGATCGTGGGAAGCTTTCTTAAAGAAGATGCGCTGGCGGCAGTAGGGGCCACCAGTCCTTTAAGCGGGCTGATCATCGGTTTTCTGATGGGCCTTGCAAATGGATTTGCCATTGTCACCGCACAGAAATTCGGTGCCGGAAACCGGGAAGAAGTACGAAAATCTTTTGCGCTGTCTCTTGTAATGGGCAGCGTGATTTCTCTGATCCTGACTGTTTTGGGACTTTTGTTTCTGCATCCGATCCTGAGGTTCCTGAATGTTCCGGATCATTTGACGGGAACTGCCAGGCAGTATATCTTTATTATTATCGCAGGTATGCTGGCAACGTTTCTTTATGATACCTGCGCGGCATCTCTGCGTGCACTTGGGGATACGGTGACGCCTCTTGTGATCCTGGCGGTGTCTGTAACTTTAAATATCGCAGGAGATCTGTTTTTTATTCTGGTAGTAAAAGCAGGAGTTCAGGGAGCGGCCGTTGCCACGGTACTTTCACAGACGCTGGCATTTCTGATATGCTGGTTTTACATGATCCGCAGGTATGAGATCCTACGGCTGAAAAAAGAGGATTTTTTCGGTCTCGAAAGAAATATGATGAAAAATATGCTGAGTGCCGGACTTTCTATGGGACTTGTAAGCTCTCTTGTAAATCTTGGTACACTGGCACTTCAGACCTCCATCAATCGGCTGGGAAGAGATATCATTGTGGCACATACAGCAGCTCGTAAGATCACAGAGATGTTTATGATCATGTTTGGCGTGTTCGGCCAGACCATGGCGATCTTCTGCGGCCAGAACGCAGGTGCAGGGAGGATGGACCGGGTACGCCATGGAATCGGTCTTGCAGTTCTGTATACCTGTATCTGGTCCGTGATGACTGTGATCTTCAGTTTTACCATTGGAAAACAGCTGATCTATCTGGTCACAGGAAGCCATAATGAAACGGTGATCCGCAATGCCGCCAATTATCTTAAATTTGATACGATCTTTTATTTCGTAACGGCTGTGATCAGTGTCCTCAGAAATGCTATGCAGGGCCTTGGAGAAACGGTGATCCCTCTGGTTTCCAGTGCGCTGGAGATGATCGGAAAAGTAGTGATCGCGGTGACTCTGGTGCCACTTCTCGGATATACCGGCGTGATCGTAGCAGAACCGATAGTCTGGGTCATTATGGTGATCCCGCTGATCGTGAAGATACTTAAGATGCCTGAATTAAAGAAAACAGTCTGAGAGATTCGAAGATCCGATGAGAAAGATTCGCGTGAAAAATAAAAAGCACATTGTATGGAATGAGCCGCCACCGGAAAGTATGACTTTTGGGGTGGTTCAACCATAGCAATGTGCTTTTTTTAATTTTACATAGTTGCTGTCGCTTCTTTTACGTTTTCCTTTTCAGGAAAGATATGTCTGAAAATAAAACGTACGATCGGACCTGCATAGATCAGCTGCCAGAAGAATGCCATCGGGAAGTTGAATGCGGTTGTCTGAAGCCATACAGCTACGAACTGATTTCCTGCATCCTTAAAGAGAATGGTTGCGGCAAGACTCATTAATGGGCACATGAAAGCAACGGAAGGAACGGAGATCGCAAGGATCTTGCTGAAGGGATGACAGCTTTTGAAATCTACCATGCGCATTGCACAACCAAAAGCAAGCTTGGATACAATAAAGAAGTCAAGGATAAATGCGATCGGTCCCATGATCACCAGTTCATGAAAAGCGTCAAGGAACACGCGGTTTGTCATACTCCCTGTGTTCAGGGAAATGTTGTAGCAAATCATGGCGTAAACCATGAAAAATACCATGATAAGGGTAAAGATAACTTCCTGAAATTTGTTTTTTGGCATAAAAAATCCTCCTTTAAAATGATTAAGTGATAATGTAAAACCTCAGAGCATGTGTTGTTCGTTAATCATTCAGGAGAATGTGCGTTTCCAATATATGACAGGATTTTGTCATAAACCATATTCGGTTTTTTGACCAGATCAAACTGCGAAGCAGTTATTTGGCTGTAAACAGGCAGCAGAGCGGTTTACGAATATCCGCTTGATACCGGCGATTATGATATCATAAGCAGCAAAGCCTTGTCAATAAGTAAAATTCGCAACATCCTGCGGAATGTTCTGAAAAAACATAGAAATATCAGAAGAGTAATTGAGAAAAAAATGGCAATAACTCCTCTTGACCGTTAAAGTTAGATATAGTAAACTTGTAAACGGTTAGCGGATTCTAACTAATGCGTAAAATTTGTGGCGGGCCGTATCCCCTGACAAAATGCGGCCTGAACAGGAGTTACGGACAGGGCGAAAAGACCAGACAGGAGGATAAATATCAAATGGATTATTTAGAGATTGAGAAGGTCATTGGAAGAGAGATTATTGATTCAAGAGGAAATCCGACCGTAGAGGCAGAGGTTTATCTGGCAGATGGAACGGTCGGAAGAGGAGCAGCACCAAGCGGAGCGTCCACAGGAGAATTCGAAGCACTTGAGCTGAGAGATCAGGATAAAAGCCGTTTTGGAGGAAAAGGTGTTTCGAAGGCCATTGAAAATATCAATACAGTAATTAATGATGCGCTGGCAGGAATGGATGCATCTGATATTTATGCAGTGGATGCTGCCATGCTCAAAGCAGATGGAACAAAGGACAAATCAAAACTGGGCGCAAATGCCATTCTTGCGGTTTCTATTGCGTGCGCACGTGCGGCTGCGATTTCTCTTGACATCCCCCTTTACAGATTTCTTGGTGGGGTGAACGGAAACAGACTTCCGGTTCCGATGATGAATATCCTAAACGGTGGTGCACATGCTGCGAATACCGTTGATGTTCAGGAATTCATGATCATGCCGGCAGGAGCACCAAGCTTTAAAGAGGGACTTCGCTGGTGTACGGAGGTATTCCACGCTCTTGCTGCACTTCTGAAAGAAAAAGGCCTTGCAACAAGCGTTGGAGATGAAGGTGGTTTTGCACCAGACCTTGGAAGCGATGAGGAAGCCATTGAGTACATCCTTGAAGCAGTGAAAAAAGCAGGATATGAGCCTGGAAAGGATTTTGTACTTGCCATGGATGCTGCATCCAGTGAGTGGAAAGGAAACAAAAAGGGGGAGTATGTTCTTCCGAAATGCGGAAAGAAATTTACATCTGCGGAGCTTGTTGATCACTGGAAAAATCTGATCGAAAAATATCCGATCTACTCTATTGAGGATGGCCTTGATGAGGAAGACTGGGAAGGCTGGCAGATCATGACAAAAGAACTTGGAGGAAAAGTACAGCTTGTAGGTGATGACCTGTTTGTTACAAATACAGAGCGTCTTGAGAAAGGTATCAGCCTTGGCTGCGGAAATTCTATTCTGATCAAACTGAATCAGATCGGTTCTGTATCTGAGACTCTGGAAGCCATCAAAATGGCACATAAAGCTGGCTATACAGCGATTTCTTCCCATCGTTCCGGAGAGACAGAGGATACAACCATTGCAGATCTTGCAGTGGCACTGAATACCTGCCAGATCAAGACAGGAGCTCCTTCCAGAAGCGAACGTGTGGCAAAATATAATCAGCTTCTCCGTATTGAGGAAGAGCTTGGTGATGCAGCAGTATATCCGGGATTCCGGGCATTCAATATCAAGAGATAAGATCATAACTAACACATTTCTCAAAAAGGTACGCTTTGGCGTGCCTTTTTTTGGCGAAAATAAGGTTGCCAGATTTCTCAAAATAGTATATTATGATTTACAGCCGTGTGAAAAAATAAAATTGAATATTGGAGATGCTATGAAAGAATACGTAAATACTTTTATGCGTTACAGGTTTCTTCTGGGAGAGCTTGTAAAAAAAGGAATCAAACTGAAGTACAGACGTTCCTATCTTGGTATCATCTGGTCTCTTCTTGAGCCGTTGCTTACCATGATCGTACTGACGATCGTATTCGGTACCCTGTTTGGAAACAAGGATCGGACATTTCCTGTATATATCCTGACAGGACGTCTTTTGTACACATTCTATTCCAGTGCCACAAAAGCGGCATTGAAATCAGTAAGAGCGAATTCGGCAATGATCAAGAAAGTTTATGTGCCAAAATATCTCTATCCGCTGTCAAGTGTACTTTTTAACTATGTGATCTTCCTGATCTCACTGATCGTGCTGGTTCCGGTAGGAGCAGTACTTGGTGTGGAGCCGACACTTTATATGCTCCAGATCCCGATCGCGCTGATCCTGGTATTTCTGTTGTCTTATGGTTGTGGAATGATCCTTGCTACGATTGGCGTTTTTTTCAGAGATATGGAATATCTGTGGTCAGTAGCACTGATGCTGATCATGTATACCTGTGCGATCTTTTATTATCCGTCCAGACTGCTGAAAAGTGGTTTTTCATGGATCCTGAAATATAATCCGCTGTACTGTACCATCGATGTTTTTCGTTCGGGAATGTTCGGAGAGCCGATGAATCTTCATTATGCGGCATACGCACTGGTATTCAGCCTTGTGACGATTGCCATCGGAATGTTCTGTTTCAAGAAGAAACAGGATGAATTTATCCTTTATATTTAACAGGAGAAAAATATGGAAAAACCTGCAGTAGTTGTAGATAACGTAAGTATGAAGTTTAATCTCAGTAAAGAAAAGGTAGACAGCCTGAAGGATTACGTGATTAAATTTTTAAAAAAAGAAATTAAATATAATGAATTCTGGGCTCTTCAGAATGTTGATTTTGAGGTGAAAAAAGGTGACCGTGTAGGAATCCTGGGACTTAACGGAGCAGGAAAAAGTACTCTGCTCAAAGTAATTGCCGGTGTATTCAAGCCTACCGAAGGCAAGGTGGTCCGAAACGGACGTCTGGTCCCTCTTCTGGAACTGGGAGCCGGTTTTGATTCGCAGTATACAGGACGTGAGAATATTTTTCTGTATGGTGCGATGCTCGGATATTCCAAGAAGTTTCTGGAATCGAAATTTGATGAGATCGTTGAGTTTTCTGAACTGAAGGAATTTATCGATGTCCCTATTAAGAATTATTCTTCAGGTATGAAGGCAAGACTTGGATTCTCCATTGCCACACTGGTATCACCGGATATCCTGATCCTTGATGAAGTCCTTTCTGTAGGAGATGCCAAATTCCGGAAAAAGAGTGAAAAGAAAGTCTTAAGTATGTTTGATAAGGGAGTTACGGTACTGTTTGTATCCCATTCTCTGGAACAGGTACAGCGCCTGTGCAATAAAGCAATGATACTTGAAAAAGGAAAACTGATCGCATATGGAGATATTGATGAGATCTCGGCCAAATATGCGGAGATGATCAGATAAAGAACAGAAGGCGGCCCAGGCAGTCGCATAAATAAAAAGAACCGGACAGTGAACGGTTTGAATAGCAGATAGCCAGACGATTTGCGGAAATGATGCAAATGTCTGGCTATTGTGTTATTATATTACGAAGAAAACAGGGAGGAAAAAAGATGACTTTACAGCAGATCCTTGAAAAGGTAAAAAAAGGCCAGCTCTCTGTGGAACATGCAGAGGACCTTCTGAAAAAAGAGGGATATGAAGAAATGGATTATGCGAAGCTGGATACTACCCGAAAAGCGCGGACCGGTTTTGCGGAGGTAGTTTACTGTGCGAGAAAAGCAGACGAACATCTTTTGAATATCTATCAGAAGCTTTATGAGGAAGATGGAGAAGTCTTTGGAACAAGGGCGTCAGAACATCAGTATGAACTGGTAAAAAAGGTTCTTCCTGATGTGGTTTATGACCCGGTTTCCGGAATTTTGAAGATTGAAAAAGCGAAGGAGCATATCGGAAAGGTGGCAGTGTGTACAGCCGGAACAGCAGATATTTCTGTTGCGGAGGAAGCTGCCCAGACAGCAGAGTATTTCGGCACACATGTGGAGAGGATCTATGATGTGGGAGTCAGTGGTATGCACAGACTTTTTTCCAGGCTGGATACCATACAGGAGGCTAACTGTGTGGTTGCGGTAGCAGGAATGGAGGGTGCGCTGGCAAGTGTTATGGGTGGTCTTGTGAAACGTCCGGTGATCGCGGTACCTACTTCTGTGGGATATGGCGCCAGCTTTCATGGATTGTCAGCGCTTCTGACAATGATCAATTCCTGTGCCAACGGAATTGCAGTAGTGAATATTGACAACGGATTTGGGGCAGGATATCTGGCAACCCAGATCAATCGCCTTGCGGAGGGAAAATAAATGAGAAACAAATTATATCTGGAGTGTACCTCCGGGATCAGCGGGGATATGACAGTTGCGGCTCTTCTGGATCTGGGTGCAGATCAGAAAAAACTGGTGAGAACTCTTAAAAGTCTGCCGGTAAAAGGTTTCGACATAAAGATCAGCCGTGTGATGAAATCAGGGATCGATGCCTGTGATTTTGATGTACTACTGGATCATGATCATGAGAATCATGATCATGATATGAAATATCTGTATGGGCATGATGGAGATTCTCACAGCCAGGATCATGAGGAACATCATTATCAATATAGTCATGAAGCCCTGGAAGCCCATGAGCATCCCCATTCTCATGAACATCATGTACAGGAAACCCATGGAAACAGTCATATATATACAGAAACGATGCATTCCCACCACGGACACCATCACCATGAACACCGTGGCCTTAACGAGATCATGGAGATTATCGACCATGCAGATATGACAGATCGTGCAAAATCCTATGGAAAAAGAATTTTTAAGATTCTTGCCGAGGCAGAAGCAAAAGCCCATAATGTACTGGTGAATCAGGTCCATTTCCATGAAGTGGGTGCAGTGGATTCCATTGTGGATATTCTTTCTGTTGCAATCTGTATGGATGATCTGGATGTGGAGGAAGTGATCGTTCCAAGACTTTGTGAGGGTAGCGGAACGATTCGTTGTCAGCACGGAATCCTTCCGGTGCCGGTACCGGCGGTAAGTAATATTGTAAGTGTTCATCAGCTGAAGCTGCATATCACATCGGTGCAGGGTGAACTGATAACGCCTACAGGAGCAGCTATTGTGGCGGCATTCCTTACATCAGAAAAACTGCCTGAAGATTTTACGGTGGAGAAGATCGGTATCGGAGCAGGCAAGCGCCAGTATGAGTGCCCGGGAATTCTCCGTGCCATGCTGATCCGGGAATCCGGGGAGAAGGCTTCAGGCAATGATGCTTGTACGGAAATAGACACCATTATAAAGCTGGAATCTAACATTGATGACTGTACAGGAGAAACGCTTGGCTATGTTATGGAGCTTCTGTATGAGGCAGGAGCCAGAGAGGCCAATTACATGCCTGTATTTATGAAGAAAAACCGTCCGGCATGGCTGCTTACCGTTCTATGTAAAAAAGAACAGGTTTCAGCGATGGAGCAGATCATTTTCAGAGAAACGACAACCATTGGGATCCGTCGCCAGGAGATGGAGAGAACCATTCTGAAAAGAGAGAAAAGAACGGTTACAACCCCGCTGGGAAATGTAGAAGTGAAGGTCTGCACTTTTGACGGACAGGAATATTATTATCCGGAATACGAAAGCGTAAAAAAACTTTGTGAAAAAACAGGGATTTCTTATAAAGAAGTATATCATATGGCTGTGCGGGGATAAGATCGGGTTGGTTGCCTTGTATAATGCACTTACATATTGACACCTTTTCGAAAAAACTATATAAATGTATATAGAAAGATTATTGCCGGACGGAACAGTTGGCAACGACACAGTAAGGCAGAGGCAGGAGAAGGATTTATGGCGGTAACAATACAGCAGATTGCAGAACAGGCAGGGGTTTCCAGGGGAACCGTGGACAGAGCATTGAACCACAGAGGACGGATCAATCCGGAGGTGGCAGAGAGAATCTGCCGTCTGGCGGACGAGATGGGATATGTACAGAAAGAACGGAAACATTCCAGAACAGCTAAAGATGAAAGACTGAAGATCGGAGTGGTGACACAGCTTGCCAGATCTTCTTTTATGCAGGAAGTAAATCGTGGTATTGAGAAGGCAGCCGTGGAACTGAAAGAAAAAGGGATCCAGCTGATCCTGAAAGAGGGTCTTTCCGTTGATGAAGAGGAACAGCTGCAGGCCATTGAGGAACTGGAACAGGAAGGAATCCGGGGACTTGCGATCATGCCGGTAGACAGTGAGACTGTCCGGGAGAAACTGAATGCTTTGATCGAAGAGAAGAATATCCCAGTAGTAACCTTTAACTCTGATATTGTAGGAACGAGAAGAACCTGTTTTGTGGGAATGGATAACCGCAAGAGCGGACGTACCGCAGCCGGACTTCTTGGAATGCTGACAAGAGGAAATGGAAAGATCCTGATCATCACCGGATATTTCAGCAATCATGTTGATAATCAGCGAGTGGATGGCTTTGTGGAGGAAGCCAAGCGGGCTTTTCCTCATCTGGAGATCGCAGGTGTTCACGGAAGCTTTGATGAAGCAGCTGAGGTGGAGCACATTATAGAAAATGCCATGATGAGTACTTCAGGGATCAGCGGGATCCTGGTGGTATCCGGAGGCCAGGCAGGAGTGGGTAAGGCATTTGAAAAGCTGAGACTTGACCGCAGGCCCTACGTTGTGATCTACGATCAGACTCCGAAGAATGAACGGGCACTGAAGAATGATCATGTGGATTTTCTGATCGACCAGAATGGATATGTCCAGGGGTATGAACCGCCAAGGATCCTGGCGGATATCCTGACAAAAGGACAGGAGCCGGAGAGAGAATATCTCTTTACAGATATCAAGATCAAAACAAAATATAACCTTTGAACATGTATTGTGCAAAGTATCATATAAAATAGTCTGCAGGATGAAAACTGCAGGCTTTTTTATATTACAGGAAATCTGTAAGATACTACGATATGGAATATAGATTCCAAGAAAACAACTGTCTGGATACATTTGATTGCGTGCTAATAGCGTGCTAAAAATATCAACACGCAAATGCACATGCAGATAATAGCTACTTTGAACAAAACAAAACTACAAAAATTGTATAGAATAACTGAAAAAAAGAAAAATGAAAAGAAGTACTTGCCCAAATTGTAAAACAGTGCTATATTAACATCATAAGAAACACGCAAGAAAGCACGCTAAACAAAAGAAAAAAGCACGCAAAGTAAAAAAAGCACATAAAAAAGAAGTAAAAAATAAACCATCAAACAAACGGAGGTAAGATCATGAAGTATATCGAATTTGATGAATCCAGACCAATGGACCTGGTACTCCTTGGAAGAGTTGCCATTGATTTCAACCCTGCTTACAACGATCAGGTGAAAGAAGAGTTCAAACCCCTGAAGAAAGTACATATGTTTGAGAAATTTGTAGGAGGATCTCCTGCAAACATCGCTGTAGGTGTTACCAAACATGGCCTGAAAGCAGGATTCATCGGAAAGGTTTCTGACGATCAGTTCGGTGAGTATGTAGTGGATTATTTCAATGAGAGAGGAATCGATACCTCACAGATCACAAAGTGCACAAACGGAGAGAAACTGGGACTTACCTTTACCGAGATGCTTTCTCCGAAGGAAAGCAGCATCCTCATGTATCGTAACCGTATCGCAGATCTGCAGCTTCATGTAGACGACATCCACGAGGATTATATCAAAAATGCAAAAGCGATCCTCATTTCCGGAACTGCTCTCGCAGAGAGCCCTTCCAGAGAAGCAGCGATCAAAGCGGTTATGCTTGCTAAGAAAGTAAACACAAAGATCATTTTTGATATTGATTACAGAGAGTACAACTGGAAGAATGCAGATGAGATTTCCATCTACTATTCCATCGTAGCTAAGGAAGCTGACATCATCATGGGCTCCAGAGAAGAGTTTGACCTTACAGAGAAACTGATCAAAGAAGGCATGACTGATGAGGAGAGTGCAGCTTACTGGCAGGCAAAAAATGCAAAGATCGTTGTCATCAAACACGGTATGAAGGGTTCCACAGCCTACACAGTTGACGGACAGAAGTTCAGCATCAAGCCATTCCCGGTTGAGGCAAGAAAAGGCTTCGGCGGCGGTGACGGATACGGCTCCGGATTCCTGTATGGACTGTATCAGGGTTGGGAGATCATTGACTGCCTGGAGTTTGGTTCTGCTGAGGCATCCATGATGGTTAAGAGCAACAACTGCTCCGATTCCCTTCCGGGACCGGATGAAGTTCACGCATTCATTAAAGATGAAAAAGAAAAATTCGGCGAAATGATCGCAAGAGTATAAAGAAAAGGAGTGGAAAAAATGGCAAACACAGTAAGAATGACAACTGCACAGGCAATTGTAAAATTTCTGGATAATCAGTATGTTTCCATGGACGGAGTGGAGACAAAATTCGTAGAAGGATTTTTCACGATCTTCGGACACGGTATTGCTGTAGGACTTGGTGAGGCACTGGATACAAATCCGGGACAGCTGAAGGTTCTTCAGGGAAGAAATGAGCAGGGTATGTGTCACGTTGCTACCGCTTTTGCAAAACAGAGCAACCGCAAAAAAATCATTGCATGCGCTTCCTCCATCGGACCTGGAGCTGCAAACATGGTAACAGCATGTGCAACAGCAACTGTAAATAATATTCCGCTTCTTGTATTCCCGGCAGATACTTTTGCATCTCGCCAGCCTGACCCGGTTCTCCAGCAGCTGGAGCAGAGCAGCAGCCTTGCCGTCAGTACGAACGATGCATTCAAACCAGTCTGCAAATACTGGGATAGGATCACAAGACCGGAGATGGTCATGACCGCTCTGATCAATGCAATGAGAGTTCTTACAGATCCGGCTGAAACAGGTGCATGCTGCATCGCACTTTGCCAGGATGTTGAGGGTGAGTCCTTTGACTTCCCGGAGTACTTCTTCAAGAAGAGAGTGCACAGGATCACAAGACCGGTTGCAGTAGAGGAAGAGCTTGAGGATGTGGCAGAGGTCATCGCAGGAGCGAAGAAACCGCTTATCGTTGTTGGTGGTGGTGTCCGTTACTCAGAAGCCGGAGAAGCTGTTGAGAAATTCTGCGAGGAATTCAAGATCCCATTCGGCGAGACACAGGCCGGAAAGAGTGCCTGCCAGTCCGGCAATCCGTACTGTCTTGGCGGTATCGGTGTAACAGGAACCTACGCTTCCAACATCATCGGTAAAGACGCAGACGTGGTAATTTCTATCGGTTCCAGAATGTCTGACTTTACAACAAGCTCCAAGCATCTGTTCCAGAATGAGGATGTTCAGTTTGTAAGTATCAACAACTGCAGATTCCACGCATACAAGATGGATGCAGTAAAAGCAGTGGGTGATGCAAAAGCTACCGTAGAAGCACTAGCAGAAAAGCTTCGTGCAAGAGGATATAAATCTGCATACACAGATGAGATCGAGAAAGCAAAAGCTGCATGGGATAAAGAGATGGAGCGCCTTGGAAGCATTGAGTACACAGGAGATGATTTTGAGCCGCTGATCAAGGCAAGAGATCCTCGTACGATCCCGGAATATGTAAAGCTTACAAACGGAAAGATCACACAGACAGCAGCACTTGCAGCGATCAACAGAACTATCGACAAAGATGCAACCATCATCACAGCAGGCGGTTCCCTTCCAAGCTGTATGCAGCGTATGTGGAGAACAGACAAACGTGGCGGATATCACGCAGAGTACGGATATTCTTGTATGGGATATGAGGTTGCCGCTACCCTCGGTGTGAAATTTGCTGAGCCGGATAATGAAGTATACTGCGTAGTTGGAGATTCCAGCTTCCAGATGCTCCACAGTGAGATCATGACTATCATGCAGGAGAGACAGAAAGTCAATATCATGGTATTCGATAACTGCGGATTTGGCTGCATCAACAACCTTGAGATGAACCACGGAATCGGAAGCCTTGCAACAGAGTTCCGTTATACAGACGGCAAGAAACCGACCGGAGATCTGATCCCTGTAGATTATGCAAAGATCGGCGAAGGCTATGGCCTGAAGACCTATACCTGCCGCACCATCCAGGAGCTGGTAGATGCTCTGGAAGATGCCAAAAAGCAGGAGATCGCATGCCTCTTTGATCTGAAGGTTATCCCGAAGACTATGACAGACGGATATGAGTCCTGGTGGGATGTAGGAATCGCAACAACATCTGAGAAAGAAAGCGTAAGAAAGGCCTGCGAAGGAGTTATGAAGGGCCGTGAAGAGGCAAGACTGTACTAATCTGGGAGGTAAGAAAATGAGTAAAGTATTTGGTTATCCGGAATATGACGAAAAAGGCGAAAAGATTCTTACAACATACGATAATGAGTACAAGGCCATGATGATGGACATCCGTGTTTACCGTATGAAGGCAGGGGAGACAAGAACATTTTTAAGAGAGGGTGAGGAGACAGCAGTTCTCCTCCTCTCCGGAAATATCACCTATAAATGGAACGGAAATGAAGCAGCAGCAACCAGAAAAGATGTGTTCACAGAGGGACCTTGGTGTGTTCATGGATGTACAGGAACTGAGATCGCAGTTGTGGCAAATGCGGAGTCGCAGATCCTTGTCCAGTGCACAAAGAATGAGAAAGATTTCGGCGCAAGGCTTTACAAACCGGAAGACGCTCCATGGGGATATTCCTGCGTAGGAAAATTCGGAAACGTGGCAAAGAGAAGAGTAAATACGATTTTTGATCACGACATTTCACCGGAATCCAATATGGTACTTGGTGAGGTTCTCAATGACAGAGGAAACTGGTCCGGATACCTGCCGCACAGACATCCGCAGCCTGAGACATACTTTTTCAAATTTGATCATCCGGAAGGATTTGGAGCAAGCTTTGTCGGTGACCAGGTATTTAAGAGTACAGATGAGAGCTTTTCCGCAATTCCAGGAGGAGAGCTTCATCCGCAGGCAGTTGCACCTGGATATCAGATGTATACATGCTGGATGATCCGCCATATTGACGGAAATCCGTGGCTGCAGACAGACCGTTGCGAGGATGAGAGATATACCTGGCTTCATGACGCCGAGTTTTAAGGATTTGGAGATACTGATACTGGATTGTAAATAGCAGGCAGCAGACCTGCTGCTATTATGAAAAAAATTGTACTGACTGAAGGGAGATTTTGACAATGGCAAGAGAATTTATTGTACCTGGAGAAATTATTTCCGGTTCCGGAGCACTGGACATGGCAGAAGGCGCACTGAAACTCCTTGGTAAAAAAGCTCTGATCGTAACCGATAAAGTAATGATCGACCTGGGAAACTGTGCAAAAGTTGAGAAGGCGCTGACAAATCAGGGCATTGCATACAGCATTTATTCTGACATCTGCGGTGAGCCAACAGATACCATGATCGAAAAAGGCTTACAGATCTATAAAGATGAGAACTGTGACTTCCTGGTAGCTCTGGGAGGCGGAAGCCCTATTGACTCCATGAAAGCCATCGGCTCACTGGTAGTAAACGGTGGAAGCATTTCCGACTACATGGGAAAAGTGATCGATGTAAAGATGCCGCCAATGGCGGCGATCCCTACCACAGCAGGAACGGGATCTGAGGCAACACAGTTCACGATCATCACGGATACCAAAAAAGACATCAAGATGCTTCTTAAAGGCAAAGTTCTCATGCCGGATCTTGCCATTATCGACCCGCAGTTTACTATGACTGCACCTCCAAAGATCACAGCAGCAACAGGTCTTGATGCACTTTGCCACTGTGTGGAAGCTTATACATCCAGAAAAGCACAGACACTTTCCGATACTTTTGCAGTATCTGCAGTAAAGAGGATCTTTAAATATCTTCCGGTTGCATATAAAGACGGAAAGAATGAAGAAGCTCGTGTACAGATGTCTGTCGCTGCTCTTGAGGCAGGAATCGCATTTAACAATGCATCTGTTACCATTATCCATGGAATGAGCCGTCCGATCGGAGCACTGTTCCATGTAGCACACGGACTTTCCAATGCCATGCTTCTGAAGGAGTGCCTTACCTTTGCACTTCCTGGAGCATACGACAGATTCGGAGCGTTGGGACGTGATATTGGTGTGGCGGATGCAACTGATTCTGATCAGGAAGCGGCTGAGAAATTCCTGAAAGCAGTAGAGTCACTTGTAAATGAACTGGATACTCCGACTCTGGAGCAGTTCGGTATCAATAAAGAAGAGTTCTTCAACGTCATCGACAAAATGGCACATGATGCCATGGACAGTGGAAGTCCTCAGAATACCATGCGTGATGTAACAGAAGAGGAAGTAAAAGAAATCTACAGAAAACTCTGGTAAAATGTAAATGTAAACCCTGCATTGCCAGATAGGAAAAGACTCCGGACCGGAGAAAAAGGCTCCGGAGTCTTTTTTCCCGTGGCAAATATAGCTGCAAAAGAAAAGGAGGCATATCCTTCATGAGAAAAAAGTATATCTGTATTCTGGTGGCAGTCATAGGAGTTTGCAGCCTTTCCGGATGCTCTTCTTCTGCAAAGAAAACAGAAGAAGAGCAGGTAACGATCGGTGTTGTTACAAAATCTAAAAGCAGTGAATATTGGTTGTCTGTCTGCGACGGAATGGAAGATGCGGCAGAAAAATATCATGCAGATGTGGTGATTCTGTCTCCGGATTCCGAAACAGAAGAAGAGGTTCAGAAAAATATGATCCGGGATCTTCTGAAAACCGATATCCAGGCGATGGCAGTTTCTCCTATAGATTCCTATGAATGCGAAGATTATTTAAATTTCGCAAGAGAAAAGGGGATTTCTGTATATGCCTGTGATACTCCCATAGAGGATTCAGAAATCCCTTATATTGGAATTGACAATGAAAAACTAGGCTATGAGCTGGGCGAGCAGCTTGCAAAGGCTCTGGATCATAAAGGAAAGATTGGCGTGATCGCCGGTGATTTTAAGCAGGCTGGACACCGGATGCGTGTTGCCGGATTTGAAAAATATATGGAAAAAGAGCCTGGGATCACCATTGAAATGGTTCGGAACGGATACAGCAATATGCGGGTTTCCCAGAAGGATGTGGATGAGATCCTGGTGAAGTATCCGGATCTTAACGGAATCATGGCCACAAGTGCAGTGACGGCCCTGGGACTTTCAGAGGCAACTGAAGGACGGGAGATTTCTATTGTTTCCGTAGATGCTCAGGAAGATGCCTTGAAAGCGGTTCAGGATGGGCGTATCGTGGCGCTTGGCGCGCAGTCCGGTTATCAGATCGGTTATGAAACCATCCGGTATATTGTGAAGGATCTGGATGGAGAGGGAACAGGAGAAGATGAGATTCTGGATTCCCAGGTGCTTACCGAAGAAAATATTGATACATATATGAAGGATGACGGACATTCTCATCCCTGATACAAGCAGGTTTCCATCCAAAAATAAAACACAAAACATAAAAATAGGACAAAAGAAGGATGTAGAGATATCAGAATCAGAAAAACTTTGGTACAGATTTAACAGTCAGGTAAAAATAATACCGAAAAAACTAAAATTTCTCATACTATGATAATCCCGTATTTTCGATAAAATAGAATCATCAAAAGGAAAGCGAAAATAAAAAAACGAAAAGAAATGAAAGGGCGGGATAATAAGATGGAGAAGAAAAAACTTTCGGTATCAACAGGGCTGTGTTATGCTGGAGGAGATGTAGGATGTAATATCGTGTTCGGAATGATCGGAACACTGCTGACGCTGTTTTACACAGATTATGTAGGGATAAGCGCAGCAACAGTAGGACTGGTAATGTTACTTTCCAGATGCTTTGATGGATTTTCCGATCTGGTCATGGGTGTCATTGTAGAGAGGACCAATTCCAAATGGGGAAAATCAAGACCCTGGCTTCTGTGGATGAGCATTCCGTTTGCGCTGTCAGCAGTACTGCTTTTCACAGTGCCGCGTACAACAGGGATGCTTCAGTTTCTGTATCTCTTTGTAACCTATAACTTCTGTACGACCATATGCTATACAGCGATCAATCTTCCATATGGAAGCCTTTCTTCAATGATGATCCGCGAATCATCAGAGAGAGATAAACTCAGTGTATTGAGAATGGGACTGTCACCTATCGGAAAGATCGTTGCAGCAACCTGTACACTGCCGCTTGTAAAGCTTCTTGGAAATGATCAGGCTGCATGGATCAAGGTTATGAGTGTATGGGCAGTGCTTGCACTTGCACTTCTGCTTCTCTGCTTCTTCAAATGTGAGGAAAAGGTTCAGATCGAAGCAAGAAAGAAAGATGAGAAGCTTCCGATTCCGACAATGCTGAAGGCACTTTTTGCAAATCAGTATTTCTGGGCAGTAATGCTTCTGTGGACAGTACAGAGTGTATCCTTTACGATCACAGGAACCATTCTTCCGTACTACTGCAAATATATTTTCAACAATGATACATGGATGTACAGCACACTGTTCCTTACAGAAACCCTGGTTCTGGTAGTGGGAATCTTCATCTGCTCACCGTTGATCAAGAAATTCGGAAAAAGAAATATCGCATTTGTCGGCGGATTTGTTGCACTTGGCGGCCAGATTCTGTTTTTCCTGAATCCATACAGCTTCGGCTTCATGGTTATGAGCTGTGTCACACGTGCCATCGGACTTGCTCCACTGAACGCAGTTGTATTCAGTATGGTTGGTGATGTGGTAGAGTTCGGACAGTGGAAAAACCATATCCGTCAGGAAAGTCTGATCTTTGCAGGCGGTTCCATCGGAACAAAAGTTGGCGCAGGTCTTGCCTCCGCAGTGATCACAGGTCTTTTAAGCAGTTCCGGATATGTAAGCTCATCTGCAGGAATAACTGCACAGCCGGAAACAGCACTGGAGATGATCGTTTCTCTTTATAAATTTGGACCGATCCTCATTGCAGCAGTGATCATTGTAACGCTTTTCGGATATAAGCTTGACAAAATGTATCCGGCGATCATGCAGGAGCTTACCGAGCGCGAGGCACACGGACAGTTATAAACATTTTATTGTAAAACATATATTCAACCGCAAAACAGGAAATCAGGCAGGGGTAGGACACTCCTGCTGTTTCCTGCGTTTATGGGCATATAGCATAGAGAGGCGTATATCCGCTTTACGGAAGGGAGGAGTTCTATGTTAAAAAGTATCCGGGCAAAGATATTACTGGCGATCCTGACAGTAACCATGTTTACTGCCTGTTCTCTTACGGTGGTATTTTATTTTCGGGCAGCAGGGATGATTGAAGAAAATTATTCAGGTATCCTGTATGGACGGATGCAGCAGACTATAAAAGATCTGGACGAATCCCTGAAAGAGATTTATTATGTGAATACGAGAACTGCCTGGGATACAGATATACGGAATAATGCGAAGGACTACAGCTGTACAGGAAATGAAAACAGCCTGGAAAATATGGCTGGGCTTCTCCGGGAACACAGTCGGGAATATAAAGATATCAACTCCCTTTACTTTGTCTTTCCAGACAAAAAAATGGCTGTGACTTCTGAGGAATTTCCGATAAACAAGCAGGGGATTTCAGGAGAACATATCGAGGAATTGGAAAAAATACAGGAACTGGATTCCTTTCCGGTTCTTGTGGAATCTCCGATCCATGAAGGCAGCAGCTTTCTTTCTGTGATCCAGAAGGTAGAGGATGATAACGGAGAGATTCTGGGGTATGTTGTCGCAGATATCAGGGAACGGGCAATTTATTACGAATATCTGGAAGCTGTCAATGATGAAAAGATCACCAGAATAGTTCTGGTAGACAGAAATGATGAAATCGTGACATCCGGAGACTACAGTGACATTGGAAAAACATTTCCGGAGATTACAGAGCAGAATGTTCCGAAAATGGAAGGCTATGCAGAAAAAAACGGTGTGATCTCTTTTTTCAGCAGAGGTAGCTTTTCAGACTGCGGCTTATATCTGGAGGTACCGAAAAAAGAAGTTTTAAGCGGACTTTCCCGGATGCGGCTCTTTCTGATCGGAATATTTGGTGCAGTTTTTGTGGCAGCTGTGCTGCTGGCACTGTGGCTCTCCAGAGTAGTCTGCGGACCGCTCAGATCCATGACTGGCACGGTTGAGAAGGTTGGTGAGGGAGATCTGAGCCTCCGTACAGAAGTGACTACTGCTGATGAGATCGGAACCCTCGGAAAAGAATTCAACCACATGCTGGATTATATCGAAGCTCTGATCGCCCAGGTGATCGAAGAGGAACAGCAGAAAAAAGATGCAGAGCTGGAAGCACTGCAGTATCAGATCACACCGCATTTTATGTATAATACATTGAACTCCATCAAATTTGCGGCATTTCTGAAAGGGGAAAAAGAGCTGGCAGGGCTTATTGGAGATTTCGTGGAGCTTCTGCAGGCCAGTATCAACAAAAAGGGAAGCTTCCTTTCTGTTGCCGATGAGATCCATATACTGAAAAATTATATCCATCTGCAGGATTTTCGCTATCAGGGAAGCTTTCAGGTGAAATATGAGATCTCTGAGGAAGCATACCGGTGCTATATTCCGAGACTGATCCTTCAGCCGCTTGTGGAGAATGCTCTTCTTCACGGGATCGACATCAAGCGGCAAACAGGAAAAATCTGGATCAGCGGAAACGTAAGTGAAGGAAAGCTGATCCTCATAGTAAAGGATAACGGCAGAGGAATGACAAAAGAGCAGATCCGAGATCTTTTTAACAGTCATGCAAAAAAAACAAACGGACTTTCCGCAGTGGGGATTCCTAATGTAAAAGAACGCCTGGAGCTTTATTACGGGACACAGGGAGGAATGGAATACGTAAGCAGTGGAAACGGTACAGAGGTCACGGTATTTCTGCCTGCGATCTATGATATGCCTGAAGAAGGGAGAAAAAATTAATGTACAGAACACTGGTGGCAGATGATGATTTTCTTGTAAGGAGCTATCTCAAAACCCTGGATTCCTGGGAAAAAGCAGGATATGAGATCGTGGATGATGCAGAAGACGGGGAGGAAGCTTATGGATTCCTTCAGAAAGAAAAAATCGATGTTCTTGTGACGGATCTTACCATGCCTGTGATGGATGGAATTGAGCTGATCAGAAAGATTCGTGAGGAAAACAGGGATATCTATATTATCGTGCTCAGCTGTCATGATGATTTTGAATATGTAAAAGAGGCCATGCGTCTTGGGGCGGATGAATATGTATTAAAGAACAGTCTGGACGAGGATAGTCTTTATGATACTCTGGAAAAATCAGCCCGGCTGATCGAGAAGCGCAGAGAAAAAAGTCAGGAACAGGCACGGACGAGAAAGCTGATTCATCTGGGAAGTCACGCTCTGAAGTATTATTTTTTTAACGGACTGATCTCGGGGATACTGAAAAATCAGGCACGTGAGGAAAAGCGTGTGGAAGCCGGAATCGCCGGGAAATATTTTAACAGTGCTGTGATCTGTATGTTTATGGAGAACTGGGCAGAGAGGGAAAGACAATGGACGCCGCTGGAAGTGGAACAGTATTCCCATCATTTCCGTCACAGACTGCTGGAACGTACGGAGGAGCTTCTTGGGACAGAAAGTGAATTTACGGAAGTGGTCTATCTTGGCGCAGGGATTTTTTGCTGTTTTCTTGATCTTTCCGGAGACTGCAGGACATCGGCTATGCAGCAGAGACTGACTGAGGCAGCAGCGATCTGCTACCGGCACTGTCAGGAGGATCTTTGTGATTTTGGTATCAGTGTCAGCAGTGTCTGCATGGGAGAGGATGGGATCCGCCAGGCTTATCAGCAGGCCAGAGAAATGATGAAGCTGCATTTTTATGAGAAAAAAGAGATCCTTTATTTTGAAGGACGGAAGAAAGCGGACAGTGTTTTACCGGAAAGTGCTGAGAAGCTGGAAGGGCAGATTTCCAGGCTGAAGGCAGGGAAAGACCGAAAGAAAGCGGAGGAGCTTTGGACACAGGTTCTCGCTGACTGTCAGGATCGTTATACCGACGGAAGACTTCTGGTACAGTGGCTTAAGAAATTGAATCAGACAGCCGGAATTGAGAAAGAGCCCATCTGGTATGGAGATATCGAAAGCTTTGAGAAATTCAGGGAAAAGGGCAGTGCCTGTATTTCACAGCTTTTTGTAGGGGAAGAGGATGCTGTTCCGGAGGGGACCTCTGCTGCTGTGAAAAAAGCTCTGGAGTTTATCCGGGAACATTATGAAGCGCCGATCAGCCTTCAGGATGCAGCAGATGCGGCGGAGGTGAATCCTGCTTATCTCAGTTATCTTTTCAAACAGGAGATGAAGATCGGTTTTTCCAATTATGTGCAGGAGCTTCGGATCGACTGTGCAAAGAAGCTTCTTTCAGAGACGAACTGTAAAGTTAAGGATGTGGCGTTGCGTTCCGGGTTTGGAGATTATCATTATTTTTCCAAGATATTTAAGAAGTTTACGGGCTTAAGTCCTGCGGAATACAGAAAAGAATCCGGATTATCATAGAAAGAGGTGCTTAGTATGGGAGTTACTATAAGGCAGATCGCGGAAGCTGCCGGTGTTTCCAGAGGTACTGTTGACAGAGCGTTAAATAACAGGGGCAGGATCCGTCCGGAGGTTGCTGAGAGGATCCGTGCCATCGCTGATGAGATGGGGTATAAGCCGAATCAACTGGGCCGTGCTCTATCCATGAGCAGAAATAATATTAAGATCGGCGTGATCCTGCAGGGTGCGGAAACACCTTTTATGAAAGAAGTTCTGAAGGGAATCCAGGAGGCGTGCGCTGAGGTGGATAATCTTGGTGGTACAGTCCTGGTCCATAAGATCGAGCATCAGAATGCGGAGGATGTTATTCTCGCCATGGAGAAGATGCGGATGGAAGAGGTTCGTGGTATTGCCATGGTTCCTTTGGATGAGGAACGCGTGAAAAGGGAAATTGACCGGTTTGTGGAGGAATTTCGGATCCCGGTGGTGACGTTTACTTCGGATGTGGAGGATACGAAACGGCTTTGCTTTGTAGGGCAGAACGGTGTGCAGTGTGGCCGTGCGGCTGCGGGGCTTATGGGGGAGCTGACCGGTGGAAAAGGAAAGGTTGCTGTGATTTCCGGCTATAGTACCAATACTTCTTTGAGCAGCAGGGTGGTTGGATTCCGTGAGGAAATTGCGCGGAAGTATCCTGGGATTGAGATCATTGGGCCGGAGTATTGCTTTGAGGAGAATGGCAGGGCCAGGGAGATTACGGAAGGGATATTTAAGGATGTTCCGGATCTTGACGGGATATATCTTACTTCTCATGGTGAGGAGGGGGTGTGTGAGGCAATCGCCGGAGCGGGGAAAGCTGGTCGGGTGAAGATGGTTGCCAATGATTTTATGGGGCGGAATTATGAGCTGATGAGGGAAGGGTTTATTCATTTCCTGATCGGGCAGGATGCCAGGATACAGGGGTATGAGCCGGTGATGATTTTGTTCCGACTGCTGTTTAATGGGGAAGCGCCGGAGAGGGCGAAGATTTTTACGGAAATATATATAAGGAATGAGTATACGATTCCGGAGGGGAGACACTGAAGTGGGGTGTCTCCTTTTTTGTGCGGAGGGACGCCGCGGAAGGGGATGCTGTCTGGTCTGCGGCTTCGTCGGGGGCTGGCTTCTAGGACGCCGGAAATCTGCTAAAAGCGTTTTTCAAAAGTCCGAACTCGCGGCCTGCTGCCGCTCAGACAGCGGACTTTTGAAAAACAACGCAGATTCCCGCCGTCCAAGAATCAGCTCCCCTCCTGCAGAAGCAGAGCCAGACAGCATCCCCTTCCGCGGCTGGTGCTTCCAGCGAGAAAAAATGTCGTTTGACGATAGGTTGTGGGTCGTCAGCGCTGCGCTGGACGACTGCAAGGGCTGAGTTTGCGCCTGTTTGCAGGGAGAGTTTGGGCATCGGCGCTGCGCTGGATGTTTGAAGGGATGTGAGCTGTGATGCTGTGCTGGATGCTTGGAGGGTGGTGGGGTGTGGGAGATTTGGGACGATTGTGTGGGAATGTGTTGGAAATGTTTTCGGTGAAGTTAACCTAAAAATATTACATATTGTGGCTAAAAATAGTTCTCGTCATTTTTAATAGAAAAAAGATGGTAATATTGTACAATATTAGGGGTTGCGATTTGTGCGTTGCGATGATATTATATTAAGCATAAAGAGCGTGTTCGGACACGCAAAGAGATTACATTGGGAAAATAAATCAAAAGGAGATCAAAACTATGATTAAAGTTGGTATTATCGGAGCAGGTAGAATTGGTAGAGTTCATATTACCAGTATCACAACAAGGGTGCCGGATGCGGTGATCAAGACGGTTGCAGATCCTTTCTTAAATGATGAGACTGCTGCATGGGCTAAGAGTATGGGTGTTGAGCACACGACTAAGGATTATAAGGAGATCATCAACGATCCTGAGATTTCCGCAGTTCTGATCTGTTCTTCTACAGATACTCATTCTCCGATTTCTGTAGAGGCTATCAAGGCTGGCAAGCATGTTTTCTGTGAGAAACCGATCGATCATGACATTGCCAAGATCAAAGAGGTTATCGATGCTCTTGAGGGCACAAATCTGAAATATCAGGTTGGTTTTAACAGAAGATTCGACCATAACTTTGAGTCTCTTCAGCAGGCTGTTGCAGCTGGTAAGGTTGGTAAACCGGAGATCATCAAGATCACTTCCCGCGATCCTGAGCCGCCTAGCATTGATTATGTTAAGGTTTCCGGTGGCATGTTCCTGGATATGACAATTCATGATTTCGATATGGTTCGTTATCTTGCAGGCTGCGATGCTACAGAGGTTTATGTTCAGAGCGCAAATCTGGTTGATCCGGCTATTGGTGAGGCTGGGGATGTTGATACAGCTGTTATCACTCTTCAGATGGAGAATGGCGCTATTGCTGTTATCGATAACTGCAGAAGAGCTTCCTATGGCTATGATCAGAGAGCCGAGGTTTTCGGTTCTGATGGTATGGCTGCTATTTCCAATGACAGCCAGTCTTCCACAGTGATCAGCAATGCTGAGGGTGTTACAGGCGAGAAGCCGATGTTCTTCTTCCTTGAGAGATACATGGACGCTTATGGTAAAGAGGTTGCAGCATTTATTGATGCGATCGTTAATGACAAAGAGACACCTCTTAATGTTTATGATGGTCTGAAGCCGGTATTAATGGGTCTTGCAGCTAAGAAATCCAGTGAGGAACACAGACCGGTTAAGATTTCTGAGATTATGGAATAATTCAAATAAAAAAGGAGAATTGACCAATGTTTGATAAGAATAAAGTAAAGCTTGGTATTGCACCAATTGCATGGACAAATGATGATATGCCGGATCTTGGCAAAGAGAATACTTTTGAGCAGTGCGTCAGTGAGATGGCTCTTGCCGGTTTCACAGGCTCCGAGGTGGGTAACAAGTATCCGAAGGATCCTGAGGTCCTTAAGAAGGCCCTTGAACTTCGTGGTGTTGAGATCTGTAACCAGTGGTTCTCAAGCTTCCTGATCACCAAACCGTTTGAGGAGGTTGAGAAGGAGTTCCGTGCACAGCTTACTTTCCTGAAAGCTATGGGTGCGAAAGTGATTGGCGCATCTGAGCAGAGTCACAGTGTTCAGGGCCAGATGGATACTCCGGTTTTCGGACATAAATATGAGATGAATGACGAAGAGTGGGATATCTTCTGCACAGGCATGAACAAGCTTGGTAAGATCGCAAAAGAGGAGTATGGTATTGCTCTTACTTTCCATCATCATATGGGTACTGTTGTACAGAGCCTTGCTGAGGTTGACCGTATGATGGAGAATACAGATCCTGAATATGTAAGTCTTCTTTTTGATACCGGTCACTTTACATACTGTGGAGAGGATCCTCTTGAGGTTGTAAAGAAATATGTTCACAGGATTAAACATGTTCATCTGAAGGATATCCGTCCGGAAGTTGTTGAGCAGGTTAAGAAAGAAAACATGAGCTTCCTTGCAGGCGTAAGAGCCGGTGCCTTCACGATTCCGGGAGATGGATGCATCAACTATGATCCGATCTTCAAGGTTCTCGAGGATGCAGGCTACGAGGGATATATGGTTGTTGAGGCTGAGCAGGATCCGGCTAAGGCTAATCCGCTTGAGTATGCGATCCGTGCAAGAAAATTCATTGCTGAGAAGACAGGCTTATAATTACGACAGGGAAATAGGTGCATGCTGATGTACAGTTAAGCGGAATAAAGATGTCCGCTTTGCATAGAAAAAGCGGTATCAGCCAGTAGTGCTTTGACACCGCTTTTTTCTGTAAGAAGATGCAAACAGTGTACGATAAACAGGACGGGAGGGCCGAATCATGGCACTTGTGAAAATGAAAGATCTGCTGAGACGTGCCGAAGAGAAAAATATTGGCTGCGGTGCTTTCAGTGTTGGTAATATGGAAATGGTAAGAGGTGCGATCCGCGCAGCAGAAGAACTGGATACTCCGATCATCCTTCAGATCGCGGAGGTGCGTTTGAAAAATTCTCCGCTTCACCTGATGGGACCGATGATGGTACAGGCTGCAAAGGAGGCTAAGGTGGATGTGGCTGTCCATCTGGATCATGGTCTTACTTTTGAGACGGTTGACAAGGCTCTGGAGCTTGGCTTTACATCGGTTATGCTGGATGCTTCTACGCTTCCTTTTGAAGAAAACATCGCCAGAGTAAAGGCCGTTGTGGAGAAAGCACGTAAATACGGCGCTACAGTTGAGGCTGAGCTGGGACTTGTGGGCGGAAGTGAGGATGGAAGTTGTGACCACGGTATCCGCTGCACAGATCCGGATGATGCGGTCGTTTACGCAAGAGAGACAGGTATTGATGCGCTTGCGGTTGCCATCGGGAATGCCCATGGTAATTATCCGGTAGCGCCGACGCTTGCTTTTGATGTATTGGAGAAGATCCATGAGAAAGTGGATATTCCGCTGGTTCTTCATGGCGGCAGTGGCATCACCGATAAAGATTTCCAGAAGGCGATCTCTCTTGGCATCCGTAAGGTGAATATTGCCACAGCAAGCTTTAACAGCCTGACAGCTCATGTGGAGAAATATATGGAATCAACAGACAAGCATAATTTCTTTGATCTCAATGAGGCTATGGTCCAGGGTACTTACGAGAATGTGAAGAGACATATTCTTGTATTTAATGAGCCATATCAGGAGTAGGTCAAGGATTTTCTTGTAAAAAAAGAAAAGGTCTGATAAGATGTTCTCAGTGAAAATAACTGGGAACATCTTTTTTGTGCCCATAAAAGAGGAGAGATAAAAATGGAACAGAAAGAGACTGTCTGTTCAGTTGCGAAGAAATGCGGCGGTTGTCGTTATCAGGGTGTATCCTACCAGGAGCAGCTTCGCAGGAAACAGAGAATTACAGAAGGCCTTCTGAAAAAATTCGGAAAAGTAGAGCCGATCATTGGAATGGAAGATCCCTATTATTACAGAAACAAAGTTCATGCAGCTTTTGGCCGTGACCGGAAGGGAAACGTAATTTCTGGGATTTATGAGGAGAAGAGTCATAGGATCGTTTCCGTAGATGACTGTATGATCGAAGATAAAAAAAGTCAGGAAATCATCCGTACCATACGTGGTATGCTGAAATCCTTTAAGATCAAGACCTATGATGAGGATACAGGATATGGACTTCTCCGCCATGTGCTTGTGCGGAGAGGCTTTTCCACAGGAGAGATCATGGTGGTATTAGTTACGGTTTCTCCAATATTTCCATCTAAGAATAACTTTGTAAAAGCTCTCCGTAAAAAGCATCCGGAGATCACTACGGTGGTTCTCAATGTCAATGACAGACAGACAAGCATGGTACTTGGAGACCGCAATATCGTACTTTACGGACCGGGATTCATCAAAGATCGACTTATGGGACTGACCTTCCGTATTTCTCCATCTTCTTTTTATCAGGTAAATCCTGTGCAGACAGAAGTACTTTACGGAAAGGCTATGGAGTTTGCGGCAATGACAGGAAAAGAGAGGGTGATCGATGCTTACTGCGGCACAGGTACTATCGGGATCATCGCTTCCGGGAATGCCAGGGATGTCATTGGTGTAGAACTGAACCGTGATGCTATCCGTGATGCCAGAATGAATGCCAGGGAAAACAAGATCCGTAATGTTCGTTTTGTTCCGGGAGATGCAGGATGGTTTATGGAAGGAATGGCAGCAGAGGGAGAGAAGGTGGAGGTTGTTCTCATGGATCCGCCACGTTCCGGAAGTGACCGTAAATTCCTTCACTCCCTTTTGACTCTTTCACCGGAAAAAATTGTTTATGTATCCTGCAACCCGGAAACCTTGGCAAGAGATCTTGCCTGCCTTACTAAGAGAGATTACCTGGTAAAGAAGATGCAGCCGGTTGATATGTTCCCGCTCACCGATTCAGTGGAGGTTGTTTGCCTTCTGGAGAATCGTAGGACCAGACCGGGAAGAGCTTAGATTTTTGGCAGCTCACAGTGATATGCGATGCCAAGGGGCGTAACAAGAAGCGGATGGACCGGACGGTATACCGGAAGCTTCAGCCTCTTTTCAAAAACGGTAGTAAATTCCTTAAACATGGAAGAACCGCCAACTACATAAACAGCCGGAACCTGATAGCCCTTTAGAAATTTCTCGGTGATCACAGCCATTTTTTCTACAGTGGCCTTGATCACAGGGAAAATTTCGTCTTCTTTTTCCGGAGTAGTTTTCAATACTTCGGCTTCCTCATAAGGAATCTTATAGTGACCGGCGACTGTCATGGTCATATGGCTGCCGCCAGTAGCCTCATCATCGGTGTAGATAACTTTTCCGTCTTTCAGGATGCTGATACCGGTTGTGCCGCCACCCACATCCACAACAGCACCGTCTGTGATCTTAAGGACAGCAGCTGCGGCAGTAGGCTCGTCCACGATATTTGTAACCTCGAAACCGGCACCCTCCAGAACATAGCCGATGCTTTTGACACTGCCTTCAGAAACTCCCGGAGGGATGGCAGCAGCACCGTAAGTAAGTTCTGTGCCAAGCCTTTCCTCCAGCTCATTTTTAAGCTTTGTCACAAGCTGGACAGATTCATAGTAATTGACGATCACTCCATCCTGGATCGCATGGGATGGTGCGGAAATTCCGGCTATGGGACGGTTATTCCGGTCGACAACGGCAAGAACGGTATTGGCAGTACCAAGGTCGATGCCTGTCTTCAGACGACCGCGGAATTTTTTACATTCACCTGTTTCTACAAGTTCTGCAAAATTGGACAAAGTTCTGTTTTTTAATTCCATTCAAAATACTCCATTTCTTTCAGACAGGGACAAAAAGAATTTTGCCCCTGATATAAATTCTAATAATTGCGGCCGGTAAAGATGGCAACGGATCTGGGCCGCATGCAGAAATCGTGTTCAATGCGTGGCTCCTGGCCTTTTTCGTAGAAATAACGGCCATTTCCGTCACCGAACGTGTTGACACAGAGATACCATGCACCGGGACGGGCAAGCTCCGGAAGTGTGACCGTTACGTCCTCCCAGTATGCGTTGATCACAATGTAGATCAGGTCATCAGTGCCTTTGCTCTTATCATAGCCTGCAAAGCTTACAGCGAAGGTGTGGGCATCTCTTGGAATGGTCACATCCCTTGCGTCAATGTTATGAGTGTGGATATTTTCCATACCGCATACTGCGTTGGGAAGCTTCCGGGAGATAACAGGGTGGTCTTTACGGAACCGGATCATAAATTTGAAAAATTCAAAAAGATCGTGATTTTTCTCCAGAAGCTTCCAGTTGATCCATGAGATTTCGTTATCCTGGCAGTAGGTGTTGTTGTTTCCGTGTTTGGTGTTTCCGAATTCGTCACCTGCAAGGAACATCGGGGTTCCGCGGCTGGACATCAGTACCGCGCAGGCGTTTCGGATCATGCGGAAGCGGAGGGAAAGGACTTCCGGATTGGTGGAATCACCCTCTTCTCCACAGTTCCAGCTGCGGTTGTCGTTGGAACCATCTGTGTTGTTCCAGCCGTTTGCCTCGTTGTGTTTCTCGTTGTAGGAATAGAGATCGTACATGGTGAATCCGTCGTGACAGGTGAGGAAATTGACGCAGGAATTGTATCCTGCATAGTTGTCATTGTGATCGGAATAAAAACCGCCATACAGGTCACCGGAACCGGAAATGCTCCATGCAGCATCCCAGGCGTTCCAGAAATCTCCCTTCAGGAAAGAACGGAGGCAGTCACGGTAACGGCCGTTCCACTCAGCCCATCTGCGGCTGGCAGGGAAAGAACCAACCTGATACAGTCCGCCGGCATCCCAGGCCTCTGCGATCAGCTTGACATTTCGAAGAACCGGATCGTAAGCAAGAAGTTCCAGAAGTGGCGGGTTGTTAAGAGGGGAACCGTCCTCATGACGTCCCAGGATACTTGCAAGGTCGAAACGGAAACCATCCACGCGGTAGTTGATGGTCCAGTAACGTAAACACTCCAGGATCATCTGACGCACGATCGGATGATTACAGTTCAGAGTGTTTCCACATCCGCTGAAATTGTAGTAATTTCCTTCCGGAGTCAGCATATAATAAACTTTATTGTCAAATCCTTTAAAGCAGAAAGTTTTTCCAAGTTCATTTCCTTCGGCAGTGTGGTTGAATACGACATCAAGAATTACTTCGATTCCATTTTCGTGGAGCTCACGGATCAGTTCTTTCAGTTCGGTTCCCTCACAGTTATGTTCTGCCTTGGAAGCATAGCTGGTGTTTGGGGAAAAGAAGTTAACGGAATTGTATCCCCAGTATTCCAGAAGACGCTTGCCGTTTACGGTACGGGCATTCATGTTCTCGTCGAACTCGAAGATAGGCATCAGCTCCACCGCATTGATTCCCAGTTCTTTGAGGTAAGGAATCTTTTCACGAAGACCGGCAAAAGTTCCCGGGTGTGTGACACCGGAAGAAGCGTCCTGTGTAAATCCGCGGACATGAAGTTCGTAGATGATCAGGTCACTGATCTTACGGGTGGACTGAGGCATGTCTTCCCAGTCGAAAGAATCGCGTACCACACGGGCGTGATAGCTTCCAATCTTCTGCTGTCCCCATTCGCGCTGACCGGCAACGGCTTTGGCATAAGGATCAAGAAGAATTTTTGTCTTATCGAAGATATGGCCTTTTTCCGGTTCATAAGGACCGTCGATGCGGTAGCCGTATTCCAGGTCTTCGATGTCCAGTCCCATGACGATCATGGAATAGACATCACCGATACGACAGGCATTGGGAAAAGGAAGAACTGCGAAAGGCTCCTCTTCTCCGGAGTGGAAAAGAAGAAGCTCGCAGGATGTACCGTGACGGGTATGTGTGGTAAAGTTGACTCCGTTGGAAAGGGGAGTAGCGCCATTTAATTCAAAAAAACCGGGACGTACAGGAAATCCCGCGATAATATCTGTGGGCCGGGATGTCAGTGTATTCTCAGAAAGCATAGTCTGATTCTGTGTTTTCATTTCCGGTATCCTCCTTGGTAGAATTTTTTACAAACAAAAAATATTATAACTGATTTTCAGAAAAAAGTACAGGCTGGTAACCTATGAAGTTCACGGGAGTTGACAGAGATTGCAGAAATGTGATAAAAACCTGTACAGAGATGAGGTGAAAAAGTGGAAGAAAAAAGAAGAGAAGAATGGGTGGCCATTTTAAGACAAAGCCGGCTCTGCAGAAACCTGGAAGAAAAAGAACTCCTAAACCTCATGGAGCAGGAAGGAACGGTACGGACTTATTCCAGAGGGGAGCGGATCTTTCAGGAAACAGACCAGCCGGATTCGGTTTACATGCTTCTTAACGGAAGCGTGATCATCGCAAAAGAGACATTTTCCGGAAAAAGGATCCTTCTGGCGCAGCTGGAAAATCCAGGGGCTCTGTTCGGGGAGGTTTATGCCTTTATGGAGAAAGCTTCCTATGATATGTATGTGGAAGCGCTGACGCAGGTTTCCGTTCTGATCATGAGCAGCCGGATCTTTACAGACAGGGAAGAAAATAGTTTAAGCCGGAAACTTCGGGAAAATCTTCTTGAGGTTTTTGCCGGGAAGGCTTACAATATGAACCGGAAGCTTCGGATCCTTGGAAGCGGCAGTCTCCGGGAGCGGATCGTTCGTTTCCTTGTGGAATGCCAGGACAGTGAAGGGAAGATCCATATGAACCTGTCCAGAGAAGAGATGGCGGATTATTTAAACATTACCAGGCCGTCTCTTTCCAGAGAACTGGGAAAGATGCAGGAAGAAGGAATCCTGGAACTTGACAGGCGTCAGATCCTTGTGAAAGATCAGGAAAAAATGGAGTTATATCTGTAAGGTAACATATGTTACCGAAGAATCTCCGGGATTTTTGTATGATGTCAGTGAAAACAAAAACATTTGCAGAAATATAAAAATCAGGGAGAGATGATATCATGATAAGAAAGATCGTACACATTGAGGAAGAGAAATGCAACGGCTGTGGTGCCTGCACAGCTGCCTGCCACGAAGGAGCTATTGTCATGGCTAGTGGCAAGGCGAAACTGATCCGGGATGATTACTGTGACGGACTGGGAGACTGTCTTCCGGCCTGCCCTGCCGATGCGATCCGCATTATAGAGCGGGAAGCCGCAGATTATGACGCGGAGGCAGTGGAAAAAAGAATGAAGCTTAAGAAAACAGAGGCCTCGATGCCAGCAGGGAAGCCGCACGTGTGCCCCGGAAGTATGGCAAGAAGCCTTAATAAAAAGCAGGAACCGCCGGTGCAGGCAGAGCAGAAAGAAGTTCCCCAAAATGCAGGGGAACAGACAAGCCGTCTTGCCCAGTGGCCCGTACAGATCAAACTGGTTCCTGTCAATGCACCATATTTTGAAAATGCACAGCTTCTGATCGCGGCAGACTGTACTGCCTACGCTTATGCAGGTTTTCATGAGAAATTCATGAAAGATCATGTGACGCTGATCGGATGCCCCAAACTGGATGAGGGAGATTATGCAGATAAGCTTGCAGAGATCATAGGAAATAATTCCATCCGGAGTATCCGTATCGTCCGCATGGAAGTTCCCTGCTGCGGAGGCATCGAGAATGCAGTGATCCGTGCCATGGAGCGAAGCGGAAAGATGATCCCATGGCAGGTAGTGACCATTGCCTGTGACGGCACGATCAGGGAGGAGCTGTAAGGAAAGGAATAAAAACAGCATGAGTGAGGAAACACTGGAGATTTCTTTTGATGAAATAGAGAAGAAACGGGAAAAATATCTTCTGGTAGATACCCGTGATAAAGTAACTGTGGAATATGGAATGATCCCGGGAGCGATTTCTGTTCCGGAACAGGAACTGGAAGAACGGGCAGAAGAACTGAAAGGGGATAAAATCCCGGTTCTTTACTGTACCAGAGGACTTTTCAGCCAGGAAGGGGCAGGGATGCTCCGGGAAAAGGGAATTCCCGCACGGAGTCTGAAAGGCGGATATACAGGATGGCTTTTTCAGCAGATGCAGAAAGAGTCCAAGAAAGGGGACAGTGAAGAAACGGAAAATGAGGCAATGGAACAGCGCCGGAAAGATATCGAGCTGAGCATCCGCAAGAAATTCCACAAGCAGCTGTTTTCCAGATTCGCCAGAGGGATCAATGACTATGAACTGGTGAAACCGGGAGATAAGATCGCGGTCTGTATTTCCGGCGGTAAGGATTCCATGTTGATGGCCAAACTGTTCCAGGAACTGAAACGTCATAACAAGTTTCCTTTTGAACTGGTATTTCTTGTGATGGATCCGGGATATAATGAGGCCAACCGTGCGGTGATCGAACACAACGCCAAACTTCTCGGAATTCCGATCACAGTGTTTGAGACGGAGATCTTTGATGCAGTTTATAATGTAGAGAAATCTCCGTGTTATCTCTGTGCCCGTATGCGGAGAGGATATCTCTACAGTAAGGCAAAGGAACTTGGATGCAACAAGATCGCCCTTGGTCATCACTATGACGATGTGATCGAGACTATCCTGATGGGAATGCTTTATGGAGCACAGGTACAGACCATGATGCCGAAACTCCACAGCACAAACTTCGAAGGGATGCAGCTGATCCGCCCGATGTATCTGATCCGGGAGGCAGATATCAAGCACTGGAGAGATTATAATGATCTGCATTTTATCCAGTGTGCCTGCAAGTTTACCGATACCTGTACTACCTGTCGTACAGACGGCACCAGTGTTTCCAAGCGAATGGAGATCAAAAATCTCATTGCAGAGCTTAAGAAGGTAAATCCTCATATTGAAAGTAATATTTTCCGAAGTGTGGAAAATGTGAATCTTCATACAGTCATTGCCTATAAGAAAGACGGCGTGAAACATTCTTTTCTGGAAGGATATGACGACTGATATACAAAAACAAAAGCTGCTCAGGCATTAGCCCGGGCAGCTTTTACTTTTTCCCGTTGTTTGGTAAGATCATAATATTCATCAGAGATGATCCCGCGACTGGAAAGTGCTTCGTAGGTTTTCTGCTGTGCGGGGGTCATCTTCATTCCGATCGTGGAATTGACATCGGTCAGTACGCAGCTTGTTTTTTCTACCAGCCAGAAAAGTGCGGAATCATCATCGGGGATCATTTTCCAGATTTCGTTTTCTGTATATGGAAGAAGGGACATGAGAGTTTTTAAGTGTCCATCCTGGATCAGACGGTAATCCCCGTCCGGCATGATGATGCCATCGCCATAGAGTTCTTTTTTCTGTTCCATTTTCTGCAGAAGTTTTTCTGTGAGTTTCATGATCGGCTCCTTGATCTTTATTATTCAACAGTTTTCAGGCACTGCTTTTTTATGAAGTTAAAAAAATAACAATCAGCGTCTATTGTATGAAGCGGTGACAAAAATGTCAAGAGGTTAAAAAGATTTTCGATGCTTATGAATGAATTTGGTTGTGCAATGTGTTTGTTTTTGTGAGGATTAAAGGTTAAAATTATGTAAAAATTATCGTAAAATAAGATCTTCCGTGGTATAATATGAATATTCAAAAAATTCAAGGAAGGACGATGCAGATGTTAAAAAACTGGAACCCGGAACAGATTCCGGAAAAAGAGGATATCAAAGTGCGTTTAAGCGCTGCAAGAACCAGATTATATGAATTGCAGATGGCTCTGAAAGAGCATAAGATTCCGGTGATCGTGCTGTTTGAAGGTTGGGGAGCTTCCGGAAAAGGAAGTACCATAAGTAAGGTGATCAAGAATATCGATCCTCGTTTCTTCAAAGTTGCGACTATGTCAGCACCTACAGAGGAAGAACTTCGGAAACCATTTCTTTACCGATATTTCAGGGAAATCCCGGAAGCGGGCAAGTTTACATTCCTGGATTCAGGATGGATGGATCAGACCTGTCGTGAACGTATGGATAAAAAGCTGAAGGGTGACAATTATTCAAAACGGATTGACAGTATCCGGAGATTTGAACGTCAGCTGACGGATAATGGATATGTACTCTTGAAATTTTTTATGCAGATTGACCGGAAAGACCAGGAGAAACGTATGGGCATCCTTCTGGAAAGCAAAGATACCAGATGGAGAGTCAATGAATATGATCTCTGGCAGAATGATCATTATAAGAAGTGCAGAAAGATTTTCGACCAGTATATGCAGGATACCAATACATCTGCGGCTCCATGGTATATTGTCGATGCCGGTGACCGGAAGTGGGCAGAACTGCAGGTACTGGAAACCATGATCAGCAATATAGAGGTTGCCATGGAAAACAGCAAACATGCCGTGCCGATCCTACAGAATGTTTTTCCTCTGGTGGAGATGCCCAGATTAAGCGAGATTCCTCTGGAGGGAAAAGAAGTGGGGGATGAAGCGTACAAGGCAGAGCTTAAGGAACTGCAGGCAAAACTTGGAAGCCTGCATAACCGTCTTTACCGAAAAAGAGTGCCTGTGATCATCACCTATGAAGGCTGGGATGCTGCCGGAAAGGGAGGAAATATCAAGAGGATCACGGAGGCTCTTGATCCCCGTGGATTTGAGGTACATCCTATCGCAAGTCCGGAGCCTCATGAAAAAGCCCGTCATTATCTGTGGCGTTTCTGGACAAGGCTTCCCAAGGATGGTCACATTGCCATCTTTGACCGGACGTGGTACGGAAGAGTGATGGTAGAACGTCTGGAGGGCTTCTGCAGCGAGAATGACTGGAGACGTGCCTACAATGAGATCAATGAATTTGAGAAGGAGCTTTCTGACTGGGGCGCTGTGATCGTGAAATTCTGGGTCCACATTGATAAGGACACCCAGCTTGCCAGATTCAACGACCGCCAGAGCAATCCGGAAAAACAGTGGAAGATCACGGATGAGGACTGGAGAAACCGTGAAAAATGGGATCAGTATGAAACAGCAGTAGATGAGATGCTTCAGAAAACCAGTACTGCTTATGCACCATGGCACATTCTGGAATCCGTAGATAAGAAATATGCAAGGCTGAAGGCGCTTCGGATCGTGATCGAAGAAATTGAGAAAGCGCTGAAATAAGAGATAAAAGCTGCGGCAGGATAACAGATATTCTGCTGCAGCTTTTTGTCTGAAGAGAGATGAATCAATTCCGGAGATAGTTTCGCATACTGCGAAGAGCATGTTTTTCCAGTCGGCTGACCTGAGCCTGGGAGATACCAATCTCATCAGCTACCTCCATTTGGGTTTTTCCCTCGTAGAAGCGGAGATCGATAATGTGACGTTCACGCTCTCCAAGCCGGTTCATGGCATCTCGAAGAGAAATATCCTCCACCCAGTTTTCTTCCAGGTTCTTTTTATCACTGATCTGATCCATAACATATAGGGTATCTCCGCCTTCGGAATACACGGGCTCAAAAAGGCTTACCGGGCTCTGGATCGCATCCATGGCATAGACGATCATTTCCTTGTCAATGCCGATCTCATCAGCAATCTCCGCAATGGTAGGCTCTTTGAGATGCTGCCGCATGTAATTTTCCCTGGTGTAGATGGTTTTGTAGGCGATATCCCGCAGAGAGCGGCTGACTCGTATGCTGTTGTTGTCACGGAGATATCTTCGGATCTCTCCTATGATCATCGGAACTGCATAGGTAGAAAACTTTACCTGAAGGGTGGTATCAAAATTATCGATTGCTTTGATCAGGCCGATACAGCCGATCTGAAAAAGGTCATCTGGATTTTCACTGCTGTTCTGAAAACGGCGGATCACGCTTAAAACAAGCCGCAGATTGCCTTTGATGTACAATTCTCTGGCTTCTTCATCGCCAGCTTTGATTCTTTTGAAGAGTTCCTCCTTTTCTTCCTGGTTGAGAACAGGAAGGGTTGAGGTATTTACTCCGCAGATTTCAACTTTATTCAGTGCCATCTTAGAATCCTCCTTGTCTTGTCAGTACATTAAGATGATTCTCAGAGGGCGGTTGAAATATACTTTTTCGGGAAAAATATAAAAAATAAAGGGCCTTGACAAATGTAGTCGGTTCAGTCTCCTCCCAGCCGTTTTTCATCACGGAAATCAACAAGGATGATATCTTCGCCGATCTGGCGGATGCAGTCCCATGGAATGGAATATTCATTTTCTTTGGAAAAACACCAGCAAAATTTCCCCGGTTCTGGCATGATCAGGGCTTTCAGGCGTGCGGTTTCACAGCAGAATTCCACATCAAGAGGGTAGCCAAGACTACGGCAGGTATGGATATTGATCACTTCTTTTTGTTTCAGCTCACAGATGCGCATAAATTCATCACCTGGTATGATTTTATGGAAAATCTGTAAAATTTATGCAAGTCCGATTATTGACACATTATGTGCATTTATTTTATAATAAAAACGAATTTAGTAATGATTTACTGATCCGGAAAGGGGGAGAGTTCTGTGAGATGTCCGTTCTGTAACCAGGATAATACAAGAGTTGTAGATTCCAGACCTGTAGAGGATACCAATTCCATCCGCCGCCGCCGTCTCTGTGATGCCTGCGGAAAGCGTTTTACAACTTATGAGAAGGTGGAAACGATTCCACTGACTGTGATCAAGAAGGACCAGAACCGGGAAAGCTATAAACGTTCCAAAATCCAGGATGGTGTTCTTCGTGCCTGTTATAAGCGCCCTATTCCCATTGAGAGAGTGGAAGAGATGATCGATTCCATAGAAGGAGATATTTTCCGGTCAGAAGACCGTGAGATCAGCAGTACCAAGATCGGAGAGATCGTTATGGAACATCTGAAGGATCTGGATGCGGTAGCGTATGTACGCTTTGCGTCTGTATACAGAGAGTTTAAAGATGTCAGTACCTTTATGGATGAGCTGAAGAAACTGATCAATTAAGAGATTAAATGAACAGACCGCAAGTACAGGAAATTCCAGGCCGATTGTCAAAAGACAGTCGGCCTTTTTTGAAACACGAATGTTCGATTTTTCAAAGATCGTAAAAGTGGATATAAAAAACAGGAACCGCCTGGGAAAAATCCTCTGCGGTCCCTGCTATAAATATACATTAATGATTCAGGAAACTTAATTAAACAATACCCTGAGCTTTCATAGCGTCAACAACTTTTTCGAAGCCGGCGATGTTTGCACCTACAACATAGTTGTCTTCCATACCGTAACGTTTAGCAGCGTCATCAGCTTTGTGGAAGATATCGATCATGATGTTGTGGAGTTTCTCATCAACCTCTTCTCTTGTCCAGGAAAGTCTCATGGAGTTCTGGCTCATCTCAAGTGCAGATGTGGCAACACCGCCAGCGTTTGCAGCTTTACCAGGCATGAAGAGAACACCGTTCTCCTGAAGGTATGTTGTTGCATCAAGAGTAGTAGGCATGTTTGCACCTTCAACGACGTATTTGCAGCCATTTGCAACCAGTGTTTTAGCTCCGTCAAGACCAAGCTCGTTCTGAGTAGCGCATGGAAGGTAGATATCACATTTGATATTCCAGATGCCAAGTCCCTCAGTGTAGGTAGCACCCTCAACACGGTCTGCATATTCTTTGATACGTCCACGTTTTACTTCTTTGATATCCTTTACGACGTCAAGGTTGATTCCGTTCGGATCGTAGACATATCCGTTGGAGTCGTTCATTGCAACAACCTTGGCACCAAGCTGAGTAGCTTTCTCAACAGCGTAAATAGCTACATTACCGGAACCTGTTACAACGATTGTTTTTCCTTCTACGGAATCATTGTGAGCTTTGGCGATCTCGTTGAGCATGTATACAACACCGTAACCGGTAGCCTCTGTACGGATCAGGGAACCTCCGAAGGAAAGACCCTTTCCTGTAAGGACACCCTCATAAAGGCCACGGATTCTCTTATACTGTCCGAAGAGATAACCGATCTCACGTCCGCCGACACCGATGTCACCAGCCGGAACATCTGTATCTGCGCCGATATATTTGCAAAGCTCTGTCATAAAGCTCTGGCAGAATGCCATAACCTCTCTGTCAGATTTACCCTTAGGATCGAAGTTGGAGCCACCTTTTCCACCGCCGATCGGAAGGCCTGTAAGAGAGTTTTTAAAGGTCTGCTCAAAACCAAGGAATTTCAGGATACCCTGATTTACAGAAGGATGGAATCTTAAGCCGCCTTTGTATGGTCCGATGGCGCTGTTGAACTGAACACGATATCCTTTGTTAACCTGTACAGTTCCGTTATCATCGATCCACGGTACTTTGAAGGAGATGATCCTCTCTGGCTCTACAAGACGCTCAAGGATGGAAAGTTTACGATACTCTTCCTCATTTTTGTCAATTACGACTTTAAGGGAATCGAGAACTTCCTTAACTGCCTGATGGAATTCTGGCTCGCCAGGATTCTGTGCTACAACTCTTTCATAAACTTCTTCTGTGTAAGACATTGTTGTTTCCTCCTCATCACATATTAAATTGCGTTGAAAACTAAATTCGAGTGCTATTATACATTAACATGCTAAAAAAGGGAAGTGCTAAATTTAATTTTTTTAAATTTTTATTTCTTGCGTTGAAAGCCTAAATGTGAGATGATATAGAATAAATATTTTTTGACTATGAAATTAAAATGGTTAAATAATAGTGAAAATTAGAAGAGGAGTGGTTTTTATGAGAACATTCGGGAAATCATCAAAGCTTGACAACGTGCTGTACGATGTGCGCGGACCGGTTGTGGATGAAGCTGCCAGAATGGAAGAAGATGGAATGGAGATTCTGAAGCTGAATATTGGTAATCCGTATCCGTTTGGGTTTTCAGCACCTCAGGAAGTGATCCTGGATATGCTGAGTAATGTTCGTACTTCCCAGGGATATTCCGATTCCAAGGGTATTTTTTCTGCAAGAAAAGCGATCATGCAGTATGCACAGCTTCGCGGGATCCCGGGAGTTACCATTAATGATATTTATACGGGAAATGGTGTCAGTGAACTGATCAACCTCTGTATGCAGGCGCTGCTTGATAACGGGGATGAGATCCTGATCCCGGCTCCGGATTATCCGTTGTGGACAGCTACTGCAACACTGGCAGGCGGAAATGTAGTTCATTATATCTGTGACGAACAGTCTGACTGGTATCCGGATATTGAGGATATCAAGAGCAAGATCACACCAAGGACCAAGGCGATCGTTATCATCAATCCCAATAACCCTACAGGTGCAGTATATCCGAAGGAGATCCTGGAACAGATCGCAGACATTGCAAGAGAAAATGAGCTGATCATCTTTTCTGATGAGATCTATGACCGTCTTGTTATGGATGGATATAAACATACTTCGATTGCATCCCTTGCACCCGATGTGTTCTGTGTAACATTTTCAGGATTGTCCAAGTCTCATATGATCGCAGGTTTCCGCATCGGATGGATGATCTTAAGTGGTGCAAAAAGTAAGGCGAAGGGTTATATAGAGGGAATCAATATGCTCTCTTCCATGCGTCTCTGTTCAAATGTTCCGGCACAGTCCATTGTACAGACCGCACTTGGCGGATATCAGAGTGTCAATGAATATACGCAGCCGGGCGGACGTGTTTATGAGCAGAGAGACTTTATTTACAAGGCACTGAATGATATTCCGGGAATTTCTGTTGTAAAACCACATGCGGCATTTTATATATTCCCGAAGATCGATACTGAGAAATTCAATATTTTCAATGATGAACAGTTTGCTTTGGATTTTCTTCATGAGAAACAGGTGCTTGTTGTTCCGGGCAAGGGATTCAACTGGAACCAGCCGGATCACTTCCGTATTGTTTATCTGCCGGATATCCGCCAGCTTGACAAGGCAATGAAGAAGATGAAAGAGTTCTTTGCTACATATAAGCAGGGCTGATCGCAGATAGACAAGAAGAGATTTGCGATCCGCATTCGCTGCCTGCTCATAACTGATAAACTGTAAAGCAGATATTCGGTTATATTTTCGGCATAGACCGGAACCGAAAAAAATGTTATAATATATCTGAAATATCCCGGCCAGCTACGCCGGGATATACAAATAAGACCAGAATTGCTTGAGAGGGGAATGAGGAGGGACCGTTATCGAACAGCAATAAAACAGAAATCGAAAGGGGAAATAACTGATGAGCAAATTCAACATGAAAGTGACACCTGAGATTGAGAAACTTACCCAGATCTGTCGTGAGAATGACAAACTGGATCTGTCTTTATATGGCAAATATGATGTCAAGCGAGGCTTGCGTGACCTGAATGGAAAGGGTGTCCTTGCAGGACTGACCCAGATCTCCAATGTCCAGGCAACGAAGATCGTGGACGGAAAAGAGGTTCCCTGCGCAGGTAAGCTTTCTTATCGTGGGTATGATATTAAGGATCTGACAAATGGATTTATCAATGACCGGCGCTTTGGCTTTGAGGAAGTAACCTATCTGCTTCTTTTCGGAAAGCTTCCGGATCAGGAAGAGCTGAATGGATTTTCCGGGATTCTTGCGAACCAGCGTATGCTTCCGCGGAATTTTGTAAGGGATGTCATTATGAAGGCACCATCCAGAGATATTATGAACGCTCTGTCAAGAAGCGTGCTGACACTTTATTCCTACGACAAAGACCCGGATAATATTGAACTGGAGAATGTGCTCCGTCAGTGTATCAACCTGATCAGCGTTTTCCCGCTGTTATCTGTTTATGCATATCAGGCCTATAACCACTATGAGAAAGGCAAGAGTCTTTATATCCATCAGCCTAAAAAGGAGCTTTCCACAGCTGAGAATATCCTGCGTCTGTTAAGACCGGATAAGAAGTATACGGCACTTGAGGCAGAGATCCTTGATATTGCTCTGATCCTTCATATGGAGCATGGCGGTGGTAATAACTCTACTTTTACTACACATGTGGTTTCCTCTTCCGGGACAGATACGTATTCTGCGATCGCGGCAGCACTAGGTTCTCTGAAAGGCCCGAAACACGGCGGTGCCAACATCAAAGTCGTAAAAATGTTTAACGATATGCGTAAACATGTACATGACTACAGTGATGAAGAGGAGATCAGTGCATACCTTAAGAAGCTTCTTCATAAAGAGGCCTTTGATAAACGTGGACTGATCTATGGTATGGGGCATGCGATCTATTCTGTTTCAGATCCACGTGCAGAAGTATTTAAAGGCTATGTGGAACAGCTTGCAAGAGAAAAGGGCAGAATGAAGGATTATCAGCTGTATGCTGCAGTAGAGCGTCTTGCACCAAAGGTTATCGCAGAGGAGCGTAAGATCTATAAGGGTGTCAGTGCCAATGTAGATTTTTACAGCGGATTTGTTTACAGCATGCTGGATCTGCCGCTGGAGCTTTACACACCGATGTTTGCTATTGCACGTATCGTAGGCTGGAGCGCACATCGTATGGAAGAGCTTATCAATGTGGATAAGATCATCCGTCCCGCATATAAGAATGTCCTTCCGGAAGCAGAGTATATTCCTCTTTGCGAGCGATAGGAAAGGACTGAGGTGGAATAGATGTTCAGATGTTTTTTTCCGGATGAATATCTGGATTCTGCGTATGGGATCGATTATGAGAAGCTGTACAAAGAAGGATACAGAGGGCTGCTCTTCGATATCGATAATACCATTGTTCCCCACGGGGCACCGGCAGATGACCGGGCAAAGAAACTGTTTGAAAAGCTGAGGGCTCTCGGGTTTCGATACTGTTTTGTATCCAATAACCAGAAACCTCGTGTGGAGCCCTTTGCCAAAGCAGTAGAGGGGGATTTTATAGAAAATGCTCATAAACCGGCTGTGAAAAATTATAAAAAAGCCTGCCAGGTGATCGGAATCGATCTTGACAGGACGATCTTTATAGGAGATCAGTTGTTTACGGATATTTATGGAGCAAAGAGAGCAGGGATCCGGACGATCCTTGTGAAACCGATTCATCCAAAAGAGGAGATCCAGATCGTACTGAAGCGATATCTGGAAAAAATAGTATTACATTTTTACCAAAAAGAGGAGGGAAAGAATTCATGAACCATATTGTAATCATCGGCTTTATGGGTTCAGGAAAGACACGAGTTGGAAAGAGACTGGCGAAGGACCTGGGGCTTCCGTTTATTGACGTGGACAGACTGATCGTGAAAAAAATGAACATGTCAGTAAAGGAGGTATTTGAACGCTTTGGAGAAGCATTTTACCGTGCGCTGGAGACTATGGCAGTCAAGGAACTGTCCACAGACAGCGAACGGAAGGTAATCTCTGTAAGTGCGGGATTGCCTCTTCAGGAGCAGAACCAGAAATATCTCCAGAGTATGGGAACGATCATCTATCTGAAGGGATCTGCTGCAACGTTGATCAAACGTCTGGAAGGAAGTAACAATCCCACATTGGAAGGAACTGAGAATAAAGAAGAGAAGATCAAGAAACTTCTGAAACAGAGAGATCCGGTTTATGAGAAGTTTGCGGACATTAAAGTTGTCACAGGAGTGAAGCCTTTTGATGAGCTGATCGCAGAAATTGAAGAAAAATTGAAGGCTTAAACAAAAAAACAGTTGAAAAATGGCAAAAGGTATTATAGAATAATCCATAGCGAAAAAGAACCGCATATATTAAGGAGGAAATATTTATGATTTCAGCAGGTGATTTCAAAAATGGTATCACACTTGAAATTGATGGAAACGTATGTCAGATCGTTGAATTCCAGCATGTAAAACCAGGAAAAGGCGCAGCCTTTGTAAGAACAAAATACAAGAACATTATCACAGGCTCTGTAGTAGAGAAATCCTTCCGTCCTACAGAGAAATTCCCGGCAGCACGTATTGAGCGTGTAGATATGCAGTATCTGTATCAGGATGGTGGTTTATACTACTTCATGAATACAGAGACATATGATCAGGTTGGTCTTACAGAGGAGCAGGTTGGCGATTCTCTGAAATTTGTTAAGGATAATGAGATGGTTAAGGTTTGCTCTCATAACGGAGAGGTATTCGCAATCGAGCCACCTCTTTTTGTAGAGCTTGAGGTTATTGAGACAGAGCCAGGATTCGCAGGAAATACAGCACAGGGTGCTACCAAACCGGCAACTGTTGAGACAGGTGCACAGGTTCAGGTTCCTCTGTTCGTAAACCAGGGCGACAAACTGAAGATCGATACAAGAACAGGAGAGTATCTCTCACGTGTATAATGCAGCAAAAAACCCGCGTAAGCGGGTTTTTTTGTGCCATAAAATTAAAAGATCATTTTGACAGTATTTAAAATACCAAAGTTTGAATGCATATTCCAGACTGTACAGGTAAGAAAAAACGGTACAGTCTGGACTTTTTTTGAAATATCCTTGACACGAAAAATCATTCTGGTATAATTAAACCCAGTCAAAAAACTGACTAAGAAGTTCGTCTGTCCACCAGAGATGACCGGAAATGATCCGGTCACAGAAGTCTTTTAAGGGCTTGTACTGGTTTCGACGGGGGCTTTGAAGTTAGGGAAGCCATCCGCAGACTCCTGGACTGCGTACCAACCGGGAACTAAATATAAACGCAGACGAAAAGTTAGCGTTAGCAGCCTAAGCTGCTCGTCAGCCCCGTTGCACTCACACATCGGGAATCTGGCGTCGACCATGTGAGAAACCTTGCCGGGTAAGCTTTGCCCCGGTAGATGTATCATGAAGCTACTGAAGCAGTAAGCCTGTCGGTGGGCGTACTGCCAAGGGAATGTTAAATCAGCGACTGTGATGGGAGATGCCTTAAGGGATAGGCTTTCGGACAGGGGTTCGATTCCCCTCAGGTCCATTTATGGAACGTCCCGGAAAGACAGCATTTATGCGGCTTTCCGGGAATTTTTTTTACTTTCTTTATTACTCGTGGATATCAGGAAATTCTTCGCAGATACAGAAAGCGATGGTGATAGAATGAAAAAAACTCTGCTTAACAGAAAAAAGCAGAATAAGAAATCTGATTATTATGATTATAATCTGGTAGCTGTTATTGTACTGCTGGTGTGCTTTGGACTGGTCATGCTTTACAGCACCAGTTCATATATGGCAGAAGTGAATTATGGCAACGATATGTTTTATTTTAAGAAACAGGCACTGATCAGTGCAGCATGTCTGATCGGAGCGTTATTTATTTCAAAAATACTGGATTATCATATCCTTCTTCCTTTTACAACTGCGTTGTATGTGGCTTCGCTGATCCTTATGGGACTTGTGCGGACTCCGCTGGGACATTCCTCTCATGGTGCTACCAGATGGCTGTATATCGGACCGATCAACTTTCAGCCTGCCGAGCTGGCAAAGATCGCGGTTATTATCATGATGGCTTACATGATCGGAAAAATGGGACGAAAGGTGAAAACTTTAAAGAGCTGTATGATCCTGGGACTTCCGGGGGCAGGACTTGCGCTTGCGGCTTATATACTTACAGATAATCTGAGTACAGCCATGATCATTTTGGGAATAACAGTTGGAATGGTGTTTGTGGCACATCCGGATATGCGTCCGTTTATTGCTGTGGCAGCGGCAGGAGTGATCCTTATTGTGATCGGAGTACTTTTTCTGGTTGCGACGACCAAGAATAGTGACAGCTTTCGTGTTATGCGAGTACTTGTATGGCTTCAGCCTGAGAAATATTCCGATGAAGGCGGTTATCAGACGCTGCAGGCATTGTATGCCATTGGCTCCGGAGGGCTTTTTGGCCGCGGGCTTGGAAATAGTATCCAGAAGCTTGGAAGTGTTCCGGAAGCACAAAATGATATGATCTTTTCCATTATCTGTGAGGAGCTTGGAATTTTCGGAGGGATTTTTGTACTGATCCTGTTCGGATATCTTTTGTACAGGTTGTTTTTTATTGCACAGAATGCACCGGATCTGTTTGGCTCACTGATCGTTACCGGGATTTTTATACATATTGCGCTGCAGGTGATCCTTAACATTGCTGTTGTACTGAATCTGATGCCCAATACAGGTGTTACCTTGCCCTTTATCAGTTACGGAGGAACGTCCATTGTGTTCCTGATGCTGGAGATGGCAATAGCTCTCAGCGTGGCCCGTCAGATAAAATTTCAAGAGTAAAATAGTTTTAAAATCAAAATATTTTTGCTCTGGAGCCATTTTTTGGGAAAATCCTCTTGACAACTGTTTTTGCAGACTATATACTTTGCTCAAAAAGAGGAAACAGATTCGATCTGTAACGATTAAAGGAGAGAATAAGACATGTTAGAAAAAATGAAAGAAATGCTTGCAGAGCAGTTAAATTGTGAGGCATCTACAATCACACCGGAGACATCTTTCAAGGATGATCTTGGTGCAGATTCTCTTGACCTGTTTGAACTGGTCATGGCTCTTGAGGATGAGTACAATGTTGAGATCCCGGCAGAGGAGCTTACAGATCTGAACACAGTTGGAGATGTGATCGATTATCTTAAGAACAAAGGCGTAGAAGCATAAGCAGAAATCTAGGATCCTCTGGGACGACAGTGTCTCAGAGGATTTTTTTTGTATATGCGAAGATACATGAGAGGGATGGCAGGGTATTCCGCCGGAAAACCTATGGACATTTTGAAGGATTTGGGTATATAATAGCACCTATAAAGAGAAACAACAAAAACGAGGAGAAAAGAAATGACAAAGATCAGAACAAGATTTGCACCGAGCCCTACAGGAAGAATGCATGTGGGTAATTTAAGAACAGCTCTTTATGCTTATTTGATCACAAAACATGAAGGCGGAGATTTTATCCTCCGTATTGAAGATACAGACCAGGAACGTTATGTGGAGGGAGCTGTAGATATCATCTACCGTACTCTTGAGAAAACAGGACTTCTCCATGATGAGGGACCGGACAAGGATGGCGGATTTGGCCCGTATGTACAGAGCGAGCGTCAGGCAACAGGCATGTATCTGAAATATGCCAAACAGCTTATTGAGCAGGGAGATGCATATTACTGCTTCTGCGGCAAGGAAGAACTGGAAAGCATGAAACGTACTGTTGCAGGTAAGGAGATCTCTATTTATGACAAGAGATGTCTCCATCTTTCCAAGGAAGAGGTTCAGCGCCGTCTGGATGCAGGTGAGCCGCATGTTATCCGCTTTAATATGCCAACAGAGGGAACCACTACATTCCATGATGTTATTTACGGAGATATCACCGTTAACAATGAGGAGATGGAGGATTTGATCCTGATCAAATCTGACGGTTATCCGACCTACAACTTCGCAAATGTAATTGATGATCACCTTATGGGAATCACACATGTTGTAAGAGGTAACGAATACCTTTCCTCTTCACCGAAGTATAATCGTATTTATGAGGCATTCGGATGGGAAATCCCGACCTATGTTCACTGTCCGCTGATCACAGACGAGACACATCAGAAGCTTTCCAAGAGATGTGGACATTCTTCCTATGAAGATCTGATCGATCAGGGATTTGTGACAGAGGCAGTGATTAACTATGTTGCACTCCTTGGATGGAGCCCGGCAGACAACCGTGAGATCTTTTCTCTTCCGGAGCTTGTGGAGGCATTTGATTATCATCATATCAACAAATCACCGGCAGTTTTTGACATTGCCAAGCTGAAATGGATGAATGGTGAGTATATCAAGAAGATGGATCCGGAGGCATTCTATGAGAGAGCACTTCCGTATCTGAAAGAAGTTCTGAAAAAAGACTTTGATCTTAAGAAGATCGCAGGAATGGTTCAGACCAGAATTGAAGTATTCCCGGATATTCCGGAGCTTGTAGATTTCTTTGAGGCAGTTCCGGAGTATGACAGTGCGATGTACCGCCACAAAAAGATGAAAACAACAGAGGAGACTTCTCTTGCAGTTCTCAAGGAAGTGCTTCCGGTACTGGAAGCACAGGAGGATTATACCAATGATCCGCTGTATGCATCTTTAAGCGCTTTTGTAAAGGAGCACGGATATAAGAATGGTTATGTTATGTGGCCGCTTCGTACAGCAGTATCCGGCAAGCAGATGACACCGGCCGGTGCAACAGAGATCATGGAGATCATTGGCAAGGAAGAGACACTGAAACGTGTACATGCAGCAATCGAAAAGCTTGAAAATAAATAAGAGTGTGATCGATAATCCAGTTATGAAACGAAATCCATCTCAGAAAAGGGCGATCGCCCACCTGTCAGGACCTATGATGGTTCTGGCAGGCCCCGGTTCGGGGAAAACTTCCGTCATAGTAGAAAGAACAGCACATATGATCCAGGAAGGGAAGATACCGGCTTCCTCTGTTCTTGTTGTGACTTTTTCCAGGGCAGCAGCAGTGGAAATGAAAGAACGGTTTCTGAAATTTACCGGTGTTCAGCGAACCGGCGTTACTTTCGGGACTTTTCACGGAGTGTTTTACGGGATCCTCAAACAGGCTTATGGTCTGAATGGAGGAAATATCCTGTCAGAAGAAGAAAAATATGCGATTTTAAGAGAACTGGTGGTAAACTGTGCTGCAGAACAGTCCCAGGAAGGGGATTTTGTGGAAGATATTGCCAAGGAGATCAGTGTTGTAAAGGGTGGAAGGATCGCTCTGGAGCATTATTATTCTTCCTGCTGCCCGGATGAAGTGTTCCGACAGATCTTTCAGGGATATCGAAAAGTCCTGAATGAAAGAAGAAAACTTGACTTTGATGATATGCTGTTGAGCTGTTATGAACTTCTGAAAAAACGAAAAGATATCCTGTCTGCATGGCAGAAAAAGTTTCACTATATTCTGGTGGATGAGTTTCAGGATATCAATCATCTTCAGTATGATATCGTGAAGATGCTGGCAGCACCGGAGAACAATCTGTTTGTGGTGGGAGACGATGATCAGTCTATCTATCATTTCCGTGGCGCTCGCCCGGAGATCATGCTGAATTTTCCGGAAGATTTTAAAAATGCGGAGACGGTGATCCTGAATATCAATTACCGGTGCAGTGGAAATATCCTGGATACAGCTATGAAGGTGATCAATTACAATGAAAACCGTTATGCAAAAAAACTTTCCACACCAAATGAACCGGGAGAGCCGGTGCAGATAAAAGAATTTCGAAATCCCAGAGACGAATATATGGCAGTTGCAAGCCTGTTGCGGAACCGGATGGAAGAAGGGGATAATATTGAAGATACAGCGCTGCTTTTCAGGACTAATCAGGAAACCGAAGGACTGGTCGCTGCGTTGATGGAGTATGGGGTTCCTTTCACTATGAAGGAAAAACTGCCCAACCTGTTCCGACACTGGATCTGCCGGAATATGATCGCTTATTTGAAAATGGCAGAAGGAGACCGGAGCCGCAGTACATTTCTGGAGATCATGAACCGGCCAAACCGATACATAGCCAGAGACGCTCTGACAGAAAAAAACGTTGATTTTAAAGCATTGGGAGAGTTTTACAAAGACAAAGACTGGATGTGTGACAGGATCACAACGATGGAGACACATCTTCGGATCTTAAAGACTATGGCCCCTTATGCAGCTATTAATTTTATCCGGAATGGCATGGGATACGAAGAATACTTGCAGGAATATGCAAGGTATCGTAAAATAAAACCGGAAGAGCTTATGGAAACCTTGAACCGAATCCATGAAAGTGCCAGAGGAATGAAAACATTGGAAGAATGGATGGCCTATATGGACGAGTATACCAGAAAGCTTGAAGAACAGGCGAAGAAACAGGATGTGAAACGGGAAGGAGTGGTGATATCCACTCTTCATGCGGTCAAAGGTCTGGAATATGACAATGTATATATCATGAATGTAAATGAAGGCAGCATGCCTTATCGGAAGGCAGTCCTGGAGGCACATCTGGAGGAAGAACGGAGGCTTTTCTACGTTGGTATGACACGGGCAAAGAAGAAACTCTGCCTGTATTATGTAAGACAGCAGTATGAGAAGGAACGGGAACCGTCCCGTTTTCTTGAGGAGGCCGGATTATGAATGGGATTATTTATTATACGAAGATCAGAGATGAATATAACGGCAAGAACATGGAGCATATGATCGGGGAAAAGCTTCTGGAAATCGGACTTGAGCGGGAATTTGGACGGAAGCTTGCTTTTGAGCCTCGGTCAAAGGGGGAACATGGGAAACCGTTTTTTACCCTGCTTCCAAGAATTCATTATAATATCACACATTCCGGAAAATATGTGATGTGTCTGTTTGCCGGAGAAGAGGTGGGCATTGATGTGCAGATCCACAAGAAGGTAAATTACGAACGGCTCCTTGAAAGAATGGTGCCGGCAGATATGATACGGGAAATCCTGGATGCAGATGATATGGAGAAAGCCTTTTTTGCCCAGTGGGTTTTGAGAGAGGCATATATCAAATGGACCGGAGAGGGACTGTCCAGGGATCTGCGTACGATTTCCATGGATAAGGGAAATTACATAATGCTGGAGCTGGAACCGGGATACAGTGGTGCAATCTGGGCCAGGGACAGCCTGGAATTACGATTTGAATACGAAGACATCATTTTGAAATAGCAAATAGAGACGATGAAATGAACAAAGAGATGAAACGCAGCTTCAGGATTTTCATTCTGAAGATCCTGGCAGTTGTTTTTGTGCTGTGCATATGTTATTTTTTATATGCATTTGTTTACCGTGCAAAAACAGAGCTGCCCACAAAAGCTGTGGTGACAAACCGAGGTGCTGCAGTGTATACACTGCGGGGACAGAAACAGATGCTTTCCCAGAAAGAGGATTTCTCTTATTTTGCCTTTGATGGGAGAGAAAAAGAGAAGGAATATGGAACATATGTCATTCCCGGGCTGAAGAATACCAGGACGCTGCTCACAAAAAAGGGTGCCACTCCTGCCATGTGTACGTCCATGACGCCTCAGGGACTGGCGGTTACAGAGGATTATGTGCTGGTCAGCGCTTACTGCAGCACACAGAAACATAATTCGGTCATTTATGTGATCGATAAGGAAAATCATAATTTTATTAAAGAAGTGATACTGCCTGGACAGCCTCATGTGGGAGGACTTGCCTATGACCCGGAGCATAAGTTATTATGGTGTTCCTCCAATATCAACGGGATCGCACAGGCAGTGAGTATAAAGATGGATACAATAGAAGCCTACGATTATGATGACAGCCATCTGCCGGTGGATACTTTCCAGATAGTCAGTCTTTATGGGATCGTGAGAGATTCTTTTATGACCTTTTATAAGGGATGTCTGTATGTAGGCTGCTTTGAAAAATATAACGAAAGTGTAATTGCACGATACGGAGTTGACGAAGAGGGAAAACTGATCAATACCATGGACGAGAAACTGGGCATGGATTTTGAAATGGCAGTTCCGTTGGATTATTCCACCATATCGGAGCAGGTTCAGGGAATTGCTTTTTATAATGATAAGCTTTTGATCTCTCATTCTTTTGGAATCCTGCCATCCAGGCTGGTGTTTTATGAACAATCCGATAAGCGTTTGTATGTAAACGAGAATTCTGCCAGAACTTATCGTTTTCCGGAACGACTGGAACAGATCGTGGTGGAGGGTGACAGTCTTTATGTGATGTTTGAATCCTGTGCCTATGCATACCGTGCGTCCTCCGTAAATATTGTGGATCGGGTCCTGAAGCTGAATCTTTCGAAGATGGAGACCTATGACGAAGAAGAAAGTCTTTTTTTTCTGTCGGAATAAAGAAAAAACGAGAGAGCATCAAAAAAGACAACAGGTACTAAATCCGGCATGTCCGCAATATATTTAAGTGTAAGAGGTGAAAACATGGACGCAAACCAGATCCAGAACCTGTTTGCCAGTAATGTCCGCCAGCTTCTGGTGGATGCAGACCTTGATTATGATAAATTATATGAGATACGTCTCCGCGTGGGAAGACCTCTGTTCCTCACTTATGATGGGGGAGAATGTTTCCTCCGGCAAAAAGATACAGAACCTTATCTGGTTACGCGGGAGGATCTTAAGGAAACACTAGAGTATGTCAGCGGCTATTCCCTGTATGCTTATGAAGATGAGATTCGCCAGGGGTTTTTGAGTGTACAGGGTGGGCACCGTGTAGGAGTTACCGGAAAGGTGATCCTGGACGGAAACCGTATCCGTGGGATGAAATATATTTCCTGCATCAATGTCCGTCTGGCACATGAGATCCAGGGATGTGCAGAAGAAGTGCTGCCATATATCCAGACAAGAGAGCAGATCATGCATACCTTGATCGTTTCTCCGCCCAGATGTGGGAAGACCACGCTTCTTCGGGATATCATCCGGCAGATGAGTAATGGATGGGGAAATATTTCTGGTGTTACGGTAGGAGTAGTCGATGAGCGCAGTGAGCTGGCCGGATGCTATCAGGGGATCCCTCAGAATGACCTTGGAATGCGTACGGATATCCTGGACGGCTGTCCGAAAGCAGAAGGGATGCAGATGCTGATTCGGTCAATGTCGCCGGTTGTGGTTGCTGTGGATGAACTTGGAAAAGAAGAAGATTTCAAGGCTGTGGAATCAGTTATCCACTGTGGATGTCGTCTGATTGCAACTGCACATGGAGCTTCCATGGAAGAAACATTATCCCAGCCGTTTTTCCGGAAATTGTGGGAAGCGCGGGTTTTCCAGAGATATATTTTTCTGGGAAAGCATGAACGTGCAGGAATCGTGGAAGGAATCTATGATGAAAATGGGAAATGCCTATGTACCGGATTGTAGGATGTATTCTGGTAGTGGCGGCAGGAGCCGGAATGGGAATTTCCGGAAGTATGAGACTTTCGGAGCAGATTCGTATACTGGAAAAACTGCTTCAGATGGTGATCTGCCTGAAAGGCGAGATCCGCTGCGGGAATGCATCACTGCCGGATGCTTTTTATGGAGCAGCAGGAAGAATGAATGGAAAATACAGAGAGTTTCTCATCAGTGCCGCGGACAGGATGAAAGCGGGAACAGGAGAAAAACTTTCACAGATATGCAGGGAATGTGCGGAAAGCGCCCTGAAAAAAAGCTGCCTTACCCATGGGGAAAAGGACGCTTTTTTTTCTTTCGGAGAATATCTGGGCTATATGGATCTGGAAATGCAGATGCGGCAGCTTTCCATGTATGAAAATAATCTGGAAGCAGAGATATTGAAGCGGAAAGCGGAGGTTTCCGGAAAGAAAAAACTGTACCAGGGAATTGGGATTCTTGGAGGCCTGCTGCTTGCGGTTCTCCTGGTATAGTATTGTTTATCAGACAGTAGTAAGAAGGACAGGCTTTCAGAAGAAAAGGAGGGATCATTTGGAGGTCAGTATCATATTTAAGATCGGTGCAGTAGGGATCCTGGTCTCTGTTCTTTCTCAGATCCTGAAACATAGCGGAAGGGAGGAACAGGCTTTTCTGGTGAGTTTTTCAGGACTTCTTTTAGTACTGTTCTGGATCGTGCCGTATATTTATGAACTTTTTAAAAATATCCAGCAGCTTTTTGTACTGTAGGGGAGGGAAAGAACCGTGGATATTCTGAAGATTTCTGTTCTGGGAGCGGCAGGGGTTCTTCTGGGGATTCTTCTGAAAGACCGCGCACCGGAGTATGTAAGCCTTGTTACGATGGGAATAGGTCTTGTGATACTGGGATTAGCGGTAGGGAAGATCAGCTATCTGTTCCAGTCCCTGGAGAGACTGAAACAGAGTCTTCCGATTGATGGAAGCTATATCACTACTTTGCTGAAGATGATCGGGATCACCTATATCGGACAATTTTCATCCGGCATATGCAGAGATGCAGGATATTCCTCCACTGGTGCACAGATCGAACTGTTCTGCCGGTTATCTGTAATGGTCTTAAGTATGCCGGTTCTTCTGGCCCTGTTGGATACCATACAGGGATTTCTTGCATGAAAAGATATTGGTCAGAGATTTGTGCAGCCCTGTTTCTGGCTGTAGTTATAAACTGTTTTGGCGGTGTGATCGTTTATGCTTCTTCGGCGGAACAACAGATCACAGATCAGATGGAGCTTACCGACCTGCAGTCCATGGTAGATGAGATGCTTGGAGAAAAAACATTTTCTGTTACAGAAGCGTTTCACAGACTGCTGTCAGGGGAAGAGGTGCTTTCGGAGGAGAGTGTGCGGGAATTTTTGCACAGTCTCCTTTTTTATGGTATTGAAAGAGAAAAAGAGCTGATCGTGAAGTTGTTGCTTCTGTTATTGTTTGCTGCCGTTTTTTCCGGGTTTGCCGGTGCCTTTGATAACGGGCAGGTGGGAGAGATCAGTTTTTATGTGGTGTATCTTCTTGTTTTTACTCTTCTGATGAACAGTTTTTCCGGTTTGAGTGCATCACTGCTTTCAATGCTTGCGTGGATCACGGAGTTTATGAAGGAACTTTCACCGGTGTATTTTATGGCAGTGGCAGCAGCGTCAGGTGCATCCAGTGCAGCTGCTTTTTATCAGGGAGTACTGCTTCTGGTGTGGCTTTTTCAATGGATCCTGGAACGAGTACTGCTTCCCGGAGTGAGTTTATATATTCTTCTGAAATTTGTAAATCATCTTTCCAGGGAAGAAATGCTGGGAAAAATGGCTGAGCTGATCGAGACGGTGATCTCCTGGGGGCTTCGGACATTACTTGGAGTGGCAGCAGGACTGCAGGTGGTGCGTGGGCTTGTAGCTCCGGTAATGGATTCTCTGAAGCGGAGTGCTGTGGGAAAAACTGCAGGTGCTCTTCCTGGGATCGGGAGCGCGGTAAATGCAGTTACGGAACTGGTCCTTACCACAGCTGTTCTTGTAAGAAACAGTCTGGGCATTGCGCTTTTACTGGTGATCCTGGCGGTGGGGGCGGGGCCATTGGTCCGATATGGACTTTTGTCACTGACCTATCGCTTTCTGGCGGCTGCGGCGCAGCCTGTATCAGACAAACGGCTGGTAGAAGCCTTTGGCACCATGGCAGAGGGATGTGCACTTCTGATGAGAATCCTGTTTACTGCGGAAATTTTATGTATGCTTACATTTCTGATCCTGATGGCAGGAGGAGGCTTGGGATGAGAACAGAACTTTATCAGTGGATGAAAAGCCTGGCTTTTTTTCATGTACTTACTACAGCACTTCTGCATATTCTACCTGATAAGCGTTATGAGCAGTATATACGGCTGTTTATGGGGCTTCTGTTGGTGCTTTTGATCTGTACACCTATATTTGCCGTAGTGGGAAAAAGTGAAGAACTTCTGTCCGGATTCAGCAATAATTATGGGAGAGAAGAACAGGTACGTATGGAGACAGAAGCAGAAGGAATAAGGGAAACATTTCTTAAAGGAGCATATGAACAGGAACTGAAGGATCAGGTTCAGGGTATCCTCAGGAAAGAAGGGATTTTTTCGGCAAAAACAGAAGTAGATATGGAGAAAGAGCTTCAGCTGACCATAACACTTTATGGAACAGTCACAGAAAAACAGAGGGAGGCGGTGAAAAATGAGCTCGAAAGAATCTGTGGACTCAGGAAAGGACAGTATCAGATCCTGGCTTCTGAGGATGGGATGGAAGGAGTGGGGAGTTTTCCTTCTTCTGGGAATCCTTCTTCTGGTGGCAGGACTTCCGGTAACCCGAAAGAATAGTAAAACAGCAGAGGATCAGAATGCGGAGAAAACCCGCCTGGAGAGCCGCCTTGAGGAACTGCTTTCCAATGTGGAAGGAGTCGGAGAAGTGGAAGTGATCATTATGACCGGGGATGAGGGAAATATGGAAAACTTTTCCATAAGCAGCAAAAATGAAGTTACCGGTGTGCTGGTGGCGGCTCAGGGAGCAGGTAGCGCAGTGACAGTCCAGAATATTCAGCAGGCAATTATGGCATTATTTCAGATCGACGCTAATAAAATTAGAATAATGAAAATGAAATGAGGAGAGTAGAAGTGAAAAAGATCATGAAGAAAAATCAGGTAATCATCACCTCGCTGGCCATTCTCATTGCTGTGGCCGGATATCTGAATTTCGCAGATGTGGATCTGGGATTTAAGGATAAGGAGACGAGTACAGACAGCAGCAGTATCCTGGACGATGTGGATTATGATCTGACCGATGAAACAGCCCTTCTGGATGAGAACGGGGCAGATGGCACAACCCAGTCGGAGGTGATGGATACCGCATCCCCGGGCGAGGCCGTACTTACCGGTGCTTCGGATTTTGCAGCACAGGCAAAAGTCAGCAGGGAGCAGGTGCGTTCCCAGAACAAAGCGGACCTGCAGGCGATCATCAGTAATAAAGACATCAGCGATGAGGAAAAACAGAATGCCATTAACACAATGGTTTCCATGACAGATCTTACAGAAAAAGAGGCGGCTGCAGAGCTTCTTCTGGAGGCGAAGGGCTTTGAAAATGTGATCGTAAATCTGACGGGTGAAACTGCGGATGTTGTGGTGCCGGATGCAGATCTGGAGGATGCAAAACGTGCACAGATCGAGGATATTGTAAAGAGGAAAACCGGTGTGGCAGCAGAGAGCATTGTGATCACGCCTCTGAGTCAAAGTAAAAATGCATCGGATGTCATAAATACTGCAGATGAAGCTGAAAAAAATACGGGAGGTGCAGAGGATAATGCGGAAAGTACAGGTGATGAGGTGCAGGATACCGCTGCATCTGTGGAAAGCGATCCGGCGGATCAAACATCTGAGGACGCAGAGACGGCTGCAGATATCCAGAACGATCAGACTATTGATACAGAGGGAATTTACGACTGAATTGCCTTGACAGCAAAGCCTTGTCTATACTAGAATAGGAAAGGTTATAGTAAAATAGAGATATCAGAGAATATACAGGAGGCTCACGTGTCGAAGTATACGAAAGAAATAGAAAAAAGAAGAACATTTGCCATCATCTCTCATCCGGATGCTGGTAAAACAACATTAACAGAAAAATTTCTGCTGTATGGAGGGGCCATCAATCTGGCCGGAAGTGTAAAGGGTAAGGCTACGGCCCGCCATGCAGTATCAGACTGGATGGAGATCGAGAAGGAAAGAGGTATTTCCGTTACTTCATCCGTTCTTCAGTTCCATTATGACGGATATTGTATAAACATTCTGGATACACCTGGACATCAGGATTTCTCCGAGGATACCTACCGTACATTGATGGCTGCGGATTCAGCAGTTATGGTCATCGATGGATCCAAGGGTGTTGAGGCACAGACCCGTAAGCTTTTCAAGGTCTGTGTTATGAGACACATTCCGATCTTTACTTTTATCAATAAGATGGACAGAGATGCCAACGATACTTTTGATCTTCTGGATGAGATCGAAAAAGAGCTTGGTATTGCAACCTGTCCGATCAACTGGCCAATCGGTTCCGGTAAGAAATTCCGGGGTGTGTTTGATCGTAATACAAAGAAGATCCTTACCTTCTCCGATACACAGAAGGGCACCAAGGAAGGTGTGATAGAAGAGATTGATATTAATGATCCCCGTGCAGATGAGGTCATGGATCCTGAGCAGAAAGAGCAGCTGATGGAAGAAATCGAGCTTCTGGATGGCGCAAGTGCGGAGTTTTCTCAGGAAGAGGTCAGCAAAGGACAGCTGACACCGGTATTTTTCGGTTCTGCTCTTACCAACTTTGGTGTGGAAACATTTCTGGAGCATTTCCTGAAGATGACCACTTCTCCGCTTCCGAGAACTGCAGACTGCGGACCGGTAGATCCTATGAGTGATGATTTTTCAGCCTTTGTATTTAAGATCCAGGCGAATATGAACAAGGCTCACAGAGACCGTATCGCATTTATGAGGATCTGTTCAGGCAAGTTTGATGCGACCAAAGAGGTTTATCATGTGCAGGGAGACAAGAAGATGCGACTTCTTCAGCCGCAGCAGATGATGGCAGAATCCCGTCATGTTGTGGAGGAGGCTTATGCAGGTGATATCATCGGTGTCTTTGACCCGGGTATTTTTTCTATTGGAGATACCATCTGCGCACCTGGAAAGAAATTTGCCTTTGAGGGAATCCCGACCTTCGCGCCGGAGCATTTCGCACGTGTGCGTCAGATCGATACCATGAAGAGAAAACAGTTTGTAAAAGGTATCAACCAGATCGCTCAGGAGGGTGCGATCCAGATATTCCAGGAGTTTAACACCGGTATGGAAGAGATCATTGTGGGTGTTGTCGGTATCCTGCAGTTTGATGTCCTGAAATACCGTCTGGAGAATGAGTATAATGTAGATATCCGTCTGGAAACGCTTCCATATGAGCATATCCGCTGGATCGCCAACAAGGAGACTGTAAAAGTAGACAAGATCGTGGGAACTTCTGATATGAAGAAAGTCACAGACCTTAAGGGAAATCCGTTGCTGCTCTTTGTCAATGCATGGAGTGTTGGCATGGTTGAGGACAGAAACCCTGATCTGGTACTGACAGAATTCAGTAAATAAGCCCTTTTATTTCATAACTTTTTTTGATATAATAGTATAAAATTACGAACAAAAATATTATATCCGTAGGAGGGTTTCCCATGGCAGAAAAAAGAACAACGTATAAGATACAGGATCTGGGCGGAATCGGTGAAGTTCACATTGCAGATGAAGTTGTTGCGATCGTTGCAGGACTTGCAGCAACAGATGTGGATGGAGTTGCTTCCATGGCAGGAAATATCACCAATGAGCTGGTAAGTAAACTTGGAAAGAAGAATCTGTCCAAGGGCGTGAGAGTAACCATTCTGGAAGGAGTCGTTACCGTGGATCTGTCACTGAATATCGAGTATGGCAGAAACATTCTTGAGACAAGCAAGAAGGTTCAGGAGAAGGTTAAATCCGCTATTGAGAATATGACAGGACTTGAGGTTGCAGATGTAAATATTCATATTGCCAGCGTGGATATGGAGAACGAAAAAGGAAAGTAAACCTTTCCTTTTTTCCGTCTTAGGAGGAAATTATGAGAAGAAGAGAACAGAGAGAACATGTATTTAAACTTATGTTTATGACAGAGTTTAATTCAGAAGAAGAGATGACAGAACAGCTCTCTCTTTATTTTGAAGGTCTTGGAGAACTTTCAGAACAGGACCAGGAATATATGAAGAAGAAGTACGCACATGTGAAAGAACATCTGGAAGAGATCGATGCACAGCTGAACAGTGCAAGCCGTGGATGGAAGACAAAGCGTATGAGCCGTGTGGATCTTGCGGCACTTCGTCTGGCAGTATATGAGATGGAATATGATGCAGACGTACCGACAGGAGTAGCTATCAACGAAGCGGTAGAACTTGCCAAAAGATTTGGCGGAGATGCTTCCGGCTCCTTTGTAAATGGAGTACTGGGTAAGATCGCATCTGAGAAGGATGAAAAGAAAAACGAGGAGGAGACTGCTGACACAGAAGAGAAGGCAGCAGAAGCCCCGGAAGAGAACGCATGAGAAACGTCTATTCTGTCGGTCAGGTAAACCATTATGTCAAAAATATGTTTACCCAGGATTACTTCCTCCGAAAAGTCTATGTAAAGGGAGAAGTATCCAACTGTAAATACCATACCAGCGGACATATTTATTTTTCCCTGAAGGATGAAACAGGCACATTAAGCTGTGTGATGTTTGCGGGACACCGCAGAGGTCTTGCTTTTCGCATGAAGGACGGGGATAAGGTAGTTGCAGGCGGAATTGTAGACGTATATGAGAGAGACGGGCGTTATCAGCTTTATGCAAAAGAGATCACACTGGAAGGTGCTGGTGCCCTCTATGAACGATATCTGGCACTGAAACAGGAACTTGAGGATATGGGGATGTTTGCACAGGAATATAAGCAGCCCATTCCTCATTTTATTCATACCCTTGGCGTGGTGACAGCACCTACTGGTGCAGCAGTACAGGATATCCGCAATATTGCAGGCAGAAGGAATCCATATCTGCAGGTGATCCTTTATCCGGCACTTGTGCAGGGAGAGGGAGCGGCGCAGAGTATCGTAAAGGGAATCCGGATGCTGGATAAAGCAGGGGTGGACGTGATCATCGTCGGCCGTGGAGGTGGCTCTATTGAAGATCTCTGGGCCTTTAACGAGGAGAGCGTTGCCCGTGCTATTTTTGAGTGCAGGACACCGGTGATCTCGGCAGTGGGACATGAGACGGATTTTACCATTGCGGATTTTGTAGCAGATCTGCGGGCACCTACACCATCTGCTGCAGCAGAGCTGGCAGTGGATGATTTTCGCAGTGTTCTGGAGAGCTTTCATATGTACGGAGACCGTCTGCAGCGTGCCATGAACAGTAAGACAGAACTTTTTGCCGCAAAACTTAAGGCCTATGAGAACAGATTCCAGTATCTGAGCCCGGAGTCCATGTTACGTGAAAAACGTCAGTATGCATCGGAGCTGGAGGAATGCCTGCGTTCTTCCATGGAACAAAAGCTTACAGAGAAAAGACATGAACTGGCAATATGGATCCAGCGGTTTGAGGGACTTTCTCCATTAAGAAAGCTAAATGGAGGATATGCATTTGTGTCCGACTCAGACGGACATGCGGTGACAGAGATCAGTCAGATAAAAAAAGGTGACAGGATCTCCATTGCAGTAACCGATGGAGTCATAGAAGCAGTTGCGGATCGCATCAGGAAGGAAGAGCGATAATGGCAGAAGCAAAGAAAGAAGAGAAATCCATAGAAGATACTTTTGGGGAGCTTGATCTGCTTGCCCGGAAGCTGGAGGATAAAGAAACACCTCTTGAGGAGTCTTTCCGCCTCTACAGACAGGGAATGGAGCTCCTAAAGGATCTGAACGGAAGACTGGATACTGTAGAAAAAAAGATGCTTCAGATGAATGAGGATGGGACATTTCGTGAATTTTAAAGAAGAACTGAAAAGAAGAACAGAAGAAGCAGAACATGTGATCCGGGAATATCTTCCGGAAGAATCCGGTTTTGCAAAAACCATGGCAGAGGCCATGAATTACAGTATGACGGCAGGTGGAAAGAGACTCCGCCCGATCCTGATCAGGGAAACCTACGAGCTGTTTGGAGGAAAGGATAAGCTTTGTGAGCCTTTTATGGCGGCTATGGAGATGATCCATACACATTCGTTGATCCATGATGATCTCCCTGCACTGGATAACGATGATTACCGAAGGGGAAGGCTGACCACACATAAAGTATACGGAGAGGCCATGGGCGTTTTAAGCGGTGTGGCACTCCTTAACAGAGCTTATGAAGTGATGCTTTCCGCCTTTGATCTGACCGAGGATAAAGACCGTGTGATAGCCGCCATGCGGATCATTGCAGATAAGACCGGCATCAACGGTATGCTTGGTGGACAGAGTGTTGATGTGGAGAATGATGGGAAACCTCTGGAACACAAGATGCTGGATTATATTTACAAAAACAAGACCTCCGCATTGATCGAGGCTTCCATGATGACCGGTGCTGTGCTGGCAGGGGCATCTGAGAAAGAACTTGAGATTGTGGAGCAGGCTGCAGAAAACATCGGGCTGGCTTTTCAGATCCAGGATGATATCCTTGATGTGACCAGTACCCAGGAGGAACTGGGAAAACCGATCCACAGTGATGAAAAAAACAACAAGGTTACCTATGTAAGCCTTGTTGGAGCCCCGGCAGCAGCCAGCAGGGTTAAAGAACTTTCTGACCATGCGGTAGAACTTTTAGACGACCTTGACAGGAAGAACGGATTTCTGGATCTTCTTGTGGAAAGTCTTATCAGCCGCAGGAAATAGAAAGAACAAAGGAAGGGTACAAATGATTCTGGAAAAAATTAAAAAGCCAAATGATATTCATAAAGTTTCATTGGAGGATTTTCCGCGCCTTGCCGAGGAAATCAGGAGCTTTTTGATCCAGAGTGTAAGTGAGACAGGTGGCCATCTGGCATCCAATCTGGGTGTGGTGGAGCTGACTCTTGCTCTGCATAATGTGCTTGATCTTCCACAGGATAAGCTGATCTGGGATGTGGGACATCAGGCTTATACACATAAAATCCTTACAGGAAGAAAAGACGGCTTTAAGGATCTTCGTAAAGAAGGAGGTTTAAGCGGTTTTCCAAAAAGGAATGAAAGTGACTGTGATTCGTTTGATACCGGACACAGTTCCAATTCCATTTCCGCAGGACTTGGCTATGTCCGTGCCAGAGACCTGATGGGAGAGAAATACCATGTGGTTTCCGTGATCGGAGATGGTGCGCTTACCGGTGGGATGGCTTATGAAGCATTGAACAATGCGGCTGAGCTGAAGACTAATTTTATTATTATCATCAATGATAATAACATGTCTATTTCCAAGAACGTAGGAGGAATGTCCACCTATTTAAGCGCTCTGCGTACAGCTGAGACTTATACAGGAATGAAGATCGGCGTGACAAAAACACTCAAAAAGATTCCCCATGTTGGAACCGCCGTGGTAGATACGGTCCGAAAGACCAAGAGCAGCATCAAGCAGCTGATCATTCCCGGAATGCTTTTTGAAAATATGGGGCTGACTTATCTGGGACCGGTAGATGGTCATAATATGCGCCAGATGATGAAGCTTTTTAATGAGGCAAAGAGAGTGGAGGGACCGGTTGTTGTCCATGTCCTTACAGAAAAAGGCAGAGGCTATGGACCGGCATCTTCCCATCCGGAGCGTTTTCACGGAACAGGTCCTTTTGACATCCAGAGTGGCAGACCTCTTGCAGCAAAAACAGCGCCGACATATACGGATCATTTTTCCGGTGCAATATGTTCTTTGGCAGAGAAGAACAAAAAAGTAGTTGCTATTACAGCTGCTATGCCAGATGGAACCGGACTGAACCGATTCCGGAAGAAATTCCCGGAGCGTTTTTTTGATGTGGGTATTGCGGAAGAACATGCAGTAACCTTTGCGGCAGGCATGGCACTTGGGGGAATGATCCCGGTTTTTGCGGTATATTCTTCGTTCCTGCAGAGAGGGATCGATCAGATCCTTCACGATGTATGTATGCAGGATCTTCATGTGATCTTTGCCATTGACAGGGCAGGATTTGTCGGAGCAGATGGTGAAACACATCATGGATGCTTTGATTTATCCTATCTGTCCATGATTCCCAATATGACAGTTATGGCTCCCAAGAATGGAAAAGAGCTTGAGGAGATGTTGAAATTTGCAGTAGAAGAGCTGGATGGTCCCTGTGCGATCCGATATCCGAAAGGATCGGCATGTACCGATATGGAAGAATGTCATGAGCCACTTAAGAAGGGAAGAAGTGAAGTGATCACTCCAGGCAGTGAGATTGCAGTTCTCGGGGTTGGCAGCATGGTTTCTGTCTGTCAGAAGGTCTGTGAAGAGATAAGAGATCACAAAATAGCAGGAGCTACGTTTGTCAATGTCCGTTTTGTAAAGCCTCTGGATACAGAGCTTCTTGATCGGCTTTCGCAGAACCACAGTCTTTTGGTCACTGTGGAGGAGAATGTAAAAAGCGGTGGGTTCGGAGAACATGTATCTGCTTATATGGAAGCCTGTCATCCGGAAGTAAGAGTTCTTCCACTGGCAATACCGGATCATTTTATTGAGCATGGAACGGTGGACCGTCAGCGAATGAAAATAGGTTTAAATGTACAGGGAATCCTGGATGCGGTAGAACAGAGCTGGGAAAATCTTGTGAATAACAGAAAATAAAGGACATAGCCTTTGCAGAAGAATACGAAGCTGTGAGGCGTTTTACAGCCCGGCACATAAAGAGCCGGGCTGTTGGAGGATAATATGAAAAAAAGACTGGATATCATGATGGTGGAACAGGGACTTGCACCGTCACGCGAAAAAGCAAAAGCGTATATCATGGCCGGGGAAGTATATGTCAACGGTCAGAAGGAAGACAAGGCTGGCTCCATGTTTGCTGAGACTGTCAAGCTGGAGGTAAGAGGAAAGACTCTTCCTTATGTCAGCAGAGGCGGACTGAAGCTGGAAAAAGCCATGAAAAATTTTGGCGTGACGCTGAAGGATAAGGTGTGCATGGATGTAGGCGCATCCACCGGCGGTTTCACAGATTGTATGCTTCAGAACGGAGCGGTCAAAGTCTATTCCATTGATGTGGGATATGGACAGCTGGACTGGAAACTCAGGAATGATCCAAGAGTTGTATGCATGGAAAAAACAAATATCCGCTATGTGGTACCGGAAGATCTTGAAGGTCCGGCAGCATTTTCTTCGATCGATGTTTCTTTTATCTCCCTTACAAAAGTGCTTCTTCCTGTAAGAAACCTTCTCACAGAGGACGGAGAGATCGTATGTCTCATCAAACCTCAGTTTGAGGCCGGCAGAGAAAAAGTCGGAAAAAAAGGCGTTGTCCGTGATCCGAAAGTCCATGAAGAAGTCATTGAGAAAGTCAGAGATTATGCCATGAGCATTTTTATGGAGCCCTGTCATCTTTCCTTTTCTCCCATCAAGGGACCTGAAGGAAATATTGAATATCTCCTTCATCTGAAAAAACATCCGGAAGGAACAGAAGTACCTGTGAGTCTTGACGTATCCGTAGAGGATGTGGTAAAGGAAGCCCACGGACAGCTGGACTGATGTTTGGAAAGGACTGAAGCAATATGGACAGATTTTATATAATTCCAAACAGTGCCAAGGATCCGGAACTGACATTTTCTAATAGGATCATTGCCTATCTGGAGAAGCATGGTGCCAGGTGTCATGTGCAGAAGATCACCGAAAAAATGGAAGGACCGTATCATTATACGGACCCGGATGGGATTCCGCAGGATACACAGTGCATTATTGTACTGGGTGGAGATGGAACACTTCTGCAGGCTGCAAGGGATGTGGTGCATCTGGATATCCCTCTTCTTGGAATCAATCTGGGAACTCTGGGATTTCTTGCCGAGGTGGATAAAAATTCCGTGTATCCGGCTCTGGATCGGCTTCTGTCAGATGACTATGAGCTGGAAGATCGTATGATGCTGGAAGGAAAGATCTATCGTGGAGAAGAACTTATTGGAAAAGATATCGCATTAAATGATATTGTGATCGGAAGAGAAGGACATCTCCGTGTGATCCGTTTCAAGAATTATGTTAATGATGCATATATGAATTCATACAATGCAGATGGTATCATCATTTCCACTCCGACCGGTTCTACCGGATATAGTCTGTCAGCGGGAGGTCCTGTGGTTTCTCCCAGTGCCAGTATGATGATCATGACCCCCATCGCTCCCCATACTATGAACACCCGAAGTATCATTCTTTCCGGGGAAGAGGCAGTTACAGTAGAGATCGGTGAGGGAAGACATAATACCATTGAGAAAGCGGTGGCCTCTTTCGACGGGGATACCCAGATATCCATGGTCACCGGTGACCGGATCGTGATCCGGAAAGCCACAGTCAGGACAAAAATCCTCAAGCTGAACCATCTGAGCTTTGTGGAGGTTCTGAGACAGAAAATGAGTAACAGCTGATGCAGGAGGTTCAATTTTGAAAGTAGCAAGACATGAAAAAATTATCGAACTGATCCGTCAGTACGAGATCGATACACAGGAAGAACTTGCAGCAAGACTGAATGAGGCCGGTTTTAAGGTTACGCAGGCTACCGTATCCAGAGATATCCGTGCTCTGAAAATGACAAAGGTTGCAGGCAGCAACGGAAAGTCCAGATATGCGATCCTGGAAGAACATACACCGGATGTGTTAAGTGATAAATATTCCAGAGTTTTGAAAGATGCAGTGATCGCTATGAACATCGGACAGAATATCGTAGTGGTAAAAACAATTCCGGGAATGGCCATGGCGGCAGCAGCAGCTCTTGATGCTATGAAATGGCCGGAAATCCTGGGATGTATTGCCGGAGATGATACCATTATGTGTGTGGTGAAAACCTCTGAACAGGCACCGGGTGTAGTTCAGAAGCTTGGCGGGATCTTATCCAGAGGAAAATAAAATGACAGAATATGTAAATGCTTTATACCAGAAAGGAAATCAATGTTAGTACATCTGCATGTAAAAAATCTTGCACTGATAGAGGAATCAGAGGTGGAATTCGGACCAGGCTTAAATATCTTAACTGGTGAGACCGGAGCCGGAAAATCCATTCTGTTAGGATCCATACAGCTTATCCTGGGTGGAAAAACTTCCAGAAGCATGATTCGTGAAAATGCTTCCTATGCCCTGGTAGAGTTGCTGTTTCAGGTTGAAAACACGAAAGCCAGAGAGTCCCTTGCGGCGCTTGACATCTATCCGGAAGACGGACAGGTGCTGATGTCCCGCAAGATCATGGACGGCAGAAGTATCAACAAGATCAACGGAGAGACAAGTACTGTCAGCCAGATGAAAGCAGCAGCAGCCTGTCTTCTGGACATTCACGGACAGCATGAGCATCAGTCACTTCTTTATGGAGACCGCCAGCTGGCTATTTTGGATGTATATGGAAAGGAACAGATCCTTCCTGCCAGGGAGAAGGTCCGGAAAGCTTATCAGGAGTATCGGGACTGTGTGGATCAGCTGAAAGCACTGGATATGGATGAGGAACAGCGCAACCGTGAAAAAGCCTTTCTGGAATTTGAGATCAATGAGATCGAGGAGGCAGCTCTTATTCCGGGAGAGGACGAAACACTGGAGGATCGCTACCGGAAGCTGAGCAATGCCAGAAGAATCATGGAAACAGCACAAATGGTCCGTGGGATGACCGGATATGAACAGGGCGCCGCAGATATGACCGGAAATGCCCTGAAAGAGTTTTCAAGAATTGCAGATTACGATAAGGATCTTGCACCTTTACAGGAAGCTCTTGTGGAAATCGATTCACTTCTCAGTGACTTCTGCCGTGATCTGTCCTCTTATATGGATAGTTTGACTTTTGACGAAGAAACTTTTTTTGAAACAGAAAAAAGACTGGATCTGATCAATAGTTTGAAGGCAAAGTATGGACAGACGATCCATGAAATTTTGTCTTATCAGAAGGAACAGCAGGAAAAATTAGAAAAACTTCAAAGATTCGAAGAAAATTTCCGGTTACTGAAAGAAAAACTTATGCAGGCAGAAAAGATTCTTGAGGAAGCTTCGCATGAACTTTCAGAGATCCGGAAAAAATACAGTAAACAGCTGGATGAAAAGATTATCGAAGGATTGAAGGAACTGAATTTTGAGGATGTGGATTTTTCTATCCGTTTTGACCGCAGAAAAAATTATACAGATAATGGTTATGATGCGGTGGAATATGAGATTTCCACAAATCCAGGTGAGAGCAGAAAACCGCTGGGACAGATCGTATCCGGTGGTGAGCTTTCCAGGATCATGCTTGCCATCAAAGCGATCCTTGCAGATAAAGATCAGATCGATACACTGATCTTTGATGAGATCGATACAGGGATCAGTGGGCGTACTGCACAGAAGGTCTCTGAAAAAATGGCAGTGATCGGACAGCACAGGCAGGTGCTTTGTATCACACATCTTCCACAGATCGCAGCAATGGCAGATACCCATTTTGAGATTGAGAAACATGTAGAAGGAACAGAAACTATCACCCAGATCCATCCTTTGGAAGGAGAGGAATCTGTTCGTGAGCTTGCCAGACTTCTGGGAGGTGCCCAGATCACGCCGGCTGTTCTTGGAAATGCAAGAGAGATGAAGGAATTGGCACAGCAACAAAAAAATACAAGACTGAAATAATTTATACGTTACATACTAAGAGAGGACGGCCGAAAGGTCGGTCCTCTTTTTTAACCGAATCAAGTCAGTTTCCTGCTTCAGTTGCGAAAAGCAATAAGCAGTGGGTGGGGATTTGCTTGTATCAGAAAATTACAAAGGATGTGACGTAAGATGAACAGAAAAAGAAAATACCGATGTTGGCTCCTTGTATTTCTTGCGCTGGATCTGATTCTGATGGGATGGCTGGGCTACCGGCTTTTGGACAGAAAGATCCCGGATCAGATCCTGGTGGATCATGAGGACAGCCGGGAAGTAGCCAATCTTCTTAAACGCCCTTTTATCAGCTTTGATGATGCGATCACCGTTTCAGGAAAAGACAGCTATAAGTTGCACTGCAGACTCTTGGGAGTGATCCCTTTTAAGGATGTGAAGGTAAAAAATATAACTGCAAAAGAAGTATATGCAAGCGGAGATGCAGTAGGTATTTATATGCAGACGAAAGGAGTTCTGATCATTGATACAGGCGAGATCCTTTCGGAAAGTGGTGAGATGGAAGAACCGGCCCGGGACATTGTAAAGCCGGGAGATTATATTGTGGCTTTTGATCAGAACCGGATCCAGTGCAAGCAGGATCTTCTGGAGGATCTTGCAGATCTTTGCGGAGAATCTGTAACACTGAAGGTTCGCCGGGGAAAAGAGACGATTCCCCTGTCCCTGACGCCGGTGAAAGATGAAAAAGGAAAATACAAGCTTGGCATCTGGGTGAGGGACGATACACAGGGAATCGGAACCCTGACTTATGTGGACGAAAATGGAGGGTTCGGTGCTCTTGGTCACGGGATCAGCGATGTGGATACCGGCGAACTTTTAAGTATCGCAGATGGAAATCTTTACAACGCCCAGATCCTGGGGATCCGGAAAGGAGAAAAAGGAAATCCCGGAGAACTATCTGGTCTGATCCGATACGAAGCCGACAATATCCTGGGTGAGATTTCCGAAAACAGTAAAAACGGCATTTTTGGAACTGTGGATGCTGATCAGGTGAAAAATCTGGATCTGAAGAAGATTCCTGTAGGTTACAAACAGGATCTGAAAATTGGACCCGCATCTGTTCTCTGCTGCACAGACGGCGAAGTAAAAGAATATGCCGCAGAGATCACCAGGATCGATATGAACCATGAGGATTCTAATAAGAGCTTCGTGATCCAGATCACAGATAAAGAACTCCTGGAAAAAACAGGTGGGATCGTTCAGGGAATGTCTGGAAGTCCTGTGCTTCAGAACGGAAAACTCTTTGGTGCTGTGACTCATGTATTTGTGCAGGATTCTACCGGCGGATATGGGATTTTTATTGAAAATATGACAGGCAATGCATAATCTGCAGTTGAGGAAAGAGGCACAAAAACATGGAAAAAGTCCGGGAAAAGTGCCTCTTTTTTATATGGGGAAAAATGCCGGATACAGATGGAAATACCTGCATTTTGGTGAATTTTGTGATATATAAGAGAAAAAATGTCGAAAAATATCGTACGAAAGTGTGATAAAATAACTACTTTTATCTTGATTTTACTACAGGATTTCCACTATAATAATTTTGTCGCCAGCAAGGGGAAAGCGCAGGCAGCTAACAGTGTCGGTTACTGCCGTGGTGACAGGGGGTATGTCTGGAAACCCAAGGAGATAGAAGTTAGGAGGGTCCTCATGGACAAATTAAATGTTGCAATTGCTGATGATAACGCGAAAATGACAGACATGCTCGGTCAGATGATCGAAGAAGATAAAGACCTTGAACTGGTCGGAAAAGCACACAACGGAGAAGAAATCTGTAACATAATTAAAGATAAGGAGCCGGATGTGGTGATTCTCGACATCATTATGCCGAAGATGGACGGCCTTTCCGTTATGGAGAAATTTTCCCATAACGCAAATGTCAAAAAAGTTCCAGTGTTTATCGTATTATCTGCAATTGGACAGGAGAGGATTACAGAGGATGCATTCAGTCTTGGAGCAGACTATTATGTTTTGAAGCCTTTTGACAACACCACACTTTTAAACCGGATCAAACATATTCGGAAGATTGGGGACAGAAGAGTGCGGGAGATTGCAAGGCCAGGTATCACAGAAACCAAAAAGCCTCAGCCGGAGAGGAATTTGGAAACCGATGTGACGAATATCATTCATGAGATCGGAGTTCCGGCACACATCAAGGGGTATCAGTATTTAAGGGATGCGATCATTTTGTCTGTCAATGACATGGAAATGCTCAATTCCATTACCAAGGTATTATATCCAACCATTGCGAAACGTCATCAGACAACACCGAGCAGAGTGGAGCGGGCGATCCGACATGCGATCGAGGTGGCATGGAGCCGGGGAAAGATGGATACCATTGATGAATTGTTTGGATATACTGTAAGCACCGGAAAAGGGAAACCCACGAATTCTGAATTTATAGCACTGATCGCAGATAAAATCAGACTAGAATATAAAAATCGGTCTTTAAATTAGATGAATTTTGGAGTATAATCATAAATAAAAACGGGTGTACCCAGGGAGGGGAATACAGATGAAAAAAATTCTGTTTGCTACATCAGAAGCAGTACCTTTTATCAAAACAGGAGGACTCGCTGATGTTGCCGGCTCACTGCCTAAGTGCTTTGACAAAAAATATTTTGATATACGCGTGATCTTACCGAAATATGCCTGCATGAAACAGGAATGGAAAGACAAAATGGAGTATGTGACCCATTTTTATATGGATCTGGGATTTAAGAACTGCTATGTAGGCATTATGCAGATGCAGTATGACGGGATCCAGTTTTACTTCATTGACAATGAATATTATTTCAGCGGACCGAAACCTTATGACAGCGCACCATGGGATCTTGAGAAATTTGCTTTCTTTTCCAAAGCTGTGTTATCGGTTCTTCCGGTGATCGGATTCAGACCGGATATCATCCACTGTCATGACTGGCAGACAGGACTTGTTCCGGTTTACCTTCACGATTCTTTCCAGGAGAATGAATTCTTCCGTGGAATCAAGACTGTTATGACAATACATAACCTGAAATTTCAGGGTGTATGGGATGTTAAGACTGTTAAGGATATCACAGGCCTTTCCGATTACTACTTTGCGCCGGATAAACTGGAAGCATACAAGGACGCAAACTTCTTGAAGGGCGGTATGGTATTTGCAGATGCCATTACCACAGTAAGTAATACCTATGCAGAAGAGATCAAGACACCGTTTTATGGTGAGAAGCTGGACGGACTTCTCAATGCGAGAGCCAACAGCCTGCGTGGTATTGTAAATGGTATTGATTACAATGAATTCAATCCGGAGACAGATCCGAATATCACCAAGAACTACAATGCAAAGAACTTCCGCAAGGAGAAGATCAAGAACAAGATCCAGCTTCAGAAAGATCTTGGACTTGAGCAGGATCCGAAAGCTATGATGATCGGTATTGTATCCCGCCTGACAGATCAGAAGGGATTTGATCTGATCGCTTATATCATGGACGAACTGTGTCAGGATGCGGTTCAGATCGTTGCTCTTGGTACCGGTGAGGAACGTTATGAGAATATGTTCCGTCATTTTGACTGGAAGTATCATGGCAAGGTATCTGCACAGATCTACTATGATGAGGCAATGTCTCACAGAATTTATGCAGCATCTGACGCATTTCTGATGCCGTCACTGTTTGAGCCATGTGGCTTAAGCCAGCTGATGAGCCTTCGTTATGGAACTCTTCCGATCGTCAGAGAGACCGGTGGTCTGAAGGATACAGTTGTCCCGTACAATGAATTCGAGGGAACAGGAACAGGATTCTCCTTCGTAAATTACAATGCACATGAAATGCTTGCTACGATCCGTTATGCAGAGAGTGTATATTATGACAAGAAACGTGAATGGAATAAAATGGTAGATCGCGCGATGGCTGCAGATTTTTCCTGGAACAATTCCGCACGTCAGTATGAGGAAATGTACAATTGGTTAATTGGTGAGTAAGGATTCACCGAAGCGGTTCTCGCAATAAAAAGGCGCAGACGACAGATAATATGTCGTTTGCGCTTTTTTATTGCGGGAATATACATGGATGTTATTGTATGTCTGCAAAAAAAATATGAAGGTGTTTGTTTATCAAACAGAAATTGTGCTAAAGTGAGAAAAAATATAAATGTTAATGATAAATAACTTTTGAATTGGTATTATTTGTACGAAACTTATCAGATTAATCAGTTATTGTCAAATAACTTAAATTGTGTTACATTTATATTAGTACATCGTTTTTGAAATAACTATACCATTCACTTGTCTGTGAATCCGATTGATATAGTTATTTACGAAACGATGTACCAGTGGATAATACAGATATATGTATTGACCATGTAAATTGTACTTATGATGAGGTGACAATATGACACTGGACAAATTAAAGACTGGAGAATGTGGCAGAATCATCAGTGTTCGTGGCGAGGGGGAGCTGAGACATCATCTTCTGGATATGGGGCTTACACCGGGGACAGAAGTGTCTCTTCGTAAAACAGCTCCTATGGGAGATCCGGTACAGCTTGTGCTGCGCGGATATGAGCTGACATTGCGGCTGGCGGAAGCTGCAAAGATTGAGATCGTATCGATCGAATCCATGACGGAAACGAAGAAAGAAAATGAACGGCATCAGCCGATTGCACATCCTGGTGTGGGAGAACTTGGAAAGGCTCGAGATTATCGTAAGAACCGGATCGGTGATACGATTCCCAAAGGGGAACCGATCACGTTTGCACTGGCAGGTAATCAGAACTGTGGAAAGACAACTCTTTTTAATCAGCTGACAGGTTCCAATCAGCATGTTGGTAACTTTCCGGGTGTAACTGTTGACAAGAAAGAAGGAAGCATCCGGAGGCATCCGGAGGCAACGGTAACGGATCTTCCTGGAATCTATTCACTTTCCCCGTATTCCAGCGAGGAGATCGTAACAAGAGATTTTCTGCTGAATGAGAAGCCGACAGGAATCATTAATATTGTAGATGCTTCCAATATTGAGAGAAATCTTTATCTTACCATGCAGCTGATGGAGCTTGGAATCCCAATGGTGCTGGCCTTAAATATGATGGATGAGGTAAGGGCAAATGGAGGCTCTGTTCGGATCAATGAACTGGAGGAGATTTTAGGAATTCCGGTTGTACCTATTTCAGCAGCGAAGAATGAAGGAATTGATGAGCTGATCGATCATGCAGTTCATGTTGCAAGATACAGAGAAGCACCAGGAAGAATTGATTTCTGTACTGACAATCAGTCACCGAAGGATCCGGTAGGCGCACTTCACAGATGTATCCATGCAGCCGTTCATCTGATCGAACCCTATGCAAAAAAAGCAGGACTTCCTGTACGTTTTGCAGCTACGAAGATCGTAGAGAAAGATTCTCTGATCGAAAAACGTCTGGCTTTGCCTGAAGGTGAAAAAAAGGTTCTTGATGGGCTGGTACATGTTATGGAGAAGGATGGCGGTCTGGACCGTGAGGCAGCTCTTGCGAACATGCGCTTCAATTTTATTGAAAAGCTTTGTGAGAAAACTGTGGTAAAACCGGCAGAAAGCCGTGAACATAAACGAAGTGTCGCCATAGATCGTATCCTTACCGGAAAATATACAGCAATTCCCTGTTTTGTGGGAATTATGGCAATTGTATTTGTGATGACGTTTAATTATCTGGGAGCCTGGCTTTCAGACGGAATGACTATGGTCGTGAACTGGGTAATTGCACTTATTGGCAGGGGACTGGAGGTGGCAGGTGTCAGCTCAGTACTGCAGTCACTGGTTGTGGATGGAATTTTAAGCGGTATCGGAAGCGTGATCGGATTTCTTCCTACGATCGTTACTTTGTTTTTCTTCCTGTCAATCCTGGAAGATACCGGATATATGGCTCGTGTAGCCTTTGTTATGGACAAGCTCCTTCGAAAGATCGGACTTTCCGGAAGAAGCTTTGTGCCGATGCTGATCGGATTCGGCTGTTCGGTGCCGGCCATTATGGCAACCAGAACATTATCCAGTGAACGTGACCGGAAAATGACGATCCTGATTACTCCGTTTATGAGCTGCAGTGCCAAGCTTCCGATCTACGGACTTCTCACCAGTGCATTTTTCCCGAAGCAGTGGAGAGGAGTTGTGATGATCAGCCTTTATTTTGCAGGAATTCTCTGCGGGATCCTGTATGCGCTGATCCTGAAAAAGACGAAATATAAGGGAGAGCCGGTTCCGTTTGTTATGGAGCTTCCCAATTACCGGCTTCCTTCTGCAAAAAGTGTAGGACAGCTGATCTGGGAAAAGGCGAAGGACTTTATCCAGAAAGCGTTTACAATTATTTTTGCGGCAACGCTGATCGTGTGGTTCCTGCAGAACTTTGATGCAGGTCTTAACCTTGTTACCAGCACAGATCAGAGCCTTCTGGCAAGGATCGGAAGCATCGTGGCACCACTTTTTGCTCCGCTGGGCTTTGGTGACTGGAGAGTATCCACCGCATTGATCACGGGCTTTATGGCAAAAGAGAGTGTTGTGTCTACGCTGACAGTCCTTCTGGGTGGAAATACGGCGTTGCTTCAGACTTTATTTACACCGTTTACTGCTTACGTATTTTTGATCTTTACTTTGCTCTATACACCCTGTGTTGCAGCTATTGCAACTGTGCGTCGGGAGATGGGAACTGTAAGAGCTGCCGCTGGTATTGTAGCAGTACAGTGTGCCACTGCATGGATCGTTGCGTTTGCGGTACATGGTGTGGGAATGATGCTTGGATTATAGAAAAAATACCTTACATATGGCTTTTCACAAACTGCAGAAAACATTCTGCAGAGGTTGTGAGAGCCATATTTTTTTTATGGGCAATTCCAACAGATAGCTTTTCCAGTCCATTAACCGGGACAGCAACAAGCGAAGGCTGACGAAAGAACTGAAAGCTGCTTTCTGTAAGAAGACTGATCCCTTCGCCAATTTCCACTGCGCTGACAATAGATTCTGCACGGGCAGTACGCAGAAGCTGAGGGTGGATCCCTGCATTATGAAAACTTTGCATACAGAAACAGTAAATGGAAGTGTGCGGAGGCATCAGGATAAAAGATTCTTTTTTCAGTTCGGAAAGAGAGACCGATTTTTTGGACGCAGAGGGATGAGCTTCAGGAAAAACAGCAACCAGACGGTCTGCTGTGAGAGCATGAAAAGTATAGAGCTCCGGGTCTATCATGTGTTTTCGTACAAAGATCAGATTAAAAAAGTCTTTTTCAAGACCGGAAAGAAGTTCTTCGTCTTCTACCTCCTTCAGAGAAAAAGAAAGCTCCGGGTGTGTATCACAAAAACTGTGTATCACAGAAGTAAGATGGTACTGAGAAAGAAAAGGAAGTGTTCCAATATGAAGTGCCTGGAGCTTACTGTCCTTAAAATGGTACACTGCTTCCAGAGAACGATGATACTGTCTGGAAATCTTAAGTGCTTCTTTGTAAAAAAACTCTCCTTCAGGAGTAAGCACAGCAGTACGCTTGCTGCGGTCCCATAAGGTAAGCTCCAGTTCTTTTTCCAGTTTCATGATCTGCTTGGAAAGGGAGGACTGGGAGATATGCATAGCTTCTGCAGCATCAAAAAAAGTCCGGGATTGAGCTGCACAGATAAAATAGTCGATCTGTTCAAGAGTCATGGTAACACCTGCCTTTTAGAAAATAGTGACAAATCATTCCATATTGGAAACAATTATATCATAGAAAGAATTGATTCACCATGTAAAAAAGAGATAAAATAACATAAGAAAATAAAGATGTTACTGAGAACGGAGTGAACAGTAATATAAAGATAACGCAGGAGGTTTTTTATGGCAGAAAAAGTAAGAGATCTGAGAAGTGCTCTGGCACTTCTGGAGCAGATGCCAGATCAGCTGATCGAAACAGAGGTGGAAGTTGATCCGATGGCAGAGCTTGCAGGGGTATATCGTTATGTAGGAGCCGGTGGAACGGTGAAGCGTCCCACAAAGGAAGGACCTGCCATGATCTTTAATCGTATAAAAGGACACCCGGATGCAAGAGTAGCTATCGGTCTTCTGGCAAGCAGAAAAAGAGTTGCTGCTTTACTTGACACTCAGCCGGAAAATCTTGGAAAGATGCTCTGCAAAAGCGTGGAGAATCCAATTCCACCGGTCGATCTTGAAAGTGATGCACCGTGTCAGCAGGTGGTGCATAAGGCAGCAGATCCGGATTTTGACCTCTATAAGCTGGTTCCTGCGCCAACGAACACACCGGATGATGCGGGCCCGTATATCACACTTGGCATGTGCTACGCCACACACCCGGATACTGGAGTTCACGATGTGACCATTCATCGTCTTTGCATTCAGGGAAAAGATGAGCTTTCCATTTTCTTTACACCTGGTGCCAGACATATCGGAGCAATGGCAGAGCGTGCTGAGGAGCTGGGACAAAGGCTGCCGATTTCTATCAGTATCGGAGTTGATCCTGCTATTGAGATCGGTTCCTGTTTTGAGCCGCCTACAACACCACTGGGGTATGATGAGCTGTCTGTAGCCGGTGCACTGCGCAAAGAGCCGGTGGAACTCTGTAAATGTTTAACCGTTAACGAGCGTGCCATCGCCAATGCGGAATACGTGATCGAGGGAGAAGTGATCCCGGGTGTGCGTGTAAAGGAAGATCAGAACAGCAATACCGGATACGCCATGCCGGAGTTTCCGGGATATACAGGGCCTGCAAGTGATCAGTGTTGGCTGATCAAGGTTACAGCAGTGACACATCGTGAAAATCCGATCATGCAGACCTGTATCGGGCCAAGTGAGGAGCACGTATCCATGGCGGGAATCCCTACAGAAGCCAGCATCTATGGCATGGTGGAAAAAGCAATGCCTGGAAGACTTCAGAACGTATACTGCAGCAGTGCCGGAGGTGGAAAGTATATGGCTGTCCTTCAGTTTAAAAAGCTTTCTCAAAGTGATGAGGGAAGACAGCGTCAGGCTGCACTTCTTGCATTTTCCGCCTTCAGTGAGCTGAAAAATGTATTTCTGGTAGATGAAGATGTGGACTGCTTTGATATGAATGACGTACTTTGGGCGATGAATACGAGATTCCAGGGGGATGTGGATATGATCACCATTCCGGGTGTCCGTTGTCATCCTCTTGATCCATCCAATGATCCTGCATTTTCTCCAAGTATTCGTGATCATGGAATTGCATGCAAGACTATTTTTGACTGTACGGTGCCTTATGATCTGAAGGAAGATTTTCACAGAGCCCGTTTTATGGAACTGGATCCGGAGAAATGGCTGAAAAAATGAAAAAGAGAATTATAGTTGGTGCGACAGGTGCAAGCGGCCTGCCGCTCCTTGTAAAATGTCTGGAGATCATCCGGGAGAATCCGGATTTTGAGTCTTATCTGATCATGAGTTCCAGTGCAGAGCTGACTCTTCGCCAGGAGACGGAGCTGGAACCGGAGGATGTGAAACGATTGGCAGATCATGTATGTGCACCGGGAGAAATTGGGGCAAAACCGGCCAGTGGTTCTTTCAAAACAGAAGGGATGCTGATCGTGCCCTGCAGCATGAAGACGATCGCGGGGATCCACAGTGGCTATGCGGATAATCTTATTCTGCGTGCGGCAGATGTGACGGTCAAGGAACAGAGAACACTGGTGCTGGCAGCCAGAGAAACACCGTTAAGCGGGATTCATCTCCGAAATCTTTATGAGCTATCCATGCTTCCGGGAGTACGGATCATTCCGCCGATGCTGACGTTTTATCATAAACCGGAGAGCATTGATGATATGGTGTATCATATTGCGGCAAAGCTTTTGGAACCGTTTGGGATCGAAGCAAAGGAGTATCGCAGATGGAATGGATTGTAAAAGAGTGTGTGGAGACTGCAGGCTGTGAGCTGGAGGTCAGTGCTGCATTTATCGGAGAGGATGTGCTTATCTGTCTGAAAGGCGGAGAGAGACCTCATCTGGGATGTGTGGTGCAGACGGAACCGAGAGTGTCTCTGACAGGGGATGATTCTGTGAGTGCGACTTCTTCAGTTTTGAATTTTCCGGGACATAAGGACGAGGTGATCTGCCGGTGGATGGCGGAGAAGGTTTCGAAAGAGCTGGGAAAGAGAGTGGTTTGCACCGGGGGATTTCATAAGGATGGTATTTCGGAGAAGGAGATCCGGGAGGTACAGGAAAGTGTTGTGCGTCTGACAGAGAAGGTGATAGAAGGATTGCAGCGGTAGTTGAGTAACGAACGGCTGGAATCTGCTAAAGTTATTTTCCAAAAGTCTGAGACTTGCTTCGCTCAAACAGCGAATTTTTGAAAAATAACGCAGATTCCAGCCGTCTAAAATGTTTCTGTATTCTATTTATTTTCAAATATATTCTCGCGGGTAATATTCTTAGCCCACTTCCCACTAAGATACCTTTTGATCACCCATGGCCACTTCACAAATTCATCCGTACAGAGCAGAAAATACACCCACATAACCGGCAACTTCAGTACAAAAGCAGCGAAAAATCCAAGGGGTACTGCATATACCCACATATCAATGGTATCACAGATCAGACCAAACTTTGTATCACCACCTGCCCGGAACACACCGGCGATCAGGGTTGTATTTACGGCAGACCCCATAATATAGTAGCTGTTGATCAGAAGCATATATTTCAGGTAATGCATGGCAGTGGGTGTCAGGGACGCAAATCTCATTACGAACGGTGTGATGGCAAGAACGATAAGTCCGCCAAAAAAACCTGCAATAACAGTAAGCTTCAGTGTTTTGGAAGCATAACGCCTGGAACGTTCCAGATCACCCTGCCCCATAACATTGCCTAGAAGGATACCTCCTGCACTGGCAATACCGAAACAGAAAACAGAGCCGATATTACGGACTACTACAACCAGAGAATTGGCAGCAACCGCATCCGTACCAAGGTGCCCCAGGATCACAGAGTACATGGAAAAACCAATGCTCCAGGAAATATCATTACCAAGAGCCGGCAGGGAAAGCCGCACGAAATCATTGAACAGAAGTTTGTTTTTTGTGAACATACATCGAAGATCCAGTCGGACATTTTTGCTGAAAGCAGAAACAATAAAACAGGCGATCAGCTCGATCATTCTGGAAAGTGCAGTAGCAATAGCCACACCGGTAGCACCAAGCTTGGGTGCTCCGAACAATCCGAAGATAAAAGTCGCATTCAAAAGGATATTCAGTCCAAATGCCAGCATATTCATCGCCATGCTGGTAGTTACCCGGCCAATGCTTCGAAGAACAGCCAGATAAACCTCCGTCATACCCCAGCAGATATAGGTGATACCCATAATGCGGATATAGGAAGAACCAATGGCCAGAAGCTTCGGATCATTGGTGAACAGTTTCATCATCATCTGCGGCATGGTAAATGCAACGAGCGCCACGAGAATAGAGATGATCATGGAAAAACGAAGAGCGATTCCCTCGATGATCTGAATGGCTTTGTAATCTCCCTTTCCATAATACTGGGCACAAAGCAGGGTGGCTCCCGTACCAAGACCGTAATAAACCATAAACAGGACATTGGAATAATTCGCTGCCAGGGATACTGCGGAGATGGATGACTGACCTACAAAGTTCAGCATGATAACATCGGCAGAATTGACCGCTGCACTTAGCAGGTTCTGAATGATGATGGGGATGACAAGCTTAACGATCTGTGGATAAAAATCATCCCGCTGTGAAAGTTGATTTCTCATTTCCTCCTCCAAAAAAATACAATTACAATGACGTGAAAAACAGTAAATCACATACATGGTAACTGTGTCAGCTTTTGTAAAAAATGAAAGCAGACATGATTGCACGATAACATAGTTTGCAGGCAGTGTCAATCGGCAAACTGCAAAATTGTTTAAACAACTTACGGAAAAATGACGAATACAAAAAATGCATAAAAAATTATATCAGCAGTTGTTGAGATTTCCAATCCATGATAAACTGAATGGAGATATTTTTCAGAGAAAGAGGAGTAAAAAATATGCCAGTTTTTGATTTCAGCGCAGCGCCGGCAGATAAAAAAGAGACAAAAAGCCAGTGCACATATACAACATTTCGTTCTAATGAAACAAAAGCCACACCGGAGAAACCGGTGCTGATCCTGGATAACAGCAAAAGAGAGTGGAAACATCATTCCTGCGGATATTTTTCCAATCCTGCGAAGCAGATTGCATTTGAGTTTAAGGAAGAGGACGGTGTTTTTCCGGCAGACATCCTGAAGATCGATTCCCGTTTTACAAGCCTGATCAAATGGCTCGGAGAAAATCATATCAACATCCGTCTTTCCGGACAGAATACAGAAGAAGGATATGCTGTTTACAAAATCCGTGAGATCGCTTTTGGCGGAGGCACCAAGCTTTCTGCTGAGGACGGATTTCTTCAGTTTATGATCGAGCGTCTGTTTGCAAGCAGTGCGCCGGCAGAAGAAAATGAGAACGATGAGGAGGAAGAAGACGGTGACGATATGAAGCTTACCAGTATTCAGAGTATCACCGACTTTATGAACTGTGCCGGAAAGACTATGCCGGATAATATCCGTCTCTGGGCAAGAAGAAATCTGGCAGTTGCCCGTTCTCATGAGGTTTCTCAGGAGGAAAGACGCCATGCCCAGAGAGCACTTTCCATCATGATGAATATTCAGTGGAAGCATAATTATTTTGAGTCTATTGATCCGAAGGAAGCACGCCGTATCCTGGATGAGGAGCTTTATGGAATGGAGCGTGTAAAACAGAGGATCATTGAGACGATCATTCAGATCAACCGTACTCATACACTTCCTGCTTACGGACTGCTTCTTGTAGGACCGGCAGGTACCGGTAAATCTCAGATCGCTTATGCAGTTGCAAGAATCCTGAAAATGCCGTGGACAACCTTGGATATGAGTTCGATCAATGATCCGGAACAGCTTACAGGAAGCTCTCGTGTTTATGCAAATGCCAAGCCTGGAATCATCATGGAGGCTTTTTCCATGGCAGGAGAATCCAATCTGGTATTTATCATCAATGAGCTTGACAAGGCTGCATCAGGTAAAGGAAACGGAAATCCGGCAGACGTGCTTCTGACACTGCTGGATAACCTTGGTTTTACAGATAACTATATGGAATGTATGGTTCCGACAGTTGGTGTCTATCCTATTGCCACAGCCAATGATAAGGCACAGATCAGTGCACCTCTGATGTCACGTTTTGCAGTGATCGATATTCCTGATTACACACCGGAGGAAAAGAAGATCATCTTTTCCAGATTTGCGCTTCCCAAGGTTCTGAAACGTATGAGCCTGAAACAGGAAGAATGTATCGTAACGGATGAGGCGCTGGACGCAGTAATTAAGAAATTTGAAGATACTACAGGAATCCGTGATCTGGAGCAGGCTGCGGAGCATATTGCGGCCAATGCCCTGTATCAGATTGAGGTGGATCATGTGAAGGCTGTAACCTTTACCCCCGAGATGGTACAGGAGCTTTTGGACTGACAAAGGGATCTGTTTTGCAATGATAAAAATGCTTCCGGAGATTTTTTCGGAAGCATTTTTGGCTGAGGGAATGCACCTGTTTATGCCGGGCCTGTCTGATCGTAAAGGAAAATTATAAAAATAATGAAATCAGGGATTGCCTGAGAAAGTGTAAATGTGTATAATGAGATAAAAGAGCGTGCGCGTGAACACAAAGCACACAGGAGAGGTTTTGGAGGGTAAAATATGGCAGTAACATTACAACAGATTGCGGAAGCAGCAGGAGTTTCAAGAGGCACTGTGGACAGGGCACTGAACAACAGAGGCCGTATCCGCTCGGAAGTAGAGGAAAGGATCAAAAGGATCGCCCGGGAGATGGGATATCAGCCCAGCCGTGCCGGTCGTGCCCTTGCCATGGCAAAGAGGAAAATCCGTATCGGTGTGATCCTTCAGTATATGGAGACTCCTTTTATGCAGCAGGTTTTAAAGGGAGTCCTGGAAGCAAAAGAAGAAGTGGAGAGCTTTGGCGGAACAGTAAAGATCTATGAGATTGAAGGCGTGGAACCGGAAAAAGTAATGGCTGCAATGGAAGAACTCCGGGAAAAGGGGTTTAATGGAATCGCGCTGACTCCATCAGAGGATCAGCTTTTGAGAGCGAGGATCGATCAGTATCAGGAAGAGTATGGAATTCCGATAGTTACCTTTAATGCGGATCTGGAAGATACAAAAAGGTTATGCTTTGTGGGACAGGATACCTTTCAGGCCGGTCGTACGGCAGCAGGCCTGATGTGGGAGATGACAGGCGGAAACGGGCAGGTTGCCATAATTTCCGGACAGGTTGCCAATCCTGGTCTGATCAGCAGGCAGAAAGGATTTACGACAGAGATTAAAGAAAGCTTTCCGGGAATCGAGATCGTGGATATAAGGTATTCTTATGATGACGAATGGGTGGCATCCAAGATCGTGGAAGAACTTCTGGAGCTTTATCCGGAGCTGACCGGGATCTATATTACGGGTCATGGTGTAAAGGGTGTCTGCCAGACCTTGCAGAAGCTTGGAAAGGATAAAACCATGCATGTGATCGCCAATGATTTCCTGGAAGAAAATCTGAAATGGCTGAAAGAGGGGACGATCAATTTCCTTATCGGTCAGGATGCGGCTGTACAGGGACATTCTCCGGTGATTATTTTGTTCCAGCTTCTCTTTGACAGCAAGGCACCGGAAAAGGAATACCAGTATACAGATATTGTGATCCGGACGAAATATAATATGGGTTAAAAAGTCAGTATAAATATTAAAATTGCTGTTGTGCACGGAGTCTATAGTCAGATTATATACCAGGGTTCTGTACAGAAAAAAAGCAGATTCAGGAGGAAAAATGAATTATAAAAATGTAAAGATCGCAGAAGGTGCCAGGATCGCAAAGCAATCTGTGATCCTTGGAAATGTAACGATCGGCCGTGACAGCTGTGTATTATATTATGCGGTGATCCGCGGAGATGATGCGCCGGTAGTGATCGGAGAAGAAACCAATATCCAGGAAAACTGTACCATTCATGTGAGCCACAACATGCCGGTCCATATCGGAAACAACGTTACTGTGGGACATAATGCGGTGATCCATGGATGTACCATCGGAGACCGGACACTGATCGGAATGGGAGCCGTGATCCTGGATGGTGCAAAGATCGGAAACGACTGTATCATAGGAGCCGGAAGCCTTGTGACTAAAAATACGGTGATCCCGGATGGCTCCCTGGTAATGGGAAGTCCGGCCAGGATCAAACGAAACCTTACCTGGGAAGAGAAGCTTGGTATCGTGGAAAACAGCAAAGAATATCTTACTGTGTCCGAAGAGATGAAAGCGCAGGATGTATTATAAAAAAGTGAAGAAGACATTTGTAAACGGACAGCTCCGACTGCTTTGTAATATGAGAAGCAGTCGGAGCTGTAACTTTGTTATATAAAATGCTTATATTTATCGTTTTTTTATTTATCGATCACTTCCACCGGTGTGTCATCCCGTGCATCCAGATCGTTGATATATTTTTTGGTCTCTTTTACGATCACATTGGAAAGCAGTAGTACTGCGATTAGGTTTGGAATAGCCATCAGTGCATTCAGGATATCCGCTACGGTCCATACCAGGTTCAGAGAAATAACAGGGGAGATGGCAGCTACCGCAATGTACAGCACACGATAGGGGATGAGACCCTTTTTACCGGAAAAATACTCTACGCACCGCTCGCCATAATATGCCCATCCAAGGACTGTAGAATATGCGAAGGAAATGATACCCACTACAAGGATCACAGGACCAAGAACCGGGATCTGCTGAAAAGCCAGTGTAGTAAGAACACCGCCATCAGTGATATTTCCCATGTCGATCGAAGGATTTTTCATAATACTGGTTACCAGAACAAGACCGGTCATCAGACATACCACAACGGTATCCCAGAATGTACCGGTGCTGGAAACGAGAGCCTGACGAACCGGATTTCTTGTCTGTGCGGCAGCAGCGGCGATGGGGGCAGAACCCATACCGGATTCATTGGAAAAAAGTCCTCTTGCGATTCCATACTGCATGGCCATCATGATACCACGTCCTACAAGACCTCCTGCAGCAGCACCAGGGGTAAAAGCAAATTTGCAGATGGTTTTTACTGCGGGAATGATAAAATCGAAATTGATCCCCAGGATGATGATACATCCGATCACATAGAAAAATGCCATAAACGGAACAAGACGTTCACATACATTGGCGATGGATTTGATCCCGCCGAAAATAACAAGGGCAGTAAGAACTGCCACAGCAATGCCGATCGCTGCCGGCGAAATATGAAGGTTCTCATTACATACCGTTGCAATGGCATTGACCTGGGTAGCACATCCGATTCCAAAGGAAGCAAAGCCACCGAAAAAGGCAAAGATCAGACCAAGCCAGCGCATATTTAATCCGCGCTCCAGGGCATACATAGCACCACCCTGCATACGGCCGTCTTTGGTTTTGACGCGGTATTTTACAGCGATGAGAGACTCACTGTATTTGGTGGCAATTCCGAAGACACCGGTAAGCCAGCACCAGAGGACTGCACCGGGACCGCCAAGAGCAATGGCAGTACCGACTCCGATGATATTTCCAGTTCCAATAGTGGAAGCAAGGGCTGTTGTCAGGGCGCCAAACTGGCTGACTTCACCTTCCGCATTGGTATCTTTGGTGACAGACAGGCGAATGGCGGTACCGATCTTACGCTGGATCACACCAGTACGGATGGTCATGAAAATATGGGTGCCCAGAAGTAAAATGATCATCCACCAGCCCCACACCAGACTGTCGATCTGGTTTATCACACTTCCGATTGCATTCATCATAGAAATCTCCTCCCTTTCTCAAAGCGAAATATCGCAGGACTGCAGAAATAGCACAAGGGCGTACAGACACAGGAAATATGTGCTGTACGCCCTTGTACGTTACGCTCTTAAGTTTTGATTATTGTGCTAATTATACAGGAATATTCAGAATAATGCAACAAAAATATTCCCTCTGAACAGAAGATTTTTTGCTTCAATATATGTTGATCAAAACTCTACAGCACCTTCCTCGCAGTACATATAAAATCCCGGGCGTACTGTGGGAGATAGGTACCTCTTCGGTATGCAATTGTCAGTGTGCTGAAGACGCCATCTTCACCAATGGAAAAACAGGCTGGTTTTACAGGGAGGTCCATATTTTGGACATAGGTTTCCGGGGTGAAACACATACCAAGTCCTTGCATGCAGAGTTTGACACAGGTTTCTGTGTTGCGGCTCTGAATTGGCACATAAGGCTTGATATGGGCAGCTTTCAATGCTTCCAGCGAAAGCTGTCCGGTAGTCTGTTCCGGAAAATGCAGGATAAAAGGTTCTTCTGCCAGAAGTGAGAGATCAAGCTTCGGGTATATGCCGTGAGTGGATACACTGCCGGCAGCAGCCAATGGGTGCTCCGGAGGCATGATCAGAAGGATTTCTTCTTTTTTCAGCAGTTCGTATTCCAGCTTGGGGTGTTTATGTACTTCATTGAAAATGCCAAAATCAAGCTGATCATTGAGCAGAAGTTTTTCCTGGATAGAATATGCCTCTTCCAGGATATTGACTTTTACTTTAGGATATTTTTGAAAAAAAGAGGTCATGATCTGAGGAACCATACAGGTACTCCTCATCAGTGGGAAAGCAACGTTCAGTTCTCCTTCATTATTTTCTGTAAGATCTTTCAGCTCTTTTTCCCAGTCCTGTCGTATCTGCAGGATCTTTCGGGCATACCCCATATATTTGCGGCCCGCAAAGGTAGGAGTATAGCTGTTTCCGCTGCGGCTGAACAGCTTGGTCCCCATTTCTCGTTCCAGTTTCTGGAGATGCTTGGTCAGGGTTGGCTGGGAAATATAAAGCTCCTGTGCGGCTTTTGTAAGATTCTGATATTTGGCAATGCAGAGAATGTACTCCAGTTCATGATAGTTCATGTTTTCCTCCAACTATTCCGTTTTGGCATAATTTTTATGTATAATATGAATTTGACTTCCTGATATGCATATTTTACAATACATCCTATCATCATATCAAGGGGGAAAAAATAAATGAAAAACTGGCTGGAAAAACAGTTCAGACTGTCTGAGTTCAATACAAATATAAAAACAGAACTTCTGGCAGGACTGACAACTTTTGTAACTATGGCGTATGTGCTTGCCACGATCCCAAATATTCTGGCAGGCGCCGGTTATGATAAACACACGACTCTGACAGCTATGATCATTCTGATCATTGTGACCAGCTGTGCAATGGCATTGGTTACCAATCGACCGTTTGCTCTGGCTCCGGGACTTGGAAGCGTTGGAATTATTGCGTCTATGATTACCAATGAAGGCGTAAGTATGCCGATCGCAGCAGGTGTGATATTCTGGAGTGGTGTTCTTTTTATCATAATTTCATTCTTTGGTCTGAGAGAAGCCGTGGTACGTGTGATCCCGGTAAGCCTGAAACAAGCGGTTAGTGCCGGTATTGGTCTGTTTATCGCACTTCTTGGTGCAAAAAACTGTGGACTGATCGTGGCAAATGATGCAAAAAACTGTCTTTCCTTTGGAGATCTTTCATCTCCATCTGTGATCGTAGCAGTGATCGGATTTCTGATTCTTCTGGTGATCAAGGTACGAAATATTCCGGGTGGTATGATTCTTGCGATCCTGCTAACCACTCTGGCAGGAATTCCTTTCGGTGTTACACATGCTCCGGAATCCATTTTTGCATTTCCGGCAGGTATCGGCCATCAGTTCCTGAAAGTTGATTTTATGGGAGCGCTGAATTTTGCTTATATTCCATTTCTGATCGCTCTGTTTGTACCGGATTTCTTTTCTACATTCGGAACAGTTCTGGGAGTGGGAGCAAAGGCAGGCTATCTGGATAAGGATGGAAATCTTCCGGGTATTGATAAATGCTTTAAGGTAGATGCGATTGCAACAAGCTTTGGAGCATTGTTTGGAATGCCGAGTCTTACTACTTATCTGGAGTCATCTGCAGGCGTAGAAGCAGGAGGAAAAACGGGACTTACGGTTATTTTTACAAGCATTTTCTTCGGACTTTCGCTGTTTCTGGCACCACTGGCTCTTGTGATCCCATCTGCGGCAACCGGTCCGGTGCTGATCTATATCGGCATCAATATGCTTGGTGCTATGAGAAATATTGATTATTCGGATATTACAGAGTATATTCCGGCATTTTTATGTGTAACCTTTACGATTTTTGCAAATAATATCGCAAATGGTATCTGCGTGGCGCTTCCGGCTTATCTCGTTATGAAGATCGCAGCAGGAAAGATCAAAAAGGTTGAACCGGTTATGTATGTACTGGTAGCAGTCTGTCTGTTGTATTTTTATTCAATTATCTAAGGATGGTGAAATGGTATGGAGCAGGTTCATCTGCTGATCAAAAACGCAAAGGTATTTAATTCCTATCTTAAGAAATTCATATCTGCCAATGTTGCGGTGAAAGATGGAAAATTTTATTACATAGACAGAAAACAGGATACGGATCTTCAGACTGACAATGTGATCGATGCAAAGGGATCATACATGATTCCAGGACTGACAGATATTCACATGCATATTGAGAGTTCTATGGCCACACCGGCTTTTTTTGGAAAATGTGCAGGAGAAAATGGTGTGACGACGGTGGTTTCAGAGCCTCACGAAATGGCCAATGTCAAAGGGATCCGAGGGATTCTGGAAATGATCTCTGCGGCAAAGAATGCACCTATCGATATTTTTTACGGGATTCCAAGCAGCGTTCCGTCAACCAGTGAAAAGCTGGAAACAACAGGCGGGATCATTGACTGCAGTGCAATGAAGCATCTGCTGGAAGAAAAAGATGTGGTATGTGTAGGCGAAATCATGAATTACCGGCAGATCATCCGGGAAAATGATCTGGAGATCAGCCGGTTTCTGGAATATCTGAAAAAAGACCATCCGGGATATGTGATCGAGGGACACTGTCCGTCATTACTGGATCTGGATCTTGCAAAGTTTCTTTATCTGGGTATTAATGGTGATCATACAGAACATACTCTTGAGGAAGTAAAGCAGCGGATCGAAAACGGAATGTTTTTTGAGATCCAGGATAAAATGCTGAAACCGGAAATCCTGGAATATATCTGTCAGAACCAGCTCTACGAGTATTGTTCCTTTGTAACAGATGATACCATGGCAGATGTTTTGTATGAGCAGGGACCGCTGAATGCAGTGGTACAGAAAGCAATCGATATGGGATTTCCGATGGAACAGGCAATCTACTGTGCCACATATACACCATGTCAGCGGATGCATTTTTATGACAGAGGAGCTATCGCACCGGGAAAACTTGCGGACTTTATGCTGCTTAAAGATCCGTCCGTTCTTAAACCGGAAGCTGTATTCAAAAATGGTGTTCCGATTTATGCAAAGGATGAACCGCAGTTGCCGCTGTCTGCTTCCACATATGAATTTCCGGCAGATTTTTACCGGAGTGTACAGCTTCCGGAGATTTTTCTGAAGGATTTTCAGGTGAATGCTCCTTTTCAGGAAGGATATGCAACGGTTCGTGTGATAGAGATCAATCCGGATCGTACCCACACTACTGAAAAACTGGTGGAAATGCCGGTGAAAGCCGGAAAGATCTGCTGGGAAAACAGCGGATGTCTTCTGGCTATGGTGGTGGAACGTCATGGGAAGAACGGAAATATCGGCTATGGATTTCTTACAGGCTCCTGCTTGAAAAAGGGAACTGTGGCAACAACATATTTTCATGATCATCATAATCTCTTTGTGGCAGGAAGCTCTCCGGATGATATGTTATTTGCTGTAAACAGGATCCGGGAACTGCAGGGGGGATTTCTGACAGTAAAAGATGGAAGGATCCTTTCTGAACTTGCACTTCCGGTATGTGGGCTTTTATCCGAAAAATCAATCAGGGAGAATGGCCTTGCATTGAAGGCGGTAAGAAAAAGCCTTACAGATCTGGGATATGTGCATAATAATCCGATCATGTCAGTGGCAACACTTGGATTACCGGTAAGCCCGGCACTGAAGCTGACTGATAAGGGACTGGTGGATGTAAAAAAAGGGGAAATTGTTCCGCTGATCGTAAACACAAAGAAAAATAAATAACGTTGTTCTTATTGCAGCAATATAAGCCGGACGTAAGTCGCGGAAGGCGGCATAATAAGGCATAATAATCAGATATCGTTGTAAAAAATCTGCATTTTTCAATCTTATGATTGGAATCTGCAGATTTTTTGTTATAGAGAAAAAACAAAAATCATGGTAAAATAAAAATGCATGACAAAAAAGGTTAAATCAGGAGAAAACGTATGAAAAAGAATCACTTTGAATTAAAAAATTATGTTATGGCAACCGGCGTTTTTATCTTGGCGGTTATAGCAGGGATTCTTATTTTTTTCGAGTGTGTGCAGAGGGCTGTACAGGTGAATTCTCAGAATACATTGAAGATAAATGTGGAGAGACAAAGTGAACACTTACGGACGATACTGGATATTAATTATCAATATCTGAATGAGATTGCCTCTGCAATGGGAAGATCAGAAGAACTTTTTTCAGAAGAAAATAAAGAACGACTGATATCCATTTATGAAAAGACAGACCTGGAGAGGGCTGCTCTTATTGATAAGAATGGAGATGCATACTACGACAATGGAGTAACCAAGAATGTTTCTCATCGCAGATATTTTCAGGAGGCTATCAGTGGAGAGCAGACCATCAGCGATCCCCTGGAAAGCAGTGTGGACCATAAGGTGCGGGTGGTTTTAGGTGTGCCGGTATACAAAGACCATAAAGTGATCGGTGTGTTGGGCGGATCCTGTAATGTTACAGCGCTGAGCCATATGCTTTTTAATGATCTTTTTGATGGAGCGGGAAATAGTCTTCTGGCTACAAGTGATGGAGAGATCATTGCCTTTGACAGTGGTTCGGCGTCTGGTACGGAGATCACATATGGAATCAATCTTTTTAAATATTACGGAGAAAAAAATCTCAAAGGAAAGCATACTCTTCAGGATATTCAGGAAGATTTTAAAGTTGGCGAAAGTGGTCTGGTGAAGCTTAGTCTCAAAGAGAGAAAAGAAGCAGACCGGTATCTGGCATATATGCCTCTTGGATACAACGACTGGATGATCTGTTATGCAATTCCTGTAAAAAGTGCACAGCAGGCTTATGAATTCATTTCCGGTTATGAAATCCTATTTATGGGAAGCTTCTGTATTCTGGTGCTTCTCCTGCTCCTGTATATTGTTGTAAGAAATAACCAAGAGAAAGCAGAGTTGGTGCGTTCTGCCCAGAAGGATGCGCTTACAGGCGTTTATAACAGAGAGAATACGCAGAAGGTGATCGATGCTATTCTGAGAGAAAACGCTCCGGAAGGCTTTCATGGCTTCCTGATCCTGGATATGGATCATTTTAAAGAAGTGAATGATGTTTACGGACATGTCATGGGAGATAATGTATTAAAGATGCTGGGAGGTTTTCTTAAAGAGCAGTTCCGGGAACAGGATGTGATCGGGCGTATCGGCGGGGATGAGTTTGTGATCCTGCTCTGTAATATCGGTTCCCGGAAAAATATGGAGAGCAGAATAAAAAAACTTCATGAAAAGCTCAGGGAGATCCGTATGGAAGGCATGGGAGAGCATACATTTACTTTTAGTGCAGGAATTGCTTTTGCACCACAGGATGGAGATACCTTTATGGAACTGTATCAAAAAGCAGATTTTGCCCTTTATCAGGTAAAACGCTCCGGAAGGGATGGCTACCGGATCTATAAATAACAATAAAAAAGACAGAAGATATCCTGAAGAGAAAAAGGAAATCTTCTGTCTTCTTTTTGTATAAATTGGAATGGGAAGCTTTGATGTCCTTAGGCTTCCGGAATTTTTTGAATGATCGTTCTGTTTATGACAACCAGGAAAGCTACGGACACGATCAGAGAAATGATCTCCGCAATGGGGAAAGACCACCATACTGCGTGAAGTCCGCCAATGGAAGCAAGGATATAAGCAGCAGGTACCAGGACAAACAGCTGACGCATGATAGATACGATCATACTGAATACAGCTTTTCCGAGTGCCTGGAATACAGTTCCCGCAATGATACAGAACCATGCGATCAGATAGTGGATTCCTATGATACGAAGTGCAGGGATTCCGATGGTAAGCATATCTTCGGAAGCACTGAACAGCCCCAGCAGTGTTTTCGGAATAAATTCAAAGGCAAGAAAACCAATGAATGTAAAACAGAATGCGATGAACATGCTGACTTTGACAGTTTTAAGCATACGCTTTCTGTGGCGTGCACCATAATTATAGGCAATGATCGGTGTAATGCCGTTGTTAAGTCCAAATACAGGCATGAAGAAAAAACTCTGCAATTTGAAGTAAACACCAAATACTGCAGTTGCAGTGACTGTAAACTGTACCAGGATCAGATTCATGCAGTAGGTCATGATAGAACTGATGGACTGCATGATGATCGATGGAATACCTACTGCATAAATATGGCCGATGATCTTAAGGTCAGGACGGAAGCCCCTGAAGCTGAGCCGGACTTCATGATTAAATTTATGGTTGCAGATTCCTGCAACAATGCAGGCTACACACTGTCCGATCACAGTAGCTACAGCAGCTCCGGTAACACCCATTTTCGGAGCACCGAACAGACCAAAGATCAGGATCGGGTCAAGGATGATGTTGGTGATGGCACCGCACAGCTGAGAAGTCATGCTGAATATGGTTTTTCCTGTGGATGTGAGTAGACGTTCAAAGAAAAACTGTCCAAGCAGACCAAAGGAGAATATCATAACTGTGCTCAGATATTCAATCCCAAATTTAAGGATCTCAGGGTCTGCGTTATGTACCTGGCTGGCATAAAATGGTTTTACTACTGTAAATCCAAGGATCAGGAAAACCAGATAGCTTAAGCCATACAGGAAAGCAGCATTGCTGGCTGTCCGATCAGCTTTTTTAAAATTTTTTTCTCCAAGGGATTTGGAAAGCAGTGCGTTCATACCCACACCAGTACCTGCACCTACTGCGATCAGAAGTGTCTGCAGTGGAAAAGCCATGGAAACTGCCGTCAGAGCATTTTCGGAAAGCATGGCAACGAAAACACTGTCTACAATATTGTACAATGCCTGCACCAGCATGGAGATCATCATTGGCAGAGACATGTTTAGTACAAGCCTTCCTACGGGCATGGTCCCCATTTTGTTTTCTGCTATGGGAGCAGATGTACTTTTTTGATTCATATTTCCTCCATTTTGTATTTTGTAGTTTTTGACCTAATTATACATATTAGCATGAAAATATGAGGGATTCAAGAAAAGAATATCCTTCTGACATTATTATAAATGGTTCATACTATAAGTATTTAAACGATTTTGATAGTTGACATGAATTTTCAGATATGCTATGCTTATGGAGATTTTGAAGGACAAGAAAGAGTCTTTTCAAAGCAATTATTTTGGACCACTCCATTTTGGGGTCAAGGCCATACGGACAGCCGGGTCCACTGCCGCTGATGGTAACTTTGGTTGCCTTATTGATTGAGTTAGAAGCTCAAATTTTATAAGTTGGTTCCTTTGATAACCGTCATGCGCCTGTTGCGCAGACTTGTGAAACGGTCAATAAGAGTAGTAAAAGTATGATTGCTATATAGACTCTGACATATATCATCCGGATTCTGATCTCATGTAAATATGGGGATTCTCATATTTATATGCGATGAAAATAAAATCAGGAAGAATGATCTAAGCAGGTTTACGGTTTTGTATCGGCCTGCTTTTTTTGTGCGGATAAAGGAACTGGAAATGGAGAAGCAATGAACAGAAGTCGTTTTAAACTGGACCAGAATCATGCTCCAATTCATGAAGCTCTGGAAAAATTCCTGCGTATGAGAGTAGTACCTTTCGATGTGCCGGGACATAAAAGAGGAAGAGGAAATCCGGAGCTTACTGAATTTCTGGGACAAAAATGTGTAGGTGTGGATGTAAACAGCATGAAACCGCTTGATAATCTCTGTCATCCTGTATCTGTGATCCGGGAGGCGGAAGAGCTGGCAGCAGATGCATTTGGAGCAGCGCATGCATTTCTTATGGTTGGAGGAACTACAAGCTCAGTGCAGACTATGGTGTTAACTGCCTGTAAGAGGGGAGATGAGATCATTCTTCCCCGAAATGTCCACAGAAGTGTGCTGAATGCGCTGGTTCTGTGCGGAGCAATCCCGGTCTATGTGAATCCGGAGGTGGATCAGAGACTTGGGATTTCTCTTGGAATGCGACGTGAACAGGTGGCAAAGGCAATTAAGGAGCACCCAAATGCGGTGGCTGTGCTGGTGAACAATCCCACCTATTATGGAATCTGCAGTGATCTTCGCGCAATTGTACGCATGGCTCATGAAGCAGGAATGCTGTGTCTGGCAGATGAGGCACATGGAACTCATTTTTATTTTGGCGGAGGTCTGCCGGTTTCGGCAATGGCAGCTGGTGCAGATATGGCGTCTGTATCCATGCATAAAAGCGGCGGAAGCCTGACCCAGTCCAGCCTTCTTCTTACAGGACCAGGTGTTCATGCCGGTTATGTCCGTCAGATCATCAATCTGACTCAGACTACTTCAGGCAGCTATCTTCTGATGTCAAGTCTTGACATTTCGCGCCGGAATCTTGCACAGCGAGGACGCCAGATTTTTCATCAGGTAGCAGATATGGCAGAGTATGCAAGGGAAGAGATCAATGCTATTGGCGGCTATTATGCATTTGGAAAAGAGCTGGTGAATGGAGATTCGGTTTTTGATTTTGACATTACGAAATTAAGTGTACATACCCTGGATATCGGACTTGCAGGAATCGAGGTTTACGATATACTGAGAGATGAATATGATATTCAGATCGAATTTGGGGATATTGGAAATATTCTGGCTTATCTGTCGATCGGAGATCGTGCCCAGGAAATAGAGCGGCTGGTAAGTGCTCTTGCGGAGATCCGCAGGCGATTCCAGAAGGATAAATCAGGATTGCTGGATCAGGAATATATCGATCCTCAGGTAGTGACAAGTCCTCAGGAAGCTTTTTATGCAGAAAAATGCAGCCTTCCTCTCAGAGAAACCGAAGGCAAGGTATGCAGCGAGTTTGTAATGTGTTATCCTCCGGGAATCCCGATTTTGGCTCCGGGGGAACGAATCACTCCGGAAATCCTGGATTATATTGAATATGCTAAGGCAAAAGGATGCAATATGACAGGCCCTGAAGATCCGGATATATTGCGTTTAAACGTACTGGCAGGGAGGTAAAGAAAATGGAAATGTGGTTTTCGGAATTTCATACACCGGATGTGAAGCATAGTATCCGGGTAAACCGTCAGCTTTATTCAAAGCAGAGTGACTATCAGAGAATTGATATTTTTGAGACACCGGAATTTGGCAGGGTGCTCACACTGGACGGTAATGTAATGCTCACAGAGCGTGACGAATTTATTTATGACGAAATGATCACGCATGTACCTATGGCTATTCACAAAGAAGCTAAAGATATTCTTGTGATCGGAGCAGGAGACGGCGGAGTTGTACGTGAACTGACCAGGTATGATCGTGTCAGCCATATTGATCTGGTAGAGATGGATCCTATGGTAGTAGAAGCCTGTCGCGCATATCTTCCGGGAAATGCCTGCAGGCTGGATGACAGGAGAGTGCACCTTCATTATGAAAATGCGTTGAAATATATACGCCGCTGCGAAAATAAATATGATCTTATTATTGTAGATTCCTCGGATCCTTTTGGCCCATCGGAGGGATTATTTACCCGTGAATTTTATGGAAACTGCTATAATGCGCTGAAGGCGGATGGAATCATGGTTAATCAGCAGGGAAGTCCTTTTTATTCCGAGGATGCGCATGCTATGCAGCGCAGTCACAAAAGAATTGCCAGTACTTTCCAGATCAGCCGTGTTTACCAGGCTCATATTCCTACCTTTGCTGCCGGCTACTGGCTGTTTGGCTTTGCAAGTAAAAAATATCATCCTGTGGATGACCTGGATTCGAAGGCATGGAATTCATTGAATCTTCGCACCCGTTACTATACTACAAGGCTTCACAAAGGTGCATTTTATCTTCCGGCTTTTCTGGAGGAAATGCTTCAGGAGGTGGAGGACTGATTTATGATCTTACCAAATATTGAAAATTTTATCGGTTGTGACAGCAGCTTTGAGGAAGCAGAAATTGTTCTTTACGGAGCTCCCTTTGATTCGACCACAAGCTTTCGTCCGGGAGCCAGGTTCGGTCCTTCTGCCATTCGTCATGAAAGCTTTGGACTGGAAACCTACAGCCCTTATCAGGATCGTGACCTTATGGATATCCGGGTATTTGACAGTGGAGATCTGGAGCTTTGCTTCGGCAGCAGTGAAAAAGCGCTTGCTGATATACAGGATCGTGCAGAGGAAATCCTGAAAGAGGGAAAAATGCCGTTGCTTCTGGGGGGAGAGCATCTGGTGACACTGGCTGCTGTGAGAGCTGTCGCCGGGAGATATCCGGGACTTCATATTATTCATTTTGATGCGCACGCAGATTTAAGAGACGATTATCTTGGTGCCCATTTAAGTCATGCGTGTGTTATCCGCAGATGCTATGATATTCTGGGAGATGGGAGGATACATCAGTTTTGTATCCGAAGCGGGGAAAGAGAAGAATTCTGGTTTGCAAAAGAGCATACAGATTTTCATCCCTTTACCTTTGAATGCCTGGAAGAAACCGTACAGGAATTGGCCAGGAAGCAGGTTCCGGTATATTTTACCATTGATCTGGACTGTCTGGATCCATCTGTATTTCCGGGAACCGGTACACCGGAGGCAGGAGGCGTAAGCTTCCTTGAATTGCTCGCTGCTATCCGGAAGGTATCAGAATTAAATATTGTGGGAGCAGATGTCAATGAGCTGGCACCTATGCTGGATCCAAGCGGTGTTTCCACAGCTACAGCATGTAAGGTGGTCAGGGAACTGCTGCTGGCGGTGGCAAAATAAAAACTGTTACGAAAATTGAGTATAAAAAAGGAGACAAAAAACATGAGCAGAGTACTTGTAATCGGCTGCGGCGGAGTAGCCAGTGTAGCAATCCAGAAGTGTTGTCAGGCAGATACTGTATTTACAGAACTGTGTATAGCAAGCAGGACAAAAGAAAAATGCGATGCACTTGCCCGGAAACTGGAAGGAAAAACAAAAACAGTTATTACCACCGCAAAGGTGGATGCGGATGATGTAAACCAGCTGATCCAGCTGATCAATAGTTACAAACCGGATCTGGTAATGAACATTGCGCTTCCGTATCAGGATCTGACCATCATGGATGCATGTCTGGCATGTGGTGTAAACTATATGGATACGGCAAACTATGAGCCGGAGGATACGGATGATCCCAAATGGCGTGCTATTTACGAAAAACGCTGCAAGGAAGCGGGATTTTCCGCATATTTTGATTATTCCTGGCAGTGGGCATACCGGAAGAAATTTGAAGAGGCAGGACTTACAGCACTTCTTGGCTGCGGCTTTGACCCGGGTGTTACCCAGGCATATTGTGCATATGCATTAAAGCATGAGTTTGACCAGATCGATACCATTGATATTCTGGACTGCAATGGAGGAGACCACGGATATGCATTTGCAACCAACTTTAATCCGGAAATCAATCTTCGTGAGGTAAGTGCGCCCGGAAGCTACTGGGAGAATGGACACTGGGTGGAAATTCCTCCGATGGCGATCAAGCGGGAATATGATTTTGATCAGGTTGGTGATAAAGATATGTATCTTCTGCATCACGAGGAGATCGAGTCCCTTGCCCAGACAATTCCGGGAGTAAAGAGAATCCGTTTCTTTATGACCTTCGGACAGAGCTATCTGGATCACATGCGCTGTCTGGAGGATGTGGGAATGCTTTCTACTACTCCGATCAACTATAATGGACAGGAAATCGTTCCTATCCAGTTTTTGAAGGCTCTTCTCCCGGATCCGGCCAGCCTGGGTCCACGTACTAAGGGAAAAACTAATATTGGCTGCATTTTCACCGGGGTAAAGGATGGAAAAGAGAAAACCTATTATATTTATAATGTTTGTGACCACCAGGAATGTTATAAAGAGGTTGGAAGTCAGGCAATCAGCTATACGACAGGCGTTCCGGCTATGTGCGGAGCATTAATGATGCTTACCGGAAAATGGATCCGCCCGGGAGTGTACACAGTAGAAGAATTTGACCCGGATCCGTTCCTGGAAGCACTTGACAAATATGGACTTCCACGCAGCGAAAATCATGATCCGGAGCTGGTGGATTAATGGAAAGAACAGATACAAGACCACCCTTTGCAGCGTCCGGCGGAATTATTCCGCCGGAGCTGCGGAAGATCAAAACACCTTGTTATGTTCTCGACGAAGCGGCGCTTATAAAAAATGCAGAATTAATGGGGAATATTGCCAAAAGAACAGGCTGCAAAATGCTCCTGGCACAGAAGGCTTTCAGTAATTATGACTGCTATCATCTTTTGGAACCATATTTGACAGGAACAGAAGCAAGCGGACTGTACGAAGCCAGGCTTGGTGCCCAGGAGATGCCCGGAAAAGAGGTACATGTATTTTGCGCCGGATATCGTGAGGATGAATTTGAGGAGCTGCTTAGCTTTGCAGATCATATAGTGTTTAACTCTCCTTCTCAGCTTCTTCGCTTTGGAAAAAGAGTGAAGGAGGCCGGGAAAAGTGCAGGGCTTCGGATCAATCCGGAATGCTCTACCCAGGAGGGACATGCTATTTATGATCCCTGTGCCCCAGGCAGCCGCATGGGTACTACAAGAGCACAGTGGGAGACTGCTGTGAGAAAGCATCCGGAGCTGATCGGATTATTGGATGGTATTCATTTTCACACCCTTTGTGAGCAGGACTCTTCTGATCTGGAAACTACTCTTACAGCAGTAAAGACGAAATTCGGAGATCTGATTTCTCAGATGAAATGGCTGAACCTGGGAGGTGGACATCATATTACAAGACCAGGCTATGATATTGCACGGCTTGAGAAGTGCATTAGAGCAGCAAAGGAAGAATGGAAGGTAGATGTTTATCTGGAGCCCGGAGAGGCATGGGCCTTAAATGCAGGATTCTTTTTGACAACTGTTCTGGATGTGCTGCAAAATGGTGATACCCGGCTTGCAATTTTGGATGGAAGTGCTGCCTGTCATATGCCGGATGTTCTGGAAATGCCTTATCGTCCTCCTCTTCTTGGAGCAGATGAACCGGGAGAAAATGCAGTCACAATCCGACTCGGAGGACCAACCTGCCTGTCAGGAGATATCATAGGAGATTACAGCTTTTCAGAGCCGTTGAAGTATGGAGACATTCTCATGTTTGGTGATATGGCCATTTATACAACCTGCAAGAACAATACCTTTAATGGAATGCCTTTGCCTGATATATGGCTGAGACATGGCGATAAAACCATGGAACGTCTTACTGATTTTGGGTATGAAGATTTTAAAGGCAGACTTGGACGCAGCAGGAAATAAGAGCAGTTTTTTTGAAAAATAATATTGACAGGTTTAATGAAAAATGGTGCTGAACATAATATCCAACACCATTTTTTTATATAGTCTGGTCCAATGATCATAATCTGACATGGTGTAGCTATTGGTGTCATAAATACAGGAAATACTGGGATTATTTCATGTTTCAAAAAGGTGTGGATCTGCATTTAGTTAAGATAATTTGACAGGTTCTTATAAAACAAATAAATTTGATAAAATATGTAAAGTTTTAGTTGGATTTTAAGCATTTTGTGGTACACTAATATAGCATATCAAAAATGGGAGGGAGATTCAAAAATGAGCAAAAACGAAGGAAAAGGGTTAAAGTCTTTTAACAAGGGGTTCCAAGTGCCTGATACCTACATTATCATCTTTTTAGTAGTTGTTGTCGCAGCACTTATGACATTTCTTGTACCAAAGGGATTTTACGAAACACAGGATATTTCATATATGATCAATGGTGTTGAGAAAACCCGTACGGTAATCAAAGACGGAAGTTTCCAGTATCTGACAGATGATACGGGAAATGTAGTAACAGAAGGAGTAGCACTCTTTAGTGGAGATGGTGGAACAGGATTTTTCAACTATATGTATAACGGAATCGTAAATAGTTCTGCAATCGAGATTATCGCATTTCTTATGGTAGTAGGTGGTGCATTCGGTATCATGATCCGTACAGGTGCGATTGAATCTGGATTGATCGGATTGATCCGTAAGGCAGAGGGAGCAGAAAAACTACTGATTCCGATACTTTTCGTACTGTTTTCTCTTGGTGGAGAGTTTTCGGGATGGGAGAAGAAGCGCTTCCGTTTACTATGATTCTTTGTCCGTTGTTTGTAGCAGTTGGATATGATTCAGTTATCGCAGTTCTTGTTACTTATGTTGCAACACAGATTGGTTTTGGTTCATCTTGGATGAATCCATTCTCTGTAGGTATTGCACAGGGTATTGCAGGTATTGACGTATTCTCCGGAGCAGGATTCCGTATGGTAATGTGGGTAGTATTTACAGCACTCGGCTGTGGAATGACTATGTTCTATGCATCAAAGATCAAAAAGACTCCGACAATCTCAATCGCATATAAGACTGATTCATATTTCCGTGAGCAGAATGAAAAAACAGGAATTGACGAAGGACATTCATTTGGTCTTGGACACATTTTAGTTCTTTTGACACTGGCTGCTACAGTAGTATGGGTAATTTGGGGAGTTATGACTCAAGGATACTACATGCCGGAGATTGCTACACAGTTCTTCATTATGGGAATTGTTTCCGGTGTGATTGGAGTTATCTTTAAACTGAACGATATGAAACTGAATGATATTGCAATATCATTCAAAGATGGAGCAAAAGATCTGATTGGTGCTGCACTTGTTGTTGCTATGGCACAGGGTATCATGCAGGTTCTTGGTGGATCTGATCCGACCACACCTACAGTTATCAATACAATTATGTATAATATTTCAAATGCATTGTCTGGAGTTTCCGGAGCGGTTGCAGCAGTACTTATGTATCTGTTCCAGTCCGTATTTAACTTCTTTGTTGTATCCGGAACAGGACAGGCTGCGATCACAATGCCGATCATGGCTCCACTGTCAGACCTGTTAGGTGTTTCACGACAGACAGCTGTAGTTGCATTCCAGCTTGGTGATGCATTTACAAATCTGATTGTTCCTACATCCGGATGTCTGATCGGATCTCTTGCAATTGCAAAGATCGAGTGGTCTAACTGGATTAAATTCATGTGGAAATTCCTTGGCGTCTTAATGATTGGTGCAATCATTACAGTTCTTATTGCAGTTGGGATTGGATTCTAAAACATGCATTGGATAATTGGGAGTGATTTATGATGAAATTAATTCAGAATATTGATGTTTATGCTCCACAGCATCTGGGGAAAAAAGATGTACTTATGATCAATGATAAGATTGTTAAGATTAAAGATGCAGGTTCTATATCCGCAGACGGATTTCTTTCTGAGGCAGAAATGATCAATGGAGAGGGGTTACTTTTAACTCCGGGATTCATTGATAGTCATGTTCATGTACTAGGAGGCGGTGGCGAAGGTGGATTCGCCAATCGTACTCCGGAAGCAACTATGGAAGGACTTACGAAGTTTGGAGTAACAACAGTTGTTGGCTGCCTTGGAACAGATGGAATCGGTCGTGATATATGCGCACTGGTTGCAAAGACAAAAGGATTGAATGAGCAGGGAATGTCTGCATACTGTTATACAGGCAGTTATCAGATTCCGGTTCGTACGTTGACTGACAGTATTGTGAAAGATATTATGATGATTCAGGAAATCATTGGAACTGGAGAAATCGCGATCTCTGATCATCGGTCTTCACAGCCGACTTTTGAGGAATTTGTACGTGTCGTTGCGGATACAAGACTTGGTGGTGTTCTTTCCGGGAAAGCTGGTATTGTAAATGTTCATCTTGGTGACAGTCCGAGATGCTTGGATCTTATTGAACGGGTGGTAGATGAGACAGAGATACCGACTTCTCAAATACTGCCAACACATATCAATCGAAATGAATTGCTTTTCTGCAAGTCGATGGAATATGCGCTGAAAGGCGGAGCAGTAGATTTTACCGGAAATGAAGATATTGACTATTGGGAAACTATCTGTGATGAGGTACGAGTATGTAATGGTATCAAACGGATGTTAGATGCAGGAGTAAATCCTAACCGCATGACAATTTCTTCTGATGGACAGGGAAGCCTTCCGATGTACAGCAGTGATGGCGAATTCCTTGGAATGGGCGTTGGACAGTCCAGCTGCCTTCTGAAGGAAGTTAAAGAGTGTGTGTTTAAAGCGGATATCCCGTTGGAAATTGCACTTTCAACAATAACATCCAATCCGGCAGAAATCCTTCGCCTTAATGGAAAAGGAAAGATTGAAGAGGGCTATGATGCGGATCTTTGTATCCTGGATCAGGACCTGCAGCTTGTTGAGGTAATAGCAAGAGGTAAAACAGTGTATACAAAATAGAATTAGAAATATCCGGTATAAGAACAGATGTGTTCCGTACCGGATATTTTACTAGCATACATTCTAATAGATGGGGGCAAAATAATGCTGACTTATACATATGTTTCAAAGGGAAAATTTGAACTAATGGAAAAACCGAAACCAGTGCTCATGCATGAACGAGATGCCATTGTAAAGGTGACACTGGCCAGCATCTGTTCCAGTGACCTGCATATTAAACACGGAAGTGTTCCGCGTGCAGTCCCGGGAATTACAGTTGGCCATGAGATGGTAGGTATTGTTGAGGCAGTCGGTTCTAAGGTGACGCATGTAAAACCGGGAGACCGGGTGACTGTAAATGTAGAAACCTTTTGCGGAGAGTGTTTTTTCTGTAAGAAAGGATATGTAAACAATTGTACCGACAAGAATGGTGGCTGGGCACTTGGCTGTCGTATCGATGGGGGACAGGCAGAATATGTCCGGGTTCCTTTTGCAGATCAGGGATTGAATAAAATCCCGGAAGGTGTTACGGACAGACAGGCTTTACTGGTAGGAGATGTTCTTGCTACTGGTTATTGGGCAGCACGTATTTCTGAAATCACAGAGGAAGATACTGTACTGATCATTGGAGCCGGTCCAACAGGAATATGTACTTTACTTAGTGTTATGCTGAAAAATCCAGCGAAGATCATTATATGTGAAAAGGACGAGACACGTATTCGCTTTATTAATGAGCATTATCCGGAGACTCTTACTGTTTCACCGGAAGACTGTAAAGAGTTTGTTAAGACTAATAGTGAGCATGGTGGAGCTGATGCAGTCCTTGAAGTTGCCGGAGCAGAATCGACATTTAAACTGGCGTGGGAATGTGCCCGACCAAATGCAATCGTGACAGTGGTTGCGCTTTACGATAAAGCGCAGATGTTACCACTCCCAGATATGTATGGTAAAAATCTCACTTTTAAAACAGGTGGAGTGGATGGCTGCGATTGCGAAGAAATTCTGAAGCTGATATCAGAAGGTAAGATCAACACGGAACCGCTGATTACGCATACCTATCCGTTAAACAGGATTGAAGAGGCATATGAATTGTTCGAAAATAAGAGAGATGGTGTGATTAAAGTAGCAGTGGAATGCTGAGAAACAGGTACGGGAGGCTGAACAATAGTAAGTTTATTACAAGTAATTTTACCCGTGATCATAATGCTTATTATTGGGATAATCTGCAGAGAGAAAAAACTGATCCGCCCAGAGGGAATTGAAGGACTTCAGGCATTGGTTATGAATTTTACACTTCCAATATCATTGTTTTATACTTTTTATCGGGCAAGTATTAAAGCAGATACTGTGATATTTCCGGTTACCTTCTTCATAGTGACCGCAGGTGGGAGTTTTGCAGGAAGGCTGCTATGTAAACTTGTAAAAGAAAAGATTGCAGAAAAGTACAACACAACACCAGAAGAGGTACGCAGAGAAATGCAGATAGCCATAGATGCAGGATTTGATAATCCTGATCCGGCTGTGCAGGAAGTATTTATGGGAAACCTGAATCCGGTCATAAGGAAGGTGAACCGGATGTAGTAGGAACATTTTCCGTAAATCGGGATGAAAATTTAACCGTGATGGCTAACCGGGGAGATATTGAGGATTGATGTTCGCTGATAATAGGTATCTATGATATCCTGTAAAGTAATCATATTCATTTTTTCTTCAGCAGTTTTTTGGATTTCATTATAGAATTCCTGTAAAGACAACTGAATATTAATGCCAACGCCGCAATCAGGGTTGGTATGAGTATCTAAATGAAGCAGCGGCTTCTCACCTTCAACTGCTTTATAAATATCCAGCAATGTAATCTGATCTGCTGGTTTTGAAAGAGAAGGACGGGCATGTCCGGCTACACTGGTCATAAGTCCGGCTTTTTTTAGTTTTAACATAAGCTGGCGTACAAAGCCGGGATTTGTATGGACACTTTCTGCAATTGAGGCACTGGAGAGAGATTTTTCCTGGTTGATAGCAATCAGAACCATCACATGAACAGTATCGCTTAATTTTGTTGAATATTTCATGATAAGAAACTCCTTATAGTATGATATAATGATTTTTTTTTCACATTTTTGAGATAAAAATATTTCTGGTTTGGCTAAAACATTTCAAGTTCTCAACAGTTCTTTTTTATGTGTTGAGAAACTGTACATATTTTTTATTTTGATGATTGTAAATAATATAATTACAACTATAATGAAATTTAAAGGAAAAGTCAACACAGTAATGAAACTTACGGCAAAGGAGAACTTATGGAATACAAAAATCAAACAGAAAATCGTGCATTTCAGGAAATGTTGAAGGCAGCAGTAAAACGGCTGCAAAATCGTTCCGGAGAGGATCTTGCTGCAAAAAGTGGGGCTGTTTTTCATAGCAGTCGAAATGTGCTTGAAGTACTGAGTTTTTATGAAACGATTGAAATTCAACTCCCTGAGTTTCGTATTAACTCAAACATGGACGAATGGCATTATCTGACATTGCTGCATTATCTGGATATGGCCGATGGAACAGAAGGTTCACAGAAGCTCATTACTTTTGGTAACCTGAAAGATGGATTGATTCGAGGAACCAAGTTTGACCGGACTGCAGAGCAGAAACTGGAAAAGCTTTTGCAGGATAAAGATCCTGAGAAAATTCAGAAAGCATGTAAAAACCTGGGTGCAGAATTCACAGAGACAAAGGCGGATTTGTGTGCTGTTTTTCCAGTTCTGCCAAGATATCCGGTAACTTTAAAGATATGGTTTGCAGATGAAGAATTTCCTGCATCTGGCAAAATATTTCTTCAGGATCATGCCGATCATTATCTGAGTGTAGAAGATGCGGTAACAGTTGGAGAAATTTTGCTGCAAAAATTATCGGAAGCATTTTCTTCCCTCTGATCATGGATCAGAAAACTTTCCAGTCCGGCTTTGATAAATTTGTCAATTGTTGTCTGAATCTGTTTCCAGTCATTACAGTGATTGCGTAGCATCAGTCTGTTGATGGAAAGGCAGCCATTCATTTGAAAATAAAAAACCGATTCTGCCTGCTCAAAGGTCAGGAGGCTGTGTGACATAAGCCAGGTCACATAGCCTTCTTTTGTATTTTCTGCTAATTTTTCCAGAAGAATGGGGGCAATTGCATCATCCAGAAACAGTGCCCTGTATTGTGATTCCATCTGTATTTTCTGACAGAACGGATAGGAACAGCTTTTTTGATTTAGACAGAATAAATGATCTACAGTTGTTAACATATCCTGAGTCATATCATTAAAAATATCTGATAATACATCATGGATATCGTAGTAATGAAGATAAAAAGTGCCACGGTTGATTTCAGCATTTTTGCAGATCTCTGTAACTGTAATTTTCGTAAAACTCTTCTGCTTTAACAATTCTAAGAACGTATCTTTTATGGTTTGCCTGGTATAGCGGGTACGGCGATCTTGTTTTCTCGTTTTTTCTGACATTATATACTCCTGTATTATTTGGTATCATATGATTCCTCAACAATTTTTCTGATGTGTTGAGTAGCCATACAAATCTCACAGATTGATTATTGTAATTTATATAGTAACAACTATAATGAGATTTAAAGAAAAAGTCAACAGATTGTTCAGAATTTTAGGAGGAAAAACATGGGACATGTAATTGCTGTATCAGGAAAAGGCGGTGTAGGGAAAACAACCCTTTGTGGATTGTTGATTCAATATTTATGTGAAAATGGAAAACATCCGGTTTTAGCTGTAGATGCAGATGCAAATGCGAATTTGAATGAAGTGCTCGGCGTTGAACCGGAGATTACACTCGGAGAACTGAGAGAAGAGATTGAACGTGCAGGAGTTGATCCACGGTATCAGATTCCGACAGGAATAACAAAACAGGCTTATCTGGAAATGCGTCTCTCCGATGCAATTGCAGAAGAAGATGATTATGATTTGATGGTAATGGGGCGAACCCAGGGACAGGGCTGCTATTGTTTTGTAAATGGTCTTGTGCAGACCCAGGTTCAGAAACTGCAAAGCCATTATCCATATATTGTGGTTGATAACGAAGCAGGTATGGAACATATCAGCAGAGGAATCCTGCCAATGATGGAAGTTGCGATTCTTGTAAGTGACTGTTCCAGAAGAGGTGTTCAGGCGGCCGGACGTATTGCAAAGCTGATGAAGGAGTTAAACTTTAAACCACAGAAAACCGGATTGATCGTGAATCGTGTTCCAGATGGAAAACTGGATGCCGGAACTCTGGAAGAAATCCGAAATCAGGGACTGGAACTGTTAGGGGTTGTACCACATGATGACCAGGTATATCAGTATGACTGTGCTGGAAAGCCGATCATACGGCTTCCGAAAGATTCTCCTGTAAGAAGTGCACTGGGAGAAATTGTAAAGAAATTAGGATTGTGAGTTGGAGGATTGAAAGTTTGAAGATTGAGTAAACAGAAATATTATCTGATTTGGTATAACCAATTGCAAAGAAAGGAAAATCCTCATGAGAAATCATTGGACAGAAATAGAAAAATATTTAGAAGACCAGAAGATAGCGCAGGAACTGATTGGAGAACTGAGAGATTTTCACATGCGTTATGAGGTAAAGGATCAGGTAAAGGAACGGGTAGAAAAACCGGATATCCTATTTTATGGGAAAAAGATTCTGGAAATGTCAATAGCAGCGCTTCTTCAGGGAGATAACCTGTTACTTTCCGGTGCGAAAGCTACAGGAAAAAATGTACTATGCGAGACACTGGCATGGATATTCGGAAGACCGGAATACGACATTTCTTTTCATGTAAATACAGACAGTGCCGATCTGATCGGAACGGATACCTTTATAAATAATGAGGTTCGCCTTCGGAAAGGCCCCATCTACCAATGCGCGGAATTTGGAGGATTTGGAATCCTGGACGAAATCAATATGGCAAAAAATGATGCGGTTTCTGTACTGCATGCCACACTGGATCATCGGCGCAGAATCGATATTCCAGGATATAACAGGATTTTACTTCATCCGGCAACACGATTTATCGGCACGATGAATTATGGCTACGCAGGTACCAGAGAGCTAAATGAAGCATTGGTTTCAAGGTTTATGGTAATTGATATGCCTGAAATGGATGAGGATAGTGTCCTTTTTGTATTAAGACAACATTTTCCAGATGGGGAAAAAAGTGCACTGAAAGCTTTTGCAGGACTGTTTCTGGATTTGCAGATCAAAGCTTATCATGGAGAAATCTCAACAAAATCTCTTGACCTGAGAGGACTGGTTTCTGCTGTAAAAGCAACAAAAAGCGGACTTTCTCCAATTGATGCAATCCAGATGGGGATCATAAATAAAAGTTTTGATGTATTTGAAAAAGAGATCGTAGAAGATGTGGTTTCTACCAGAATCCCATCTTCCTGGACCGGAAAAGATATATGGGGGTAAGCTTGTATGGAGGATGTCAGATGGCCGGCGGAACAACTGGAAGAACATCGTCTGGAGATCAGCAATCGTATTAGAAATCTTTTTTGGACAGTCAGTGGTGATTATGATATGGAATTTGAACCGGATACAGAAAAATATGTTTATTCAAAACAAACAGTTCTGTATGAGGCAGTGAAGCAGGGTGCCTTTGCACGATATTTTGATCAGAAGAAACTTGGCATGTATTTGATGAAAAAATTACATTTTTCTGCTGGAGAAGATATGCTTTTGCCTCTTGCCGGATTATGCATGGATGCTGCAGTGAATCGTTTTATCATTCGAGAACGTTTGGGAACAAAGGAAATCAGAGAACAGGCGTTCAGAGAATTGGAAAAGGCCGAGGAAGAGCAGGTATCAGACAAAGCTGGAACAGACCTGATTTACAGGATTAGGCTTCTGTATATAAGGCATGTTCTGGAGAACACAGACGATGAGGGAATGGATCCACAGGCAGAGCTTGCATTGTACAAGATTCTTTCTTTGAAGGATGCGGAAAATACGGAAGAGATCATAAACGTGATAGATGAGATTTATAATCATGTTCTGGATCCCTCTTTTGAAAAAAGGAATGGAAATCTGGAGAAGATTCTGAATTTACCGGATATGGCATTGGCCAATGACGCGTGGCAGGAATGCATGACGGATGAACAGATGGAAGACATCATTCAAAAATATCTTTCTAATCTCAAAAAAAAGATGATGAGTCTGGACATCAGAAACAAAAAGAAAAAAAGATTTTATTTCTCTCCGGAAAATGAAGAAGTTCCGGAAAGCTCGGAGAATATAAATCCACAGGCAGTGCGACGGATACGGGAGTATGTGGAACTGAATTACGGAAAATCGTATCTAAGTGAATCGGAGCAGGCCAGAGTCAACCGGAAATTTTGTACAGGAATCCACAAAAACTGTATCCTGTATCTTACAGATGGGATTTTACAGAACCCTGTGATAAAAAATAATCAATACCGTTTTTCTCAGCTGCAGTTTGAAAAAAATAAAGCCTATTATGGAAATAATCACTGGATCATCAAAAGAAATATTTCTGAGTTGGCAGAGTCACTGAAACGGGCATTTATAATCCGAAAGGATGATTTTGTCAGCAGATCTGATGCAGGGCAGCTTGTTCCTGAAAGGTTATGGAAAATTGGAAGAACAGACGATGACAAGTTATTTAATAGAAAAAAGAGATCAGAAGATTCTGAGTTTGTAATAGACGTTCTGATTGATTCCAGTGGTTCCCAAGCTGGCAGACAGGCTCAGGTAGCGGCGCAGGGATATATTATCAGTGAAGCATTAAGCCAGGCAGGAATTCCTCATCGGGTGACAGGATACTGTGCTTTCTGGGGATATACAGTACTTCAGAGATTTCGGGATTATGAAGATCCAAGGGAAACAAATGAAAGAATCTTTCAATTTCGGGCGTATGCCAATAACAGAGATGGGCTTGCACTGAAAACCGTTTGTTCCTCTCTCATGGAGCGACCGGAAAAAAATAAGATTTTAATCGTATTAAGTGATGGAAAACCCTGTGATATGAGCATACAACGACCAGGAACCCGCCAGCCCAAGATCTATGATGGAGAAGGAGCTGTGAAAGATACTGCATATGAGGTGCGCCGGGCCAGAAATCAGGGAATTTTCGTAATTGGTATTTTTGTAGGGAATGAAGAAGAACTCTCCGTGGAAAAGAGAATCTATGGAAAAGATTTTGCCTATATTCGTAATATCAGCAATTTTTCCCGTATGGTAGGAACTTTTTTGCGAAGACAAATTGATATGGAATGAAAATGGAGGAATCACTATGGGTAAAATTGGATTTGCCAATTGCCAGGATGTAAGAAATCAGAAAAAGATACGGGAATTAGATTGTCCACGCTGTCATGAACCGGGAGGCATTGAAGCCTTTGTGAAAGACGGGATACTTGCAGAGGATGGAGTATGTGATAACTGCGGATATATTCTTCCAGAAGGAACAGAACTGGAGGAAGTGGAGTAAGAAGCATTTAAGGAGATAACAGATGAAAATTGCTGTAACTGGAAAAGGCGGAGTAGGGAAAACCACGATATCTGTAGTATTAGCACGGCTGTATGCAGAAGAAGGGAAAAAAGTATTTGCTGTAGATGTGGATCCAGATGCAAATCTTGGACTTGCACTGGGTTTTTCAGAGGAAGAACTGGAGAGTATTACGCCTATCAGTAAAATGAGAAGGTTGATCGAGGAGAGAACAGGTGCAGATAAAAGTAATACTTTTTATAAAGTCAATCCAAAAGTGGATGATATTCCTGAAATTTACGGAAAAGAAAATAATGGTGTTCGACTTCTGGTTTTGGGAACTGTGGAAACTGCGGGAGGCGGATGTGTATGCCCTGAAAATGTAATGTTGAAACGAATTATTAATAATTTGGTTTTACATAGAGATGATATAGTAATCTTGGACATGGAAGCAGGACTTGAGCATTTAGGACGGGGAACAACGGAAGGGATGGATCAATTTATCGTCGTGATAGAGCCGGGGGCCAGAAGTGTTCAGACTTATAAAAATGTAAAACGTTTGGCAGAAGAATTGGGTGTAAAGGAAGTAAAGGTCATAGCAAATAAAATCAGAAATGATGAAGATGAAAAGTTTGTAAGGTCTAGAATCCCGAAGCAAGATTTTTTGGGATGTGTTCATTATAATGCAGAAGTTATAGAAGCAGACAGAGAAGGAAGATCCCCTTATGGATGCAGCAAGACAGCTACGGATGAAATTCGAAAAATTAAGGAGATATTTGATGTAATGGCAAAATAGACATTATATTAATTTAATTATTTTTCGAAAACAGTTTGAAGTATGGTCATATGTAATGCTTATTATTTAGAAAAAAGAAAAGGAGTAAATATAGAGATGAAAATAGCAGTTTGCGGAAAAGGTGGATGTGGAAAAAGTACAGTAACCAGTCTTTTGGCTAAGGCTTTAGCCAGACGAGGAAAAGAAATTTTGGTAATTGATTCCGATGAATCTAATTATGGTCTGCACCGACAGCTAGGTATGAAGCTTCCCAGAGATTTTACAGACTATTTCGGTGGTAAGCAAAATGTTTTAAATGATATGATGTTATCAAAATTTACTCATCAGTTTTTTGAGGAAACTTGGACTATAGATGATATACCAGAAGATTATTATAGCCTGAAGGACGGTGTAAAACTGATGACCAGTGGAAAAATTCATCAGGCAAATGAAGGGTGTTCTTGTGCTATGGGAACTGTTATGACTCAATTCATCCAAAATCTCAGGCTTACAGAAGACCAATTTGCGCTAATGGATATGGAGGCTGGTATTGAACACTTTGGACGTGGAGTTGATAACGGTGTAGATCTGATATTGATAATCATAGATCCATCCTATGAATCCCTACAGCTTTCCAAAAAAATCGGGGAATTATCGGAAAGTATTCGAAAACCATTTTATTACGTTCTTAATAAAGTAACAAAAGAGAATCAGGAAATGATGTATGAAGCTGTATGGAATTCAAGTCGAGTCGCTGTATCTCTTAGTGCGGATCCTGGTATTATGGGAGAGGGACTGATGGGGAAAGAACTATCAGAAAAACCAGATGCTATTGAAAACTTAACAGAATTTCTACTTTCTATTTAAAGAATGAGGAGATTTACTGTGGATATATGATAAAAGAACACCAGATCATACAGCTATAATTTGTAATATTACATCCACTTGACGCAAGAAATAAGCAGTGATATACTGAATCAAAAGTTATTTATAAAATAACAATAAAAACCTGGGACTATATTGTGTGATTGAACAGTTACAAAGAATGTAATTCTTGTGGAGGGTATAGGATGATACAGATTGCAATTGTGGAAGATGAAGAAATTTATGTAAAACAATTAACAGAGTATATCCGAAAATATCAAACGGAAAGGGGAAGATCAATAAAGGTTACGGTATTTGGTGATGGAGAAGATATCATTGAGAATTACAGTGGCGGTTTTGACATTATTTTGATGGATATTCAGATGCGGTTTATGGACGGTATGACAACAGCAGAAAAAATCCGTCAGATGGATCAGAAAGTAATTATTATGTTTATTACAAATATGATTCAATATGCAGTACGTGGATATGAAGTTGATGCAATGGATTATGTAGTAAAACCAGTTGAATACTTTTCTTTTTCGCAGAAACTGGATAAAGCAGTTGGACGTATGCGCTCTGAGGTTAAAGAATTTCTTACGATTCCGATCGGGGAAGGAGTTGTAAAGATAGATATAGCAGATATCTATTATATTGAGGGGCAGAGACATAATGTAATTTATTATACTTCGAGAGGAGATTACTGTTCAAGAATTACGATGAGAGAACTCGAAGAAAAACTTGCGGTACATAATTTTTTTCGATGTGCAAAGGGATATCTGGTAAATATGAATCATGTAGAGGGATTTGTTGGTTCTGATTGTGTGATCCATAATGTACATATACCTGTCAGCAGAACCAGAAAAAAAGAATTCATGAATCTGCTTTTGCAAAACCTCAATATGGAATGATTTCATGCGAAATGGAGGATACTATGTTATATCAGGATATTCCAAGAATTTATACGGCAATAGCAGAGTGGGGATCGTGTTTGGTTTATCTTTATATCCTAAAAAAAGAAAACATGAAATCTGTACATTTTCTTACAGGCAGTCTTTTCATGCTGGCAATGCAGAGTATCTTTCTGACTTTGACAGGCAGCGTAACTGAAATTTTGTGGATTCCCTGTATGATGATCGCTGCAGGTATGATGTATGGATTTCTTATGGTCGGAGGAAATATGAAGCCTCTGGGAGCGGCTTATTGCTGTGCCCGTGCATTTGTTCTTGCTGAGTTTGCAGCTTCGCTGCAGTGGCAGATGATATCTAGTGTACAGACATGGGGGAATCAGAGCATTTGGGTTGAAATTCTGATCACGATGGTTATTTTTGGAGGCTGCTTTACTATAGATATTTATTTAGAAAAAGATCTTCTGAAGCAGAATTATCTTGAACAGATGACAGTAAAGGAAGTAGCAGCGGCGGCAATCATGGCTGTTGCAACATTTGCTTTTAGTAATCTGAGCTTTTTAAATGAAAATGTACCATTTGCGAGCAGAGAACGTGCAGATATTTTTTCTATCAGAACACTGATCGATTTTGGAGGAATTGCAATCCTGCATGCTTATCAGAGCAGGATCAGTGAGTATGTTGCCGAGAAAGAACTTTCAGTAATGAACGTGATGCTGAAAAGCCAGTATGATCAATACCGAAATTATCAGGACAGCCTGGATCTCATACAAATGAAATACCATGATCTGAAACACCAGATAACGGGACTTCGTGCGGAATCAGATGAAGAGAAACGAAAAAAATGGATTGATTCCATGGAAAAGGAAATCGCTGCTTTTGAAAATATAAGCAGAACGGGGAATCAGGTACTTGATACGATTTTGGCAGCTAAGATTTTCCATTGTCGAAAAAATCATATACAGATTACCTGTGTGGCAGATGGAAAATTATTGGATCATATGCATGTAACAGATATATGTTCTATATTTGGAAATGCTTTGGATAATGCGATTGAACATGTAATTTTGATTCCTGATTCGGAAAAAAGACTGATCCATCTGACAGTATCCGCTCAAAAAGGATTTGTGTTCATTAAGATAGAGAATTATTGTGAAGCAGAAATTTCCAAAAATGAAGAAGATCTGATTACAACAACAAAAAAGGATAGTAAAAACCATGGTTTTGGATTGAAGAGTATTCGTAAAGCTGTAGAAAAATATGATGGTTCTGTAGTGTTTGGAGTACAGCAGAACTGGTTTGAACTAAAGATCCTTTTACCCAGAGTATTGTAATGCTCTGGGTATTTTTGTATTTTGTGCCATATTTGCTGCATCTTGTGCCAAAAACGGCACGAAATAATAACCATGTTATAGTAATGCCAACAGGAAATGATACCTGAAAAAGACGAGAGAGTCAAAGGAGGAAAAAAGAGAATGATCAGTGTTGAAATGGAAGATGTTCTGGCGGTATTACAATTATGCAAACCGTATATTATCGGTATTATTGCTGCACTTGTAATTGGAATCGTAATTATGATCGCATGCCGCAGGATGTCCAGGGGCAAAAAATTTCTGATAAGAGGAGAAGCTGCGCTCGCAATGGTTCTTGCAGTTGTTGTCTGCGTGAATATGATCTGTTTTGGACCAATGGCTACGTTGATTGGACTGGCAACGGGAAATGGAACTTTAAGCGATGAAACAAATGAAGAAGCTGCGGAAGCAGCAGAAGAAATTATGGAAGACGGAATTGTTCTTCTGAAGAATGAAAGCCTGCTTCCTTTAAATGAAACAAAAAAACTGAATATTTTTGGCTGGGAATCTATTAATCCGGCTTACGGAGGAGCTGGTTCCGGTGGAATTAATGATCTGTATGATATTGTCAGTCTTAATCAGGGACTTGAAAATGCCGGATTTTCTATTAACCAGAAACTGGTTGATTTTTATAACAATTATGGTGCAGATAATCCGGAAATGTCTATCCAGAAACAGAGCTGGACATTACCTGAGCCACCTGTAGATACTTACAGTGATGAGCTTATTAAAAGTGCGAAAGAGTATTCTGATGTAGCAGTTGTGGTTCTTTCCAGAAAAGCAGGTGAAGGTCATAATGATATTCCTATGGATGTAAGAAAAGCAGCATATGATAATAATTCAGATGAATATGATGATTTTCCTGAGGGAGAGCATTATTTACAGCTTTCACAAACTGAGAGAGATATGGTGGATATGGTTTGCTCAAACTTTGATAATGTGATTGTGATTTATAATGGAGCAAATCAGTTTGAACTTGGTTTCGCAGATGAATATCCTCAGATTAAATCTGTTGTATGGTGTCCCGGAACGGGAAATGTGGGATTTAATGCACTTGGTAAAGTATTTTCAGGTGAAGTCAATCCTTCCGGAAAAACACCGGATACATTTGTTTATGATATGACGACTGCTCCGTGGTGGAATAATGCAGAAAAAACGGAGTATACAAATCTGGCAGATATGGCCGTTGAAGGAATGAACGCAGGAACTGCGCAGGTGTATGCTCCGGCATTTACCAATTATGTGGAAGGCATTTATGTAGGATACAAGTACTATGAAACAGCTGCACAGGAAGGTGCGATTGATTACGATAAGACTGTACAGTATCCATTTGGATATGGTCTGAGTTACACGGAATTTGAACAGAAAATGGGTGAACTGAAAGAAAAAGACGGACAGATTTCTGTAGATGTAGAAGTAACCAATACCGGAGATGTTGCCGGAAAAGATGTAGTAGAAGTGTATTATAAACCGCCATATACAAATGGCGGAATTGAGAAATCTTCTGCAAATCTGATCGAGTTTGCAAAAACAGATCTGCTTCAGCCAGGAGAATCTCAGACTGTTACAGTTACATTCAGTATAGAAGATATGGCCTCTTATGATGAGAATAATGCAAAAGCATATGTTCTTGAAAAAGGCGATTATGTGATTTCTATCAACAGCGATTCACATACTGTGCTGGATCAGAAAACTTATACTGCAGATAAAGATGTAGTATATAAGGGAGAAAATAAAAGAGCATCAGATGATACTGCAGCAACAAATGTATTTGAAGATGCAAAAGGCGATGTGACATATTTATCACGAGCAGATCATTTTGCAAATTATGAAGAGGCTACAGCAGCACCGGCATCTGCAGAGCTGGGTGAGCCATATGTTTCTGAATATCATCTGAACAGCAACTTTGATAAGACTACATACCTCAATGATGAGGATGTAATGCCGACAACGGGAGTAGATAATGGACTTACATTAGCTGATATGCGAGATGCTGATTATGACGATCCTCGTTGGGAAAAACTTCTGGATCAGCTTACTGTTGATGAAATGGCAAATATGATTGCAATGGCAGGTTATCAGACAGCAGCCATGGATTCTGTGGGAAAAGTGGCTACACTTGATTTCGATGGACCAGCAGCAATTAATAACAACTTTACAGGAGTTGGTTCTATTGGATTTCCAATTGAAGTTGTGGTTGCTTCCACATGGAATAAGGAACTTGCACAGGCCTGGGGTGAATGCATGGGCAAGATCAGTCAGGAAATGGGTGCAGAGGGCTGGTATGCACCAGGTATGAATACTCATAGAACCGCATTTGGAGCAAGAAACTATGAATACTTTTCGGAAGATGGAGTTCTTGCAGGAAATATGGGAGCAAAAGCAGTAGAAGGAGCAAGAAAATATGGAGTTTATTCTTATATCAAACATTTTGCTCTGTATGAGGGAAATGCAAAGATGGTAAGTGTCTGGTCAAATGAGCAGGCAATCCGGGAAATCTATCTGAAACCATTTGAAATTTCTGTAAAACAGGGGGGCGCAAATGCGGTTATGGTTTCCTGGAGTTTCCTTGGAGATAAATGGACTGGAGAAAGCAGTAACCTTATGAATACAGTTCTCAGAGATGAATGGGGATTCAGGGGAATGGCGCTTACAGATTTCTTCCGAAACAATGGTCATGGATTTATGAATGCAGATGCAGCTTTGGCGAATGGAGTAGATGCAATGTTGTCCACATTCAACGGAGAAGAGAACAATGTAGCCAATCCGGAGCATCCAACATCTGTACTTCAGATGAGGAATGCCTGCAAAAATGTCATGTATACAGTTGTAAGCAGCTGGGCTTATGATGGAGAACACGAAGAAACAGGTATGGAAAACTGGAAAAAAGCAGGAATTGGTATCGACATTGTAATAGCACTTTTCATGGCAGGAATGGAAGTACTGGTAATCAGAGGATATAAGAAAAGAAAGAATGCTGAATAAGGATGAAAGTGGGATGGAAAACAGTTATGAAACAGCAAAAATTGGTTGAAAAGATGACAATAGAAGAAAAGGCAGCGATACTCAGTGGAAAAACTGTCTGGCAGACCAGAGAAATTGACAGGCTTTCCATCCCGTCCATCTTTCTTTCAGATGGACCGCATGGAATCAGAAAACAGGCAGGAGCAGGAGACCATCTGGGACTGAATGCATCCTTGAATGCAACTTGTTTTCCCACAGCAGCGACGATAGCAAACAGCTGGAATCAGGATCTGGGGGAAGAGATTGGACAGGCTCTTGGAGAGGAAGCAGCAAGTATGGATGTAAATATCCTGCTTGGTCCGGGATTAAATATTAAAAGAAGCCCATTATGCGGAAGAAATTTTGAATATTTTTCAGAAGATCCATATCTTTCCGGGAAGATGGCAGCATCATATATTCGTGGAATACAGAGTAAAGGCGTTTATGCCTGCCCGAAGCATCTGGCGGTTAACAGTCAGGAACTTCGGAGAATGGCAATGGACGCAGTTGTTGACGAACGGACATTAAGAGAAATTTATCTGACCGGTTTTGAGATAGCTGTTAAAGAAGGACACGCAAAAGCAATCATGAGCAGTTACAACCAGATTAATGGGATTTATGCTAATGAGGACAAACATCTTTTGACAGATATCCTGCGCAAAGAATGGGGATTTGATGGAATTGTAGTAACAGACTGGGGTGGAAGCAATGACCATGTGAAAGGTGTTGCTGCCGGCTCAAATCTGGAGATGCCGTCCTGTGGGTACGATTCTGCAAGAGAAGTGATTGCTGCTGTCCGAAATGGAAAGCTGAAGGAAGCGGATTTGGATGAAAGAGTTGGAGAACTGGTGGATGCAGTGATGGAACTGACATCAGGGAAGAAGCTTTCAGATAAAAACTTTGACAGAAACGCACATCATCAACTGGCAAGGAAAGCAGCAGCAGAAAGCATGATTCTTCTGAAAAATGAAAAACAGATTCTTCCGCTGGATACCAAAAAATCCATCGCTGTTATTGGAGATTTTGCTTTTTCACCCAGATATCAGGGGGCAGGATCTTCTATGGTCAATCCAACAAAAGTAGAAGATATGTCATCGATTTTGCAACAATATGATTTGAATATTCTGGGAATGACAAGAGGCTATCATAGAAATGGAGATGTAGATGAGAATGATAGAAAGTTTGCATTAAATTTGTCTATGAATGCGGATATTGTAATTTTCTGCTTTGGTCTTGATGAGATCAGTGAATCAGAAGGACTGGACAGAACCCATATGCGTATTCCGCAGGATCAGATCGATCTTCTGCAGGATATTAGTAAGGTGAATGAAAATGTTATTGGAATACTGAGTGCTGGATCAGCGATAGAAATGCCATGGCACACCTGCTGCAAAGCGATTTTGCATGGCTATCTGAATGGACAGGCAGGCGCTTCTGCAACATTGGATATTCTGACCGGAAAGGTGAACCCATCAGGAAGACTGGCAGAAACATATCCCATATCTTATGAACAGACACCGGCATTTCGATATTATCCAAGTAATGAGAAAACATCGGAATACCGCGAGAGTGTTTATGTAGGATATCGCTATTATGATACTTCAAAAGTACGGGTGCAGTTTCCATTTGGTTTTGGACTTTCCTATACGGAATTTACATATTCTGATCTTATCATAGAAGAGGATGGAATCAAAGTTTCGGTTACCAATACAGGTGACAGAGATGGAGCTGAGGTTGTTCAGATGTATGTAGGACTTCCTAATGCAATCGTGTTCCGACCGGAAAAAGAACTGAAAGGTTTTGCAAAAGTTTATCTGAAGGCAGGAGAAAGCAGACAGCTCAGGATTCCGTTTGATGATAAGACTTTCCGTTATTGGAATATAAAAACGGGACAGTGGGAAATAGAAACAGGAACTTATCAGATTATGGTAGGAGCCAGTGTTGCAGATATTCGTTTAACAGGTATGACTGAGAGAACAGGAAATAGTAAAGGGTATCCGTATAATCCGGCAAAAATGCCTTACTATTATACAGGAATCGTGCAGAAAATATCAGACGAGGAATTTCGTGAACTTCTTGGCCATGAGATACCGAACAGAAGATGGAGTGGAAATCTGGAAATCAATGATGCAATTTGTCAGATGTATTATGCAAAAAGTCGGCTTGCAAGAATGATATATAGATGTCTCACAAAAATAAAAAAGAAGAGTGAGGCACAGGGAAAGCCGGATCTGAATATTCTATTTATTTACAATATGCCGTTTCGGGGGATTGCCAAGATGACCGGCGGGGCAGTCAGTATGGAAATGGTATATGGAATTGTCGATGCTGTGAATGGCCACTTTATGCTTGGAGTAAAAAAAGTAGTTGGTGGATATTTCAGAAACAGAAGAAATAATAAGAAATATGAAAAATTATTAAAAGGAGCCGGAGGGAAGCGCAGATGAATCATATAAAAAATATATGGAAACATTTTGAAGCGAAACATTCTGCTTTGGCAAAATGGCTTTATCAGATATTCTATTTTGTTATATTCAGTATGGGCGTGACAGTGTTCCAGTATCTTGTATTTACATTTTTACCAGGGATTTTGGGAATTGGTCTGGCTGGTACAGAGTTTATGTGGCCAAAGGTTTCCATGAATCTGTTTGGAGTAAAATTTACATGGAGTTTGCTGGGGTACAATGTATTGCGTGATGCAACGGGGAATATACTGATCGGTGGTGGACTTGGCTATTTTATCAGTTATGAATTGGGGTCATTTCTTGCACAGTGTATCAATTTTCCACTTCAGAGAAATATTACTTTTAAAAGCCATGGAAATCCTGTATATCAGGCAATCTGGTATTTTGTTGCATGGGTGATAATTTCACTGATTTGTAATGGATTTAATAATCTGTGGATGCCAGTTGCATCTGCATATGTGGCACCGGCAGTCTATAACATGCTTGTGACAATTATCACAGGTGGAGTTTCCATGGTGATTTTTTTCTTTGTGTTTAAAATTATTTTTCCAGAGGGGAAGGCTGAATAGAAGAAAATACTTCATATATTGGTATATGATTTAAGCCTTGCTATCCTATTATGATTTCGGGTATTCCTGTTAAGTGATCAGCTGGGGGTGGCTGATGAGGATATCCTGGAATATGTGGATGACGGTGTCAGCGGTACTCATTTTAAACAGCAGGGATTTCAACAGCTGCAGGATGACATGAAAAGTGGAGAAATCGGCTGTGTAGTTATAAAAGACTTTTCCAGATTCGGAAGAGACTATCTGGAAGTTGATCCGGAGGCTGCAAAAGTCGTGAAAATGATTTTTCAGAGGGCAGCGGAAGGAACAAGTTTTGCAGATATTACAAGGGAATTGAACAGACAGGCGATTGCCACTTGTGATGAGCAGAAATTATCAAGAGGGGATCAGGTGCAGTTCCAGAGGTTTGAGACGATCAAAAAGAAACACTGGAGTGCTACGACAGTAGCGGCAATTGTCCGGGATGAGATTTATATTGGAACCAGAATCTAGGACAAGACACGTTGCAGTATGCATACTGGCCATAAAGCAGTTCTGAATGATGAAACAGAATGGGTTCGCTTGGAAAAAAAGTTGTAAAGTGGTGTAAAGATTAATGATCTTTGTATTGGCACCGAAAATATATTTATTTCTCCGCGGCTTTTCTTCCAGGATGTGAGAGTGCCGCGGAGAATTTTTTGCGAAGAAAGAATTGCTATAGCTTTTGTAATTCTGGGAAAACCTTTATCTAAGAAAAAAATATAATATTAACATGAATATCATGAATATAATATTGGAGGCTGTGAATATTCCCAAATACTTCCCTCTCAGATTCCTGTTTTCTTTTGCAATATATTTGAAACTTATCAGGCTTGCCATGGATGCAATCAGAGTGCCGAGACCTCCAATATTGGTTCCGACAATTAAAGCCCGGCAATTATCTGTAAAGCCGGATAAAAGAAGCGCAGCGGGAACATTGCTCATAATCTGACTGGCAAGAACAGCAGTAAGTGTTTCCCTTCCTGCCATGATTCTTTCCAGAAAACTGCTGAATTGCGGAATCCTTCCAAGGTTGCCGATAAAAATAAATAATGCGATAAAGGTGGCAAGCAGGGAGTAATCCACCCTGCTTATATTTTCCCTGTTTCTTAGCAGCATATATATAAGAACCAATACAAGAGGAATCTGGTATGGAATGATACGTGCAACAGTGAGCAGGCAGATTGTAAATAAGATCAGGTAAGCGGCCAGGTATTCCATGTTAAGTTCTTTTCTGTCAGAGAATCCCAAAAGAGTTTTATCTTTTTCGGAACCGCATACGTGAGGTGCTTTGGCAGCGGCTACCTGTATCCATATCAGAAGAAGGATAAGTGCTGTGGCGGAATAGGGAAGCATCAGGGTTATTAATTCTGCCGCGGACATCCCTGCTCTGGCATATAGATAAAGGTTCTGCGGATTTCCGATTGGTGTGAGCATGCTTCCGAGATTAGCAGCGATTGTCTGCATGGCTACTATTTTAAGAAGCCAGTAATTGCCCAGTTCCTTTGGCAGTTTATGCACAATGATCAGTGCAAGAGGAACAAAAGTAATCAATGCTACATCATTGGTGATCACCATTGACAGGAAGAAACATAAGAGTACCAACAGCCTGATCACACCCACAGTTCCCGATGTTCCCATAAGCAATTTTTTGGCAAGTATATCAAAAACACCAACAGCCTTCAAACCAGCTACAATTGCCATCAAACAGAATAGGAGCCCGAGAGTCCTGAAATCGATATAAGTAAAATAAGCCTTATCCGGTCTGACCCAGAACATAGAAAGAAGCGCCAGGATCACTGCAATTGACAAAACGGTTTCTTTCCTGAAAAAAACATATAATTTTTGTAACATAATATTTCCTTTCCGGTCTGATACGATCGCGTATAAGTATATCACAGAAACATCCAGAAAAAAAGAATATCATTTTGTATTGTGGATTGTGTTTGCGATTACCGCCTCATTCCTGTATAATAAAAATGTTATCAATGGCGACATCATTTCAAAAGTTCAGAATATGAAAGGAAAACGTTTTGGAAGAACTATACAGAAAATATCAGGGAAAAACAATAAAAGATGACTATGGGAAAAAATTCCAAGGAATTTATAGATTTTGCAAATGACATGAAAAAGAGCATGAAAATTAATGCCGCAAAATATGGATTAAGGCTTATTACCTTTGAGACGGGGCATTACGATATGTGCGGATATTTTAAGGACAACGAAACAAAAAAAGTATGCATATTTTTCATTCCATGAATGCAGGAACCACCCCATAGATTTCGACATGATGAACTCTAAGGGATTTCTCGTCCGTTCTGCAAAAGGATTGAACGATTGCACTGGAGGATACAACAACTTTACGGACTTGAAGGGATTTTTCCAATTTTCTCTATTTTTTTCATAATGATCACCACTTTACAACTTTTTCATAAAAAAATATCGTACAGGACTTTCTGATGTATAATGAATTTGACCCAAAACATTACAAAGGAAAGTGACTCTGTACGACAAAAACATTATACAACGAAAAAACACTGATTGGTAGACTTCATCAATATTTTTTGATTTATTTTGAAACTTTTTCTGTTCCGACAGCAGATACCTTATTTCTGCTGATATTATCCATACTGACCTTAGAATCTGCACATTCCATACGGTTTCTGTATCAGCATTTTTTATCCGAAATAACGGAGAAATCACTGAATGTATTTTATTATGTATGTTCCTATAATATTGGATATGGATGTTCATGTAATGCAGTTAAATGATTAAAGTGAAGAAAGATTTTAGCACTGCATTTTAAAGATATTAGAAGATTAATTAAGTTGGGAAATTTGTTTGAGCAGTAGTCTGCACCCCCTAAACTGACTACGATTTGACTACTACAGATGGAAGTGATTTGCTTCATTTTGCACTTTTTTGCAAAAAATGTAGTAAATGAGAAGAAAACTATGATACCTTGAAATGCTGATAAAACCTTGCAAAATACGGCATTTCAAGGCAATTTGAGAGGAGAAAAACAATGATTCGAGTACTTTTCGTCTGCCACGGCACTACCTTAGCAAAATTCTGAAAAACCTTGATTTTACAGTATATTTTTGAACCAGTAGGGATGTTTTACTAAGTTTTTACTAAAGAGAGGAATCCCTAGCACGAATTTAGAAAAGTAACATATAGTATGACCTTATTAATTGGTAGAACAATTGGTAAGGTCCTTTTTTATTTCAAGGAGGTTCAAAATGAAAAGTACAGCGTTAGGAGCAGAAAACATTATTTTTATCAGTGATGCACATGAAAAATTCTACTATGAAAAATTACAAGAAGTACGGTATCAGGATGTGTACCATAAGGCATTGTGTTATTGTCTGGGTATTAATGGAGATACCAGAAAAAATGCTGACAGAATTTATAATTTTAAAACGGGGTCTGTTAAAACGAAATGTTTACATGAAGGATGGCAGACAAGCGGTAGCTTAAAAGTGGTAAGGATGGCATTTAATCTGTACTGTAACAGCACGCCAAGCGTTTGGGATTATGAAGATGCAGAGGAACAGGTAAACGAGTGCAGACAGTATACAGTAGAGGATATCTTCTGCTGTGCATATGCACCATATTTTTGGCAGGCAATACAGATCCGTTATCCGGAATATGTAGTGTACAATCAAAAGTTACATGCCATGCTTGGAGGAATAGATTAATGCTGAAAGTGAGACTGATGGGAACAAAAAATGATATTGCATGGTTTCAGAAAATCCTGCAGCGTCATCCTAAAATTGAAGTTATGGAATTATCGGAACTTTATTCCAATAAAGGGACGAGCAAATATTATAGAGCTTATGCTGAAATTGAAAAAAGTAATGTAAATAAAAAATAGTAGAAATACAGGAGAATTATATCATGTGCAAAATAATCGCAATCGCAAATCAAAAAGGTGGAGTAGCAAAGACTACAACAACTATTAATCTTGGAGTAGGACTGTCTAAGGTTGGAAAACGTGTAATGCTGATAGATGCTGATCCACAGGGACATTTGACAATGGGACTTGGTTTTCCAAAGAACTTAAGGGTAACATTGAAAACAATGATGGAAAATATCATTATGGGATTAGAATTTGATCCCAGGGAAGCAATTTTACACCATGAGGAAGGAATAGATGTAATTCCATCTAATAAACTTCTTTCGGGAATGGACATGTCATTATTTACGGTAGAGGACAGAGAAAAAGTCTTAAAAGAATATCTGGAACTTTTGGAAAATGATTATGACTATATCCTGATTGACTGTATGCCCTCATTGGGAATGTTGACAATCAATGCCCTCACTGCAGCTGACAGTGTATTGATTCCGGTACAGCCACAATATTATGCGGCAGATGGACTTATGGAATTGCTGAAAGTTGTGAAAGGAATTCATCAGAGATTCAATCCAGCTTTACAGATTGAGGGAATTTTGTTTACTATGGACAGCTGTCATTATAACAACTCAAAGAGAAACAAGCAGGCAGTGCGAGATGCTTATGGAGCAGAGATTAAAATTTTCGATCAAACGATTCCAAGAACAGAAACTCTTGCCGAAACTGCATCAGAAGGTGTTAGTATCTTTTCCTATGATGCAAAAAGTAAAGGTGCGTACAGTTATCAGATTCTCGCCCAGGAGGTGCTGAATCATGCGTAAACCTAAGAAAGAAATTCAGCTTACATCTTATGATGAATTGCTTGGAATCAATGAAGCCGAACAGAATACTCTTAATCAGATTGTTGAAGTGCCATTAAATGAGTTACATCCTTTTAGAAATCATCCATTTCATGTAAATGATGATGAAAAAATGGCTGAAACAGTAGAAAGTATCAAGAATTATGGCATCTTAAATCCTGCATTGGTACGTCCTCGCGCAGAGGGAGGATATGAACTGATTGCTGGTCACAGGAGAAAACGTGGTTGCGAACTGGCTGGAAAAAGTAAAATGCCAGTACTCATACGGAACTATACCGATGATGAAGCCGTAATCGTTATGGTGGATTCTAATATACAGAGAGAAAGTTTGCTTCCAAGCGAAAAGGCATATGCTTATAAGATGAAGATGGATGCAGTAAAACATCAGGGCATAAAAGACGAAAACGCAGCTTCTGTTGACAGTGCAGATCTGGTTGGACAGGCTGCCGGTGACAGTGGAAGAACCGTTCAGCGTTACATACGCTTGACCTGTCTTATTCCGGAATTGCTGAAATTGTTGGATGAAGGAAAGATTAATTTTACAGTAGGTGTTTCATTAACCTATTTATCAGAAACGGAGCAGATTTGGGTGAAAGACTGCATAGTGTCTGGAGCAAGCTCTGTTACAGGTTCAATGGCAACAAAACTGAAGCAATACAGCGATGAAGGTAAACTGACAGAATTAGCGGTACAGCTTATTCTGAATGAAAAGAAAACAGAGACAGGAAAAGTTACTTTAACTGAAAAGAAAATACGAAAGTATTTTCCAAAGGAATATAACAGAGAACAGATTGAACAGGTTATCTATGAACTGCTTGATAACTGGAAGAAAAGCCAATAACGAGGGAAGGAGAGAAAGCAAAATGGCAAAATCCGAAAGCACAAAAATAGAGTTTGGTTATTTTCACGATTATGAATCGGAACAGTTTGCTTTTTACCGTATTCCCAAAGTATTATTCACAGATGAATATTTCCGTAATCTGTCCAGCGATGCAAAGGTTCTTTATGGGCTGATGCTGGACAGAATGGCTTTGTCTATCAGAAATAATTGGGTGGACAATGAGGGGAAAGTTTATATCATATTTACATTGGAACAAGTGATGGAATATATGAACTGCGGAAAAGACAAAGGTGTGAAAATTCTTGCAGAATTAGATACTGATAAAGGAATTGGTTTGATTGAAAGAGTAAAGAGAGGATTGGGAAAACCAACAATTATTTATGTAAAGAGCTTTGTATATAGAAAAGAAAAAGTATTAGATTCGGCAGAGAATGATAACCGAAGTCAAGAAGTCGGAAAAGCCGAAGTCAAGAGTTCGGAAAAACCGAAGTCTGGAGTTCTGGAAAGTCGAAGTCAAGAGTTCGGAAAAACCGAAGTCTGGAAGTCGGAAAAATCGAAGTCTGGAGTTCGGAAAAACCGAAGTACAGAAGTCGGAAAAACCGACCCTAATAATACTAATTATAATTATACTGATATTAGTAATACTGACAGAAGTAATACTGATCTTATCAATCTTTCAGATTCTTCCGAACAGCAGTCAATGGATTTGATGGAAGAGATGAAACTATTCCAGATGAATACTGCACTTGTAAAAAGAAATATTGAATATGACTGTCTTGTACAACGATGCAGATTAGGGGAACAGCAACAGTTGGATGAAATTGTGGCACTAATTGTGGAAACAATCAGCATAGAACGGGAGAATATTACGATCAGTGGAGTGAAATACCCATATCAGTTCGTAAAAAGCAGATTATTGTTGCTGGAAGAAAGCCACATAGAGTATGTAATTGATTGTCTGCATGAGAATACCAGGGAAGTAAAGAACATAAAAGCGTACTTGCTTACCTGTCTTATGAATTCAATAACGACAATAGGCAATTATTACCAGGCAAAAGTAAATCATGATATGTACGGAGGTGGCATATGAGAGGAAAAGAAATTATAACAAAATTGATAATTCCTGGTGCAATAGCTATGATTATCTGCTTAATTGTTCACCCTATGTGCATGAATGGTGAAATATTAGACTGGAGAAAATTATTGCTTTTTGTGGGAATTCCTTTCGGAATCCAGAAAATGTTTTTGTTGGTCGTTCCAAGAAATGTGGGGACAGGGGAAATGCTTGGTTTGGTGGTACTTAAACTGATGGTAGGAAGTTTGATTGGAATAGGGGTTCTTGCCTGGAGATTATTAGCTGTAGCAGGCATTTTGCTAAAAAACGGCATTTCTGGAATTATATGGATCATAAAAAGACTGAAAGAAATGGTGATCAAAAATGAGCGAAAAGCAACTGGAAAAATTGTATTATAGCATTTATCCAATGAATCAATGTGAGACACAAAGTAAAAGTTATGAAGAGACAAAGGAACTGTGTGAAACATTAGAAAAGGAAATGATAAGTCTAATGAGTCCGGATCTGCAGGCAATGTTTGAGGATTACAAGGAATATACTTTAAATCTTAAACAAACAGAACAGAGAGACGCTTACATAGATGGATTAGCGTTTGGGATTCGCACAATTTCGGAAGCCTTTTTACATGAGAACAAAAATAGAATATGGTGATTGAAAAAGCAGTCTGTCAAGGCTGCTTTTTCTGTACCGCTTACATAGGAGGATGAGATGTGATTGATTTGATAATTATTATTATGGCAGGAATAGTGCTTTTGTTTTTGCTGTCTTGTTGCTTTATGGTTGCAAGGCTATTGGATGAGGAAATATTTATGTATGGATATGAAGGAAAAGAAAACTGGGAAAGGGAACAACTTCCCGACAAATTGTCGAGAAGTTCAACAGATGAAAGACATGGAGATAAATGAAAAGATTCGTTATTTTCGGAAACAGAGAGGGCTATCGCAGGAGCTGCTTGCAGAACGAACAGGAATTAATGTGAATACAATTCGGAAGTATGAAATAGGCATACGAAAGCCGAAAGTAGAACAATTAAAGAAAATTGCGGATGGACTTGAAATTAGTGTAATAGAATTTTTGGATATTGAAATAGAAAATGAAGCGGACTTGATTGCTATGCTGAAAAAAATCAGTCCGTTTTTTAAGTGGGACGGATTGCTTCATGTATTGGAGGGGGAAAAGTTTTTATGATTGGTGTAGGAAGTGCATTGATATCACTGTTTCTGGTTTTGGTTTGTTATTCATTAACACTGACAGCGAAAAGAGCAGATGAAAACTTATTGATGATCTGTGAACAGAATCAGAAAATTGAAGAAGAGAAAGGAAAGCAAGAAATGGAATCAAAGAGAGACATTTTGAGAGTGATTGAAAAAGAAATCAAAAAAGGAAGTGCGCCAGTTGCATTTGCGGGTTTGGGGTTTTCCGAGGAATGTTATCATTTGGTAGATAGTCAGGCTAAGATGAACCAACTTTTAGATTATTTTTTTCGCAATGAAGAATACGCAGCTTTGACAGATCGGCAGGTGAAAAGTAATATCTATGCAGAAATGGGCAAAAGGCTGAATTTCCGTAGTGCCAGATCTGATCGAGACAGAAAGAATATGGAGGTAGCGGCGAAACGATGGATTAAGAAAAAGCATCCAACATTTGATGGTGATGTATATGTCGAAAATATCCGGTGTTTTCTGGATATTTCCCAGGAAGAGTTAGAAAAACGTAAATGTACTGTTAATGAACAGGATATCACAGCACTTATTTTCAGTCAGAAACATCTGGAAGCATTATATCTGCAATGCCTTATGCACAGGCGAAACGCAATGCAAGAGGTTCTGGAATTAAAAGGTTTGTCAGAAACGTGCAATCGGATTTATAAATTGCAGGATGTAGATGTATTATTTCAGTGTTTACTGATGGATCAGATGGATTGGGAAGAAGGAAAACTTTATGTACAGTTCAGTACCATATATTTACTGGCAGGGTAGAAATAAAAATGTGTATATACATGACAAGGTAACAAAAATAAGATACAATAAAAATATAAAATTGTATTATTAGAATAAAGGGAAGATATTGGAGGAAACGGTATGGATGAATATGAATTATTAGGAGGATTACATGAGATAATTGATGCTGATGTGGATAAAAAGATACAAGAATGGATTGAAAACCATGATGTAAATTATTGGTTAGTATATCCGTTGATAATGGTAGAATTGGGCGCTATGAATGAAGAACCGCAAACTACGATGAACCTGTTAAAACGGTGTGTTACTTCTTTTGTTTATGCTAAAGCACTTAAAATGGAAAAGAAATTTTACTTGAAAAGGATAAATATACCCGGATTGAGAAGGTATATAAGAGAATATGAAAATGTATTAGTAAAAATATATCAAAATTATAGATTTTCCAGAGAAATAAATGACATAAATCCGGTGTCAAAACCCAGACTTAAGGAGATTGAAGAACATAAGTATGAATTGACAACATGTTTAGTTAGCGATAGGTATAATGAGGAGAACATGTATTTTTTTGGAGCAGATGATTCTGAACGCAACGAATTAGAATATAAACAAATAATGGCGTTGCATGGGAAGTTTTTTCGAAAAATATTTGAAGAAAAGAGAAAATTTGATGAATTAGAAAAATATGTAGATAAAATGTTATATCAAGGGTGTATTGAAATAATTGAAAAAGATTTAAAAAAATGGGCATCAAATGTAAGAAGTGTGGTTTTTGATAATCCGAAACAACTTGCTAAGGTTATTGCTTTTTTCTATTATCAATCTGTACTTAGATCTATAAGAATTCGAATTGAGACTTTAGAAGACGAAACATATATGGATAATGCAACCTCTATACTTATGGTATTCAATAAAAAAGAATGTATACAGGATATTGCGACTGTGAGTGAGTTAAAGTTACCAATAGTTGATCGTATAGTAAATTATTTTGTTAATAAAGGAAATACGAATTTAATGGAATTTCCGTTGTTTGAAATCGAAGACAATATAATAACTATTCCATCGCTATTTATTGTTAATGATTGGCAATTTACCGTTATAAATGGACACTACGCTAAAGAGAAAGTAATAAAAAATAGAGAAAAAACATTATCAATAGTTACTGAAGGAAGAATAGAAGAGACATTAAAAAATGTAACCAATATTGCTGTTTCAAAAACATGGCCATATTCGTATACAGATAATGATGGAAAAATACAATGTAGTGATATAGATTTTGCCATTTATGATAAAATACGAAATGTAATATTAGTAATTGAAGCAAAATGGATTGATAAACACTATGAGGATGAAATTGATAAACGGTATGGGAAAATTTTAAATACATTAAACAGTATTTTTTCAAAGCAAATAAAAAAGCATAGAGAGTTTTTAAGTAAAAGAGAAAATATTGATTTGTTATTTAAAGATGATAAAAGATATGTTCAGTCAGAAGAATTTCCTACAATTTATTATTTGGCAGTGGATAAAAGAAATCAAATGCACATTGATGATCGACATATGGTGTCTGAATATATGATAATTTATTTTTTAAAGAAATATATTAATAATAATGAATTAGATTTAAGCACTTTGTGGGATGAAATTAGTAGATTAAAAACAAAATTTGAATATATAACGATATCATCTGATTATCATGAAGTAAAAGTAGGAGATGATACGGTTTTAATTGAAAAAGCAGATTTGTATTTAAATGATTAATATATGGCCGATTGGTCCAGTTTATTAGAAATTGGAATCAGTCGGCTTTTTATATTTAAGAGAGGACTTCTCGACAATTTGTCGGGAAGTGGAAAGGAGCCAAATTCCGATGAAAATATATCTCCCCCATCTGTTAGTGCCACCGTAATTTGCTGATCAGAATCGAAAGGAGGCGTGCAAATTGCAGGAAGAAGTTACACAGAAAACAATCGCATTGTCGGTTAAAACTGCAAGAGTGACTGCCGACGTGTTAAAAAATATGCTGCGGAAGTATCTGTCAGGACAGAAACAAAAAGGAAAGAATCCTTATAAGGTTGGAAAACAGTCATACAAAGAACTGAAAAGCCAGGGTTCTGGTTTATCCAATATTGAAATCACAGATGGAAATATCAAGTCCTTTGAGCGTGTGGCGAAAAAATACCGTTTAGATTTTGCCTTGAAAAAAGACAGTTCGACCAAGCCACCGACCTACTATGTGTTCTTTAAAGGGCAGGATACAGAAATGATGAATCTGGCATTTAAGAAATATTTGGGTGTACAGATGAACAAAAAGGATAAGCCATCTATTATGAAAAAACTTATGCACTTTAAGGATGCTGTGTCTAAAGGAAAGAACAGAGAACGAGCAAGAGAACAGCAGAAAGACAGAGGGCAGAGTTTATGACGGAGAAAAAACAGCAGCATAAGAAGAAAAGAGGAAAAGTTCAGCATATCAGAGGCTCTCCGAAAAAGAGAAAAATATCTGGAAAAGCTGTTTTTTCCTCAGAGAGTATACCAGGAAAAATGCTTGCAGATGTGAAAAATCTGATTACGGACAAGGTAAGTGAATTGAAGAGGGCAGATCAGAAAAAGCTGTTTTTAGCTAATTTCCCATATCTGATGTTTGCCTATTTTTTCAATAAGATTGCCTGGTTGTATCGGGTAAACACCGGAGCAACTTCCTGGGATAAATTTATGAATACCATTACTTATTTTGAACTGGCGTTTCAGAATCTCTGGCCAAGTTTGAATCATATAGATTTGTTGTGTGGAATCGCAGGCGGCGTGGCTGTAAAGCTTATTATTATTTACCGCACGAAAAATGCCAGGAAATATCGACTGGGTGTGGAGTATGGTTCTGCCAGATGGGGAATAGAAAAAGATATACGACCATATGCGGATCCTGAATTTGAAAATAATATTATTCTCACAGAAACAGAGAGTCTTACTATGTCAAGCAGACCAAAGAATCCGAAATACGCCAGGAATAAAAACATTCTGGTAATTGGCGGTTCTGGTTCTGGAAAAACCAGATTTTTTGTAAAGCCTAACATTATGCAGATGCACAGCTCTTATGTGATTACTGATCCGAAGGGAACTGTGCTTCTGGAGGTTGGCAGTATGCTGGCAAAAGGCAGTCCGATGACGGATGAGAATGGAAAAATCGTGCGGGACAAAGAGGGAAAAGTTATATACGAACCGTATAAAATCAAAGTTTTGAATACAATTAACTTCAAAAAATCCATGCACTATAATCCATTTGTATATATCCGCAGTGAAAAAGATATTCTAAAACTGGTAACAACCATTATTGCTAACACCAAAGGTGAAGGGCAGCAATCGGGTGAGGATTTTTGGGTAAAGGCGGAAAAACTCTATTATTGTGCCCTGATTGGTTATATCGTAAGCGTCCAATAAGAGGGTGTATCGAAATTTCTGGCTGTTGCATGTAAACTATTGATTAGAGTTTTGGGAGTTGACTCTAAAAACTCTAAATCTAATCTAAGGAGCAGGCTTATGGATCTTTCTTCTTTGACTCCAGACAAACAGGTGAAACTTCAATACTGGCTGGATGTAATACAGCAATGCAGGGCCTCCGGACTGACAAATCAGATCTGGTGTGAACAACACGATATCTCTTTGAAAAGTTATTATTACTGGCTTTCCAAAATTCGAAAGCTTGCCCTGGAAGAACTGCCCCGCAAGAAAAACGGCATCCACATGTGTACAGACCAACAGTCAACTGCTTTAACGGAATCCCCGGCTGAGTTTGCGGAGCTTTCACTTCCGGACAGAAACATTTCCCGTTCCACTCCTGCAGCCATACTTCATATCGGATCCATAACAGTGGAACTTTATGAAGGCACATCTGCCCAGATGCTGGAAAACATTCTGAAAGCCGTGCAGTCATGTTAGGAGATCTTTCCCATGTGGAGAAAATCTATATCCGATGCGGCTACACCGATATGAGGAAGCAGCTCAATGGCTTGCTGGATATCATCCAGTACAACTTCAAACTGGATCCTTACAGCAATTCCTTATTCCTGTTCTGTGGAAAGAGGGCTGACCGGATCAAAGCAGTCCATTACGAGGGAGACGGTTTCTGCCTTTTATACAAACGGTACGAAAACGGACGTCTCCAATGGCCGCGGACCGGCGAAGAAGCAAAACAGATTTCTGATCAGCAGCTACGCTGGCTTCTGGAAGGTTTGAACCCGGAGCAGCCAAAGGCAGTTCAGAAATGGCTCCCGCATAAGTCTGAAAATACTGAAAATCCTTAGAAATGCTGGGAAATCTGACGATTCTATGGTATAATAATCTTATCGAAACGAAAGGGTTTTCAGGTTATGTCAGCTACGGAACAGGAGTATAAAAATCATATCAAAGAACTGGAACAGCAGGTCCGGCTCCTGAAAGAGCAGGTTGATTTCCTGACCCGTAAACTTTATGGAACAAAATCCGAGAAGACATCTACTCTCGAAATCGAGGGGCAGATGTCTCTTTTTAATGAAATCGAAACCTGTGCGGATCCTGATGCACACGAACCGGAGCTTGTTGAGATAGAGAAGCACCTACGTAAAAGGAAGTACACCGGTCAGCGGGAAGAACTGGTAAAAAATCTCCCTCACAGCAAAGTACTCCATACCATAGATGAAAGGGAACAGATATGCGATAACTGCGGGAGTACGATGGTGAAAGTAGGGGAAGAATTCGTCCGCACGGAAGTACAGTTTATCCCTGCAAAACTCAAGGTGATTGACCATTACCGGGAAACGTATGAATGCAGGTCATGCCGGAAAAACGGAACTCCTTATATGGAGAAGGCTCCGGTGCCATATCCTCCCGTCCTGCATTCTCTGGCATCTGCATCTACCATCACCTGGCTCATCCACCAGAAGTTTGAATTAAGCATCCCGCTGTACAGACAGGAAAAAGAATGGGAGGCTTTGGGATTACGTTTAAGCAGAGCGACTATGTCAAACTGGCTTCTGGTTGTCTATCGGGACTGGCTTGTACACATCGTCCACCGTCTGAAGCTGGAACTTCTGAAACAGAGATACCTTCATATCGATGAAACACATGTACAGGTGCTGAAAGAACCGGGACGGAAAAATACGTCCGATTCCTATATGTGGGTTTACTGCAGCATCAGAGATGCCGTAAATCCCATCCGCTACTTCGAGTACCAGCCGGGACGAAGCGGGAAATATCCGGAAGCGTTTCTGAGGGAATATGAAGGTTATATCCATACAGACGCTTACTCCGGATACAATGCAGTTTCAGGAGTAAAAAGATGTCTTTGCTATACGCATCTGCGCCGGGCTTTCGTGGATGCGCTCCCAAAAGACATCCATAATTCGGAAGCATCAAAACCTGCGGAAGCAATCCTCCGTCTGAATCAACTCTTTAACATAGAGTCAGAGTTGGAGGCGCTCCCTCCTGATCAGAAGAAAAAAGAACGTCTTATCCGCGAGAAACCGCTTCTCGAGGCTTTTTGGTCATGGGCAGAAAAAAGTGCCATCGGAGAGCTGCCGAAATCCAAACTTTCAAAAGCTTTTCATTACGCCTTAAATAACCGTGAAGGTTTTTGGAATTATCTGGAAGACGGGAATTGTTCCATCAGTAATTCGCTTGCGGAAAACTGTATCCGTCCCTTTGTGATCGGCAGAAAGAACTGGCTGTTCTCCGGCAGTCCGAAAGGGGCGGAAGCCAGTGCAGGAATCTATACACTGGTAGAGACAGCGAAAGCGAATGGGCTTGCCCCGATGAAATATATAAAATATATCCTGTCCGACATGCCGGGGAGTGCTTTTCTTGAACATCCTGAATATCTGGATGATTATCTGCCTTGGAATCCTCTTGTAAAAGAATTCTGTCGATAACCGTTGACCTTTTAGTATAAAAGGCTGACGGTTATTTTTCTATACACTGTTTTATTTGACGCTTACGTTATATCTGGTATGAAGGCAGGGAAGAAGAAAAGAATTTTAATACTCTGTTGGAAATGATCAATGTGTCAGAAGCCAGGGAAGATGATGAGAATTTCAAGAATCCAGTAGATCTGATGTTTGATGAATTGGAGCAGAAAGACCCGAACCATTTTGCAGTAAGGCAGTACAAAAAATACAAGCTGGCTGCCGGTAAGACAGCAAAATCTATTCTGATCAGTTGTGGTGCAAGACTCGCACCCTTTGATATTGCGGAACTGCGGGAGCTTATGAGTTATGACGAGCTGGAATTGGATCTGGTTGGTGACAGGAAAACTGCATTGTTTGTTATTATTTCAGATACCGATGATACCTTTAATTTTATTGTTTCTATTATGTACACACAGCTTTTTAATCTGCTCTGTGACAGAGCTGATGATGTATATGGAGGCAGACTTCCAATTCATGTGAGGTGTCTCCTTGACGAGTTTGCGAACATCGGACAAATTCCTAAATTTGAAAAATTAATTGCTACGATTAGAAGCCGGGAAATCTCAGCTTCTATTATTTTGCAGTCAAAGTCTCAGCTTAAGGCAATTTATAAGGATAATGCCGATACCATCGAAGGGAACTGTGATACGACCTTATTCCTGGGGGGAAAGGAAAAAACGACATTAAAGGAAATAGCGGAGATTTTGGGAAAAGAAACCATAGATCTGTATAACACATCGGATACGAGAGGCAGTCAGCGGTCTTATGGAATGAACTACCAGAAAACAGGAAAGGAGTTGATGAGCCAGGATGAAATAGCAGTCATGGACGGGGGAAAATGTATTCTGCAGGTGAGAGGTGTCAGACCATTTTTCTCAAATAAATACGATATTTGCAAACATAAAAACTACAAATATCTGTCCGATTATGACAAAAAGAATACTTTTGATATTGAAAAATATCTGAGTACTAATCTGATATTAAAACCAGAGGATGAAGTGGAACTGTATCAGATGTAACTTCTCGACAAATTGTCGGGAAGTGGATTATGGGAGGAAATCATGAATAATTTGGAAAAAAGGAACAGTCGGTATCCATCGACGAAAATGAATATACCGACTGTACGTGTGAGGAATTTTCCAAGTAGAAAATCCTATGCTTAGTGTAGCACAAAAGGCAGGGTTTATATAGTGTTTTCTTCCCTTTCTGGAAAAAATCTAAGAAAGGATTGGAAAATGTAAGTTTTCCAAAGGTACACTTATGGCATTTTTTACAACGGCAATTACGACCTTAAAAACATTGGTTTGTGCGATCGGAGCCGGACTTGCAGCTTGGGGAGTGATCAATCTGCTGGAAGGATATGGAACGGACAATCCAGGTGCAAATGCTCATGTACGGTAAGGAAGCAAGCAACCGAAAACAAGAGATAGACCGCCAGCACTACACTATTCCGAACCAAAGACCAAAAGATAAGCATTGTGGGAAAATCTAAACTTTTGGATTTTCCTACAATGCCAACTACGGCGGAATCCCTCCCACTCCTTATATCTTTCTGTATACATTGAATTTGTATTTAGTAAAATGCAGACAACACCACGGATCGGCTTTTGGTTGGACAATTCCAACCAAACACCACAGCAGACAGCAGAAAACATTCTGAACGCTAGGAAGCCGGTATGATTGTTACATATAAGGGGAAGAAAAATTTCTTTTAGGTACTTGCTTTCCTAAAACTGATGTGATACAATGATTTAATCCAGAAAAGGAGTAAAAAATATGCGGCAAGGTATTCTTAAATAAAACTATAATCAAATAGTGGGAACAAAGGATTATGATAGCTCCTTTTGTAGGGGCTTAGTTTTTTGTACCCAATTTAAGAATACTTTTGCCTTATCAATTTTGACATATCCCCAAAAACAGCAATCACAAACAGGTGTATGCTGTATATGTGTATGTCCGCAACTTATAATCCCCAGTGGTAAAAGTATTTTACTGCTGGGGATTTTTATGCCCTTTGGGGCTGTAAAGGGAGGACAATCACATGAAAATAATCAATATTGGAATTCTTGCCCATGTAGACGCTGGAAAGACGACCTTGACGGAGAGCCTGCTATATGCCAGCGGAGCCATTTCAGAACCGGGGAGCGTCGAAAAAGGGACAACGAGGACGGACACCATGTTTTTGGAGCGGCAGCGTGGGATTACCATTCAAGCGGCAGTCACTTCCTTCCAGTGGCACAGATGTAAAGTTAACATTGTGGATACGCCCGGCCACATGGATTTTTTGGCGGAGGTGTACCGCTCTTTGGCTGTTTTAGATGGGGCCATCTTGGTGATCTCCGCTAAAGATGGCGTGCAGGCCCAGACCCGTATTCTGTTCCATGCCCTGCGGAAAATGAACATTCCCACCGTTATCTTTATCAACAAGATCGACCAGGCTGGCGTTGATTTGCAGAGCGTGGTTCAGTCTGTTCGGGATAAGCTCTCCGCCGATATTATCATCAAGCAGACGGTGTCGCTGTCCCCGGAAATAGTCCTGGAGGAAAATACCGACATAGAAGCATGGGATGCGGTCATCGAAAATAACGATGAATTATTGGAAAAGTATATCGCAGGAGAACCAATCAGCCGGGAAAAACTTGCGCGGGAGGAACAGCAGCGGGTTCAAGACGCCTCCCTGTTCCCAGTCTATCATGGCAGCGCCAAAAATGGCCTTGGCATTCAACCGTTGATGGATGCGGTGACAGGGCTGTTCCAACCGATTGGGGAACAGGGGGGCGCCGCCCTATGCGGCAGCGTTTTCAAGGTTGAGTACACCGATTGCGGCCAGCGGCGTGTCTATCTACGGTTATACAGCGGAACGCTGCGCCTGCGGGATACGGTGGCCCTGGCCGGGAGAGAAAAGCTGAAAATCACAGAGATGCGTATTCCATCCAAAGGGGAAATTGTTCGGACAGACACCGCTTATCAGGGTGAAATTGTTATCCTTCCCAGCGACAGCGTGAGGTTAAACGATGTATTAGGGGACCAAACCCGGCTCCCTCGTAAAAGGTGGCGCGAGGACCCCCTCCCCATGCTGCGGACGACGATTGCGCCGAAAACGGCAGCGCAAAGAGAACGGCTGCTGGACGCTCTTACGCAACTTGCGGATACTGACCCGCTTTTGCGTTGCGAAGTGGATTCCATCACCCATGAGATCATTCTTTCTTTTTTGGGCCGGGTGCAGTTGGAGGTTGTTTCCGCTTTGCTGTCGGAAAAATACAAGCTTGAAACAGTGGTAAAGGAACCCTCCGTCATTTATATGGAGCGGCCGCTCAAAGCAGCCAGCCACACCATCCATATCGAGGTGCCGCCCAACCCGTTTTGGGCATCCATAGGACTGTCTGTTACACCACTCTCGCTTGGCTCCGGTGTACAATACGAGAGCCGGGTTTCGCTGGGATACTTGAACCAGAGTTTTCAAAACGCTGTCAGGGATGGTATCCGTTACGGGCTGGAGCAGGGCTTGTTCGGCTGGAACGTAACGGACTGTAAGATTTGCTTTGAATACGGGCTTTATTACAGTCCGGTCAGCACGCCGGCGGACTTCCGCTCATTGGCCCCGATTGTATTGGAACAGGCATTGAAGGAATCGGGGACGCAGCTGCTGGAACCTTATCTCTCCTTCATCCTCTATGCGCCCCAGGAATACCTTTCCAGGGCTTATCATGATGCACCGAAATACTGTGCCACCATCGAAACGGCCCAGGTAAAAAAGGATGAAGTTGTCTTTACTGGCGAGATTCCCGCCCGCTGTATACAGGCATACCGTACTGATCTGGCCTTTTACACCAACGGGCGGAGCGTATGCCTTACAGAGCTGAAAGGATATCAGGCCGCTGTCGGTCAGCCGGTCATCCAGCCCCGCCGTCCAAACAGCCGCCTGGACAAGGTGCGCCATATGTTTCAGAAGGTAATGTAAAGATACATAATCGTCAAGACGGCAACAATCAGAAGTTATGGAGGGTAACAATGGAATATAGTAAGGAAGATTTAATGGAAGCAAAAAAGCAAATTTGGGGAGTGGGAGAGAACATGGGAACAGAGGAAAGTAAAAAAATCTGGGAGGAGAACGCACAATTTTGGGATAATGCAATGGGTGACGAATCTAATGAATTTCACAGAGAGGTAGTGCGTCCCAAAGTAACGGAACTTCTATCTCCTAATCCTGCGGATTACATTTTGGATATTGCGTGTGGCAATGGAAATTATTCTTCGTATCTTGCACAAAGAGGCGCTTCGGTTGTCGCTTTTGATTACAGCAAAAAAATGATAGAATTGGCTAAAAGACGGCAATCACAATATGCAAAACAAATTGAATTTTGTGTGGCGGATGCGACCGATAGAAAAAGTATATTAGAATTAAAAAGAAATCGAGCCTTTACGAAAGCAGTTTCTAATATGGCAATTATGGATATTACGGATATTGAACCACTTCTTATGGCTGTTTATGAACTGTTGCAGGAAAGCGGAATTTTTGTCTTTGCAACGCAACACCCTTGTTTTGTCACGTTGACTGAAAAATATATGACACCGCACAGTTACTATGATATAGCGATTGAAGGGCAACCGAAAGAGCAGATTTATTATCATCGTTCCATACAAGATATTTTTAACCTTTGTTTTAGAGCTGGATTTGTCATTGATGGATTTTATGAAGAATGTTTTAAAACCAACAAAGAAATTCCTATGGTAATGATAGTAAGGCTTAAGAAGGTAAAACGTGATAGCTTAAAATAAATTCAAGTTTGTCGGGTAAATAGCAAACCCAGCCGAGCCAGTCAACGGTCAAGATGAACGGCGCATATGCGCAGCCGTTGACAGCCCCGCCCGCCTTTGCTGGTAGGCAATCAAGGGGCGACAGCAAGAAGTGCCACCGCCCCGCACTATTATTCAGAAAGGGGAATTTCCATGACCGACCAGATAGCCTATCAAGAATATATCCAGCGCAGGTACAACGCCTTTTGCAAGACTGTTATCCGCTGTGCCGCCTTGGACAAGATTTTGAAGCTTAAACGGCAATGGGAACGGCAAGTTTCCCTTGACTATCTGATGAACGAGAAGTTTGTCCAGTTTGCCGCGTCGGAGCCGGACGAGGAATACCCATTTACCGTCTGCGGTCAGACCGTCCTGCTCTGCAACGCCGCCCTTGCCGACGCGATCTCTGTTTTGCCGGAGCAGACGCGGGAAGAAATCCTGCGCTATTACTTTCTGCGCCAGCCGCAGCGCGTGATCGGCGCGTGTATTGGCCGGTCACGCAGCACAGCGGGGCGGCATATCCAGCTTGCCTTGCAGCGGCTACGCGAAGAAATGGGGGTGAGCCGGTATGAGTAGACTTCTCCCCTATGAAACAATCCTCAAAGCCCGTGAGGGCGACCCAGAAGCCGTGAACGCTGTCCTGCTCCACTACGCCGGATATATCCGCTATTTCTCAAAAGTGAACGGGCAGGTCAACGCCGAGGTGGAGGACTATGTAAAGCAGCGGTTAATTGACTGTCAATTCAAGTTCCGGCTTGACGAACCACCGGACAAGTCATAAAAACTGAATACCAGCCGCCACCGACGCGGCCAGCGAAAGCAGTAAGTCTTGAAAAAGATTTACTGCTTTTTTTGTTGTCCGGCTCCGCTCCCGGCCATTTTGCCCCCTGCCGGTTGTAGTAGTAAGCGAGGAGGGAATTTTTCTGCCCTGGTGTTTGGCATTTGGAGCATTTACCCGTAGTAGAGGGCAAAGAGAAAGGATTTCTCCAACACCGGGTAGAAACCACTGCGTCCGGTGTCATTTTAGCGAAAGCGGGCAGGAATGCCCTTTACAGGATTAGTAGTAGCAGAAAAAGAGAAACAAACTTTTGTGGTTGCAGTTTTCCAAAAAAGTGGCGGACGGAAGTGAGAGAAAGTTTGCAGTCACGGAGAGCAAGATTCTACCGAGGTGCCAAAATTCGCTTATCGCTCATTTTGCCCCTGCGGGAATCTTGTTGGGGAGTGCCTTCCCCAAACCCTGCTATGCGGCTTGTGCCGCTTGAAAATCCCACCAAGAAATACTTAAAAAATCGCCCACAAAACGGCGGTAAGTGAAAGGAGTTGATACCCATAGGAAAGCGATACAATACGCCTCACCGAAGCCATGTAGTCAAGACACGCATGACCGAGGAAGAATATGCCGAGTTTGCGGAAAGGCTTTCTGCCTGCAACATGAGCCAAGCCGAGTTTATCCGGCAAGCCATAACCGGGGCAGCCATACGCCCCATCATAACTGTTTCCCCCGTCAATGACGAGCTGCTTGCCGCTGTCGGGAAGCTGACCGCCGAATACGGCAGGATCGGCGGCAACTTAAACCAGATAGCCCGGACGCTGAACGAGTGGCACAGTCCCTATCCGCAGCTTGCCGGGGAAATACGGGCGGCGGTTTCCGACCTTGCCGCCCTAAAGTTTGAAGTCTTGCAGAAAGTGGGTGACGCTGTTGGCAACATTCAAACATATCAGCTCTAAAAATGCGGACTATGGCGCAGCGGAAGCCTACCTCACATTTGAGCATGACGAGTTTACCATGAAGCCCACCCTTGATGAAAACGGGCGGCTGATACCGAGGGAGGATTACCGCATTTCTTCCCTTAACTGCGGGGACGAGGATTTCGCCGTTGCCTGTATGCGAGCCAATCTCCGCTATGAGAAAAACCAAAAACGGGAAGATGTGAAAAGCCACCACTATATCATCAGCTTTGACCCACGGGACGGGACAGACAACGGCTTGACCGTAGACCATGCGCAGGAGCTGGGCGAGAAGTTCTGTAAAGAGCATTTCCCCGGACACCAAGCCCTTGTATGCACCCACCCGGACGGGCATAACCACAGCGGCAATATCCATGTGCATATCGTCATCAACTCCCTGCGGATTTATGAAGTCACGCTTCTGCCCTACATGGACAGACCAGCCGACACAAGGGCGGGCTGCAAGCACCGCTGCACCAACGCCGCTATGGAATATTTCAAGAGTGAAGTCATGGAGATGTGCCACCGGGAGGGGCTTTACCAAATCGACCTCCTAAACGGCAGCAAGGAACGGATAACGGAACGGGAATACTGGGCGGCAAAGAAAGGGCAGCTTGCCCTTGATAAAGAGAACGCTGTCAGAGAAGCCGCAGGACAGCCGACCAAGCCCACCAAGTTTGAAACGGACAAGGCGAAGCTGCGCCGGACGATACGGCAGGCACTTTCCCAAGCTGGCAGCTTTGATGAGTTTTCTTCCCTTTTGCTGCGGGAGGGCGTGACCGTCAAGGAGAGCCGGGGGCGGTTTTCCTACCTCACGCCGGACAGGACAAAGCCTATCACAGCCCGGAAGCTGGGGGACAATTTTGACAAGGCTGCTGTCCTTGCCCTGCTCACGCAGAACGCCCACAAAGCCACCGAGCAGACCAAAGCCATACCCGAATACCTTGTCGCAGTTAAAAAGCCGTCACAAGGGGAAAAACCCACAAAAACTACCCCGGCAGACAACACCTTGCAGCGCATGGTTGACCGGGAAGCCAAGCGAGCCGAGGGCAAGGGCGTGGGCTATGACCGCTGGGCGGCAAAGCACAATCTAAAGCAAATGGCAACTACCGTTACCGCCTACCAGCAGTACGGCTTTTCTTCCCCGGAGGAACTGGACGAAGCCTGTTCTGCCGCCTATGCCGCCATGCGGGAAAGCCTTACAGAGCTGAAGCAGGTGGAAAAGACGCTGAACGGGAAAAAGGAGCTGCAACGGCAGGTGCTTGCCTATTCCAAGACCCGCCCTGTCCGGGACGGGCTGAAACAGCAGAAAAACGCCAAAGCAAAAGCAGCCTACCGTCAGAAGCACGAAAGCGACTTTATCATAGCAGACGCAGCCGCCCGTTATTTCAGGGAGAACGGCATTTCCAAGCTGCCGAGCTATAAAGCCCTGCAAGCAGAGATTGAAAGCCTTATCAAAGAGAAAAACAGCGGCTATAACGATTACCGGGCAAAACGGGAGGAATACCGCCGCTTACAGACCGTCAAGGGCAATATCGACCAGATTTTACGCCGGGAACGCAAGCCTGTGAAAAGGCAGGAACAGGAGCGATAAAAACCACCCCAAAATGTACCCGAACCCATACAGAACAAGGGGGCTGCCCCGTACCCTATCCGCAATACCAAAGGATTTTTTAACGGGCTTACAGGGCAGAAAAACCCCGAAAATGATACCGAGATAATACAGAATTACCGCCGATACCGCCACACCAGCGGAAACGGCAGAAAGGAGCGCACCCATGCCAAGAATGAGCAAGAAACGGCGGCTGGAATGGTCTTTTTTCCTGCGGCAAGTAAAAATCGGGAATACCACCTGCGACCGTATCACATACAACGACCTCTGCCGGAGCTGTACCCATAGCTGCAAGCAGAGCTTCCGGGCGGTTATCATACTCTGCCCCCGCTACTACTCCAAACGCCGGAAAAAGGAGGACAGGGACAATGGCAGATAACCGCAAGTATTACTACCTCAAGCTGAAAGAGAACTTTTTTGACAGCGACTCCATTGTACTGCTGGAAGATATGAAAGACGGGATTTTATATTCCAATATTCTCTTGAAGCTGTACTTAAAATCGCTGAAAAACGGCGGGAAGTTGCAGCTTGACGAGCATATCCCCTACACAGCGCAGATGATAGCGACACTGACCCGCCACCAGATAGGGACAGTTGAGAGGGCTTTAGAGATTTTCCGGCAGTTGGGGCTTGTGGAGCAGCTTGACAGCGGGGCTTTCTATATGACCGACATTGAGCTGATGATAGGACAGTCCTCTACCGAAGCCGAGCGAAAACGGGCTGCAAGGCTGGAAAACAAGGCACTTTTACCGCCCCGGACAAAAGGCGGACATTTGTCCGACATTCGTCCACCAGAGAAAGAGATAGAGTTAGAGAAAGAGATAGAGATAGAAAAAGAGAGAGAGGGAGAAACGGGACACCCCGCCCCCGCCGCTTATGGCAGATACAACAATGTGATACTGACCGATACAGAGCTTTCCGGGCTGAAAACAGAGCTGCCCGACAAGTGGGAGTATTATATTGACCGGCTTTCCTGCCATATCGCTTCCACCGGGAAGCAGTACCACAGCCATGCAGCCACCATTTACAAGTGGGCGCAGGAGGACACTGCCAAAGGCAAGGCTGCCCCGAAACAGGGCATACCCGATTATTCATGCAAGGAGGGCGAGAGCTTATGAAAAACGAGATGGAAGCTATGATTACGGACATTACAGCCACTACCGCCGAAGCGGAGGACTACACAGGCGAGGACGGGCTTTTATACTGCGGCAAGTGCCATACGCCCAAAGAAGCCTACTTTGCAGAGGGAAAGACCTGTTTCGGGCGTGACCGCCACCCAACAGACTGCGACTGCCAGCGAGCAGCCCGTGAAAAGCAGCAAGCCGCCGAAAGCCGACAGAAGCACCTTGAAAAAGTGGAGGACTTGAAACGCCGGGGCTTTACCGACCCTGCTATGCGGAACTGGACATTTGAGCATGACAACGGCAGAAACCCGCAGACCGAAACCGCCCGCTTTTATGTGGATAGCTGGGAAACCATGCAGGCTGAAAATATCGGCTACCTGTTCTGGGGCGGCGTGGGGACAGGAAAAAGCTACCTTGCCGCCTGTATCGCCAACGCCCTTATGGAAAAAGAGGTTGCCGTCTGCATGACAAACTTTGCAACCATACTCAATGACCTTGCCGCCAGCTTTGAGGGCAGGAACGAATATATTTCCCGCCTTTGCAGCTACCCTCTGCTGATACTTGATGATTTCGGTATGGAGCGAGGGACGGAATACGGGCTGGAACAGGTTTACAGCGTGATTGACAGCCGTTACCGAAGCGGCAAGCCGCTGATCGCTACGACCAACCTCACGCTGGAGGAATTGCAGCACCCGCAGGACACGCCCCACGCCCGTATCTATGACAGGCTGACTTCCATGTGCGCCCCCGTCCGCTTCACGGGCAGCAACTTCCGAAAGGAAACCGCACAGGAAAAGCTGGAACGATTAAAGCAACTGATGAAGCAGCGAAAGGAGAGCCTATGACAGAAACCAAACAGACAAGCACCACCAAAACAGACCGCCGCCCGGACTGTGTGACGGAAATCCGCATGGGCAACTCCGTCCTTACCGTTTCCGGCTTCTTCAAGCAGGGTGCAACCGACACCGCAGCCGACAAGATGATGAAAGTGCTGGAAGCGGAAGCTGCTACACAAAAAACGGCGATTTGACCGACCATAAAGAAGCAGATTTGACGCTTTTGCCGCTATACAGACAGCCGCCCCATGTGGTACAATCAAGGTACGGAATAGTGGGGCTGGCTGTCGGAAACGGAGGATTTTATGTTAAGACAGACCAACCAACAACCAATTACCGCCCTTTACCCAAGACTTTCCCATGAGGACGAGCTGCAAGGCGAAAGCAATTCCATTTCCAATCAGAAGCGTATCCTTGAAACCTATGCAAAGCAGAACGGCTTTTCCAATCTGCGCTGGTACACGGACGACGGTTATTCTGGTGCGAACTTTCAAAGACCCGGTTTTCAAGCCATGCTTGCGGACATTGAAGCCGGGAAAGTCGGGACAGTTATCGTCAAGGATATGTCGAGGTTAGGGCGAAACTACTTACAAGTGGGAATGTACACGGAAATGGTTTTCCCACAGAAAGGCGTCCGCTTCATTGCTATCAATGACGGAGTGGACAGCGCACAGGGCGACAATGACTTTGCCCCGCTGCGGAATATCTTTAACGAATGGCTGGTGAGAGATACGAGCAAGAAAATCAAAGCAGTAAAACGCTCAAAAGGCATGAGTGGCAAGCCTATCACAAGCAAGCCTGTGTATGGCTACCTCATGGACGAGGACGAAAATTTCATTATTGACGAGGAAGCTGCACCCGTAGTCAAGCAGATATACAACCTCTGCCTTGCCGGGAACGGTCCGACCAAGATAGCCCGTATGCTCACAGAGCAGCAAATCCCCACGCCGGGGACGCTGGAATACCGCAGGACGGGCAGCACTCGCCGCTACCACCCCGGCTATGAGTGCAAGTGGGCGACCAATACCGTTGTGCATATCCTTGAAAACCGGGAATACACAGGCTGTCTGGTAAATTTCAAGACAGAAAAACTTTCTTACAAAGTCAAGCACAGTGTAGAAAATCCCCCGGAAAAGCAAGTGATTTTCGAGAACCACCACGAGCCTATCATAGACACCCAGACATGGGAACGGGTGCAGGAGCTTCGCAAGCAGCGCAAACGCCCCAACCGCTATGATGAAGTGGGCTTGTTCTCCGGCATACTGTTCTGTGCGGACTGCGGCAGCGTCATGTACCAGCAGCGATACCAGACGGACAAGCGCAAGCAGGACTGTTATATCTGCGGCAACTACAAGAAACGCACCCATGACTGTACGGCGCACTTCATCCGCACCGACCTTTTGACCGCTGGTGTACTCTCCAATCTGCGGAAAGTGACAAGCTATGCGGCAAAGCATGAAGCTCGGTTTATGAAGCTCTTGATTGAGCAGAACGAGGACGGGGGCAAGCGCAGGAACGCCGCCAAGAAAAAGGAGCTGGAAGCCACCGAGAAACGTATAGCCGAGTTATCCGCTATCTTCAAGCGGCTGTATGAGGACAGCGTGACCGGGCGCATATCAGACGAGCGTTTCACAGAGCTGTCGGCAGACTATGAAGCAGAACAACGGGAGCTGAAAGAAAGAGCCGCTGCTATCCAAGCGGAGCTTTCCAAAGCACAGGAAGCCACCGTGAACGCAGAAAAGTTTATGAATGTTGTTCGGCGGCATACCAGCTTTGAAGAACTTACCCCTACTCTGCTGCGGGAGTTTGTAGAGAAAATCGTTGTACATGAGTGCAGCTATGACGAGAACAAGACCCGCAGACAGGACATTGAGATTTATTATTCTTTTGTTGGCAAGGTGGACTTGCCCGAATAACCGCCCGACCTGTCCGACACAAGAGCTAAGTGCCGGATAGGAACGGCAAAATTTTTTACACTTCTATTACTTCTTTATCGCACATCAGTAAAGTCACAAGGAATAAAACAGTTCATGGCTAATTAAAGGGAACAAAAAGAAAGGGAATGCACAATCCAGACGGTATCAGCGGCAGGCTACAAGAATAAATTGTGATTTCACAAGATTGGTGTTATAATAAGAGAAAAGTTCCTGCCGGGGCAACCGCCCCGGTGGTAT
>NZ_NANC01000008.1:67500-87707 GCF_008679485.1 Blautia sp. LMAG:89 | reverse complement strand
CCAAGATGATCGCCCTTGTCATCCTGCTTACGAAGTCCGTGAGGGCCGTCGCTGACCATTACTTCCGGGATCCCCAAGCGTTCCACATGTTTCAGATGCCAGAAATCAAGACCTGAGCACATGCCGGCTTTTTCTTCCAGCGTCATCTGGCTTACGATTTTTTTCAGATCACGTTTCATTAAAAATACCTCCGAAATTTTTTTCTTACTATGAACTATAGCATGTTTTACTGGTAAAATATAACAAAAATTTGTTAAAAATAAAAAAATATTGTAGTTTAGCCGAATCAAGTAAGTCCCCGCTTCAATTGCGAATATCCGCATGACCCTCACATTTTCAGGAATATAAAAACGATATGCAGGTCGATTGACAGAGCAGTGAGAGATATCTTTTTCTGGCTTTTGTGGGAAGAGTGTAGTAATATAGGTAGGAATAATGACAGAGCTGCCGGATAGAAGAATGGTCGACTGTCTGGCTTATGTGAAAGGACTTATAATGAAAGACATCATATCAAGTATTATTACAAGTGTACTGACAGCTTTGTACCAGCCATTTTGGTTTTCTGTGATCCTGTCTGTGATGGTACTGTTTTTTTATCTCTTTGCCTACCATAATGAGACAGGTGGAAGGGGAATCAGGGGAGCTTTTTCCGTGTGGTGGCAGTATTTCAGAGGAAATGCTTTTTTTCGGAAGCTGTTTTTTCTGACCTTTTATACAACCATGATCTTGTTTCGCACGCTGCTGAACCGGGATATGTGGATGAATCCCCTTTCGGATGTGATGGCGAACTGGTGGATCTGGAAATATGGAGAGGATGGTACCAGATATCTCACAACTGAGTGTATTGAGAATCTGATGCTGTTCATTCCGTTCACGATCCTGCTGTTCTGGACCGCAGGAAAGAAAATATTGAAAAAAACAACATTCTTGAATATTGTGTGGACCGGACTTAAGATTACCTTTGTATTCTCACTGTCCATTGAACTTCTGCAGCTTTTCCTGAGGCTTGGAACGTTCCAGGTTTCTGATCTGACATATAATACTCTTGGAGGAGGTATTGGCGGGGCTGTGTACTGGATTGGTCATCAGCTTTCAGTCAGGCGGGGAGCCGAATAATGTCTGCCGCAGATAGCAGGAAGACAGAGAAACGGATCAGCCCGGATTGCTGTTCGTGAGTGATGCACTGAAATTTTTGCGCGGTGCATCGTTAAAATTTCATTGACAAATCTTCCATAACGTGTTAACCTAATACCAGTTTCAAAAAGAAAATGCGTAGATGAGGAATAGTACACAAGAGAACGGAGCACAGAGAGTTGCTGGCCGGTGAGAAGCAGCGGAAGGGATTTGTGGAACTCGCCTCGGAGCATCTGCCTGAAATCTTTATATATTATATAAGAGAGTAGACGCAGACGGTGTCCGCCGTTATCCGGAGAGGATATAAGGATGTATATACATTCCGTATCTGTCAAGTGTGTGAATTTTTATTCATGAAATAAGAGTGGTACCGCGTAGGACAGCAGTTGTCTTTCGTCTCTTGCAGAATCTGCAGAGTCGGAAGATTTTTTTTATGTCTTTATATCAAAAACAGAAACCAAAGAGAAATTTTAATGGAAACAGAAAGTGGAGGAAAACAAAATGATGACACCATCCAAGTACAAACGTCAGTATTACATGCCGCCGGTGAAATGTATGAAATGGGCGGAGAAAGAATATGTGGATAAGGCCCCGATCTGGTGCTCTGTAGACCTTCGTGACGGAAATCAGGCACTTGTGATCCCGATGAGCCTGGAGCAGAAAGTGGAATTTTTCAAGCTTCTTGTAAAGATTGGTTTTAAAGAGATCGAGGTTGGATTTCCGGCTGCTTCTGAGACAGAGTATGAGTTTCTCCGTACGCTGATCGAGCAGGATCTGATCCCGAAGGATGTAACGATCCAGGTGCTGACTCAGGCAAGAGAGCATATCATCCGTAAGACTTTTGAAGCTGTTAAAGGCGCCCCAAAAGCGATCGTTCATGTATATAACTCCACATCCGTATCTCAGAGAGAGCAGGTATTCAAAAAATCAAAAGAGGAGATCCTGAAGATCGCAGTAGATGGCGCTGCACTTCTGAAAAAGCTGGCTGATGAGACAGAAGGCAATTTTCAGTTTGAGTACAGCCCGGAGAGCTTTACGGGAACAGAGCCGGAGTATGCACTGGAGGTGTGCAATGCGGTTCTGGATGTATGGCAGCCCACTGCAGATAACAAAGCGATCATCAACCTGCCTGTTACGGTTGAGCATTCTATGCCGCATGTGTATGCAAGTCAGGTGGAATACATGTGTGATAATCTGAAATACCGTGAAAACGTGATCGTTTCTCTTCATCCGCACAATGATCGTGGATGTGGCGTTGCAGACTCCGAGATGGGTCTTCTTGCAGGTGCTGACCGAATTGAGGGAACTTTGTTCGGAAATGGTGAGCGTACCGGTAATGTGGATATTGTAACGCTTGGTATGAATATGTATTCCCAGGGTGTGGACCCGAAGATCGATTTTTCTGATATGCCGCATATTTGTGAGGTTTATGAGAAATGTACCGGAATGCAGATCTATGAAAGAAGTCCGTACAGTGGAGCTCTTGTATTTGCTGCATTTTCCGGATCGCATCAGGATGCCATCGCAAAGGGTATGCACTGGAGAGAGAACGGAGATCTGGAGCACTGGACTGTTCCGTATCTGCCGATCGATCCGACAGATGTGGGAAGAAACTACGACGCAGATGTTATCCGTATCAACAGCCAGTCCGGAAAGGGCGGTGTAGGCTATATACTGGAGACAAAGTTTGGCCTGAACCTTCCTCCGAAAATGCGCGAGGCTATGGGCTATGCAGCCAAAGCAGTGTCCGATCACAAGCACAAAGAGCTTCATCCGGACGAGATCTTCAGTCTGTTCAAATCTACCTTCGAAAATGTGGTTGAACCATACAGCATCAGTGAGGTTCATTTCCAGCAGAAGGAAGACGGCATCGTAACACGGGTTACTTCTACATTCCGTGGAAAAACCATCGTTACAGAGGCTTCCGGAAATGGTCGTCTGGATGCGGTAAGCAATGCACTGAAGAAAGCTTACGAACTGAAATACACACTGGAGACTTATCAGGAGCATGCTCTGGAGCAGAGTTCTTCCTCCAAGGCTATCGCTTATGTGGGAATCCGTAAACCGGATGGAACGCTTGCCTGGGGAGCGGGTGTTGATCAGGATATCATCCGTGCCTCTATTGATGCACTGGTAACTGCGATCAACAATCGATAAGCATCCGGTTCCGGATAGGTTTACAAAAAATGAGAAGCTGCCATAAAACGCAGCTTCTTTTTTTGCCGTGCAGATGCTATAATAGTGCGGAATGTGAAAATAACAGTGAGTAAGAGGGATATTATGAAAAATAAGAAAAAAAACAGGAGCTCATACAGCCTGTCTGCAGAGCTGAAAAACGCTCTGAAATATCTGCTGATATGGGGAATGATCCTGATCTTTTCCGCATATCTGCTTAGTGATTCGGAGATCCTCGGAAATGTAAAGCAGCAGGCAAGACCGGATACCTGGTCTATGATCGGTGCGGGAGGAAGCTTTGAAGAGGAGTTTACCTGCAAAACGAACCGTCTGTCCGGTGTGGAGCTTTTTCTTTCTACAGAGAGTGCATCGGTTGCTGGAACGTTTCAGATAACGCTGTATCAGAATGAAAGGGAGATCCAGAGCTGGCAGGCCAGCAGACTGACCATATTCGTCGGGGGATACCACGTATTTCCGGCTTGACCAGAAGCTTACGGAATGTAAGGGGCAGAAATTCCGGATCGTTTTAGATGGCGCAAAAGGGGATACCGGAGTGGCTGCAGGGTTGGTGAGCCAGAAGGATGATACACAGACACTTGCCTATCGGATCATTTCCAGGCCATTTCCAAAATCACTGGTGTTTCTGGTGATTGGAGCGGCGGCAGCTGTGATGCTGGTGATCTTTGCATTTCTGAAACGCAGACAGCTCCGGGCAGAAGTGGTGTTTGCCGTTGTTTATATTTTTATGAGTATCTGTACGCTGGCGGCGGTTCCGGCCTTTAATTCGCCGGATGAGTACAGCCATTATCTGAGAAGCTATGAGGTTTCCAGAGGATATCTGACGTCGGAAGGCAACGGAGGAAACGACTTATTTCTCATATGGAAGGACGTTTAACAGTGGTCTGGTTCCGGAATTTTCCGCCAAGGATCATGTATCATTATGGGATATCGGAGAGAATGCAGATCAGCGTATCGACCGGGAAAAAACACAGTTTTACGGATTTGGAAATACAGCCTTGTATGCACCTACTTCGTATCTTCCCCAGGCAGTAGGGATCCGCATTGCAGATCTGTTTACGGACCGGCCGATGGTTCTTGCCTATGCGGGAAGGATCGCCAATATGCTTATGTTTGGACTGCTCTTTTCTTTGCCATTCGTCTGACGCCTGTTGGGAAAAATTTCCTCGTACTTCTGGGGCTGGTACCTGTGAATATCCATCAGCAAATTCCATGTCAGCAGATGCCCTGGCCCTGGCTCTGACGGTTGCTCTGGCTTCCTTTGTACTGGCTATGCGATATAAACAAAAAGAAGTGATGAGTAGAAGACAGCTGATATGGATGTACGTGCTGACCGGATTCCTGTGTCTTTGCAAAGTGGTTTACATGCCGTTTTGCCTGCTCCTGTTCCTGATCCCGAAAGAACGGTTTTAAAAGCAGAAAAAATTACTGGTTTCATGTGGTCTGTGCAGGAACTGTGATCCTGATCTTAAGTTTCGGCTGGCTGGTCATTGCATCCCGATATCTCTGTGAGTCACAGCCAGGTGTGGATACAGCTGCACAGCTTGTGGGGATCCTGAAGGATCCGGCTGCCTTTGTCCTGACTTTTGTGCGGAGCCTGGATAATTTTGGTGTGACCTATCTTACAGAAATGATAGGAAGTAATCTTGGATGGCTGAACATTCCTGTCTGTGCCCTGCTGGCAATGGGATATCTTCTGATCCTGGTCCTTCAGGTTTCCGGGAATGATGATATGTCGGGAATCCGTCTGGATCTTCCCGGCAAAGGGTATTCTGGGCGGAGTTAGTCTCCTGGTATTTGCGCTGATCTTTGTAACGTTATACGGACAGTGGACAGCCTATGGCTACGATAAGATCCTGGGCGTGCAGGGACGGTATTTTCTGCCGCTTCTTTTTCCGCTGATCCTTGCGCTGAAGCCCAAACGGTTTGCCGAAGGAGCCGGGGAAACACCATGGGGACTGTTTCTGGGAGCCTGGAGTATCGATCTGTGTGTTTATGTGACACTTTTCGTGCAGGCATTGTGCCGTTTTGCATAAGGTGTCGGATCTGGTCGAGCAAAAATCCTTGACTGGCTGAAAACAAAATATTATAATCAAATCTGTAAATAACAGAGGAAAAAACTGTTCTGAAAAAGGATAAACAGGCAGATAGAAGTACGATTTCCGGAAAGTGGGTGTACAACATTGGACGGAGATGGAGACGCTATCTGTCTTTTTTTCTGAAATGAAATATGGCATGGGTGTGGATAACTCCGCGATTTTATGTGGATTTAATGTGGAATACATGTGGATAAAGTGTGGATAAAACACAAATACCGCCGTTGAAGCGTTAAATACGGGAAAAAGCTTGACATATTCAATATTATTAAATATAATTTTCCCATACATTACAAAAATGTTACAAACATGTAAAGGAAATCGTAATGATCCGTAAATATCCGGGAAGCGATGATAATGGGGGTTGTGATATCGCATCGGAGGATTATGGGCTGTTACAGAAAATGAAACGCAAGGAATGAGATTATGAAAGTTGAGAAAGATTTACGTGAGGCTGACGGAGTGCAGGATGAACGTAGAAATGGAAAAACCGGAGGAAATTCCGCGCGCAGTTTTGCAGTGCTGACATTATGTGCAGTTTTGGCGATGGTTATTTCTCTGGGGACAAGGACATTTGCAGAAAGTGAAGGGGGCAGGGTTTATGCAGCTTCAGATGGAGGAGAGAGCTCTCCCTATGAAGAGGTTGCTGTTCCTACCGGGATCGCAGGTGTGGTTTCAGGAGTTACGGATACACCATTATCCGGAAGCACGGTTACAAGGATCGGAAGCTCCTGTGAGCAGGTGATCGTAGGCCAGAGAGTACAGAGAGTGACCAATACTGCTGCAGATCTTAATGTAAGCTCCTCTATGGAAAACAAAGTAAATGAACTTGATGCAAGATCGATCACACTGGCAGAAAATCCCACACTGATGTCAGATGAAGACTATGATACACTTCTGAGGATCGTGGAGGCAGAAGCAGGAAGTGAAGATATCAAGGGCCGTGTTCTGGTGGCCAATGTCATCATGAACCGTGTAAAAAGCGAAGATTTTCCGAATACGGTGACAGAGGTTGTCTGGGATAACAGTGACGGCGTCCCGCAGTTTTCACCGACCTATGATGGCAGGATCAATGAAGTTGCAGTTTCTGATGAAACAAGGGAAGCGGTCAAGCAGGCGCTGAAGGGTGCTGATTATCTGAAGGTGCACTGTTCTTTATCCAGAAATCTGCAGCAGAGGAACATAATGTGAAATGGTTTGAAAAGGACCTGAAGAGGCTCTTTAAATACGGGGTCCATGAATTTATACATATAAATAGGAAGAACTGATGCAGTACAGAAGGAAACCAACCGCCGGCAGAAACAGACCGGCGGTTTCTTTTTATCCGAAAGCTGTGAATATCTGTCTGATTACAGGGTGGGATTGGGCAAGACAGATTCTTTTTTAAAAGTGGTGGCATTTTCCATAATTCCATGCTATAATGTGATAACGTTGAAAAGAAAACGAATATCTTACAATAGAAAGGCGGAACACCAATGCAGGTATTGTACAAGAGCACCAGAGGAAAAGAGCAGGCAGTTACAGCGTCTATGGCCATACTTAAGGGCCTTTCTGAGGACGGCGGACTGTTCGTGCCTGAAAGCATTCCACAGCTGGATGTACCAATGGACAAGCTGGCACAGATGACCTACCAGGAGACAGCATATGAGGTAATGAGCCGTTTCCTTACAGATTTACTGAGGATGAGCTTAAGAACTGTATCAACAAAGCATACGACAGTAAATTTGATACAGAAAAGATTGCACCTCTTCATGAAGCGGATGGTGCATATTTCTGGAACTGTTCCATGGCGCAACCATCGCATTTAAGGATATGGCACTTTCCATTCTTCCGCATCTGATGACAACTGCAGCGAAGAAGAATAATGTTAAGAATGAGATCGTGATCCTTACCGCAACATCAGGAGATACCGGTAAAGCTGCCATGGCAGGCTTTGCAGATGTGCCTGGAACGAAGATCATTGTATTTTATCCGAAGCATGGTGTCAGCCCGATCCAGGAGAAACAGATGGTAACTCAGAAGGGTGCCAACACTTATGTAGTAGGTATTACCGGTAACTTTGATGATGCCCAGACTGCAGTTAAGAAGATGTTCAATGATCACGAGCTGGCAGCAGAGCTGGATCAGGCAGGCTTCCAGTTTTCTTCTGCAAACTCTATCAACATCGGACGTCTTGTTCCTCAGATCGTATATTATGTATATGCCTACGCATCACTGGTACGCGACGGCAGGATCAAAGACGGACAGGAGATCAATGTGGTAGTTCCTACCGGAAACTTCGGAAATATCCTTGCTGCATACTATGCGAAACAGATGGGACTTCCGATCCACAAGCTGATCTGTGCATCGAATGAGAACCGTGTTCTTTATGATTTCTTCCGCACAGGAACCTATGACAGAAAAAGAGATTTCATCCTTACGACATCTCCTTCCATGGATATCCTGATCTCCAGCAATCTGGAAAGACTGATCTATCGTCTTACCGGAGAAAATGCTGAAAAATGTGCAGAGCTTATGAAATCCTTAAGTGAGGGCGGCGAATATACCATTACTGACGAGATGAAAGCACAGCTTGTTGATTTTTATGGTAATTTCTGCAGTGAAGATGAGACTGCACAGGCCATCAGTGATATCTACAAAAACAGCAATTATGTGATCGATACGCATACTGCAGTTGCAGCCGGCGTATATAAGAAGTATGTAAGTGAGACAGCGGATCATCTTCCGACAGTGATCGCCTCTACTGCAAGTCCGTATAAATTCACAAGAAGTGTTATGGAAGCACTTGGTGAGGAGCATAAAGATCTGGATGATTTTGGCCTTGTAGACGCATTAAGTGCGCTTTCCGGAGTACCTGTTCCACGTGCAGTTGAAGAAATCCGTACTGCCCCGGTTCTTCATGACAGGGTGGTAGATGCAGTGGATATGCCGGCAGCAGTAAAGGATATCCTTAAGATCAAATAATAATTGATAATAAAATCAGTAAGAAAATGTATTTTCTGTTGAAAAAGCACAAATACTGGTTTATAATAAAAACAACGAAAACCGAATCCTGGAATGTTCGATCCCCCTTTTCTTTTGAACCTACATTGACATTTTGGGAATCCAAAATCGCAGGTTGGATGTCAGACCTCACGTCGTGGTAGGCAGAAGACACTGTTGAGGATACCCACCTAGCATCTGCTAGGCGTCAAAAATAAGGGAACGGCATCCCGGGATTAATCGGTTAAAGACATAGAGCCGGTTAGTGGCTCTTTTTTCATATATGGGAGGAATTACAGCATGAGTGTTTCTGAAAGGAAATTTGGGACACTTCCTACAGGGGAAGAAATAAAGATCTATCATCTTGAGAATAAAAAAGGTGCCTACGCTGAAGTACTTCAGTATGGCGCGATCCTGGTGAAGATATGTGTTCCAGATAAGAACGGAGATCTGAAGGATGTGGTTCTTGGATATGATGATATCCGGGGATATGAGGTTAATGGATGCTTTTTCGGTGCAATCATTGGAAGAAGCGGAAACCGTATCGAGAATTCCAGATTTTTTATTGACGATAAAGAAGTGGTTCTTGCAGAGAATGAGAATCATAACAATCTTCACAGCGGTCCGGATGGCTTTGAGAAAAAGCTGTGGGAAGTAAAAGAAATTTCCCAGGAGAAGAACAGCGTGGATTTCTTCCGCATCAGTCCGGATGGAGAGAACGGATTTCCGGGAGAATTTTCCATTGTTGTGAAATATGAATTCACAGAGGAAAACGAACTGAAGATTTTTTACAGAGGACGCTCTGATGCAGCTACCGTTGCCAATATGACCAACCATTCTTATTTTAATCTGAACGGAGAAGGCAGCGGAGATGTGCTTGACCAGGAAGTATGTATTCATGCGAAGTATTTTACTCCGGTAAAAGACAGCCAGTCCATTCCTACCGGTGAATATGCACCGGTGGCGGGAACGCCGATGGATTTCAATGTTTCCAAACCGATTGGCAGAGACATTGAGGCGGACTTTGAACAGCTGAAGTTTACAGGCGGTTATGACCATAACTATGTAACAGATAATTATGCAAAGGCAATGTCCGTTCGATCGCTACTGCATACTGCAGGGAATCCGGTATCGGTATGGAGGTTTCCTCCGATTGCCCGTGTGTGCAGTTCTATGCAGGTAATTTTGTTAAGGATGAGAAGGGAAAGAACGGTCATGTTTATCATGAACGTTATGGATTCTGCCTGGAGACACAGGTGGAGCCAAATGCAGTCAATGTAGAGGATTTCCATTCTCCGATCCTGCTTCCCGGTGAAGAGTACAGCTCTGAAACGGTTTACCGTTTCTTTGTGAAATAACAGACAAACAGAATTAAAAGAGGTGCGAGAAGGCAATGCAGATACGTGTGGCAGAAGAGAAGGATGCAGCAACACTTTGGAAATTTATTCCTACTACGTAGAAAAAACTGCGATCACATTTGAATATGAAACACCTTCCATAGAAGAGTTTACGCATCGGATCCATGATATAAAGGCGAAATATCCGTATATTGTGGCAGAAGAGAACGGAGAGATCCTGGGATATGCTTATGGTTCTGCGTTTCATCCGAGGGCTGCTTATGGCTGGTGTGCGGAAATGTCCATTTATGTGAGGCATGACCGGCGGGGCAGCGGTGCAGGAGGCAGACTCTATCGAGCCCTGGAGAGTCTTCTTGCAGAGATGGGAATTCTGAACCTGAACGCCTGCATTGCAGTTGCACCAAAAGAAGATGAATACCTGACCAGTGCCAGTGTGGATTTTCATAAGCATTTCGGCTATAAGCGTGTGGGAGAGTTCCACAGATGCGGCTATAAGTTTAACCGTTGGTATAATATGGTATGGATGGAAAAGATGATAGGTGAACATAAGAGCCTGCAGCCGGAAGTAAAGCTTTTTCCGGAAATCCAGGATAAGATCGGATTTGAACGTTTTTCCTGGTGAAAAAAGAAACCTGAGGGAGGTCAGCATGGACGAGGAAAAGAAAAATATAATCCAGCTCATGCTGGGATTTGTGCGCAGGGCAAACGGAGATCATGTCAGTGCATATGCGGCCCAGGCAGCGTATTTTCTGATCATGTCTTTTATCCCGTTTATACTGTTTCTTACAACGCTGATCCGTTATACACCTTTAAGCTATAATGTTGTCAGGGATGCCATCATCGGGTTTGTGCCCGGAAATCTGCAGACCTTTGTGCTGAGCATTGTGGTAGAAGTATACAAAAGAAGTACAGCCATCGTGCCGTTGTCTGCGCTGATGGCGCTCTGGGCGTCCGGAAAGGGAATGCAGGCGATCACCAATGGTTTAAATACCATTTATCATGTAAAGGAAACCCGAAACTGGCTGATGACCAGAATCTATTCGGTTTTTTATATGCTGTTGTTTGTGCTGGCGATCATTGTCACTCTTCTGGTCCTGGTTCTTGGTAATCGGATCCAGGTAGCTGCACAGAGAACCATTCCGATTCTCGGGAGGCTGCTGGCCAAGGTTATAGGGGCCAGGACATTGCTTGTATTTGCCGTACTGTTTGCAGTGTTTCTGGTCCTTTATAAAGTGCTTCCAAACCGAAAAGCAACCTTTAAAAGCCAGCTTCCGGGTGCATTTATGATCGCAGTGGCATGGATGATATTTTCCTATGGATTTTCCCTGTATTTTGAATTTTTTCCGAATTTTGGAAATATGTACGGAAGTCTGACTGCGCTGATCATGGTAATGCTGTGGCTGTATGTGTGTATGAACCTGCTTCTTTACGGGGCGGAGATTAATGCCTACTTCGAAAATGAATTCCGAAAGGCCCAGAGATCTGTAAAAACACTTCTTTCCAAGAAAGAAAATGAAAAAAACAGTACCAAAGAATCCTGACTTTGCGCTTGACAGAAGACAGACCTTGTGGCATAGTATTAAAAGACAGAAAAGCTGTGAAGGTGTTTATAGAGGATCGTTTTCTCACAGAGAAGGGAAGTCACCGGCTGTAAGCTTCCCCGAGTTCAGATGGTTCTTGAATTTCCCACCGGAGCTTCCTCTCTGAAGTAACAGTAGGAGATGACGTAAGCTGCGCGTTAAGCAGACAAGAGGTGCCCGTGATCTTTTCATGGGAAACTGGGTGGTACCGCGGATATTCCGTCCCTTTTATAAGGGACGGTTTTTTTATTGCCCATATCTGGATCTTCGGGGTGGGCGGCGGATCATTTGATCATTTTAATTAAAGGAGAAATAGACCATGGATATGAAAGAAAGACTTCAGGAACTGGCTGAAAATGCCAGAAAACGGATCGAGGAATCCGAGGGCCTGGATAAGCTGAATGATGTGCGTGTTGCATATCTTGGAAAAAAAGGTGAGCTTACTGCAATCTTAAAAGGTATGAAGGATGTTGCTCCGGAAGAGCGTCCGAAGGTTGGACAGCTTGTCAATGAGACAAGAGCTAAGATCGAAGAACTTCTGGAAGCCTCCAAAAAGGATTTCGAGGAGAAGGTCCGTGAGGAAAAAATGAAGGCAGAAGTGATCGATGTAACACTTCCTGCAAAGAAAGCGAAGATCGGTCATCGCCATCCGAATACTATCGCGCTGGAAGAGGTTGAGCGTATTTTCATCGGAATGGGCTATGAGGTTGTGGAAGGTCCGGAGGTTGAGTATGCGGACTACAACTTTACTAAGCTGAATATTCCGGAGGATCATCCGGCAAGAGATGAGCAGGATACATTCTTTATCAATGATTCCATTCTGCTCCGTTCCCAGACATCACCGGTGCAGGCACGTGAGATGGAAAAAGGCAAGCTTCCGATCCGTATGATCGCACCTGGCCGTGTATTCCGTTCTGACGAGGTAGATGCAACACATTCACCTTCCTTCCATCAGATCGAGGGCCTTGTTATTGATAAGAATGTTACGTTTGCAGATCTTAAGGGAACCCTTCAGGAGTTTGCAAAAGAGCTGTTCGGACCGGAGACAAAGACCAAATTCCGTCCGCATCATTTCCCGTTCACAGAGCCGAGCGCTGAGGTTGATGTTTCCTGCTTCAAATGCGGCGGAAAAGGCTGCCGTTTCTGTAAAGGTTCCGGCTGGATCGAAATCCTTGGCTGTGGTATGGTTCATCCGAATGTTCTCCGTATGTGCGGGATCGATCCGGATGAGTATACAGGATTTGCCTTTGGTGTAGGTCTGGAGCGTATCGCACTTCTGAAATATGAGATCGATGATATGCGTCTTCTCTATGAGAACGACAGCAGATTCCTGAAACAGTTCTAAAACAGTGAACACGGATCATGAGTATCCGTCTGACAGTAAATATAGAAAAAAGAAGGGACAACCAAAATGAATACTTCATTATCTTGGATTAAAACATATGTGCCGGATCTGGATGTAACGGCACAGGAATATACAGATGCCATGACCTTAACAGGCACAAAGGTAGAGGGCTTTACAGAGCTGGATGCAGATCTCGATAAGATCGTGATCGGCCAGATCGATAAGATCGAGAAGCATCCGGATGCAGATAAGCTGATCATCTGCCAGGTAAATATCGGAACTGAGAGTGTGCAGATCGTAACAGGCGCTCCAAATGTAAAAGAAGGAGATAAGGTTCCGGTTGTTCTTGATGGCGGACGTGTTGCAGGTGGCCATGATGGAAAAATGACTCCCGGAGGGATCAAGATCAAAAAAGGCAAACTCCGTGGCGTTGAGTCCTTTGGTATGATGTGCTCTATCGAGGAACTTGGAAGCACCAGAGAAATGTATCCGGAAGCACCGGAATACGGAATCTATATTTTTCCTGAGGACGCAGTTGTGGGTGAGAGCGCTGTTAAGGCACTTGGCCTTGACGATGTGGTATTTGAGTATGAGATCACTTCCAACCGTGTAGATTGCTACGGTGTTCTTGGAATCGCAAGAGAGGCAGCAGCAACCTTCCAGAAGAAATTCTGTCCGCCGATTGTAGAGGTTAAGGAAAATGATGAGAAAGCTTCCGATTATGTAAAGGTTACTGTAGAGGATCCGGAGCTTTGCCCGCGTTACTGCGCAAGAGTTGTAAAAAATGTCAAGATCGGTCCGTCCCCGAAGTGGATGCAGAGATGTCTGGCTTCCAATGGAATCCGCCCGATCAACAACCTGGTTGATATCACAAACTATGTAATGGAAGAGTTTGGACAGCCAATGCATGCATATGATCTGGATACTATCGCAAATCAGGAGATCGTTGTACGCCGTGCAGGAAAAGATGAGAAATTCGTCACACTGGATGGCCAGGAGCGTATCATGGATGAGAACGTTCTGATGATCTGTGACGGTGAGAAGGCTGTCGGCATCGCAGGTATCATGGGTGGAGAGAATTCCATGATCACAGACGATGTAAAAACGGTTCTTTTTGAGGCGGCGTGCTTCGATGGAACCAGCATCCGTCTTTCTTCCAAGAGGATCGGACTTCGTACAGATGCATCCGGTAAATTTGAGAAGGGTCTTGACCCGAACAATGCACAGGCTGCAATTGACCGTGCATGCCAGCTGATGGAAGAACTTGGTGCAGGTGAGGTTGTAGGCGGAATGGTTGATGTCTGCAGCGAGACAAGAGAGCCATCCAGAGTAAAATTTGAGCCTGAGAAGATCAACAAGCTTCTTGGAACCAGCCTTACAAAAGAAGAGATGATCGATTATCTTGGACGTGTAGAACTGGCTTATGATGAAAAAACAGACGAGATCGTTGCACCGACATTCCGTCAGGATATCCACTGTAATGCAGATGTTGCAGAGGAGGTTGCAAGATTCTATGGCTATGATAAGATCCCGATGACACTTCCTACAGGAGAGGCTACTACAGGTAAGCTGCCATTTAAGCTTCGTATCCAGGAGGTTGCAAGAGATATCGCAGAATACTGCGGATTCTCAGAGGGAATGTCCTATTCTTTCGAAAGCCCGAAGGTATTTGACAAGCTTTGTATTCCTGAGGACAGTGATCTTCGTAAAGTCATCACCATCAGCAATCCTCTTGGAGAGGACTACAGTATCATGCGTACAAGCACACTGAACGGTATGCTGGCATCCCTTTCCACAAACTATAACAGACGTAATAAAGATGTTCGTCTTTACGAGCTTGGAAATATCTATCTTCCGAAGTCCCTCCCGGTTACAGAGCTTCCGGATGAGCGTACCATGTTTACACTTGGAATGTACGGAAAAGGCGATTTCTTTGATATGAAGGGTGTATGCGAGGAGTTCTTCGAGAAGATCGGAATGAAGAAAAAGGTTACCTACGATCCAAACAGCGGAAAACCATTCCTTCATCCGGGAAGACAGGCTAACATGATCTACGAGGGTAAGGTAGTTGGATACTTAGGTGAGGTTCATCCGGCTGTTGCAGATAATTACTCTATCGGAGAAAAAGCATATATCGCAGTGATTGACATTCTGGATGTTCTGGAATTTGCTGGTTTCAACCACAAATATACAGGAATTGCCAAATATCCGGCTGTAACTCGTGACCTGAGCCTTGTAGTTCCCCATGCAGTTCTCGCAGGACAGATTGAGGAGATTTTTGATCAGAGAGGCGGAAATATTCTTGAGAGTTATCAGCTGTTCGATATCTACGAGGGCGCACAGATTGAGAAAGGTTTCAAATCCATGGCTTATTCTCTGGTATTCCGTGCCCATGACAAGACTCTTGGTGAAAACGAGATCTCCGCAGCAATGAAAAAGATCATGAATGGTCTTAACGGACTTGGAATCGAGCTGAGAAGCTGATGCTGATCTACATTGTAAGACATGGCCTGACTGAGTGGAATAAATTAAAAAAGCTTCAGGGTGCAGCGGATGTACCTCTTGCGAAGGAAGGGATCCTTCTTGCAGAAAAAACCGGAGAAGCTCTCCGTAATGTGAAGTTTGATATCTGTTTTACAAGTCCGCTCTCAAGGGCAAAACAGACGGCAGAATATGTTCTGGGGAAACGTGATGTTCCGATCATACCGGATAAGCGGATCCAGGAGATCGATTTTGGCGTGCTGGAGGGTGATCAGGTAAGAGATGCAGATGGCAATTATATCGATCCGCAGATCGAGACTTTTTTCCGTGATCCGGTAAATTTTAAACGACCGGAAAAGGGCGAGGACATTTTTGATGTGATCGCCAGGACAAAGGATTTCTGGGATGAAATAACATCAGATCCGACTCTTGCGGATAAAACAATTCTTGTTGCCTCTCATGGATGTGCAGTCCGTGCTCTTCTTCAGAATGTAGATCCTGATCCGGAGAATTTCTGGAGAGGCTCCGTGCCGCCAAACTGCTGTGTTAATCTTGTGGAAGTAAAGAATGGAAAGACAACGCTTCTGGAAGAAGATAGAGTTTATGCATAGAAAATAATGAGAAACGCAGAATAACTGTAATGGCTGTTCTGCGTTTCTTTTTTGCTTGTTTTTATTGGTGGAATTTCACAGGTTATGATTGACTAATTGAGGTAAAATGAGATAAAATATATAAAAGTAATGAATAATTCAGAAAAATAAAAGTTAAACTTTACTAATTATATAAAGATGCAGAATTGTGTTGGAATTATATGAAATCATTTAACCAAGTGCGGATTGCGAATATCCGCCTACGGATAGAGGATAATTACTGATAGCGATGTGATATATGGAATGGGGTGAGTATATGCAGTCATTAAATGAGACAAAAGCAGGGGAAAGCTACACGATCAAGTGGATGACCGGAATGCCGGAGACTATGGAACAGATCAGGCAATATGATGTCAGTGAAGGAAAGACCGTACAGATCATAAGCAGGATACTTGGCGGAGTGATCGTAGGTGTTTGCGGACGCAGGATCCTGATCAGCGATGATGCAGCCTGCCGTATAAAAGTATAAATAAAAGTATAAATAGAAAAAAGACGAAAGGACAATTCTTTTGGCGAAGGAATTGTCCTTTCTGGTTGTTTTAGGGAAGATGTTATGATAGTATGGGAACAAAAGAGTAACTTTTTTCAAAAATAAAGACAGGGGAGGCATATTATGGGAAAAAAGTTTATGAATACAGTGCTGTTTCTGGCAGTAACAGTGGCCGCGGCAACCCTGACTGCTTATGTTGGAAAAGGCTCCGGGAATGTGTTGCTTTATAATTTTACATTTCTGGGACTTATGCTGATCATATACGCAGTGGGGCTTTTTGCAGGTTTATATCGGATGGATAACCTATCAAGAGCACTGAAGCATGGCTCTGGTGAGATCACAGAAGTGTTTCAGCTTCCGGGAAGAGCCAGAAAAGAAGAGATTGGGCAGCTGCGAGGGATTTTCGGTGACCGCTATCTCGACAAAAAGATGGATGATTTTGTTGACAGCATCAGCAGAACGGAAGAAGGGATCGCTGAAGTAGAGGATTTTGTGAATATTGAGGATGTAGATGTACATATCCACAAGAGACTCCTTGAGATGGCTCCGGACATTTTTACAAGCCTTGGTATCCTTGGAACATTTATCGGTCTTGTGTGGGGACTTAAGAACTTCCAGCCCACAGATTATGAAGTGATGACAAGCTCGGTATCCGCTCTTGTAGATGGTATCAAAGTTGCGTTTTTGACTTCCATTTATGGAGTTGCACTTTCTGTTGTGTACACATTTGGGATGAAAAGCGGATATTCTGCGATGTCCCAGGCGATGCAGGATTTTCTGGATCGTTTTCACGCACTGGTGCTCCCTACTGCGGAGAATGAGTCCTGGAATCTCCTTGTTTCCAGCCAGAAGACACAGACAGTAGCCATGAAACAGATGGCGGAACAGTTTTCTGTGCAGATGGCAGATAGCTTTGAGAAAGTGATCACACCTACTTTTCAGAAGATGAATGATTCTCTGGACGTTCTTACCGCATCTGTGACAAAAGGGCAGCAGGATGCGATCCGGGAGATCCTGGATACGTTTTTAAGCGAGATGCATGGGTCCTTTCAGATGCAGTTTGAAGATTTTAATGATGCTCTGGCAGAACTTAAGAAGGTGCAGAAGGAGAATACAGAATATACATCAGAATTGTACAAGACCATGAGCAGTCAGCTGAGTGAAACTTTTACGAAGCAGGAACGTGCCATGAAGGATGCCATTAAGGAAATCGATGAGATGCAGAGCCGTTATATGAAGACTGCAGACCGTATTATCCGGGATAATCAGATGATCCAGCAGCTGCAGAAACAGGATTACGAAAAGTTTGCCCGGCATATGCATGAAAATGAAAAAGAATCCGCAGATCTCTGGAAAACCTGCAATGCATCTATGCGCCAGTATGTGGACAGTGCTGCAGAAGGGATGAAAGCAGTTGCGGATTCCAATAGGATCAGCGAGGAGCTTCTTCGTGAAGATAAGAAGATGATCGAAGATTTTGAAGCCAGAGTGAAAGAATTTACCGAGAGCCAGAAGATGGTCAACAGTGTTCTGGATGAGGTACGCAGGCTTCTTTCTGAGATCAAGACGGCAAAAAATAACCGTGATATCCATCTGATCGCCGGACAGCCCTGGGGCTATGGAAGCAATGCCGGTATCCAGGAACTTAAGGATAAGCTGACGGGTCTGGAGGATCTTCTGGAAGGACAGGGTGCAAGACAGGAAGCGCTGCTGGATGAGATCGAGCGCAGTATCCGTGAGGCAACGAAGGCAGCACAGAAAAGCCGTTTTGGTTTATTTAAATAAGAGAGGAATTGTCAATGCGCAAAAAAAGAAAGCCGGAGGAGCATGGGTTTAATGTCTGGCGTTCTTATTCGGATATGATGGCAGGAGTTTTGCTGCTTTTTGTTCTGATCATGTGTGTGACACTTTTTCAGGCACAGAAGAGCTATCAGGACAGTCTGAAGGAACGGGATGAAAAAATCGCTCTTCAGGAAAAATATACAGAAGAGCTTCTGGAAAAACAGAATGCGCTGGATGAGCAGGCGGGGACATTAAAAAGCCAGGATGAGCAGATCAAGTCCAAGGACAAGCAGATCAAATCTCAGGATGAAGAACTGTCTTCTCTGGCGGAGAAGCTTGCCAAACAGCAGGAAACACTGGAGGCACAGCAGAAGAAGTTGAAAGAACAGCAGAAAAAGCTGTCCTCTCAGAAAAAGAAGCTTTCCAGTCAGCAGGATACACTGAAAGAGCAGCAGTCTGCGCTGGATGAAAAAACAGAGCTTCTGGAAGAGCAACAGGAGAAGATCGACAAGATCATCGGCGTGAAAGCGGAGGTTGTGGAAGCTTTGCAGAAGGAATTTGAGAAAAAGAACCTCAATGTGGATATTGATCCACAGACAGGTGCGCTGACGTTGAATGCCAATGTTATGTTTGATTATGATCAGGCAGAGCTTACCGATTCCGGTAAGATGACATTGTCTATGGTACTGCCGACATATTGTAAGGTATTGCTGGATGATTCCTATAAGAAATATCTTGGCGAGATCATTATTGATGGTTATACGGATACAGACGGAGATTACAGTTATAACCTGGAGCTGTCACAGAAGAGGTCTCTAGCGGTAGCGCAGTATCTTTTGGATATTAAGAGTGATTTTCTGAAGGATTCACAGGTTCAGGAACTGAAGGATTGTCTGACAGTGAATGGGCATTCCATGTCAGATCCGGTTTTGGATGCAGAAGGAAATGTAGATAAGGATGCGTCCAGACGTGTAGAGGTAAAATTCCGTTTGAAGGATGAAGAGATGATCCAGGAACTGAATAAGATCATGCAGGGAGATTCTGCAGAGTCCGACAGTGCTGCTCAGAAAAAAGAAAAGAATCAGAAAGAAAATCAGGATAATAAGCAGTAATAAAATATGGCTGTTTTATATTTTATTAGGGAGGATTGGGTATGAAAAGAAAACTGGCATTGATGCTGACAATGACGCTTCTGGCTGGCAGCCTGGATTCGGGAATGCTGGTCAGTGCAGCTGATTTTTCAGCAGAAGAGAGTGTGGAACAGGCAGTGGAAGAGGAACTTTTTCCGGCTGTACATCCCTTTCTTCCATCCACATTCTGGATAATGGGGTGGTGGTAGAAGCAGGTGCATTTAAGCAATGTATAAGTCTTACCCGTATCCATATCCCTGCATCAATGGTTACACATGGTTATATGGGTGAGAGTCCGGCGTATCCGGGAATTTTTGCGGGAGATACAGGTCTGACGACGGTCGCCTTTGTGAAAGGGATCACAAAGATCGCCAAGTACAGAACTCGCCTTCGGCTCAGACAGCAGGCCCTGCCGCAATAACGCCGTCTCCCGCAGTCCAAGTAGTAATCACCCCTCCTCCGCAGCAGCCCGGCTCAGCGTACCACCATAAATATCGAAGAATACAGGAACCAGATCGGCACAACGTACCACTATAAGTACCGAAGAATCCCAGAACCAGATTGCAGATCGGCACAGCGTACCACCATAAGTACCGAAGAATACAGAAACCAGATCGGCACAGCGTTCCATTCTGAGTACCGCAGCATACAGACAAAAGTCAACAACGCAGCACACACAACAACGCAGAACTCCTTCCGTGCCCAAGAGGGTGGGGGTGCAGGGGGAGGGCCTTCGGGCCAATGTCATTTAGTTAGGGACTTTTTATTAAAAAATATTTTTAGGATATAAGTTATGCTGTAAGTTTTCATTATATAATACCCCAAAACGCACAGACTTCCCCCTTGGCAGGCAATTACAGTTTTTAAACAATCTCTTTTCTATTCTTAAAAATTATAGTATTCTTATATTAAGATACTCTATATCCAAAGGCTACAAAACCTTTCATCTTCTTGGAACGGGGGAATTTCCGGCCGGGTCTGACCGG
>NZ_NANC01000008.1:0-62500 GCF_008679485.1 Blautia sp. LMAG:89 | reverse complement strand
CTGCACGAGATAAGTTGGGCGGTCAAAAGGGAAAGAGCCCAGACCTACAGTTAAGGTCCCAAAGTGCGCGTTAAGTGGAAAAGGATGTGGGATTTCGAAGACAACCAGGATGTTGGCTCAGAAGCAGCCATACATTCAAAGAGTGCGTAATAGCTCACTGGTCGAGAGGTCCTGCGCCGAAAATGTCCGGGGCTGAAACGCGCCACCGAAACTAAGGAATCTGAAAAGATTGGTAGAGGAGCATTGCATGCGGGAAGAAGCAGTACCGGAAGGAGCTGTGGACTGCATGGAAGAGAGAATGCCGGAATGAGTAGCGAGATAGAGGTGGGAATCCTCTAGGCCGAATATCCAAGGTTTCCAGGGTAAAGCTGATCTGCCCTGGGTGAGTCGGGACCTAAGGTGAGGGCGAGAGCCGTAGCCGATGGACAACAGGTTGATATTCCTGTACTGCAGTATGACAGAACTGTGGGGACACGTAAGGAGAGCGGGAGCCGGGAATGGAAAGCCCGGTACAAGCGAGGTACCAGTATGGTAGGAAAATCCGCCATGCAATGGGAAGACGTGATGTGGAGCGAAGATTAGTAGCGAAGCCCGTGAGCCATGCGTCAAGAAAAGCCGCTATCGTTCATATTGTACCCGTACCGTAAACCGACACAGGTGGATGAGGAGAGAATCCTAAGGCCGGCGGAAGAAGTATTGCCAAGGAACTCGGCAAAATGGCCCCGTAACTTAGGGAGAAGGGGTGCCTGCGAGAGCAGGCCGCAGAGAATAGGCTCAAGCAACTGTTTAGCAAAAACACAGGTCTATGCGAAACCGAAAGGTGAGGTATATGGGCTGACGCCTGCCCGGTGCTGGAAGGTTAAGAGGAGAGGTTAGACGTAAGTCGAAGCTTTGAATTTAAGCCCCAGTAAACGGCGGCCGTAACTATAACGGTCCTAAGGTAGCGAAATTCCTTGTCGGGTAAGTTCCGACCCGCACGAAAGGCGTAATGATTTGAGCGCTGTCTCGGCAATACATCCGGTGAAATTGAAGTGCCAGTGAAGATGCTGGCTACCCGCGCCAGGACGGAAAGACCCCATGGAGCTTTACTCCAGTTTGGCACTGGGGTCCGGTGTTGCATGTACAGGATAGGTGGGAGGCTGAGAGATAGTGACGTCAGTTGCTATGGAGCCGCTGTTGGGATACCACCCTTGTGATATTGGGCTTCTAACCAGCCGCCGTGATCCGGCGGTGGGACAATGCCAGGCGGGGAGTTTGACTGGGGCGGTCGCCTCCGAAAGGGTATCGGAGGCGCCCAAAGGTTCCCTCAGAATGGACGGAAACCATTCGAAGAGTGCAAAGGCAGAAGGGAGCTTGACTGCGACACCGACGGGTGGAGCAGGTACGAAAGTAGGGCTTAGTGATCCGGTGGTATTAAGTGGGAATGCCATCGCTCAACGGATAAAAGCTACCCTGGGGATAACAGGCTTATCACTCCCAAGAGTTCACATCGACGGAGTGGTTTGGCACCTCGATGTCGGCTCATCGCATCCTGGGGCTGTAGTAGGTCCCAAGGGTTGGGCTGTTCGCCCATTAAAGCGGTACGCGAGCTGGGTTCAGAACGTCGTGAGACAGTTCGGTCCCTATCCGGCGTGGGCGTAGGATATCTGAGAGGAGCTGTCCTTAGTACGAGAGGACCGGGATGGACGGACCGCTGGTGGACCGGTTGGCTTGCCAAAGCCATGGCCGGGTAGCCAAGTCCGGAAGGGATAAACGCTGAAGGCATCTAAGCGTGAAGCCCCCCTCAAGATGAGATATCCCATTCTTATGAAGTAAACCCCCTTGAAGACGACGAGGTAGATAGGGCAGAGGTGGAAGTGTGGTAACACATGGAGCTGACTGTTACTAATCGGGTGAGGGCTTGACCAACAAGCCGAGGAAACGGGGATACCCCCCGCTGTAGTATCGGTACGCAGGTTAAATTTGATTCAAAAAGTTTGATTAACCGTCAACAAAGCATGTATGTAGTTTTTAAGGTACAAAGGGAAAGAGGAAAGCAGGAGAAAAATCAGTACATGGATTTTTCTCCTGTTTTTATTATATATAATCATACATCTCCCACCATTTACATCTCTTTTTCCATATGCTACAATAGGTAAGACCAAAGGAGCCTGACCAGGCTGTGAGGAGGTGCAGGCTTTGACCTTTGAACTTGATTTGGGCAATTTAATCGTAAGGAGGAAAGAAAAGAGTATGTTTAATTTTCTTGTGACTGCCGAAGGCGGTCTCACAACGGCAGGATATGCCGTATCTGTTATTGCAGTCCTGATTTTGATAATTCTGGTAGCAGTATTACTTCAGAAAAACACATCTGCATTAAAATTTACCACACAGCAGCTGGTTACCTGTGCAGTAGCATTGGCACTTGCATATGTAACTTCCTACATTAAGATATTTAAACTGCCATTTGGCGGATCTGTGACCTTGTTCAGTATGTTGTTTATTGTTCTGATCGGTTACTGGTATGGCATTAAGGTAGGAATTCTTACCGGTCTTGTATATGGGATTTTTCAGTTCCTCCAGGAGCCATATGTCCTTTCATTTTTTCAGGTATGCTGTGATTACATTCTGGCATTTGGAGCCATGGGACTTTCCGGATTATTTACAAAATCCAGAAAACATGGTCTTCTTAAAGCATACATAATAGCAATTCTGGCAAGAGGGGCATTCCATGCGCTTGGCGGATATCTTTACTGGATGGATTATATGCCGGATAATTTTCCGAAGTCTCTGACAGCTTTGTATCCGATCATTTATAATTACAGTTATATTCTTCTGGAAGGTGTACTGACGATCGTAGTGATTTCTATTCCGGCAGTATCCAGTGCACTTGGGCGAATACGAATAATGGCAACTGGTGGAAACCGACAATCTGCAGCCACCGAAAAATAATTAATACAGACACATAAATAAAAAAGATCGTTCAAGCTACTACGATCTTTTTTTATTGAAAAATCACAAAAAGTTATATAAAACAAACCAAAAACACAAAGAATACTTTTCACTTAAAGAAAGTTGTGCTATGATAATCAGGCGGAATAATTTCCCATTCAAACGGATGAATGCAAGTCCCCGCCCACAGTTTATTGCTTCTTGCAACCACATAGGAGACTTCTTTGATTCGGTTAAAATATTACAGACAGATATAACATATCTGAACATATAAAATACAAAAGAAAAAGCAGCCATACAGTTGCGAAAAGGAGGAGAAAAAGATGTCTAAGAAAATCGAACGAAACGATCCCTGCTGGTGTGGAAGCGGAAAAAAATATAAAAAATGTCATGAAGCATTTGATGAAAAAATGGAACTCATGAAAAAGAAGGGGTATGCAGTTCTTGACCATGATCTGATCAAGACACCTGCACAGATCGAGAAGATCAAAGAGAGCTGCAAGATCAATGTTGCAGTTCTTGATTATGTTGCAGAGCATATCGGACCAGGCGTGACGACACAGCAGATTGATGACTGGGTACATGAAGAAACAGTACGTCATGGCGGAATTCCGGCACCACTTAATTATGAAGGTTTTCCAAAAAGCGTATGTACATCTATCAACGAGGTAGTATGCCACGGAATCCCGGATGAAGAAATTGTCTTAAAAGAAGGTGATATTGTCAATGTAGATGTATCCACCATTTATCAGGGATATTTTTCTGATTCCTCCCGTATGTTCTGTATTGGACAGGTAAGTCCGGAGAAGGAGAAGCTTGTCCGTGTGACAAAAGAATGCATAGAGCTTGGCCTTGAACAGGTAAAACCATGGACACCGATCGGAAATATGGGAAGTGCTGTACACAAACATGCAGTGGAAAACGGCTATACAGTTGTGAAGGAAATTGGCGGACATGGTGTAGGTCTTGAGTTTCATGAAGATCCATGGGTAAGCTACACATCTAAGGAAGATTCAGGTGTACTCATGGTACCCGGAATGATCTTTACTATTGAACCAATGGTCAATATGGGATCTGATGAAATCTATACAGATGAGATCGATGACTGGACAGTGAGGACAGAGGATGGTCTGCCATCGGCACAGTGGGAGATCATGGTCCTTGTCACAGAAACAGGACATGAGGTCCTTTGCTGGTAAAAGCCATCGAAAATCCGGAAAAAAAGTCCTTGCAATGAGAAGTTATCTAGTGTATAATCACATATGTTGTGATAAAAGATGGTCCTCTGTTACCATATGTGTATTAAGAACATCCAGTATAATTAAGGAGAGAAAGAAATGAACGAAATTATTAAGAACATTGAGTCCGCTCAGCTGAAAGCTGAAGTACCGCAGTTCCGCGTAGGAGACACAGTAAGAGTACACGCACTGATCAAAGAGGGAACACGTGAGCGTGTTCAGATCTTCGAGGGTACAGTACTTAAGAGACAGGGTGGAAGCACAAGAGAGACTTTCACAGTAAGAAAGAGCTCCAACGGTGTTGGTGTTGAGAAAACATGGCCGCTTCATTCCCCACATGTAGTTAAGGTTGAGGTTATCCGTCATGGTAAAGTACGCCGTGCGAAACTGAACTACCTGAGAGATCGTGTAGGTAAAGCAGCTAAGGTTAAAGAGCTTGTAAAATAATTTCATAAGTAAAGGGGCAGGGACAATAACATTTGCTATTGTCCCTCTTTTTACATCAGTGCGTATGCGTGTAAAAGCACATACAGGGGATAGAATATGGGATTAAATAAGAAGATAAATATTGAAAATCTGAAGGAAAACAGAGCTGTTTCCGAAGCAAGGGAGAAGCTTCGTGATGACAGGACAAGAGGAATCGTGAAATGGGTGTTTGAAATTATTGTGACCCTGGTTTTTGCTGTGCTGGTTGCAATTTCTGCATTTCAGACTGTGACATTGCAAGAAAGTGCCATGGAACCCACGTATTCTGTAAGTGAAAAGTTTTTTGTAAACAGGGCTTTATATAAGGTCAGTTCACCAAAACGTGGAGATGTGATCGTTTTTAAAACAAGCGCCAGTGACTCGGCAGCCCTACATATCCGACGTGTGATCGGCCTTCCCGGGGAGACTGTTCAGGTTAAAGACGGGAAGATCTATATCAACGGCAAGGTTTATGAAGAAAACGGAGCTTATCAGGATATGACAGATGGAGGACTTGCAAATAGTGCTATAACTCTGGAAAGCGGGGAATATTTTGTCCTTGGTGATAATCGCAATAACAGTGAGGACAGCCGCTTCAGCGATATCGGAAATATCAGTAAGAAGTACATTATCGGGAAAGTTTGGTTTACAGTTTCCCCGAAAAATAAAATAGGTTTTATAAAATAGATCAAAGTAAACAGATTAAAGTACAGATAAATGAGGTGAATTATGAACGTACAGTGGTATCCAGGCCATATGACGAAGGCGAAGCGTCAGATGCAGGAAGATATCAAGCTGATCGATCTGATCATTGAGCTTGTAGATGCAAGAGTTCCTCTTTCCAGCCGAAATCCGGATATTGATGAGCTGGGAAAAAACAAGGCGCGTATGATCCTTCTCAACAAAGCAGATCTTGCCGATGAGAGACAGAACCGTGCCTGGATGGAATATTTCAAAGAAAAAGGAATCTATGCGGTAAGTATTGATTCCCGCAATAAGGGATCTATGAAGGCCGTTTCTGCGGCAATCACAGAGGCATGTAAGGAAAAGACGGAGAGAGACCGGAGACGAGGAATCAAAAACCGTCCGGTACGTGCGATGGTTGCAGGAATCCCTAATGTTGGAAAATCAACATTTATCAATACCTTTGCAGGAAAAGCCTGTGCCAAGACCGGTAATAAACCAGGAGTTACAAAAGGAAAACAGTGGATACGTCTGAATAAAAGTGTGGAGCTTCTGGATACCCCTGGAATTCTCTGGCCGAAATTTGAAGATCAGGAAGTTGGAATGCGTCTTGCCTATATCGGTTCGATCAAGGACGATATTCTGAACATCGAAGAACTTGCCCTGGGTCTGATCGGATATCTGCAGGAGTTTTATCCGGCAGCGATCAGAGAGAGATACAATGTAGAAGAAGAGCTGAAACCGCTGGATATCCTTACTGCAGTTGCGAAAGCAAGAGGATGTCTGAAAAAGGGCGAAGAGCTTGATTATGAGAAAGCATCCCGTCTTTTGCTGGAAGAATTTCGTTCCGGAAAATTGGGAAAAGTGACTCTGGAGTTTCCAAAAGGACCGGAGGAAGCGTAATGGAAACAATGAAAGATATCAAGGCGCGTTTTGCGTCAGCGAAGGAGGGCGAATATAACGCCCTTTTTCGTCATTATGAAAATGATGAGAGAAGCGGTGTACAGAAACTGATCCAGCAGTATCACAAAAAGCTTCAGGCTCTGGAGGATGAGCGTGTACGTACAGAGAGCATGAAGAAATATGAACATGAATATGAGCATCTTGGATATCTTTGCGGGATCGATGAGGTGGGAAGAGGTCCGCTTGCCGGACCGGTAGTCGCCTGTGCGGTGATCCTTCCGAAAGACTGCGATATTTTATGGCTGAATGATTCTAAAAAGCTTACAGCTAAGAAGAGAGAAGAATTGTACGATGTGATCCTGGAGGGAGCAGTTTCTGTTGGAATCGGAATGGCAAGTCCGGAGAGGATTGATGAGATCAATATCCTGCAGGCAACCTATGAGGCAATGCGTCAGGCAGTGAGCAGGCTTTCTGTACAGCCACAGCTGCTTTTGAACGATGCGGTTACCATACCGGAAATCCAGATTCCGCAGGTACCCATCATCAAAGGTGATGCAAAAAGTGTATCCATTGCGGCAGCAAGTATTGTTGCCAAAGTGACCAGAGACCGGATGATGGAAGAATATGATAAGGTTCTTCCGGAATACGGATTTGCCTCCAATAAAGGATATGGTTCTGCAGCGCATATTGATGCGCTGAAGAAATATGGACCAAGTCCGATACATAGAAAAACGTTTATCACACATTTTGTATAAAAATACTTAAGATACCGACATTAAAAACAGAAAGGTTTTGTTTATCTGAAGGAAAATAGAAGACAGAAGGGAAGCTATTATGAAGGGATTGCTGCAGAGTTCCTGGAAGAAAAGGGGCTGCAGATCAAGGAAAGAAATTTTCGCTGCCGAAGTGGTGAGATCGATCTTGTTGCGCAGGATGGAAGATATCTGGTGTTTATTGAAGTGAAATACAGAAAGAACGGAAAGAGTGGAAGTCCTTTTTCAGCGGTAGGGAGAGAAAAACAGAGGATCATCAGCAAAGTGGCAATGTTTTATCTGATTGCACATGGATACCGGGAGCTGCCTCCCTGCCGTTTTGACGTAGTAGGAATTGATGGAGAGAACATCCACTGGATAAAAAATGCTTTTGATTTTTGCAGTTGAAAGGACTGGTCACATAAGATGAAAATAAAATGGTATAAAGATAAACAGCTAATGAATGTAAATCAGAAGAACAAGGTTACCTGGCTTACATATCCTGCTTTTGAGAAATTTCCCGGGATCGTACATGGCTTCAGTACCCGCCTGGGAGGAGTAAGCCAGGGGATTTATGAATCTATGAACTTAAGCTTCACAAGAGGGGATGAAGAGTCTGCGGTGCGGGAAAATTACCGCAGACTTTCTGCTGCTATGGGATTTTCCATGGAAGATATCGTAACCTCTGATCAGACACACACCACCAATGTACGTGTGGTCACGGAAGAAGACAGAGGAAATGGGATCACAAAACCAAGACCTTATACAGATGTGGATGGAATGATCACCAATGTGCCGGGACTGGTGCTGGCAACGTTTTATGCGGACTGTGTACCACTTTTCTTTATAGATCCGGTACATAGAGCTGTGGGATTATCTCATTCCGGCTGGAGAGGTACTGTAGGAAAGATCGGAAAAGTGACGGTGGAGAAGATGACTGAGGAATTTCAGACAGATCCTTCAGAGCTTTATGCAGCCATTGGTCCTTCTATCTGTCAGGATTGCTATGAAGTCAGTGAAGATGTGATCGATCAGTTTAGAGAGGCGTTTGAAGAAAAATACTGGGATGTGCTTTTTTACAGAAAACCAGATGGGAAATACCAGCTGAATCTGTGGGAGGCGAACCGAAGGATCTTTCTGGATGCAGGCATAAAAGAAGAGCGGATCTCAATGCCGGGCATCTGCACCTGCTGTAATCCGCTCTTTCTTTACTCACACAGGGCTTCTCACGGGAAACGTGGAAACCTGGGAGCATTTATTACTGTTCGTTGACTTTTTTCATGAGATCCATGATCTTTTCGTTGCTGGAACGAACCTTCTCGACAGATACATCATGATTGATGATATCGATGATACTTGCAAGATATTTGCTCATGTTTGCTTCGATATAGTATGGACGGTCAAGAAGCTCAGGAATACGATAGTTAAGGTTGGTTGTGATGACTCTGTCCAGCCAGCCTTTTTCGTAATATTCATCAAATTTGGCTACGCCATCTGTAAACAGACCGTAGGTTGTGCAGACGAATACACGTCCGGCTTTACGCTCTTTGAGCTGACGGGCAACATCCAGCATGCTTTCTCCGGAAGAGATCATATCGTCGATGATGACAACATCTTTGCCCTCTACGGAATCTCCGAGGAATTCGTGAGCAACGATCGGGTTCTTTCCGTTGACAACGGTGGAGTAATCACGGCGTTTGTAGAACATACCCATATCGACTCCAAGGATATTGGAAAAGTATACAGCACGGGACATGGCACCTTCATCCGGGCTGATGATCATGAGATGATCATTGTCAAGCTTGAAATCAGGGACATTTTTGACCAGTGCTTTCAGGAACTGGTATGTGGGGAAAAAGTTATCAAAGCCCTTCAGCGGAATAGAGTTCTGTACACGTGGGTCATGAGCATCAAAAGTAATGATGTTGGAAACACCCATGGCACTTAACTCGCGAAGTGCAAGTGCACAGTCAAGAGATTCTCTCTTGGTGCGTCTGTGCTGACGTCCCTCGTAAAGGAATGGCATGATAACGTTGATGCGGTGTGCTTTACCGGTGGCTGCGGAGATGATTCTCTTCAGATCCTGGTAATGGTCATCCGGAGACATGTGGTTCTCATGACCGCATACGCTGTAAGTAAGACTGTAATTGGTCACATCTACCATGATATAAAGGTCTGTTCCGCGGACAGATTCCTTGATGTAACCCTTACCCTCACCGGTTCCGAAACGTGGGCATTCGCAGTCTACAAGGAAAGATTTTTCTGCATATCCCTGTGGGATGATGGTGGATTTCTTGGCGGCTACAAGTTCTTTACGGAATTTAACCAGCTTTTTGTCAACCTCCTCGGCCAGTTCGCGGCATCCGGCAAGTGCGGCGATTCGGATCGGGGCAACAGGCATAGACTTTTCCAGCAATTCTATGTTTGGCATAATATTCCTCCTAAGTGTATGTCATTAAAAATTCTCAGTCTATTTATAACATCAGACCCACGTGTCAGTCAAGGTGTTTTCTCAAAGTGTTGATTTTTAAGAGCAAAGTTGTTATTATATACGGGATAGAAAAGGGAGATAATGATGAAATTAAGAAAACATATGATTTCCAGGGTGCTGCCCGACAGTATTGCCGAGGAGCTGGGGCTGGAGCCGGGAGACAGACTTGTGTCTGTAAACGGACAGCCTGTGGAAGATGTCTTCGATTACCGGTATCTCATGAATGAAGAGCTCGTGGTGCTTCTGGTAGAGAAGCCTGATGGCGAAGAGTGGGAGCTGGAAGTAGAGAAGGAATATGAGGAAGACCTTGGAATAGAATTTGAGAACGGAGGACTGATGGATGACTATCGCTCCTGTTCAAATAAGTGTATGTTCTGTTTTATTGACCAGATGCCTCCAGGTATGCGTGAGACGCTGTATTTTAAGGATGATGATTCCAGGCTTTCCTTTCTTCAGGGAAATTATGTTACGCTTACCAATATGAGCGAGAAGGATATTGAGCGTGTGATCCGCTATCATCTGGAACCGATCAACATTTCGTTCCAGGCAATGAATCCGGAACTCCGGTGTAAAATGCTGCATAACCGTTTTGCAGGAAAGGCTCTGGATAAGGTGGATATGCTGTACAATGCAGGAATCACCATGAATGGACAGATCGTACTGTGTAAGGGTGTCAATGACGGAGACGAGCTGGAATACAGCCTTGAAAAGCTTTCTGCTTATGCGCCGGTCCTTCAGAGCGTTTCTGTTGTACCGGTAGGACTTACCAAATACAGAGAAGGTCTCTATCCTCTGGAGCCTTTTAATAAGGAAGATGCTGAAAAAGTCCTGGGGCAGATCGAACGCTGGCAGAAGATCATGATGGAGAAATACGGGATCCATTTTATCCATGCTTCAGACGAATGGTATATTCTGGCAGACAGGGAGCTTCCCTGTGAGGATGAATATGATGGATATCTGCAGCTTGAGAATGGCGTGGGAATGCTCAGACTTCTGGAAACGGAAGTAAAAGAAACGCTGGAGGGGCTTTCTGGTGACGACCGTAAGGTGACAGGCAGGATCGCCACAGGAAAACTGGCAGCGCCTTTTATCGCACGCTATATAAAAGAGATCCAGAAGAAATATCCCAATGTGCAGATTTCGGTCACAACCATCGAGAATCGTTTTTTCGGTGAAAAGATCACGGTGTCCGGTTTGATCACAGGGCAGGATCTGAAAGAGCAGCTTTCCGGTCTTGACCTTGGAGAGAAGCTTCTGATCCCATGCAGCATGCTGAAAGGTGATGAGGAGATTTTTCTGGATGACATGACGCTGGAAGAGCTTTCGGAAGCACTGAACACAGAAATTGTAATCGTAGACACAGGAGGACGTGATCTGGTGGAAGCCGTGATCTACCCTCCGGAACATAAACAAACAAGAAGGAGACAGATTTATGAGCAAACCAGTAGTAGCGATAGTGGGAAGGCCTAATGTAGGCAAATCCACTCTGTTTAACGCTCTGGCAGGTGACAATATTTCCATAGTAAAGGATACACCAGGAGTAACCCGTGACAGGATTTATGCAGATGTCACATGGCTTGACAGGACATTTACTCTGATCGATACAGGCGGAATCGAGCCGGACAGCAGCGATATCATCCTCTCCAGAATGAGAGAGCAGGCACAGATCGCCATTGATACGGCAGACGTGATCATTTTTATCACAGATGTTCGCCAGGGTCTTGTGGATTCCGATGCCAAGGTGGCAGATATGCTCCGCCGCAGCGGCAAGCCGGTACGTCTTGTAGTTAACAAGGTAGACAGCCACCAGAAATATATGATGGACGTATATGAGTTTTACAATCTTGGAATCGGAGAACCGATCCCGATTTCCGCAGCTAACAGACAAGGCCTTGGAGATATGCTGGATGAGGTGATCAAAGAGTTCCCGGATAAGAGTGAAGAGGAAGATCAGGATGATATTCCGAAGATCGCCATTGTAGGAAAGCCGAACGTGGGAAAATCTTCTCTGATCAACAAGCTTCTTGGAGAGGAGCGTGTGATCGTATCCAATATTGCAGGAACCACACGTGATGCTATAGACACAAAGGTTACCTGGAACAAAAAAGATTATATTTTTATCGATACTGCAGGACTTCGACGCAAGGGTAAGGTAAAAGAAGAGATCGAGCGCTATAGTGTTATCCGTACTGTGACAGCTGTAGAGCGTGCAGATGTGGTTGTAGTTGTGATCGATGCCTCCGAGGGCGTTACCGAGCAGGATGCTAAGATCGCGGGAATCGCTCATGACAGAGGAAAGGGTATCATCGTAGCGGTAAATAAATGGGATGCCATTGAGAAAAATGACAAGACCATCTACAAGCATACGGAAAAGATCCGTCAGATCCTTTCCTTTATGCCATATGCACAGATCATCTTTATCTCTGCAAAAACAGGTCAGAGACTTCCAAAGCTTTTCGAAAATATCGATACAGTTATCGAAAATCAGACACTTCGTATCCAGACAGGTGTTCTTAATGAGATCCTTTCTGAGGCAGTCGCTCTTCAGCAGCCGCCGTCTGACAGAGGAAGAAGACTGAAGATCTTCTATATGACACAGGTTGCGGTAAAACCGCCGACATTTGTTATCTTTGTCAATGACAAGGAACTGATGCATTTTTCCTATGTAAGATATCTGGAGAACAAGATCAGGGATGCTTTTGGATTTTCTGGAACTTCCCTGAAATTTATCATCCGCGAGCGCGGGGAAAAGGAATAAAAGTATGGAACGTATTATTTGTCTTGTTATCGGTTATGTATGCGGGCTTTTTCAGACAGGCTATATTATTGGAAAAGTCCACAAGACAGATATCAGAGATCATGGCAGCGGGAATGCGGGTACTACGAATGCCTTCCGGACCTTTGGAAAGAAAGCGGGAGCGATCACCCTGCTGGGAGACTGCCTGAAGTGTGTACTGGCTATTGTGATCGTGAGAATGGTTTATGGAAATTCCATGAATGGTCTCCTTCCGCTTCTTACCCTTTATGCAGCATTGGGATGTATCCTCGGCCACAATTTTCCGATTTCTATGGAATTTCGCGGTGGAAAGGGAATTGCTGCTTCTGTAGGCATGATCATTGCTTTTGACTGGCGGATATTTATTGTATGTGCAGTTGTCTTTTTTGCACTGTTCTTTACAACTCATTATGTATCGCTTTGCTCTCTCTGTGCATATGCGGTGGCTTTTATCCTGGTCCTAGTTTTTGGACATATGGGAAAATATGGGATGGATCAGGCGCATACTGTTGAGCTTTATATCGTGATGGCAGTTCTTACAGCAATGGCGTTTTACAGACACAGGGCAAACATTGTAAGACTGTTTCATGGAACAGAGAATAAGGTGTTTTTAAGCAGTAAGAATAAAAAATAAGAGGTAAGATTTATGGCAAAAATCAGCGTACTGGGTTCGGGGAGCTGGGGATTAGCCCTGGCACTCCTGTTGCATAATAATGGCCATGAAGTCCTTCTTTGGTCGGCAAGACCGGAGAATGCCCGGAAACTCCGGGAAAAAAGAGAAAATCCTGACAGGCTTCCGGGGGTGCGGCTTCCGGATGAAATCGATGTCCTGACAGATCTGGAGCGTGCGCTTAAGGATGTGGATGTAACAGTTCTGGCAGTAGCTTCCCCGTATATCCGGAGTACTGCACACAAGATGGCATCGTTTGTATGCAGGGACCAGAAAATCGTCAATGTTGCAAAAGGTATTGAGGAAAAGACACTGAAAACATTCAGCGAGGTGATCGAAGAAGAAATTCCGCAGGGTAATGTAGCTGTACTTTCCGGTCCAAGCCATGCGGAAGAAGTAGGACGCGGACTTCCTACAACCTGTGTGATCAGCGCACATACACAGGAAACTGCGGAATACCTTCAGAGTATTTTTATGAGCCCTGTGTTCCGCGTGTATACAACACCGGATATCCTTGGGGTGGAACTTGGCGGAGCACTGAAAAATGTGATCGCACTGGCAGCAGGTACTGCCGACGGCCTTGGATATGGAGATAATACCAAGGCGGCACTGATCACCAGGGGAATCACGGAAATAGGAAGACTTGGTAAAAAAATGGGGGCGCAGATGGAAACCTTTTACGGCCTGTCCGGGATTGGCGACCTGATCGTGACTTGTGCAAGTAAGCATAGCCGTAATCGAAAGGCCGGATATCTGATCGGCCAGGGATATACGATGGAAGAAGCTATGAAAGAAGTGCAGATGGTTGTGGAAGGTGTTTATTCTGCAAGAGCTGCAAGAGAACTTGCGGAGAAATATGAGGTGGAGATGCCTATCATAACGGAAGTGAACCGCGTACTGTTTGAAGGAAAATCAGCAGCGGAAGCAGTAATGGACCTGATGCTGCGTGATAAAAAAGTGGAAACGCCCATGCTCCCGTGGGAAAATGCGTGAGCGGATCAGTTAAATATTTCCGGGTTTCAGATATGTGAAATGCTAAGCTGGGAATAACAGGATCGCCGTATCAACTGAAAAGAAAAAATAAAAAGATATCTGCCAGAAGATCACTTATGCTCTGACAGATATCTTTTTTGCATTATTATGGAAATTAAAACTGAATATCACGGAGATCTTCTGGAACATGAGAAGTATGCAGATCTTCGTTCAGTGTATCGATGATCGCCATATCTTCATCCTCGATATTGAAGTCAAAGATGTTTCCATTGCTGCGGATTCGTTCCGGGTTAATGGATTTCGGAATGACAGAAATTCCCTTCTGTATTGCCCAGCGAAGTCCAATCTGTGCAGGTGTCCGAGCATATTTGGTCCCCAGAACACACATTACATCATTATCAAAATATGCACCTCTTGCCAGAGGAGCATAAGCCTGTACCTGAATACCGAAAGCCTTGCAGTATTCGATCAGTTCAGCAGGGTAACACAAAGGATGGCACTCGATCTGGTTTACAGCAGGAATAACCCCGGATATCTTACGAAGCTCTTCCAGATGCCGGATATCAAAATTACTGACGCCGATACTTAAAGCACGTCCAGATTCCAGAATGGATTCCAGCTCTTTCCAGGTGCTCAAATAGCAGCCGGGAACCGGCCAGTGTATCAGATAGAGATCTACATAACTGACTTTCAGACGGTCGAGACTACGGGAAAAAGCTCCCTGGACATCGCCGAGACGCTGCGCATTGTTCCAGATTTTGCTGGTGATGAAAAGATCCTTTCTGGGAACTCCGCATTTGGCAATGGCACGTCCAACGCTTTCTTCATTTTTATAAACAGAAGCGGTATCGATCATGCGGTAGCCGGCGGAAATAGCAGAAGTGACTGCTGCTTCGGCCTGTACGTCATCGGGCAACTTGTATACGCCAAGCCCCAGAAGAGGCATTTCTCTGTCGTTGTTCAGAAAAACAGTTTCTTTCAAAATAATTCCTCCTTGTATGTTCTGCTTTCCATGCTTTTGCTATTATAGCACAAAAATATGAAAGAATCACATCAATTATATTACAAAAGTGATAAAGCTTAGAGTTGGACAGACGCGCAGACTGGGTAATAAGTTGTGGTTTGAAAAGACTAACTTCGTTAAAAATGAAACAATCGAGTTAATTTACTGTCAAAGTTTTTGGAAAAATAGGAAAAACAGCATATAATTTTGGCTATATTTTATAATTATTTTCTTGATAATAACAGTGAAAAGATGTATAATAAATTTAATTGATAAATTCTTGTCATGAGAGTGTCCGCCCGGCGGATACAGGAAAGGGGTATTTATGCATTTAATCAAAGATGAGAATGGCAATCTTGTTCAGCATGGACATGCAGACAGCCATGAACATACACATGAGCACACCCATGAGGACGGTGTGACTCACAGCCATACACACAGCCATGCGGAAGGAGATAACCATTGTCATACACACGGTGATGGACACTGCGGTTCCTGCGAGAGCGGTGACTGCAAGAATGAGACTGTAGCACTTCTTACCTACATGCTGCAGCATAACGAGCATCATGCCGCAGAACTTGATCAGATGGCTGACAATCTTAAGAAGCTTAACATGGATGCAGCTGCGAAGACGATCAAAGAGGCAGTTGCAGATTTTCAGAAAGGCAATATGAGACTTGGACTTGCCCTTACACTTGTTAAGGAAGAGTTGAAATAAAAACCGACAGAATAGTTTTGACAGCATAGTGGTTAAATGATGCCACTTATTTGGAGGAATGATTATGTGTCTTGCAACAGTATATAAGGAAGAAGATAATTCTGTGATCTTTAAGAATGTAAGCCGGATCGATGTGGACGGAAATAAATTGATCCTTCGAGATATCATGGGAGATGAGCGCGTGGTAGAAGGCAGTATCCTTATGGTGGATCTTGCAAACAGCATCGTGAAACTGCAGTGTGACTGATACAAATACGTGGAGGGATGATCAATGAAATTATCTGAAGCAATGAGAGAAAAAATGCTGCTTTCCTTTGAACTTTTTCCGCCAAAGACAGAAAAAGGTATGGCAAACCTGCCGGGAACCATTGAACATCTCATGAAGTATAGACCGGAGTATATTTCCTGTACATACGGTGCCGGCGGCGGAAATGTCGGTGCCAACAGGGAAGTATGCCAGATGATCAGGAATGCAGGAACTATTCCTGTAACACACTTCACAGTGATCAAGAACACAAAAGAAGGGATCAGACAGCAGTTGGAACAGTATCTGGCAGATGGCGTTGACCATATGCTGGCACTTCGCGGAGATATTCCACTCGGTGAGACAACAACATGCGGAGACTTCAATTATGCGACAGACCTTGTTAAATTTGTCCGTGATGAATTTGGCAATAAGTTCGAGATCGCAGTAGCCGGTTCACCGGAAGGCCATATCGCATGCAGAAGCTTGGATGCTGATATTGCTGTTTTGAGACAGAAACAGGACAATGGTGCTGATTATATCATGACCCAGCTCTGCTGGGATATGGAACAGTTTAAATACTGGCTGGACGCTATCCGCGAGGCTGGAGTGACAATGCCTGTAGATGTTGGTGTAATGCCGATCCTGGATCAGGCAGCTACCATTAATATGGCTCTTTCACGTAACGGCTGTGTAATGGACAGTGAGCTTTGCAGGCTGATCTCCAGAAACTGGCTGTTCCCGAATCCGTTTAACGCTAAAGATGCTGATGGTAAACCATTTGACATGTTCTATGAGGACAAGGTTAAACGATTCAAAGAAGAAGGAATCGAATACACCATCAGACAGATCGATGAGTATCGCGCTCTTGGTGTTGACGGTATCCATCTTTATGCATTAAACAAATGGAAAGATGTATCCGAGATCATTGACAGATCCGGACTTCGTACACTTATCTAACTATCAACGAAATAAATAAGAATTCCGGCACGATGCGGAGGTGCCAGAACAGTATCAGGCACCTCCCTTATGCGCCGGCATAACAGATATAAAATCAGGAGGTGCCCGTTTTATGGCACATGTTATTGCAGTCGCAGGAAAAGGCGGCGTTGGAAAAACTACATTATGCGGAATGCTGATCCAGTATCTCTGCGAAAAGAAAAAAGGACCTGTACTGGCGGTAGATGCAGATGCCAATTCAAATCTGAACGAGGTTCTTGGCGTAGAAGTAGATACAACTCTTGGCGATGTACGTGAGGAGATCGCACATGCTGAGATGACAGAGAAAAGCCCGATCCCCAAAGGAATGTCCAAGGCAGATTATGCGGAGGTACGTTTTGAGGATGCTCTTGCAGAGGAAGATGATTATGATCTTCTTGTGATGGGAAGAACCCAGGGAAAAGGCTGCTATTGCTTTGTAAATGGTCTGCTTCAGGCACAGCTTGCCAAATACCAGAAAAATTATCCGTATATTGTTGTGGATAACGAAGCCGGAATGGAACATATCAGCAGAGGAATTCTTCCGAGCATGGAGACAGCAATTCTTGTAAGTGACTGCTCCAGAAGAGGCGTTCAGGCAGTTGGCAGGATCGCAGAACTTATTAAGGAATGCGATATGAAGCCTTCCAGAGTAGGTCTTATTATCAATCGCGCGCCAAAAGCAGAACTGAATTCAGGAATCCTTGAGGAGATCCGGAATCAGGGACTCGATCTGATCGGTGTGGTACCACAGGATGAGGCAGTTTATGAATATGACTGCGATGGTAAACCAACCGTTACTCTTCCTGAGGATAATCCGATGAGAAAAGCAGCTTTTGAAATTTTTGATAAATTAGGTTTATAACGAAATATAAACCTTTTTTTAAAAAAGAAAATAACCCATGGGTGGGGATGGGTTCCTGCCCTGGGCTTATTATAAAAAGAAAAATAAAAATAGATGTGCTATTAAAGGAGGTCTATAATGAGTGAATTCAAATTAACTACAGTGGAGGAATTTGAAGCCGCTACAGCCCGTCTTCTCGAGACAGGTGCAAAGGTAGGAGCAGATGCATGGCAGATCCGTGCAAAGAACCAGACTCCGCACTGTAAATTCGGTGAGCAGGGTATCTGCTGCCGTATCTGTGCAATGGGACCGTGTCGTATTACACCGAAGGCTCCAAGAGGAATCTGCGGATGTGATGCTCATGGTATCGTAGGAAGAAACTTCCTTAAATTTACAGCCGGTGGTGCAGCTACTCACTCCGATCATGGTCGTGAGATCTGCCATACACTGTACTGTGCAAAAGAGGGCGGAAATTATCAGGTAAAAGATCCTGAGAAACTGCTTCGCATCGCTAAAGAGTGGGGCGTGGAAACAGAAGGCAAGGATATCTATGATCTGGCTCATGAGATGGCTGAGATCGGTCTTATGGAATATGGTAAACCGTTCGGATATCAGAGATTCCTTGACAGAATGCCTGCAGGACAGAAAGAAAAACTAATCGAGAACGAAATCGCACCACGTGCTATCGACCGTGAGGTTGCAAGCTCCCTGCATATGTCTCATATGGGATGTTCATCTCTTCCGGAGGCGCTTGTAAAACAGTCTCTTCGCTGCGGTATGGCTGATGGATGGGGCGGTTCCATGATGGGAACAGAGTTCTCTGATGTATTATTCGGAACTCCGAAGCCACTTGATACAGAGGCTAACCTTGGAGTAATGGTTGAAGAGAACGTAAACATTGTTGTACACGGACATGATCCGAGTCTTTCTGAGATGATCTGTGAGTATGCAGACAGCAAAGAAATGATCGATTATGCAAAATCTGTAGGAGCAAAAGGAATCACCGTTTCCGGTGTGTGCTGTACTTCTAACGAGGTAGCTATGCGTCGTGGTGTTCCGATGGCTGGTAACTTCCTGCAGCAGGAGAACGTAGTACTGACAGGTGCCTGCGAGGCGATCGTAGTTGATGTTCAGTGTATCTTCCCTGCATTAGGACCTCTGAGCAAATGTTTCCATACTAAATTTGTTACAACTTCTCCGATCGCTCAGATGCCGGATTCTGAATTTATCAGATTCAACGCTGAGACAGCAGGAGAAAATGCAAAAGCAATCGTTAAGATGGCTATCGATAACTTCAAGAACAGAAAACCTGAGCTTGTACATATCCCGCAGCTGAAACAGAAAGCTACTGTTGGTTATTCAGTAGAAGCGATCGTTAAAGTTCTTGATGGTGTTACAAACTCTCAGGTTGATGTAACAGGAACAACCAAACCATTACTTGAGTGCATCACTTCCGGTGTTATCCGTGGTGCTGTCGCTATGGTTGGATGTAACAATCCTAAGATCCGTCCTGACTATGCACATATCGAACTGATGAAGAAGTGTATCGCAAATGATATCGTTATCATCGCTTCCGGATGTTCCGCACAGGCAGCTGCTAAAGCTGGTCTGATGGACAAATCCGCAAAAGATCTCTGCGGTGCAGGTCTGAAACGTGTTTGTGAGCTGGCTGATATCCCACCAGTACTTCATATGGGATCCTGCGTAGATATCTCCCGTATGATGATCCTGGCTGCTGAACTTGCAAAAGATGCAGGACTTCAGATCAATCAGCTTCCGGTAGTAGGATGTGCTCCTGAGTGGATGTCTGAAAAAGCTGTATCCATCGGTAACTACGTAGTTGGTACTGGTATTGATACATTCCTTGGCGTTGATCCATATGTTTCCGGTTCTTCAGAAATGTGCGAACTTCTTACAGAGGGAACAAGAAAATGGACAGGTGCTGCTTACACAGTAGAGACAGACATCGAGAAATTAGTTGATCTTATGATCGAGAGAATTGAAGAGAAGAGAACAGCATTAGGAATCTAATCCGTTGCGATCTTTAAAATGTTATAAAAGGTGGAAGACGTAAAATGAAAATAGCAGTAACCGGTAAAGGCGGAGTAGGAAAGACAACTTTCGCAGCAACACTTGCAAGACTATACGCAGATGAGGGAAAAAAAGTCCTTGCGGCGGATGTGGATCCGGATGCGAACCTGGGTCTTGCCCTTGGATTTGACGAGGAAACCTTGGATTCTATTGTTCCAATCTCAAAAATGCGTAAGCTCATAGAAGAACGCACCGGAGCCAACAGCCAGAATCAGTTTTATAAACTGAACCCAAAGGTAGACGATATTCCGGATACTTATGGAAAAACCTGTAATGGCGTAAAGCTGCTTGTCCTTGGAACTGTGGAAACAGGTGGAGGCGGATGCGTCTGTCCTGAACATGTGATGCTTAAAAGAGTGATCAATAACCTTGTGATCCACAGAGATGATGTGGTGATCATGGATATGGAGGCCGGCCTGGAACATCTGGGCCGGGGCACCACGGAGAGCATGGATGAATTTATTGTAGTGATCGAACCAGGGGCAAGAAGTGTACAGACATATAAGAATGTTAAACGTCTTGCAAAGGATCTGGGAGTTTCTCAGGTTAAGGTCGTGGCCAATAAGGTAAGGAATCCGGAGGATGAGGAATTTATCCGGAGTAAGATCCCGGCAGAAGATCTGCTTGGAATGATCCACTACAATACAGAAGTTATAGATGCTGATCGTCAGGGAAAATCTCCCTACGATTTCAGTGAAACTGTAACAGCTGAAATCAGAAAAATCAAAGACAAAATTGATCAGAATTCAATTCTGTAAAAATAGGAGGTATTACAGTGACTTTATTTGATAGAGTATTCGGCGGAAACGATGCTGTATATGGTTTAACAGAGGGTGCTATTGACGGCGCGATCGCTCAGTATGGCGAAGACAAAGCTGTCAGCTTCCCGAATACCGCTTACAGCCTTCCTTGCTACTATGCTGTAACAGGAACAAAAGTTACAACATTAAAAGAATTAAAAGAAGCTCTTGGCGTTGTAAAAACACTTATGACAAGAGAGAAAAGACTGAACGATGCATTCATGTCCGGTGTTGCTACAGCACTCTGCGCAGAGTTCATCGAGGTTCTGAAATATATCGACGGAGCAACTCCTTACGAAGAGCCATGCTATGGACATCTTGGTGATGCTGTTATCCGTGAGCTCGGTGTACCGCTTGTAACAGGCGATATCCCAGGCGTTGCTGTTATCCTTGGTGCTGCTCCTACTACAGAAGAGGGTGTTGCTCTTGTAAAGAGCTATCAGGCACAGGGTATCCTGGTAACACTTGTTGGCGGAATCATTGATCAGGTTGCAGAAGCCGGAATGAAGACAGGTGCCAACGTTCGTGTTATTCCTCTTGGAAAAGATGTTACATCTGTTGTTCATGTAGTTTCCGTTGCGATCCGTGCAGCTCTGATCTTCGGTAACGTAACACCTGGAGATGCAGGAACACTTATGAAATACACAATGGATCGTGTACCGGCATTTGTTAACGCATTCAAACCTCTGGATGATGTGATCGTAGCATGCGGTGCAGGCGCTATCGCACTTGGATTCCCGGTTGTTACAAATGAGACAGAGAATATCTTCCGTGTACCGAAGAGCCTTATCGTTCAGGAGGACGTAAGCAAATTTAACGCTACTTCTCTTGAGGCGCGTGATATTAAGATCAAGATCACAAATATTGATATTCCGGTTGCTTTCGCATCTGCATTCGAGGGTGAGATCATCCGTCGTAAAGATATGCAGGTTGAGTTCGATGGCTCCCGTGTAGACTGTGCAGAGCTTGTACAGACCTGCGATGCTTCTGAGATCGAGGATCACAAGATCACAGTGATCGGACCTGAAGTAGATGAGATGGAATTCGGCAGCAAGAACAGCATTGCATATGTTGTTAAAGTTGCAGGTAAGAACATGCAGTCTGACTTTGAGCCGGTTATCGAGCGTAAATTCCACAACTATATCAACTGTATCGAGGGTGTATACCATACAGGACAGCGTGATATGCAGCGTATCCGTATCAGCATTGATGCATTTAATGCAGGCTTCAGAATCAAACATATCGGTGAGGTTCTTTATGCATCTGTTAAGAATGAGTTCGATGCGGTTGTTGATAAATGTGAGGTTGTTATCTATACAGATCCTGCTGAGTGTACAAGAATCCGTCATGAGGTTGCAATTCCGATCTTTGACAAACGTGATGAGCGTCTTGATACTCTGACAGATGAGTCTGTTGACGTATATTACAGCTGTATCCTTTGCCAGGCATTCGCACCAAGCCACGTATGTGTAGTAACACCTGAGAGACTTGGTCTTTGCGGTGCGGTTTCATGGCTGGATGCAAAAGCTACACATCAGCTTGACCCAGCTGGCCCTTGCCAGATCATCACAAAAGAGCGTCCGATCGATGAGAATCTTGGTTCTTATGAGGACGTTGATGAGGCAGTTCAGAAATTCTCCCAGGGTGCTCTGGAGCACGTTACACTGTACTCCATCATGCAGGATCCGATGACTTCCTGCGGATGCTTCGAGTGTATCTGTGGTATCGAGCCATTCTCCAACGGTGTTGTTATTGCTAACCGTGAGTATGCAGGCATGACACCACTTGGAATGACATTCCCTGAGATGGCATCCATGACAGGTGGTGGAGTTCAGACACCTGGATTCATGGGACATGGTAAACATTTCATTTCCTCTAAGAAGTTCATGAAGGCTGAGGGCGGTATCGAGCGTATCGTATGGATGCCAAAAGAACTGAAAGAATTCGTAGCTGACAGACTTAATAAGACTGCAAAAGAGCTTTACGGAATCGATAACTTTACAGACATGATCGGTGATGAGACGATCGCAGAAGATCCAGAGACACTGGTTGCATTCCTTACAGAAAAAGGACATCCGGCTCTCGGACTTGATCCGATGATGTAATTTATCCGGGAGAAAGGATGTGCGGACATCCTTTCTCCTGTAAACTGTTAAAAAGTTTGTTGATTTTTTAACAGAAATATAGTGCTGCATCTTGCCAATAACTGGTGCTATGTAGTATAATATAAGAAGCTCTGTAGTTTTTAATTATTATTTTTAAGGAGGCTAACGAAAAATGCCGTTTAATCAGAAACCACAAAAGTTCAATGCAAAGATTAATGCTGTCACAATCGGAAGCGGAGATAAGACTGTGACAATTGGTGGGGATTGTACATTCCCATTTTATTCCTTTGACGCAGAGTCAGAGAACTGCCCGAAGATCGGTGTAGAGATCTCTGATATGGGTCTTGAGGGCGTATCTGAAGGTATCAAAGCTTACTATGAAGGCGCTACTACAATGGCTGACATTGCTAAGAAAGCTGCAGCTATGGAGGGTGCTGACTTTGTTGCACTTATTCTTGAGGGCGGCGACCCGAACGGTGTTAACAAATCTATCGATGAGCTGATCGCAGTTGTTAAAGAAGTTGCAGATGCAGTTGACTGTCCACTGGTTGTAGAGGGCTGCAAGAATGTTGAGAAGGATGCAGAGCTCCTTCCGAAGGTTGCAGAGGCTCTTCAGGGCAGAAATGCACTGATCCTTTCCGAGAAAGAGGAGAACTACAAAGCGATCGGTGCAGCAGCAGGTCTTGCTTACAATCAGATCGTAGGCGCTGAGTCTGCCGTTGATATCAACCTTGCTAAACAGCTTAACGTTGTTACTACACAGCTTGGTGTAGATGCAAAGAAGATCGTTATGAATATCGGTAGTGCAGCAGTTGGTTATGGATATGAGTACGTAGTATCTACTATGGACCGTATCAAAGGTGCCGCTTTAGGCCAGAATGATAACATGCTGCAGATGCCTATTATTACACCTGTATCCGCTGAGACATGGAATGTTAAAGAGGCAATGGCTTCTGAAGCAGACATGCCGGCATGGGGACCACAGGACGAGCGTGGAATCGACATGGAAGTTGAGACAGCAGCAGCTGATCTTGCAGCTGGTTCTGATGCAGTTATCTTAAGACATCCGGAATCTGTTAAGACAATTTCCAAGCTGATCAAAGCACTTGCGTAATAAATAGGAGGATAAAGAGCTATGGCACTGAATGGTATTCAGATCTTTAAATTAACACCAAAGAAAAACTGTAAGGAATGTGGATGCCCTACATGTATGGCTTTCTCTATGAAAGTTGCACAGGGCGCTATGAAAATTGAGCAGTGTCCTCATATGTCCGAGGATGCATTAGCATCTCTTTCTGAGGCAACTGCACCGCCAATGAAAACTATCAAGATCGGAACAGGCGATGGAGAGTTTACACTTGGTGGAGAGACTGTTCTTTTCAGACATGAGAAGACATTTGTAAGCAAAACAAGATATGCCGTATCACTTTGCACATGCATGAGTGATGAAGAAGTAGAAGCAAAACTTGCAGAGATCCCACACGTTGACTATGATCGTATCGGTGAGAGAATGCATGTAGAGCTTGTGTATGTAAACTGCGATGAGAATGCAGATGCTGCAAAATTTACAGCACTTGTAGAGAAGGCTAAAGGTCTTGGAAGAACACTGATCCTTGGCTGTACAGATCCTGAGATCGCAAAAGCTGCCCTTGAAGTATGTAAGGACGGCAAACCGGTTCTTAACGGAGCAAACGCTTCCAACTACGAGGCAATGAGCAAGGTTGCTACAGATGCAGGAGTAGTTCTCGGTGTATCCGGTAAGGACATCAATGAGTTATATGATACTACAGCAGCTATTGAGAAACTTGGCAACAAGAATCTCGTACTTGATACAACAGGAGCTGACATCAAAGAGACCTTTGCAAATACTGTACAGGTTCGTCGTGCAGCTCTTAAGAATCAGGACAGAACATTTGGTTATCCTTCTATCGTTAACCTTGTTAAACTTGCGAAGGGTGACAAACATTTACAGGCAGCACTTGCTTCCATGTTTACTATGAAATATGGTTCTATCATCGTTATGGAGCAGATGACATATGCAGAGGCACTTCCGCTGTTCGGTCTTCGTCAGAACGTATTTACAGACCCGCAGAAGCCAATGAAGGTAGAACCGGGCATTTATCCTCTGAACGGAGCAGACGAGAATTCTCTCGTTGTAACAACAGTAGACTTTGCTCTTACATATTTCGTAGTATCTGGCGAGCTGGAGCGTTCCGGTGTTCCGCTTAACCTGGTGATCAATGATGCAGGCGGACTTTCCGTACTTACATCCTGGGCAGCAGGTAAATTCTCCGGAAACAGCATCTCCGAGTATATCAAAGAGAATGTTGAGCCGAAGGTTAAATGCAGAAGACTGGTTATTCCTGGTAAAGTAGCAGTTCTTAAGGGCGATCTTGAGGCTAAGCTTCCTGGATGGGAGATCATCGTAGGACCAAGAGAAGCAGTACAGCTTGTGAAATTCTTAAAAGACCTTGATGCATAAACTTAAGGTTTAAGAAATCAGCTGTCCGGCAATATCGCCGGCAGTTATAAACGGCTGTGCAGGTTTGCTGCACAGCCATATCCTACTAATATGTAAAGGAGAACACGAGTATGGCAAAATTTGTAACAATTGGGGAGAGACTTTCAACAACAGCACCGGCAGTAAATAAAGCATTTACTGAGAGAGATCCTGAGCCGATCATCAAAAGAGCAAAACAGCAGCTTGATGCAGGCGCTACATATCTTGATGTAAACATCGGACCGGCTGAGAACGATGGAGAGGACCTTATGAAATGGGCAGTACAGCTCCTTCAGTCTGAGTTTGACAATGTTCCGCTTGCTCTGGATACTACAAATCAGAAAGCTATTGAGGCTGGTATTTCCGTATACAACAGAAGCAAAGGTAAACCGATCGTAAACTCTGCAGATGCTGGAGACAGAATTTCCAATATCGACCTTGCAGCAGCTAACGATGCGATCTGTATCGCACTTTGCTCTTCCGGTATGGTTGCATCAGACAATGACGAGCGTATGATGCACTGCCAGAACATGCTTGAGAGAGGCCTTGGCCTTGGTATGGAAGCAGAGGATCTCTGGTTTGATCCGCTTTTCCTTGTTGTAAAAGGAATGCAGGACAAACAGATGGAAGTTCTTGAGGCAATCAAGATGTTCTCCGAGATGGGTCTGAACTCTACTGGCGGTCTTTCCAACAACAGTAACGGTATGCCAAAACATATCCGTCCGATCATGGACTCTGCTCTTGTAGCTATGGCTATGATGAATGGTCTTACATCTGCAATCGTTAACCCTAACGACCTTCGTCTTATGGAGACAATCAAATCCTGTGACGTATTCAAGGGTAACACACTTTACGCAGATTCTTACCTTGAGATCTAATTTGGCGTGTGAACAAAACAGGAGCGCTATTTCAGAGGCTGGGGGCTTCGGCCTTCAGCCTCTTTTTTACTAATATAGTTTAGTCTAACTCCCAACGCCACAGGTGGAAGACGAATAACTTTTACGAGGCGAGAAAGGTGGTTGCCGAATGTTTAAGGTGACTTTTGCTTTTGAAAATGGCAGTACGGTAGAAGCATTTGCCAATGCGGGGGATAATTTACTGGAGGTTGCTCGTAGTGCCAATGTGGCTATCGATGCACCATGTTCCGGAAACGGAGCCTGTGGAAAATGTCGGGTACAGTTAAAAAGCGGAGAACTGGACTCAAAGAAAACTCTTCATATTTCGGATGAAGAATATGGCGCAGGCTGGCGTCTGGCCTGTATGAGCAAGATCAGTGCAGATGTGGAGGTTCTTGTTCCGGATATTGCATCCGCATATAAGAGCCGAATGAAAGTGGCTGATTTGAGCTCAAAAGAAGAAATCGCTATTTTTGAAAATGCCAAGCATGAAGTTGAGATGGCTGGCATAGAACTTACAAACAGTCTTGATGTTGTGGAACTTCAGATGGATATTCCATCACTGGATGATACCATGCCGGATAATGAAAGACTGACCCGTGCACTTCAGAAGTTTATGAACCTGAAGCGTGTCAGAATTCCGTATGCGGTGCTTAAGAAGCTTCCAGATGTACTTCGTGAGAGTAAATTTTCTGTGAAGTGCGTGGTTCGTACAGCACCAAATGACATGTATGTTTATGATATTTTTGACAGTAAGAAAGATGTTGTGATCGGTGGTCTTGCTGTAGATATCGGTACCACAACCGTTTCTGCAGTCCTGATCAATATGGAAACAGGAGAGATTCTGGCCAAGAGTTCTTCCGGAAACGGACAGATCCGTTTTGGTGCGGATGTTATCAACCGTATCATCGAATCTCAGAAACCTGGCGGAAAGAAGAAACTTCAGGATGCGGTGATCAAAGAGACCATTAACCCGATGATCCATGAGATGTGCAGAAGTATTCATTTCCCGGAGAAACAGATCTACCGGATGTGTGTTGCTTCTAATACAACCATGAATCATCTGTTTGCAGGGATCAATGCGGATCCGCTTCGTATGGAACCGTATATTCCTACGTTTTTCAAAACAAATTCCTTGTTTGCATCGGATGTGGGAATTGAGATCAATCCGGATGCCCATATTATCATGGCTCCGAATATCGGAAGCTATGTAGGTGGAGATATCACTGCCGGTACACTGGTAAGTATGATCTGGAACAGACCGGAATTTTCTCTGTTTATCGACCTTGGTACTAACGGAGAGCTTGTATTCGGTAATTCCGATTTTATGATGAGCTGTGCATGTTCCGCAGGTCCTGCCTTTGAGGGTGGAGATATCAGCTGCGGTATGCGTGCTACAGACGGTGCTATTGAGGCATGTACCATTGATAAAGAAACTATGGAGCCGACATATAAGGTTGTAGGTGAACCTGGAACCAAACCGGTAGGACTTTGCGGTTCCGGTATCATTGATGTGATCAGTGAACTTTTTATGACAGGAATCATCAATCCGAAGGGAAAATTTGTCCGTGAGGGCAAAAGAATCCGTCACGATCATTATGGCATGGGAAGCTATGTGATCGCGTTTGAAGAGGAAGCCGGTTCTGCCAAGGATGTTGAGATCACAGAAGTAGATATTGATAATTTTATCCGTGCCAAAGGTGCTATTTTCTCTGCAATCCGTACTATGCTGAATTCTCTTGATTTCGATGTTTCCATGATCGATGACGTATATGTTGCCGGTGGAATCGGAAGCGGGATCAATATGGCTAATGCAGTACATATCGGAATGTTCCCGGATATCCCTCTTGAGAAGTTCCATTACATTGGTAACTCTTCTCTGACGGGTGCTTATCTGATGCTTCATTCCACATCAGCAGAGAAGAAAACCTATGAACTGGCTTCAAATATGACTTACCTGGAGCTTTCTACAGTTCCTACCTATATGGATGAGTTTGTAGGTGCATGCTTTATTCCGCATACGGACACAAATCTGTTTCCGTCTGTTATGGAAGAACAGCAGAAGAGATAAAGCAGACTAAAACAGCAGAGGTAAAACATGGCTTTTAGTATAAATGACTTGAATTATGAAAAAGACAGCAAAGAAAGAATGCCCTGGGAGCATTATACAGAGGAGTTCGCTAAGGTAGACCCGGCAGAAATTGCCGGACGTCTTTCACTTCCTTATGACGAAGAGAAGAAAGAACTGACTCTGAAATTCCTGGGAAGCGTTTATTATATTTCCTGGCCGGATTTTCAGGTAACTCATGAGGAAGATGATGCGGGATTTTATCCTCTTGAGGAAATGCATTATGCAAAGATCCTTGCTATCCGTTTTCTGCTGAACGGGAATGTATCTCAGGGAAGCGGAAGGTTTAAAACATACAGGGAAATGCCCTGGGGAGAGGTTTATCTCCGTCAGTTTGATGGCAGGTGCATCAAACGCCTAGCTTTCACATACGGAAACAGACTTAAGGATTTCAAGGAAATTATGGAACACATCCATGCGGTTCCCGTGGATCATGGAGATATTGCATACCAGGTGGAGATCTTTCCAGGATATGTAGTTCAGATGATCCTCTGGGAGGGCGATGATGAGTTCCCGCCGTCCTCACAGATCTTGTTTTCTGATAATTTTCCGGTTTCCTTTGCGGCTGAGGATATGGCCGTTATGGGAGACGTTATCATTGGGTCTTTAAAGGCATTTCTGAAATGTCTTTAAAAATGAAAAATAGTTAAGAACAGGATGGGACCTGTTTTTATAGAGATGCAGTTTTAAGGGATTAAAAACTGTAAAAATACCTAAAGGGAGGTAACATTATGGGATTTAAAAGTGACATCGAAATTGCACAGGAGTGCGAAATGCTTCCAATCACACAGATTGCAGAGAAGGCAGGTATTGACGACAAATATCTGGAGCAGTACGGTAAGTACAAAGCAAAAATTGATTACAATCTGTTAAAAGAGAGTGACAAGAAAGATGGTAAGCTGATCCTCGTAACAGCTATCAACCCGACACCTGCAGGAGAGGGAAAAACAACAACAACCGTTGGTCTTGCAGATGCAATGCAGAAAATGGGCAAAAAAGTAATGGTAGCTCTTCGTGAGCCATCCCTCGGACCGGTATTCGGTGTAAAAGGTGGTGCAGCAGGCGGCGGTTATGCACAGGTAGTTCCGATGGAGGATATCAACCTTCACTTTACCGGTGACTTCCATGCGATCGGTGCGGCAAACAACCTTCTTGCAGCAATGATCGACAACCATATCTTCCAGGGTAATGACCTGAACATTGACCCGAGAAAGATCACATGGAGACGTTGCGTGGACATGAACGACCGTCAGCTTCGTAATGTAGTAGATGGTCTTGGCGGAAGAACAAACGGTATGCCTCGTGAAGACGGATACGACATCACAGTTGCATCTGAGATCATGGCAGTTCTTTGCCTCGCAAGTGACATCAAAGACCTGAAAGAGAGACTTTCCAGAATCATCATCGGATATACCTATGGTAAAGTTTCCGAGCAGAAACCGGTAACAGCTGGTGATCTTCATGCAGAGGGTGCTATGACAGCACTTCTGAAAGATGCCCTGAAACCAAACCTTGTACAGACACTGGAGCATGTTCCTGCAATCGTACACGGCGGACCATTCGCAAACATCGCTCATGGATGTAACTCCGTAACAGCTACAAAGATGGCTATGAAACTTGCAGATTATGCTATCACAGAGGCTGGATTCGGTGCTGACCTTGGTGCAGAGAAATTCCTTGACATCAAGTGTCGTATGGCAGGCCTTCATCCAAGCGCAGTTGTTATCGTAGCTACTGTTCGTGCACTGAAATACAACGGTGGTGTTCCGAAGGCAGATCTGAACAACGAGAACCTTGAGGCTCTTGAGAAAGGTCTTCCAAACCTTCTGAAACATGTAAGCAATATCAAAAATGTATACAAACTTCCATGTGTAGTTGCTATCAATGCATTCCCGACCGATACCAAGGCAGAGCTTGACCTGGTTGAGGCAAAATGTAAAGAGCTTGGCGTTAACGTTGCACTTTCCGAGGTATGGGCAAAAGGCGGCGAAGGCGGCATGAAGCTTGCTGAGGAAGTAATCCGTCTTGTTGAGGAGCCGAATGACTTCACATATGCTTATGAGCTTGAGGGATCCATCGAGGATAAACTGAATAACATCGTACAGAAAGTTTACGGTGGTAAGAAAGTTGTTCTTACAGCAAATGCTCAGAAACAGGCAAAACAGCTGGAAACACTTGGATTTGGCAACTGCCCGATCTGTGTTGCTAAGACACAGTACAGTCTGACTGATGATCAGACAAAACTTGGTGCACCGACAGACTTTGAGGTAACAGTACGTAACCTGAAGATTTCCGCAGGTGCAGGATTCATCGTTGCTCTGACAGGTGAGATCATGACTATGCCAGGTCTCCCGAAAGTTCCGGCAGCAACCAAGATCGATGTAGATGAGACAGGTAAGATCACAGGTCTCTTCTAATCGGAACATAAGATCAAAAACAACCGGAGGGGGCTTTTTATAAAGCCCCCAATGGGCTCTAAAGAGTGCTAAAATAAGAATATAAGGAGGAGAGTCCTATGGGATTTTCTACCAGTACATGTACTGAATTTGTCGAGGTATTAAGCTCCAAGGCACCGGTTCCAGGCGGCGGCGGTGCATCTGCCCTTGTAGCTGCTGTTGGTACAGCTCTTGGAAACATGGTTGGAAGCCTTACTGTCGGTAAGAAAAAATATGCAGATGTAGAAGATGAAATGTGGGAGCTGAAAAAGAAATGTGATCAGCTTCAGAAAGATTTCCTTCATCTGATCGAGAGAGATGCGGAAGTTTTTGAGCCTCTTTCCAAGGCTTACGGAATGCCGAGAGAGACAGAAGAAGAGAAGGCTGAGAAGGCTCGAGTAATGGAAGCTGCCCTCAAGGAAGCATGCTCTGTTCCTATGGAGATCATGGAGAAATGCTGCGAGGCTATTGAACTTATCGTTGAGTTCGGAGCAAAAGGTTCTAAGCTTGCAATCAGTGATGCTGGTGTAGGTGCTGCATTCTGCAAAGCAGCTCTTAAGGGAGCAAGCCTGAATGTGTACATTAACACAAAATCTATGGCTGACCGTGCGTATGCAGAGGAATTAAACAAAAAAGCAGACGCTATGCTTGAGAAATATACAAAGATCGCAGACGAGACATTTGACAGTGTTCTCGGAAGACTGAAATAGGAGGAACCAGACAAATGGCAAAGCAGTTATTAGGTAAAGAAGTAACAGCGGCTCTCAATGAAAAGATCAAAGCGAACGTTGCAGAGCTTCAGGCAAAAGGTGTAGATCCTACACTTTGCATTATCCGTGTTGGTGAGAATCCAAGCGATATTTCCTATGAGAGAGGTGCTACAAAGCGCTGTGAGACTCTTGGTGTTGCATGTGAGAAAATTCTTCTTCCGGAGGATGTTTCCCAGGATGAGCTTCTTGCAACCATCGATAAAGTAAACAAAGATGACAAGATCCATGGAGTTCTTCTGTTCCGTCCGCTGCCAAAACATCTGGATCAGGCAGTGATCGAGAATGCACTTGCAGCAGAGAAGGATGTTGACTGTATGACAGATCTTTCCATGTCTGGTGTATTTACAGGCAAGAAGATCGGATTCCCGCCATGTACACCGCAGGCATGCATGGAGATCCTTGATCACTATGGAATCGACTGCACAGGCAAAAAAGCGGTTGTTATCGGAAGAAGTCTTGTAGTTGGTAAACCGGCTGCCATGATGCTTGTTAAGAAAAATGCGACAGTAACGATCTGCCATACAAGAACCGTTGATATGCCGTCTGTTGCAAAAGAGGCGGATATCGTCATCGTTGCAGCTGGTCGTGCTGGTGTTGTCGGCGCTGATTATGTCAGAGAGGGACAGACTATTATCGATGTTGGTATCAATGTCAATGCAGAGGGCAAGCTTTGTGGTGATGTTGATTATGCGGCAGTTGAGCCAATCGTTGATGCGATCACACCGGTTCCTGGCGGAGTAGGAAGTGTTACAACTTCTGTTCTTGTAGGTCATGTGGTTGAAGCTGCAATGAGAAAAGCGCAGTAATAACAGTAATAAAGGATTGATCATTTATATATGTACAGATTCCGAATTAGTTTTTGTTTACGGATGATGGTACTTGCAGGCGTTCTGGTGTTCGGAACGCCTGCAGGTGTTTTGGCAGAGGAAGCGGATCATTCTATGGAGGGTCAGATTTCGAAGCCTCAGTCATCTGGAGAGAGTGATACAGAGGGTTTTGTGGATGATTCCACAGATAATACTTATGGATATTATACGATCATGGGGTGTACCACAGTGGATGCGGAGGATATGGTAGTGCAGTATGAGGCGCAGAATGTGGAGTATCCTTCCGGCATCCTGACGGAGGGTGGTGCACCGGATATTGATACGTTTTGCACGATTGTGATAGAGGAAGCGGATGCGGAGGGCGTCCGTGGAGAGGTTGTTTTTGAGCAGGCCATGCTTGAGACCGGGTGGCTTCAGTTTGGTGGGGATGCCAGTGTGGGGCAGTTTAATTTTTCGGGGCTGGGAACTACCGGTGGTGGTGTTGCCGGTAATTCTTTTCCTGATGTAAGGACGGGGATCCGGGCGCAGGTGCAGCATCTGAAGGCTTATGCTTCTTCGGAGGAGCTGAACCAGGCTTGTGTGGATAACCGTTTTCAGTATGTGACCCGGGAGAGTGCACCTTATGTGGAATGGCTTGGGATTCAGGAGAATCCTTACGGCAGCGGTTGGGCCGCCGGGAGAAGTTATGGATATAAGCTTAGGAGTCTTCTGGCGGAGTTGAAGGGGGAGGAGTATACCTGGCCGGAGAGTACGGAGACGGTGGAGAAGTAGTGGTGGTGGGCTTTGCCCTGTCCTGGTTGATAAAATAATGGAGATGCAACCTTGAAGATTAAAGATCTAGGTTGCATCTCCGTTTTTTATTCAATCAAATTGAAATATTGGGGGAATTATATAGTGGAATATTTTGAGGTAGTTAGTTCAACTCCAGGTTTTCCAGTTCCTGTGAGGGGAGTTTTGGTTCTGAGCTGTCTACGTATTTTTTGAGGGCCTTGGAGGTTTTTGCGAAGCCGGCGTTGGTTCCGGCGCCTCCGATGCAGCCTCCGGGGCAGGCCATTCCTTCGATCATGCAGTTTTTGATCTTGCCGGCTTTTGCCAGAGTGAGGACTTTTTTACATTCGGCAAGGCTTTCTGCGTGTTCGATGTGGACTGGTACATCGGGATAGTATTCCTTCAGACAGTTTTCGATGGCTCCGGCTACGCCGCCTGCAATGGCGTAGCCTCGTCCTGCTGCGGTTGCGGCCTGGGTTTCTTCCGGGAGCTCTTCGCAGGTGGATGGGGTGATGCTTTTGGCGTCGAACAGGCCCCAGAGTTCCTCGAAGGTGATCACGAAGTCTACATCACTTCTTACGGAATGTCGCATGGCTTCCAGTTTTTTGGAGGCGCATGGTCCGATGAAGACTACTTTCGCATGGGGGTGCTCTTTTTTTACGATCCGGGCAGTTGCCACCATCGGGGTCAGCTCCTGGGAGATGTTGTCGATCATGGTCGGAAAGTATTTCTTTGCCATGACTGACCAGGACGGGCAGCAGGAGGTGAGAAGGAAGGGGAGGTGGCCGGTTGCTACTTCTTTGGCGTAGTGGTGTGCTTCAGAGATGCAGCCGATGTCTGCGCCCAGTGCTACCTCATAAATGTTTGAGAAGCCCAGCTGTTTGAGAGCGGAGCGGAATTGGCCCGGGGTGATGTCTTCGCCGAACTGATTGATGTAGGCGGGGGCGATTTCTGCAATGATCTCAGTTCCTTCTCGAAGGGCGTGGGACAGCTGGAAGATCTGGGATTTGTCGGAGATAGCTCCGAATGGACAGCTGACCATGCACATGCCGCAGGATACGCATTTATCCTGGTTGATGGAGGCGCGTCCTTGTTCATCGCTCTCGATGGCTTTTACACCGCAGGCACGTTCGCAGGGGCGTTCTTTATGGGCGATGGCATCGTAAGGACAGACAGCTTTGCATCTTCCGCAATGGATACATTTGTCCTGGTCGATGAAGGATTTTCCGTTTACCATGGAAATGGCGCCTTTGGGGCAGGTGAGTAAACAGGGATGTGCGACACAGCCGCGGCACATGTTGCTGACTTCGTATTTGTTGGATTCGCATGCGGAACATGCGGAAGGGATCACCTGCATAAGAGGTGGTTCATAATATTTCTCGTCAATGTTGCTGGCTTTCACGCCATCGGTAAGGTGGACGGAACGATTTTCCGGGCGGAGGGAAAGTCCCATGGCCAGACGGACACGTTCGCTTGCAACAGCTCTTTCACGATAGATGCTTTCGCGGTATTTCGCGTGTTCCTCTACAATATTGTAGGGAATGGATTCGATATCATGGATCATTGATTCGTCCGTGGATTCAAATCCGATCTTAGCAATTTCGGTAAAAATCTTTCGCCGGATCTGTTTTACTGGTGTGTCAAGATTTCGCATAGATGTTCTCCTTTACAAAATAAATTAATTAAATGTTTTCCACGCACTTTTATCCATCTTAAAGTAATTGAGAAATAAAATCAATAACCGGCTTTAATGTTTTTGGACAGAAACAAAGAGCAGATTTGTATCTTTATTATCAAGGCTGTTAAAAATTGAACATATTTTATGGAAAATAGATACAAAATCAGTAAGCCACTGTAAACATTTCGATATATTCTGAAAAAAGCAAAAAAACTGCTTGTGAAAAATGACCATATAAGTTATAATTAAAGGCATGAAATAGTGCAAAATAATGATTTGCATAAATGCGCGGCACTGACAGAGTGTTAAAGCATTAACCTGTAGTGGAACAGGTTGATCAAGTGGGAAATCTATGAGAAACAAGGAGGGAACCGAATGTTAGACCAGACGTATTACAAGAAAACGGATGAGATCATCGAGCACTACGGCCGGAAAGCTGCATCACTGATTCCGATCATGCAGGATATCCAGGCTGAGTACCGTTATCTTCCGGGAGAGCTTCTTACTTATGTTGCGGAACAGATTGGTGTAAAAGAAGCGAAGGCGTACAGTGTAGCCACTTTCTATGAAAACTTTTCCTTTGAGCCGAAAGGCAAGTACATCATCAAGGTATGTGACGGTACTGCCTGTCATGTACGTAAGTCCATGCCTGTAAAGGAAGCAATGCTGAAGGAACTTGGACTGAGTCATAAGAAGCATACTACAGATGATATGATGTTTACCGTTGAGACAGTTTCCTGTCTTGGTGCCTGCGGACTTGCACCGACACTGACTGTAAATGATGAAGTTCACCCGAAGATGACTCCTGAGAAGGCTGTTGAGCTTTTAAATGAATTGAGAGGTGAGAGCGTATGAGTATAACCAGTATGGAAGATCTGAAAAATAAACAGGCTGAGGTTAAGAAGAATCTTGATGGCTATACCTGCCGTGTTCTCGTCTGTTCCGGTACCGGATGTATTGCTTCCGGTGCTCAGAAGATTTATGAAGAAATGTCAAGACTCTGTGAAGGAATCGAGGGTGTTGCGGTTGAGATGCAGAAGGATGTTCCTCATGTAGGAATCGTTAAGACCGGATGCCAGGGCTTATGTGAACTTGGCCCTCTTATGAGAATTGAGCCCTATGATTATCAGTATGTACATGTTCAGGTAGACGACTGTCGCGAGATCGTAGAGAAGACCGTGATCTGCGGACTGCCTGTTGAGCGTCTGTTTTATCGTCATAATGATGAGGCCTGTCCACATCCCAGTGACATTCCGTTCCTGAACCAGCAGACAAGGATCGTTCTTGAGAACTGTGGCAAGATCGATGCAGAGTCCATTGATGAATATATTTCCGTAGGCGGCTTTTCCGCAATGGCGAAGGCGTTCTTTGAAATGACCCCACAGGGTGTTATCGACGAGATCACGAAGTCTGGTCTCCGCGGCCGTGGCGGTGCAGGCTTCCCTGCAGGCAAGAAATGGTCACAGGTTGCACGCCAGCCGGAAAAAGTCCGTTATGTAGTATGTAACGGTGATGAGGGTGACCCGGGAGCATTTATGGATGGTTCCGTAATGGAAGGTGATCCTTACAAGATGATCGAGGGTATGGTGATCGCTGCCTATGCAGTAGGTGCAGAAGATGGTTATATTTATGTGCGTGCCGAGTATCCTCTTTCTGTACAGAGACTTCGAATGGCTATTGAGCAGGCAGAGTCCTATGGCCTTCTTGGTGATAATATCCTTGGTTCCGGTATTAATTTCCACTTACATATCAATCGCGGTGCCGGAGCGTTCGTATGTGGTGAAGGTTCTGCCCTGACTGCTTCTATCGAAGGCAACAGAGGTATGCCTCGAGTAAAACCTCCGAGAACTGTCGAGCAGGGTCTGTGGGGTAAGCCTACCGTCCTCAATAACGTAGAGACCTACGCCAACGTACCGAAGATCATCCTTCAGGGTGCTGACTGGTTCCACACCATCGGTACAGAGGGAAGCCCCGGAACAAAGACCTTCTCACTTACCGGTTCCATTGAGAACACCGGCCTTATCGAGGTGCCGATGGGAACAAGCCTCCGTCATATCATTTATGACATCGGCGGCGGTCTTAAGAGCGGTGCTGCATTTAAGGGTGTACAGATCGGAGGTCCTTCCGGTGGATGTCTGATCGACGATCAGATCGATCATCCGCTTGATTTTGATTCTGTTAAGAAGCTGGATGCCATCATGGGCTCCGGCGGACTGGTTGTTATGGATGAGAATACCTGTATGGTAGAGGTTGCGCGTTTCTTCATGAGCTTTACACAGCGTGAGAGCTGTGGTAAATGTGTTCCCTGCCGTGAGGGTACCAAACGTATGCTTGAGATCCTGGAGAGAATCGTCGCAGGTAAGGGTGAGCTTTCCGATCTGGATGAGCTGGAAGAGCTTGCAAACATGGTTCAGAGCATGGCCCTGTGCGGACTCGGTAAGAGTGCACCGCTTCCGGTCATCAGTACTCTGAAGCGTTTCCGTGACGAATATGTAGAGCATATCGTAGATAAGAAATGTCGTGCGAAGGTCTGCACGGCGCTCCGTCAATTCCATATCAATCCTGAGTTCTGTATCGGCTGCGGCAAGTGTGCGAAGAACTGTCCGGCTGGTGCGATTTCAGGAAAGATCAAGCATCCACATGTAATCAACAACGACGTATGTATCAAATGCGGATCCTGTAAGGATAACTGTAACTTTGATGCGATTTATGTGGAAGCATAGAAGGGAGGATATCTTATGGGTACAATGACAATTGACGGAAGAAAAGTAGAATTCACCGACGAAAAAAATGTCCTGACAGTCATCAGGAATGCCGGTATCAATATCCCCACACTGTGCTATCATTCAGAGGTTTCCACCTTTGGTGCCTGTCGTCTCTGTACAGTTGAGGATGACAGAGGCAAAACATTTGCCTCATGTTCTGAGCAGCCGAGAGACGGAATGGTTATCTATACCAACTCCGGCCGTATTAAGAAATATCGTAAACTGATCGTGGAATTACTTCTTGCAGCACATTGCCGTGACTGTACAACCTGTGTAAAGAGCGGCGAATGTATCCTGCAGGAGTTGGCACATCGCCTTGGCGTGCGGGATATCCGCTTCGAAAATACAAGAGAACAGCACGAGATCGATGACAGTTCACCGTCCATCATCCGTGATCCGAACAAATGTATCCTCTGCGGCAACTGTGTACGTGCCTGCGAGGAACTTCAGGGAATCGGAGCTCTTGGATTCGCATTCCGTGGAACAGAGGCCATGGTCATGCCTGCATTCAATAAAAAGATTGCTGAGACACAGTGTGTAAACTGTGGTCAGTGCCGTGTTTACTGTCCGACAGGTGCGATCTCCATCCGTACACATATGGATGAAGTATGGGATGCACTGGCTGATAAGAATACTCGTGTTGTTGCACAGGTTGCACCGGCAGTTCGTGTTGCAGTTGGTGATCATTACGGACTTGCCAAAGGCAGAAGTGTTATGGGTAAAATCGTTAACGCGCTTCACAGAATGGGCTTTGACGAAGTCTACGATACCACATTTAGTGCCGACCTTACCATCATGGAAGAGACCAAGGAGTTCCTAAACAGAGTGGAGAAGGGTGAGAATCTTCCGCTTCTGACTTCCTGCTGTCCTGCATGGGTGAAGTTTATCACTGATCAGTATAAAGAATATGTTCCGAACATTTCTACCTGCCGTTCCCCACAGGGAATGATGTCTGCGGTTATCAAGGAATACTTCCGTGATCCGGAGCATGCAGCAGGCAAGAAGACTGTTATGGTTTCTATTATGCCATGTACTGCCAAGAAGGCAGAGGCAATCCGCCCCAACAGCTTTACCGATGGTGAGCAGGATACCGATATCGTTATCACAACCACAGAGCTTCTCCGCATGATCGATAACTTTGGTCTTGATTTTGCAACACTGGATCCGGAAGCATGCGATATGCCGTTTGGATTTGGTTCCGGCGGTGGCGTTATCTTCGGTGTTACCGGTGGTGTTACCGAGGCAGTTCTTCGAAGACTGAGCCCAGATCACAGCAAGGAAGCCATGCATGAGATTGCAGAGTGCGGTGTTCGTGGTGAAGAGGGAATCAAGGAATTTACCGTACCGTACAAGGGAATGGATATCAATGTATGCGTAGCCAGTGGCCTTGCAAATGCAAGAACCGTTATGGAACGTGTAAAGAACGGCGAAGCAAACTATCATCTGATCGAGGTTATGGCATGCCGCCGTGGATGTATCATGGGTGGAGGTCAGCCGACCAGATCCGGTGACAGAACCAAGGCAGCCAGAGCAAGAGGTTTGTACAATGCAGACAATACCATGATCATCAAGAAATCCGATGAGAACCCACTGGTTCTGGAGCTTTATGAGGGACTCCTCAAAGGCAAAGAGCATCATCTGCTTCATAATGAGTTTTATATTAAAGACTGATGTGAGGAATACAAAGGGCTGCTGTTCCTGATGAACAGCAGCATATAAGAAGCCTTCCGGGCATATACTGTGATATGCGGGAATTATCTTTTGCAGATGGTTTCCGGAGCTTACAGGCCAGTATATGCAGGGAGGCTTTTTTATATGGAAAACTTTCAGGTTTACCGTGATATCCAGGCACGGACGGGCGGGGATATCTACATAGGGGTTGTGGGCCCGGTCCGTACAGGAAAATCCACATTTATCCGGAGATTTATGGAGCTGATAGCATTGCCATCGATCAGCGAGGGAAAAAGAGCAGAACTTCAGGATGAACTGCCATTAAGCGGTGCCGGAAAAATGATCACCACCGTAGAACCCAAATTTATTCCAAAAGAAGCAGTGGAAGTATCCATAGGGGAAAACCAGAAAATCCGGGTAAAACTCATTGACTGTGTAGGCTTTCTGGTAAAAGATGCATCCGGAAATGTGGAAGAAGGCAGGGAGCGGATGGTCAAAACTCCCTGGCAGGAAAAAGCAATCCCGTTCCATGATGCAGCCCGCATTGGAACGGAAAAAGTGATCAGCCAGCATTCCACCATTGGGATTGTAGTCACAACAGACGGAAGTTTCGGGGAGATTCCCAGAGAAAATTTTATTCCGGCAGAAGAGCAGACGATAAAAGAGCTGAAAGCCCAGGGAAAACCATTTCTGCTCCTGGTAAACTCCCAGACTCCCTACAGTGAGGAAATCGGAAAAATCGTAAAAAATCTGGAAGAGAAATACGGAGTATCCGTTCTGGCAGTCAACTGTGAACAGCTTCGAAAAGAGGATGTGACCAGGATCCTGGAGAAGATCCTTTATGAATTTCCGGTCAGTGAGATAGAGCTTTTTGTTCCCAGATGGGTGGAGATGCTTTCTCCGGAACATGAGGTAAAGGCGGCTCTGTTAAATGAGATTCGGGAAAAGATGACCAGACTTACTCATGTGCGTGATGTAAGTAGAGAATCAGTATATCTGGAAAGTCCATATGTGGAAGATACATTGCTTGAGCAGGTCAGTCTTTCCGATGGAAAAGTCCGTATCCGGATCGCAGTAAAAGACATTTATTATTATCAGATGCTCAGTGAAATGAGCGGGATATCCATGGAAAGCGAATATGAACTGATCCAGACCATAAAAGAGCTTGCCGGTATGAAGGAACAATTTGTAAAAGTCCAGGCTGCCCTGGAAGCGGTAAAAGGAACAGGGTATGGGGTTGTGGTGCCTGAGCTTTCCGAGATCACTATTGAGGAACCTGAGGTGATCCGTCAGGGAAATAAATTCGGAGTAAAGATCCGGTCAAAAAGTCCGTCCATTCATATGATCCGGGCGGAAATCGAAACGGAGATCGCTCCGATCGTTGGTACAGAACAGCAGGCGGAGGATCTGATAAAGTATATCAGAGAAAGCCCGGAGCGAGGGGAAAGTATCTGGGAGACCAATATTTTCGGAAAATCCATCCAGCAGCTGGTGGAAGACGGAATCCGGAACAAGCTGGCCATGATCAGCGAAGAAAGTCAGGTGAAGCTTCAGGATACTATGAAGAAGATCGTAAATGACAGCAAAGGCGGACTGGTGTGTATCATCATATGAATGGAGAATAGAATTGCAAAGCAAAAAGGACGTTCTTCAGCAGACGTCCTTTTTTTGATGTTGTTTTTTCCATTCTGCGATAAACTGAAGCTGTTCCTGGTCAGATAGTTCCTGGGAAGCGGCGTCATTTCCTGCAGCGGCACAGCAGAAAAGAACAAAGATCTGGAGTCCGAAGAATACAAGAAAAAAGAGAAGCATAGAAAAACCTCCTTTATTTTTCAGATATGTTAAGTATTGGAGGAGATAATGTATTTTATACATTATATTGCAAGAAAATATAATTATCACCGGGTATGGAGATTTTTAAAACAGCTTCTGTATATCTCATTTTTTCCACAGCTGATCGCGGAACCTAAATAAAATATACAGCAAAGATCCCGGGGATTCAGATGTAAGATCCCGGGGTCTTTTTATATAAAACGAGTAGCGGGAAAGATGGTCGCAGAATAAGCTAAAGAAAGGTCAGCTGTCCGGCGGGAGAGCTTTGGAAAGGTATAAAAGGATGTATACAGGAAAAGGGATAGGCGTGGCGGTTCTGGATACCGGTATTTTTCCTCATATAGATTTTGGCAGCCGTATTTCCGTGTTTCGTGATTTTACAGGAGTCAGACGCAGCCCATATGATGATAACGGACATGGGACTCATGTCAGCGGGATCCTTGCAGGGGACGGAACTGCATCAGGTGGAAAATATAAAGGGGCTGCACCTGGCTGCAGTATCGCTGCTCTGAAGGTTCTGGATCGTTTCGGGAACGGAAGCAGGGAGGATGTGATGCGGGCATTTCGGTGGATCATGGAGTTTGGAAGCATTTATCATATCCGTATCGTTAATATTTCAGTGGGAACAACATCCCGGGATCATAAGGAACAGACAGATCTTCTTGAAGGAGTGGAAAAACTTTGGGATCTGGGATTTGTGGTGGTAGCTGCAGCAGGAAATCAGGGACCGGGGGCCGGCACGGTAACAGCACCGGGAAGCAGCCGGAAGATCATTACCGTAGGCTCCAGTGATATGCTGAATGGCAGAAAGGCAGTTTCCGGAAGAGGCCCTACTTTTGACTGTGTGTGCAAACCGGATTTGGTAGCGCCGGGAAGCCAGGTCATTGCCTGTGCACCGGGACTGCCGTACTCATATGGACTCAAAAGCGGAACCTCCATGTCGACGCCTCTGGTGTCAGGAGGGATCGCCTGCCTTCTGGAAAAAGATCCCCGGCTTTCTAATGTAGAGGTAAAGATGTTGTTAAGAGAAAATGCAGAAGATATGGGACTTCCCAGAAATCAGCAGGGATGGGGGAAATTTAACTGTGAAAAACTGTTGGCAGGCTGAATTATTATACAATTCTTATAAACATAGTGTGGTAAAGCACAAAAGCGTTGACGGAACCGGAAAATATGAGTACAATGTACAGTAAAAGTGCTGAAGAAAGATTCTAAAGGAAAGAGCACCTGGAATCCGAACAGGAGAATAAACCTCAAAAGGAGAAAATAATATGGAAAAAATCAAAATGCAGACACCTTTAGTTGAGATGGACGGAGACGAGATGACACGTATCCTGTGGCAGATCATCAAGGATGAACTTCTCACACCGTATCTGGAACTGAATACAGAATATTATGATCTTGGTCTTGAGCACAGAAATGAGACAGATGATCAGGTTACCATTGATGCAGCAGAAGCAACCAAGAAATACGGAGTAGCCGTAAAATGTGCCACGATCACGCCAAACGCAGCCAGAATGGAAGAGTATGACCTGAAAAAAATGTACAAGAGTCCAAACGGAACGATCCGTGCTATTCTTGATGGAACTGTATTCCGTGCGCCGATCGTTGTAAAGGGAATCGAGCCATGTGTAAAGAATTGGGTGAAACCGATCACACTTGCACGTCATGCATATGGAGATATCTATAAGAATACAGAATTTTATATTGACAAGCCGGGAGATGCATATCTTGTATTTGAGGGCGAAGACGGAGAAGAGCGTAAGGAGCTGATCCAGCATTTTGATGGAGCAGGTGTTCTCCGTGGCATGCATAATCTTGATGATTCCGTAAAGAGCTTTGCGAGAAGCTGCTTTAATTATGCACTGGACACAAAGCAGGATGTATGGTTCGGAAGCAAGGATACCATTTCCAAAACATACGATGGAAGATTTAAAGAGATTTTCCAGCAGATCTTTGATGCAGAGTTTAAGGATAAATTTGAGGAAGCCGGCCTGACCTATTTCTACAGTCTGATCGATGATATCGTAGCCCGTGTTATGAAGGCAGATGGCGGTTTTATCTGGGCATGCAAGAACTATGACGGAGATGTTATGAGCGACATGGTATCTTCCGCATTTGGCTCTCTTGCCATGATGACCTCTGTACTGGTATCCCCGAAGGGATATTTTGAGTATGAGGCTGCCCACGGAACAGTTCAGAGACACTATTATCGTCATCTTGAGGGAAAAGAAACATCCACAAACTCTGTTGCAACGATCTTTGCATGGACAGGAGCTCTCCGCAAGAGAGGCGAGCTGGACGGAAATGAAGCACTTGCTGATTTTGCAGGAAAACTGGAAAAAGCAACACTGGATACCATTGAAAGCGGAAAGATGACCAAGGATCTTGCACTGATCACTTCCCTGAAAGAGGTACAGGTATTGAACAGCAAAGAGTTTATCCTTGCTGTAAAGACAAAACTGGATGAACTGATGGCATAAATAACAGGAATTTCAGAACTTCAAGTAATTTCATAAAAAATAAAAAACTGCACCGGAAGATCCTGGGATGGATCACGGTGCAGTTTTTTTATGAGGGATATATATGGATCATCTGATCTCTGTCAGACCGAAGCGTTCATGGCCTGCTGTACATGTTCCACAAGGATCTGCCGGACCTGGGGATATTCGCCAAGTCCCTTCAGTACAGGGGTGACTTCATATCCTTCGGAAGAAAGACGGTTCATCCAGGAGTCCGGATCTGCACCGGCCAGATCGTTCTGTGCATGGTCGCCGGCTACGATCATGAAAGGCGCCAGCACGATCTTTTTCGGATGAAAGCTGTCGGCAGCCCGGAGAAGGGAGTCCAGGGCTGGATAGGCTTCTACAGTTCCAAGAAAAATATTTTTATGTCCGGTATCTTTAAAACGGTAATCCAAAGCAGCGTAAACCGTGTTTGCGTAGTGTTCTGTTCCATGTCCCATCAGTACAAGTGCAGTGTCCGGATCCATGTCCCGGAATTCATCTGCAACTACCCGGACGATCGCCTGGTTATCTTCTTCTGTTGTGAGAAGAGGATTTCCGAAAACAATACTGGAAAAACGGTCACGAAAAGAAAGCGCATCGGCTTTCATCTGATCATTTTCGATACCGTTGATCACATGAGTCGGCTGTACGATCACATCGGTGATACCATCCAGAAGCATCTGTTCCAGAGCCTCCTTTACCGTGTGGATCGTAAGACCGTCCCGCTTTTTCAGTTTGGCAATGATCATTTTGCTTGTCCATGCACGGTAGGTGGGACAGGCCGGGAATGCATCGGCAATATCGTGCTCGATGGCCTCGATGGTAAGCTTACGGGTGTTTTCATAGCTTGTGCCGAAACTTACTACTAGGATCGCTTTTTTTGAAGCTGAGTTCATACGGGGATTTCCTCCATCCTGATAATTATGGTGATTATGATAAACTCTTTATATTTCTCCGCTGGAATATAAAGATGATCCGCAATTTCTACCATAAGATATTATAAAAGGGAGGGCTGACATTGTCAATCGTAGTTGACTTTCCTTACGGAAATGTTTATCATTATAAAAGATTGTGGAAACAAAGGAGAAACGTAGGACATGAGTATATTCATGATTGGAATCGATCATAATATGGCACCTGTAGATGTCAGAGCGCAGTTTGCTTTTACCCGTAAAAATACCGGAGAGGCGCTGCGCAGGCTGAAAGAAGAAGCTGGGATCTGCGGGTGTATTATTCTGTCGACCTGTAACCGGCTGGAACTGTGGGTAAGTACTGCAGATGAGGAGAAGCCGGACCTGTATCAGTGGCTCTGCTCGTTGAAAGGTGTGCAGGGAGAACAATACCAGAAGTATTTTACCAGCAGAGAAAACGAAGAGGCGGTGGAACACCTGTTTTATCTTACCAGCGGACTGAAATCCCAGATCCTGGGGGAAGATCAGATCCTGACCCAGGTAAAAGATGCGTTGAGTATGTCAAGGGATGAGTTTACCACAGACAGTGTTCTGGAGGTGCTTTTCCGTATGGCGGTAACTGCAGGCAAGAAGATCAAAACGGAAGTGCCGTTTTCCCATGGAAATCCTTCTGTGATCCATCAGGCCATCCGTTTTCTGGAAGAGGGCGGTTATCATGTTCGCAATAAAGTCTGTATGGTGATCGGAAACGGTGAGATGGGGAAGATGGCTGCCCAGACACTGCGTGAAGCAGGAGCGGATGTGACGGTTACGATCCGTCAGTACAGAAGTGGTGTTGTGAGCATTCCTGTTGGATGCAGCAGGATCAATTATGGTGAGAGAATGGATTATCTGCCGGAGTGTGACCTGGTGGTCAGCGCAACAGCAAGCCCCAATTATACACTGACGGAAGAATTGTTTGAGGATGTACGTGTGGAACGACCTATGATCCTTATCGATCTGGCAGTTCCAAGAGATATTGATCCGGAGATCCGAAAAAAAGATAACATCACACTTTATGATATGGACAGCTTCCGAACCGGCGAGACACCGAAGGAACTTGCAGATAACCTAGAAGCAGCAGGAGCCATTGTGAAGGCCCAGATGAACGAATTTTTCCAGTGGCTGGAAGGTCGTGATATCATCCCGCGCATCCAGGAGATCAAAGCGGATGCTGTGGAAGATCTGAACCTGAGGATCGAAAAAATCTTCCGGAAAACTCCTATGGAGGATTCAGACAGAGAAAACCTGAAAAAAGCAGTGGATACTGCAGCCGGAAAGGTTGTGAACAAGCTGATCTTCGGGCTTCGGGACAGTCTGAACCAGGATGCTTTTCTGGAATGTGTGGAAGGACTGGAGAAACTTTATGAAGAATAAACCTTATTTCCCCATGTTTATAGACCTGTCCGATAAAAATATCGTTGTGGCAGGTGGTGGTAATATTGCTACCAGAAGAATAAAAACTCTTCTGAAATTTACAAGAAATATCACGGTAGTGGCTACAAAAGTGACCCAGGAGCTTATGGATCTCGGGAAAGCAGGAACCGTGACTCTGTATATCCGTCCCGTGAAACGTTCTGATTTTGCCAATGCATATATGGTGATCGCAGCCACCAATGACTGGAAGCTGAATGATGAGATCCACCGTGTCTGTAAGGAGGAGGGCATTTATGTTAATGTAGCCTCCGACCGGGAAGCCTGTGATTTTTATTTCCCAGGCGTATATATGCGGGATGAAATGGTAGTTGGAGTTACAGCCAGCGGACTGGATCACAAAAAAGCAAAGCGTGTAAGGGAAGAGATCCAGAATGCGCTGGAAAAAGTATTGGGAGAGCAGGATGAAGATGAAGAGAGATAAGATCGTGATCGGCAGCAGAGAGAGTAAGCTTGCAGTGCTGCAGAGCGAAATGGTCCGTGACTACATAAAAGAAAAAAATCCGGATCTGGAAGTGGAAATCCTCACTATGAAAACTACCGGGGATATCATTCTGGACCGTACACTGGATAAGGTTGGCGGAAAAGGGCTTTTTGTAAAGGAGCTGGATAAAGCACTGATAGATGGAAGAAGTATTCTTTCTGTACACAGCCTGAAAGATATGCCTATGGAGGTTCCGGAGGAGCTGCCGCTTCTGGCTTTTTCCAAAAGAGAAGATCCGAGAGACGTACTGGTTCTTCCTGAGGGAGCTTCTGAACTTGATAAAAGCAAGCCCCTTGGATGCTCCAGCTTAAGGAGAACCTTACAGCTTAAAAAACTGTATCCGGATATGGATGTCAGAAGTATCCGCGGAAATCTTCAGACAAGACTCCGGAAGCTGGATGAAGGACAGTACAGTGCATTGATCCTGGCTGCTGCCGGCCTTAAGAGACTTGGACTGGAATCCAGGATCAACCGGTATTTTACAGCAGATGAGATCATTCCGGCTGCTGGTCAGGGAATCCTTGCTGTACAGGGAAGAAAAGGGGAAGCTTATGATTTCCTGGAGGGCTACTGTGATAAGGATGCCTGGACCGCGGGAAGTGCGGAGCGTGCTTTTGTAAAGCTCCTGGATGGAGGGTGCTCTTCTCCGGTGGCTGCCCATGCGGAAATTCTCGGGGATGAGATCTATCTCAGAGGGCTTTATTATAATGAAAAAGACGGTTCCTATGTAACAGGAACACTGCGTGGCAATAAGGCAGATGCGGAAAGCTTAGGCAGGGAATTGGCAGAAACTCTTCGGAAAAAAGGAGAAAACAGATGAAAACAGGAAAAGTATGGCTGGTAGGAGCGGGTCCTGGCGATATTGGCCTTTTTACATTAAAGGGCCTCAAAGTGCTGGAACAGGCAGATGTGGTCGTCTATGACAGTCTGGTAGGTCAGGGAGTTCTGTCAAGAATCCCGGAAAATGCCAGGCTGATCAATGTAGGCAAACGTGCCAGTCACCATATCATGCGTCAGGAAAATATCAATCAGGTACTTCTTGAGGAGGCACAGCGGGGTCTTCGTGTGGTGCGCCTGAAAGGCGGAGATCCATTCCTCTTTGGAAGAGGAGGAGAGGAACTGGAGCTTCTTCGGGAGAATGGGATCCCTTATGAGGTTGTTCCGGGTGTTACTTCCTCCATTGCAGTACCGGCATATAACGGGGTTCCGGTAACACACAGGGATTTCTGTTCTTCAGTCCACATCATTACAGGACATAAGAGGGCCGGAGAAGAATATGATATAGACTTCCGGGCACTTGTTGATACAAAGGGAACGCTTGTATTTTTGATGGGCGTGTCCGCACTTCCGGATATCTGCGAGGGTCTGATAGGTGCAGGAATGGAAAAGGACATGCCTGCAGCGATCCTGCAGAAGGGAACTACAGCAGGTCAGAAACGGATCGTAGCAACAGTTTCTACCCTGGAAGAAGAGGTGAAACGCCAGGGGATCGAGACACCGGCGATCATTGTGGTGGGTAAGGTATGTACACTGGCAGAGAAGTTTGGCTGGTATGAAGAACTGCCGCTTTCAGGATGGAAGGTCCTTGTCACAAGACCGAAAGAGCTTGTTTCCAGAACTGCGGACATGCTTCGTGAAAAAGGCGCGGAGGTTCTGGAGCTTCCGGCGATCCGTACTGTCCCCATGGAAGACCAGAGCCGTCTCTATAAAGCGCTGGATCACCTGGAGGAATATCAGTGGCTTGTATTTACCAGCCCTACAGGTGTAAGGGTATTTTTTGAAGAACTGATCCGCCATGGAAAAGATATCCGTGCCATGGGAAATGCTCGTCTGGCCGTGATCGGGGAGGGAACAAAAAAGGCCCTGCAGGAAAGAGGATTGCTGGCAGATTTTGTGCCGTCGGTATATGACGGGGATACTCTTGGAAAGGAACTTTCAGAGCTTCTTTCCGGTGGAGAAAAGATACTTATCCCGCGGGCAGAAAAGGGCAATGAAAAGCTCACGGCATTTCTTGCACAGGCAGGTGCTGTGATCGAGGATGTTCCGACCTATCAGACTCTTTACGAAAAGAGCCAGCTCATCGATGAGAAGAAGGAATTTGAAACAGGACAGATCAGCTGTGCGGTGTTTACAAGTGCCTCCACTGTGAAGGGATTTGTGGAGGGAACAAAAGGACTGGATTATTCAAAGGTTAAGGCGGCCTGCATTGGCAGACAGACGAAGGCGGCTGCTGAGAGCTTTGGAATGAAAGCATATATGTCAGAAAAAGCCACCATTGACAGTCTTGTCAAGCTGGTGGAGGATATGAAAAGGAGCGAATGATCATGGAACTGACAAAAAGACCAAGAAGATTAAGAGGTAGCGAAAACCTTCGTAAGATGGTACGTGAGACAAGAATGGATAAATCTTCTCTTATGTATCCTATGTTCGTAATGGAAGGAGAAAATAAGGAAGAAGAAATTCCGTCCATGACCGGGCAGTACCGTTACAGCCTGGACCGTCTTCCGTATAAACTGGAGCAGCTTTCCAAAGCCGGTGTAGGCAGTGTGATGTTTTTTGGTATTCCTGACCATAAGGATGAAGTGGGCAGCGGTGCCTATGATCCGGAGGGAATCGTTCAGAGAGCTCTTCGCATTGCAAAAGAGAAATTTCCGGAGCTTTATTATGTAACAGATGTATGCATGTGTGAGTACACTTCTCATGGCCATTGCGGCGTTCTCTGCGGTCATGATGTGGACAATGATAAGACGCTGGAGCTTCTCGCAAAAACAGCACTTTCCCACGTGGAGGCAGGTGCGGATATGGTTGCTCCTTCTGATATGATGGATGGTCGTGTTGCAGCGATCCGCCAGTGTCTGGACAAGGCAGGACATTATACAACACCGATCATGTCCTATGCAGTAAAATATGCTTCTGCATTTTATGGTCCGTTCCGTGAGGCAGCAGATTCTGCTCCGTCCTTTGGGGACAGAAAAAGCTACCAGATGGATCCGCACAACAGCAGAGAAGGGCTGAAAGAGGCGCTTGCAGATGTGGAAGAGGGTGCAGATATCATCATGGTAAAACCGGCTCTTGCATACCAGGACATGATCTGGCAGGTAAAGGAGATCACAAACGTTCCGGTTGCCGCATACAGTGTCAGTGGTGAGTATGCAATGGTAAAAGCAGCAGCTGCAAACGGCTGGATCGACGAAGAAAGAATCGTGGGTGAGATGGCTACAGGAGCATTCCGTTCCGGCGCGCAGATCTATCTTACCTATTATGCGGAGCTTCTGGCAAGACTTATGGATGAAGGGAGGATCGGCTGATGACAAGATCAGAACAGTTATTTGAGCGTGCGGTAAAAAGAATCCCAGGAGGCGTAAACAGCCCGGTAAGATCTTACGGAGCCATCGGTGAGGCACCTCGTTTTATTGAAAAAGCAGATAAATGCTATATCTATGATGTAGATGGAAACCGTTATGTGGATTACATTGATTCCTGGGGCCCGATGATCCTGGGACATAATTTCCCGGAGATCCGCGAGAGTGTGATCAAGGCCTGCGAAAATGGCCTGAGCTTTGGCTGTGCTACAGGAATCGAAGTAGAGATCGCAGAATTTATCTGTGAACATATTCCACATGTAGATATGATCCGTATGGTAAACTCAGGAACAGAAGCTGTTATGAGTGCCATCCGTGCAGCAAGAGGTTTTACCGGAAAAGACAAGATCATCAAATTTGCAGGTTGCTATCACGGACACAGCGACTGCCTTCTGGTAAGTGCTGGCTCCGGTGTCATGGCAAGTGGTATTCCGGATAGCGCCGGTGTTCCGAAGGGCTGTACACAGGATACCATGACGGCTACCTACAATGATGCCGCCAGTGTGGAAGCACTTCTCAAACAGGAAGAGGGAAATGTGGCAGCCGTGATCGTGGAGGCAGTAGGAGCAAACATGGGTGTGGTTCCTCCGAAACCAGGCTTCTTAAAGCGGCTTCGTGAGCTTTGCGATGAGCACAATTGTCTGCTGATCTTTGATGAAGTGATCACAGGCTTCCGACTTGCCTTTGGCGGAGCAGCAGAGTATTTTGGTATCCGTCCGGATCTTGTCACCTACGGGAAAATAATCGGCGCAGGAATGCCGGTAGGCGCTTATGGCGGACGTAAGGAGATCATGGATCTGATCTCACCGTGTGGTCCTGTATACCAGGCAGGTACCTTAAGCGGAAACCCGGTTGCCATGGCTGCAGGTTTCACACAGCTGAAATATCTCTATGAGCATCAGGAAATCTACAAAGATCTGGCTGCCAAAGGTGAGAAGCTTTACGGCGGCTTGAAGAAGATCGTGGAGGAAAAAGGTCTTCCATATCAGGTAAACTATGATTCTTCTCTGGCAAGTATTTTCTTTACAGACCAGGAGGTAAAAGACTATGTTTCTGCAAAAACATCCAACCTGGAGCTTTTTGCAAAATATTTCAAGGGAATGCTGAAACGAGGCATTCATCTTGCACCTTCCCAGTTTGAGGCGATGTTCCTTTCCACAGCGCATACAGATGAAGTAATTGATGAAACTCTGGAAGCAATGAGAGGCGCTTTGGGAGATCTGTAAAGAGGCGTAATGGATGCGCAGGAGCCGATCCATTTGCGTGGATTATGTGTGAACGCCATAGTGGACGGCAGCTTTGCATAAAAAATTGCACAAAAGATAACAGGATGGTAACTTGTTCTTGCAGAAGCTTTGTGATAAAATAAACACAAAAATACGTAACCAATGTAAAAAGCAGGAGGCCAGAACTTATGGGAAAAAAGAAGTACGTGGCTTACGTGGGAACATATACCCATGGAACCAGTAAGGGAATTCAGGTATACGATGTAGATGTAGAAAACGGAACACTCACAGAACGAAGCGAAGTGGAGGTCAGCAACGCTTCTCATCTGGCGGTATCAAAAAACGGTAAATATCTGTATTCCATTGAGGATGAGGGTGTAGCTGTATTTGAAAGAGACAAGAACGGTGATCTTACCCGCCTCAACAGTGTGGATATCAACGGAATGCGAGGCTGCTATCTTGCAACAGATGTGGACGGAAGATATCTTTATGTGGCAGGGTACCATGATGGTAAGGTAACGGTTGTACATACACATAAAGACGGCCGTCTGGGAAGTGTTATGGACGGCGTTTTCCACAAGGGACTTGGAAGCGTGGCAGAGCGTAACTTCCGTCCGCATGTTAATTGTGTACGTCCGACACCGGATAATAAGTATCTCTGTGCGGTAGATAATGGTATCGATCAGGTTAAGATCTATCGTATCAATAAGAAGAAAGACAAACTGGAGCTGGTTGACATTCTTCGCTGCCCGAGAGAGAGCGGCCCTCGTATCATCCGTTTCAGTGATGACGGAAGATTTGCATATCTTCTTTTTGAGCTCAGCAATGAGGTGAAGGTATACAGCTATGACGGAAGCGGTAAGAACCCGGAGTTCCAACTGCTTCAGAGCATTACCACTCTTGGAAAAGAGGATTCCAATGATGCGCTCCATAACGCAGCTTCCGGTATGTCTCTTTCCGCGGACGGTAAATATCTTTTCTGTACAACAGCAGGGGAAAATACTGTGACTATGTATGCAGTAGACCAGGAAACAGGCCTTCTGACCAAGAAATTTACACTTCCGATCAGTGGTGATTACCCGAAGGATCTTATGATCTTCCCGGATAACAAGCATATTGCTGTTGCCAATCATGCCAGCAACAGTATTACCGTTTTCACTGTGGATTATGAAAAGAATATCATCATGATGAACGAAAAACCGAGAAAGATCGAGACACCGAACTGTATCCATATCTGGCCGGTACCGGATACATGGGAGCAGTTGGATTAAGAACAGGATTGATCAAAGTAAGTCTTGTACAGGCAGACAAAAACAGACTCAGGGACGAGTAGGAACTTTCCCTGAGTCTGTTTTTTTTGCGCATTTATAATTTTTTATCTGACAGGTCAAAATGTGAAATTACCGCTGATAAAATTCGTGGATACGATCCATCCGTGCACTCATATTGTTAAAAAGTGCATCTGTAATGGTAAGTGCTGCCATAGCTTCCACAACGACTACTGCACGCGGTACGATCACCGGATCATGCCGGCCCTTGATCTCAAGCTCCAGGTTTTCTCCGGTGTTGGTCACAGTAGACTGAGACTGACTGATGGAAGGAGTTGGTTTGATATGTGCACGGAGAATGATATCGCTACCATCACTCATACCGCCCATAATACCACCTGCGTGGTTGGAAGTTTTGGAAATAATGCCGTCTTTTTGTACAAAACCGTCGTTGTCTTCGGAACCGGTAAGACGTGTCACATTGATGCCGTCACCGATCTCAACAGCTTTTACAGCACCAATGGACATGATCGCATGAGCGAGGGTAGCATCCAGCTTGTCAAAAACCGTATCGCCCAGACCGGCAGGAACGTTTTTGATGCGGCATTCGATCACACCGCCGGCACTGTCCTGACTGTTCAGACATTGTTCGAGATAGGCAGATGCCTTTGCGGCTGCGTCGGCATCTGGCATGCAGAGTGCATTATTTCGGATCTCTTCTTCTGAGAAGGACCGGATCTCTACAGGACCGATGGATCTTGCGTAGGTAGTAAATGTAATGCCAAGTTCGTTTAACAGCTTGATGGCAATGGCACCGGCTGCCACACGTCCGGCGGTTTCTCTTCCGGAGGAGCGTCCACCTCCACGGTAATCACGGAATCCGTATTTCTGGTCAAAGCTAAAGTCTGCGTGACCGGGACGATAGGAGTATGCGATATTTCCGTAATCTCTGGAACGCTGATCTGTATTGCGGATCAGAAGAGAAATTGGAGTACCGGTAGTCTTTCCTTCAAAAACTCCGGAAAGGATCTCCACCAGATCTCCTTCCTTACGGGCAGTTGTATAACGGCTCTGACCGGGCTTTCTCCGGTCAAGAAAAACCTGGATATCTTCTTCGCAGAGAGAAAGACCTGCGGGACAGCCGTCGAGAACGGCACCGATAGCCTTGCCGTGAGATTCTCCCCAGGTGGTAACCACGAATTTTTTTCCGAATGATGACTGACTCATTTGTATAACTTCCTTTCGTTGGAATTCTGGAATCATTATATAGGAAGCCGGAAAAAATGTAAAGAACGTGGAAGGCAGAATGAATTTTTATGTAAAGATCATGTGAAATTATTTAAAAGCTCTTTTAAAAAGAAAAGGTATGAATTGACAAAGCTATTTTGACTATTTATAATAAAAAAGAATTTTGCCCTGGCAAAAGAAAAGCAAGAGAAGGGAAGTGGGAATCGTGGTAAGGATTTACAAGACAATAGACGGAGCCATCCACCAGATACAGGAACCGGAGGAAGGCTGCTGGATTGCGCTGACGAATCCGACGGCAACAGAGATTTTTGAATTTTCCGAGAAGTTTGATATAGAGGTTGACGATTTACGATCCCCTTTGGATGAGGAAGAACGGTCACGTATCGAAGTTGAGGATAATTATACACTGATCCTGGTTGATGTTCCTATGATCGAGGAACGTAATGACAAGGACTGGTATGGGACAATACCGCTTGGCATCATTGTGACGGGGTCTATGATCTTTACCATCTGTCTGGAGGACACACCGGTTCTTACCAGATTTATGGAGGGAAGAGTCCGGAGCTTTTTTACCTATATGAAGACCCGTTTTATCTTTCAGATCCTTTATAGAAATGCGAGCATGTACCTGCGTTATCTGCGTATCATTGACAAAAAAAGTGAGCAGGTGGAAGAAAAACTGCATCTTTCCACAAGAAATGAGGAGCTGATCGAGCTTCTGGAGCTGCAGAAATCTCTGACTTATTTTATTACGTCACTCCGGTCCAATGAGGTTGTGCTGGAGAAGCTTCTGAAGATAGACAGTATCAAGAAATATCCGGAGGATACGGATCTTCTGGAGGATGTCATCACTGAGAATAAGCAGGCGATCGAAATGGCCAATGTGTACAGCGGTATCCTGAACGGAACTATGGATGCTTTTGCATCGATCATCTCCAATAATATGAATATCGTTATGAAGGTACTGGCGATCATTACTATTGTCATGAGTATTCCGACTATTGTGTTCAGTGCTTACGGAATGAATGTGGCTGGTTCCGGTATGCCCTTATCAAGGAGTCCATTGGGATTTCTGATCATTATCCTGATTTCTGTGGCGATCAGTGTTGTGGCAGCGATCATTCTTTCCAAGAAGCGATTTTTCTGATTTTCAAAAGTTTTCTGAAAGGAGATTTTAATGAAATTTATCGACAAACTGGAACGTAAATTCGGAAGATTCGGGGTTCCGAATCTGACTGTTTACATCATCGGATGTTATGTGCTGGGGTATTTTCTGGCTATGTTTGCTCCAGGAGTTTTGAATATGCTGAGTCTTGATATGTCCATGGTCATGAAGGGACAGATCTGGAGATTGGTGACATGGGTGATCTATCCGCCGTCCAGTGTGGGAGGAACCGGCAATCTTGTGATGTTCCTTCTCGCAATCTTTTTTTTCTATTATCCGATTGGTACTTCACTGGAACGTACCTGGGGAACTTTCCGGTACACATTGTATATTTTTTCAGGTGTTTTGTTTACTGTGATCGCAGCAGTGCTTTTACATGTATTTACAGGTGGTTATGTGGTGATGAACGGGATCGCCTATTCTCTTGGCGGAAATATTTTTACCACATATTATATCAGTCTTTCTATTTTCCTTGCCTATGCAGTCACATATCCGGATCTTCAGCTGCTTCTTATGTTTGTGATCCCGATCAGGATGAAATGGATGGCCTTTGTATACGGACTGTTCATTGCGTGGGATATCGTATCTTATCTTCGAGTCGGGCTTTGGGTAGGTGTAGTACCGATCGTAGCATCACTTTTAAACTTTGTGATCTTTTATTTCAGTACCCGTGATATGAACCGATACAATCCAAAGGAGATCCACAGGAGGCAGCAGTTTAAGAAGGCTGTGGCTCCTTCCAGAACAGGGTCCGGTCCGGATGGGATCGCCAAGCATAAATGTGCGATCTGCGGACGTACCGAAAAGGATGACCCAAACCTGGAGTTTCGTTTCTGCTCAAAGTGCAACGGAAATTATGAATATTGTCAGGATCATTTATTTACACATAAACACGTACAGTAAAACGTAAAAAGAAGGAGAATAATTGATTATGAAAAAAACTAAGATCATTTGTACACTTGGACCTGCCAGCAATAACAGGGAAACTCTGAAGGCTCTTATGGAGAATGGAATGGATATTGCCAGATTTAACTTTTCTCACGGAGACCACGAGGAGCAGAAGGGCCGTGTGGATATGATCAAGGAGCTTCGTGAGGAGCTTGATATGCCTATTGCCATGCTTCTTGACACAAAGGGACCGGAGATCCGTACCAGACTTTTAAAGGACGGACAGAAGGTTAAGCTGGAAGCGGGAAAACAGTTTGTACTTGGAATTGGCGATTTTGAAGGCGACAGCACAAAGGTTGCTATCACATATGAGACACTTTACAAGGATGTAAAACCGGGAAACAGAATCCTCATTGATGATGGTCTGATCGAGCTTGAGGTTAAGACAATCAGGGGAACCGATATTGTCTGTGACATCTTAAACGGTGGTGAACTGGGAGAGAAGAAGGGTGTGAATGTTCCCTATGTAAAAGTAAATCTTCCGGGAATCACAGAGCAGGATAAAAAGGATATCATTTTTGGTATCGAACAGAAATTTGATTTTATCGCGGCATCTTTTGTCCGTTCCGCAGAGGTGATCCGTGAGATCCGTAAGCTTCTGAATGATAATGGCGGAAAAGATATCGGTATTATCGCGAAGATCGAGAATGCAGAGGGTGTTGAGAATATTGATTCCATCATTGAAGCATCTGATGGTATCATGGTTGCCAGAGGAGATCTCGGTGTGGAAATTCCTGCAAGCCAGGTACCTCATATCCAGAAGGAGATCATCCGTAAGTGCAACGAACATTATACACCGGTTATTACGGCAACACAGATGCTTGATTCCATGATCCGTAATCCGCGTCCTACACGTGCAGAGGTAGCTGATGTTGCCAATGCGATCTACGACGGAACCGATGCGATCATGCTTTCCGGAGAGACAGCAGCCGGCAAATATCCGATTGATGCTCTTAAGATGATGGCAGATATCGCAGAGATGACAGAGCCGCATCTGGATTATAAAGTGTTTATTGAACATCGTTCCATGGACGGAAGAGAGAAGATCTCCAGTGCAGTGGCACTTGCAACGGTGCGTACTGCAAAGAACCTGAAGGCGAACGCTATCGTAACACCGACAATGAGTGGAAATACAGCCAGACTGATCTCCAATTTCCGCCCGAAGGTTCCAATCTATGCGATCACACCGAACTCAACCATCCAGCATAAACTTCAGCTGATCTGGGGTGTAACACCTCTGAAAGGATATCAGAGAGATACCACGGACCATATCATGTCTCAGGCTATGAATGTTGTCCGCAGCCGTCATCTGATACATAAAGGAGACCTTGTTGTATTTACAGCAGGAGACCCTGCGACCAACATGACAAACGGTCGTGGTGCAGTGACAAATATGATGCACGTGATCGAGGCAGAATAAGACTGAGGTTTCTTCGGGAATAGCAGTCGGAAAAACAGGAGATGCAGTTATTATGAAAAAAGAACCATTTGTGACACTTGAGAAACTCAACGAGATTACTGAAAAGTTTCCGACACCCTTCCATCTCTATGATGAGAAAGGAATCCGTGAGAATGCAAAAGCCCTGAAAGAGGCTTTTGCATGGAACAAAGGATTCAAGGAATTTTTTGCGGTAAAGGCAACACCGAATCCATATCTGATCAATATTCTGCAGGAGTATGGCTGTGGCTGCGACTGCTCCTCAGAGACAGAGCTTATGATGGCTAAGGCAGTAGGCTGCAAAAAGGGCGATATCATGTTTTCTTCCAATGACACACCGGAGAAAGAGTTCAGATATGCAGATGAGATCGGTGGGATCATCAACCTTGATGACATCACACATATTGAGAGCGTAGAGAAAGCTCTCGGAAAAATCCCGGAAGTGATCAGCTGCCGTTACAATCCAGGTGGAGTATTTAAGATCAGTAACGGTATCATGGATAATCCCGGAGATGCAAAATACGGAATGACTACCGAGCAGATTTTTGACGCATTCCGTATCCTGAAATCCAAAGGTGCCAAAGAGTTCGGAATCCATGCATTCCTTGCAAGCAACACAGTGACCAATGATTATTATCCAATGCTTGCAAAGGTTATGTTTGAGCTTGCCGTGAAGCTTCAGAAGGAGACAGGTGCACACATTAAATTCATCAACCTTTCCGGTGGTATCGGAATTCCTTATAAACCGGATCAGGAGCCAAATGATATCCGTGTGATCGGTGAGGGTGTCCGCAAGGTTTATGAAGAAGTACTTGTTCCGGAAGGAATGGGTGATGTTGCGATCTATACAGAGCTTGGCCGTTTCATGATGGGACCGTATGGCTGCCTTGTCACAAAAGCAATCCATGAGAAACATACGCATAAAGAGTATATCGGCGTAGATGCCTGCGCAGTAAATCTGATGCGTCCGGCTATGTATGGTGCTTATCATCACATTACGGTTATGGGTAAGGAGAACGAGCCGTGCGATCATAAATATGATGTGACAGGTTCCCTCTGTGAGAATAATGATAAATTTGCCATTGACCGTATGCTTCCGAAAATCGACAAGGGAGATCTTCTTGTGATCCATGATACAGGTGCTCATGGTTTTGCAATGGGTTATAACTACAATGGTAAACTGAAATCTGCAGAGATCCTTCTTCATGAGGACGGCAGCTTTGAGATGATCCGTCGTGCCGAGACACCGAGAGATTATTTTGCAACCTTTGACTGCTTCCCTGTTTTTGAGAAACTTCTTCAGGATGAAGACGAACTGAAATAAAATAGCGGAAATATATAAAAACAGCCTTCTATGCATCTTGTAATGATGCTGGAAGGCTGTTTTATGTTTAAGTATCTGGTAGGCATAAGATCGCGAGCAGGGCGGAAGGTGGTCAAATGCAGGGTTACAGCTTCCGGCTGCCGGAGATTTCTGCCAGGGCTTTTCTAAACTCAAAGAAAAACAGGACGGCAGTAAATGTAACGGCCAGGATATCCGCAACCGGCTCGGCCATATAAACTGCATTTGTCCGGTCAGCACGGAAAATATTGGGCAGGATATAGATCAGCGGGATGACCAGAATAAATTTCCGGACAATAGCCACAATGATGGAATCTTTGGCTCTGCCAAGGGAGATAAAGGTCATCTGGCAGGCAATCTGGATACCAAAGATAAACACAACTGCCATATAGATCCGGAGCGCTGTTTTTGTGAAAGCAAGTAATGTACTGTCCGAAGTAAACATTCCGGCAAAGATCTGCGGGAAGATCATAATGATCAGCCACAGGATCACGGAATAAGAAACACTTGTTTTTATAAGAAGCTTAAATGTAGAACGTACACGTTTTTCGTTACGTGCACCATAGTTGTAGCTGATGATAGGCTGTGCACCCTGACCAAGTCCCTGAAGAGGAAGCATGGCAAACTGCATGACGCTGGTAAGGATAGTCATGGCTCCTACGGCAACATCCCCGCCGTATTTTAAGAGTGAGGAGTTGTAGCAGACAGAGATAACGCTTTCACTGAGCTGCATGACAAAGAGAGAAGAGCCAAGAGCCATACAGGGCAGAATGATATCAGCTTTTAGTTTCATGGTGCTTTTCCGAAGCTTCAGGAAGGTCTTTTTTCCAAAGAGGAAGGAGAGGACCCAGATGCAGGAAAATGCCTGGGAGATCACTGTTGCCAGAGCAGCGCCCCGGACACCCATGTGGAATCCGAAAATAAAAACCGGATCCAGAATAATGTTGGAGATCGCACCGATCAGTACAGAGAGCATTCCGGTTTTTGCGAATCCCTGGGCTGTGATGAAATTATTCATGCCAAGAGTCAGCTGTACAAAGATAGTTCCTACTGCATAGATATTCATGTAACCCACCGCATAGTCGATGGTGTTTGCACTGGCGCCGAATGCAAGGAGAAGGCTGCGGTTTCCGAGAAACAGGATAACAGTCAGGATCAGGGAGATGATGATCTGCATGGTGAAGCAGTTTCCGAGAGTCTGTTCGGCTTTCGACGTGTCATTTTTACCCATAAAGATGCTGGCTCTGGGAGCGCCTCCGTTTCCGACAAGAGCAGCAAAGGCGGATACGACCATGATAAGCGGCATACAGACACCTACACCGGTAAGGGCAAGAGCACCCTCTCCGGGAATATGACCAATATAGATACGGTCGACGATATTGTAGAGCATATTGATGAGCTGTGCGGCAACTGTAGGAAGTGCAAGCTGCAGAAGCAGCTTTCCGACAGGCTCGGTTCCTAAAAAGCTTTTGTCTTTTTCCATTTTTTTATTCCTTTCGTGATTTTTTTGTATTATATAATAAAGACCTGACAGATTTCTCCGTCAGGTCTTTTATGCGAATGCCGCTGGCCGGACTCGAACCGGCACGGATTGCTCCGCTTGATTTTGAGTCAAGTGCGTCTGCCAATTCCGCCACAGCGGCATAACCATTTATTATAATAGCACAGTATCGGGTGGCTTGCAAGGATTTTTTCAGAATAAAGGTATTATTTGGAAATATTTTTAATTCTAAAATGTTTATGAAATCGGATGAGGCATCCTTGAAATTGACTGAAAAAAGTGGTACAGTGTACTACAAGGCTGTACCACCTGATATAGCACTGTGGATATAGCGATATACTATAAGATAACGGAGGAGACTGCATGAATCTGAATTCCAAAAAACCAGAGAAGCGGCCGCTGTATGTATATTATATCATTGCGGTCGTCATTATTGTTCTGCTGAATGTTTTTGCTCTTCCTGCTCTTTCTGAGAGAAGTGTAAAAGAAACCGATTACACCACCTTTCTGAAAGCCGTAGACAGAGGAAAAGTATATGAGGCAACCCTTAATTCCGATTACATTTATTATACTATGAAAGTGGATGGAAATGATGTCTATTGCAAGACGGTATCTGTAGATGATCAGGATCTTGTATCACATCTTTACGATGCAGGAGTAAGTATAGAGGGAACTGCACCCCAGAGGCAGTCATTGCTTTTGTCTCTGATCCTGGGATATGTACTTCCGATCGCGATCTTTGTTCTTCTGGGACGCTGGCTCAGCAAGAAGATGATGAGCTCCATGGGCAGCGGAGGACCGGGAGGAATGATGTCCTTTGGCAAAAGCAATGCCAAGGTTTATGTGAAATCCTCTACGGGAATCAAATTTTCAGATGTTGCCGGTGAGGATGAAGCCAAGGAGCTTTTGACGGAAATTGTAGATTTCCTTCATAATCCGGAGAAATACAGAGAGATCGGTGCTTCCATGCCGAAGGGTGCCCTTCTTGTAGGCCCTCCAGGAACCGGTAAAACCCTTCTTGCCAAGGCAGTTGCCGGTGAGGCGGAGGTTCCGTTTTTCTCAATTTCCGGTTCGGAATTTGTGGAGATGTTTGTGGGTATGGGTGCTGCCAAGGTACGTGATCTTTTTAAACAGGCCAATGAGAAAGCACCATGTATCGTATTTATTGATGAGATCGATACCATCGGCAAGAAACGTGACGGCTCCGGAATGGGCGGCGGAAACGATGAGCGTGAGCAGACACTGAACCAGCTTTTGACAGAGATGGACGGTTTTGACGGTTCCAAGGGTGTTGTGATCCTGGCAGCTACCAACCGACCGGATTCCCTTGACCCTGCACTTCTTCGTCCGGGACGTTTTGACAGAAGGATCCCGGTTGAGCTTCCGGATCTTCAGGGGCGTGAGGAAATCCTGAAGGTTCATGCCAAGAAGATTAAAATTGCGGATACAGTCCGGTTTGATGAAATTGCCAAGGCGGCAGTCGGTGCCTCCGGTGCGGAGCTTGCCAATATTGTCAACGAGGCAGCTCTCCGTGCAGTCCGCGACGGACGGAAATTTGCCACACAGGCGGATTTTGAAGAAAGCATCGAAGTTGTTATTGCCGGATATCAGAAAAAGAACCGTGTACTTTCCAATAAGGAAAAGCTGATCGTTTCCTATCATGAGGTTGGTCATGCACTGGTTGCTGCCAAGCAGACAGATTCTGCACCGGTCCATAAGATCACGATCATTCCACGTACCTCCGGTGCACTGGGATATACCATGCAGGTAGATGAGCAGGAACATTTCCTGATGACTAAGGAAGAACTGGAGAATAAGATCGCTACATTTACAGGCGGCCGTGCAGCGGAAGAGCTGATCTTCCATTCCATTACTACCGGTGCCTCCAATGATATTGAGCAGGCGACCAAGATTGCCAGAGCGATGATCAGCAGGTATGGTATGAGTGATGATTTTGACATGGTTGCCATGGAAAATGTAAGTAATCAGTATCTTGGCGGAGATGCAAGTCTCACCTGTTCCTTTGAGACGCAGACGCTTCTGGATAAGAAGGTTGTGGAGCTTGTAAGACGGGAGCATGAAAAGGCTACGAAGATCCTGACGGATAATATCGGAAAGCTTCATGAGATTGCCAAGTATCTGTATGAGCATGAGACGATTACCGGTGAGGAGTTTATGAAGATCTTGAATGAAGCGCCGGTGGAGATTGAGAATACACAGGAAAATTAAATATGTTGGCGGGAGGGACGCCGAAGGGAATACTTCTGTATGGTCTTCGGCTTCCGTTGGGTGTTAGTTCTAAGGCCCTGAAAATCTGCTAAAACCATTAAAAAAAGTTCGGAACTCGCGGCTTGTTGCCGCTCAGACAGCCGAACTTTTTTTAATAACGCAGATTTCCAGAACCTAAGGACTAGCAGCCCTCCTCCAGAGACAGAGCCATACAGAAGTATTCCCTCCGGCTGTGCTCTGGCCATGTGGATTGCTTCTGACTAGTCTTTACCATATTTCCGGGTGTACCTTGGAACAGGTGAGTGCCAGACTTCCGGGGCCAATGTGGCAGGAAACGCTCAGGGAGAGAGGGAAGATGTTGACTTCACCGATATTCGGGAAGGTGGTGAGGACTTCTTTTCGGAATTCTTCGGCTGCTTCCAGGTTGTGGGAGTGGATGAC
>NZ_NANC01000007.1:75000-320773 GCF_008679485.1 Blautia sp. LMAG:89 | reverse complement strand
AGCACGCCAAATTGCACATCAGAAAACACACAAAGAGTGTACAGGAGCCCGCAAAAAAAACGCAGATGACAGCTGCGATGGCTTAACCGCAAGTCATTGAAAAAACCTTGCGGCGGCCAGCTCCGTGTTGTTTTGAAAACTTCGGAAGGTCAGGAAATCGTGGCAAGCCGTTACGGCATTGATACAAATGTCAGTGTAGGAGAAAAGGTGCGCTGCTGTTTTCTTCCTACAGATGCAGTGCTGGTAGATCGGGAAGAAAGATCAGAAGAAGTATTGCCGGATCAGTCAGGTCCCTGTGCAGGAGGTACCCATGCGTAAGCACAGAGCAGGCTCCGTATGGATGATCCTGCCGCTGTATCTTTTTACACTAATCTTCGTCGCACTGCCTCTTCTGTATGTAGTTGCACTGAGCTTTTCCACAGCAGACGGCGGCTACGGCGTGAACTGGAAATTTACTCTGGATAATTACAAGCAGATCCTGGAGCCTGTATACTGCAGACCTTTACGGGATCCTTCCGCCTTGCGCTCACCAGCACTTTGATCATCTGTCTGGTGGGCTACCCCTTCGGATACTTTATGGCAAAGCTTTCCGAGGGCAAAAAGAAGCTGGCCATGCTTTTCCTGATGCTGCCTTTCTGGGTGAATTCCCTGATCCGTCTTTATGGCTGGATCATCATTCTCCAGAAAAAGGGCCTTCTGAATTATCTGCTGATGAAGCTTGGCATCATCCAGGAGCCCTTAAAAATCCTGTACAGCTATCCTGCGATCGTGATCGGTATGATCTATGTATTGCTGCCGTTTATGGCACTGTCCGTATATTCCAGTGCGGAAAAGCTGGACTGGTCCCTTGTGGAAGCTGCCAGAGACCTTGGAGCCAGCAGATGGAAGGCCTTCTGGAGCGTCACCTTTAAGCTGACTTTGCCGGGACTTCTTTCCGGAGTGATACTTACCTTTATTCCGTCTATGGGTCTGTTTTTTATTGCGGATATCCTGGGCGGAAACAAGATCGTACTTGTGGGAAGTCTGATCCAGGAGCAGATGACAAGAGGCAATAACTGGCCCTTTGCCGCAGCACTGGCTGTGGTACTGATGATACTGACAACTCTGATGATCGTATTATATCGGAAGCTTACCAATGTGAAGGAACTGGAGGGAATCGGATGAAAAAGAACTCAAAGCTTTCAGGACTGTACCTGGGAATCCTGTTTTTCCTTATGTATCTGCCCATTGGTGTGGTAGTGGTATTTTCGTTTAATGAAGCAAGACTTCCGGTGCGCTTTACCGGATTTTCCCTGAAATGGTATCAGGAACTGTTTCAGGACAGGGATCTGATCCAGGCATTGAAAAACAGTTTGATCCTGGCGGTGTCCAGCTGTGGGGTATCTGCAGTGATCGGAACACTGGGGGCTGTAGGACTTTCCAGGATCCACTGGAAAACAAAAGGGGTGATGGAGTATATTTCCATCCTGCCTCTGATGATCCCGGAAATCATTCTGGGAATGGTACTGATGGCATTTTTCTATATGCTGAACCTGCCATTTGGAATGCTGACACTTCTGATCGGACACACGGTTTTTCTGTGTGCCCTATATTTTGATGGAGGTAAAAGCAAGGCTTGTGGGAATGGATCCGTCCCTAGAAGAGGCAGCCAGAGATCTTGGTGCCGGTTCCTTTCGGGCCTTCTGGGACATTACCCTGCCGCTGATCATGCCGGCTGTTATATCCGGCTCTCTGCTGGCCTTTGCCATGTCCATGGACGATGTGGTGATCAGCATTTTTGTAACCGGGCCACGTGTATCCACGCTGCCGATAAAAGTTTACACACAGATGAAAACAGGCGTTACGCCGGAGATCAATGCACTTTGTACCATAATGCTGGGAGTGATCCTTCTGGTACTGGCAGTATATCTGATCGCAGGAAAACGCGGGAAGGGGAATATAAAAGATGAGCAATAAACTGATCGAGTTAAAAAATCTCACAAAAAACTTTGATGACCAGCAGGTGCTCCGGGGCATTAATCTGGACATTCACGAAAACGAATTCCTTACGCTTCTGGGACCCAGCGGCTGTGGAAAGACAACAACCTTAAGGATCATTGCCGGCTTTGAGGAGCCAAGCGGCGGAGAGGTACTGTTTAACGGAATTGAGATCTCCAAGCTGCCTCCATATAAAAGAGAGATCAACACGGTATTCCAGAAATATGCATTGTTTCCGCATCTCAATGTTATGGACAATATCGGTTTTGGCCTGAACCTGAAAAAGGTAGATAAATCTGTTATTGAGCAGAAGGTAAAAAGAATGCTAAAAATGGTAGGGCTGGAAGGCTTCGAAAAAAGAGATGTTACACTTCTTTCCGGTGGACAGCAGCAGCGAGTTGCCATTGCCAGAGCTCTTGTCAATGAGCCGAAGGTTCTTCTGCTGGATGAGCCACTCGGCGCACTGGGATGCCAAGATCCGTAAGCAGATGCAGATCGAGCTGAAAAAGATCCAGAGAGAGGTAGGGATCACCTTTATCTATGTTACCCATGACCAGGAGGAGGCACTTTCCATGTCTGATACGGTAGTAGTCATGAACAACGGTGAGATCCAGCAGATCGGCAGCCCGACAGATATCTATAATGAGCCGGAGAACCGTTTTGTTGCCGGCTTTATCGGAGAGTCCAATATTATAGAAGGAACGATGATCAGGGATTTCCTTGTGGAGTTTGATGGCTTCCGTTTTGAATGTGTAGACAAGGGATTTGAGGACAACGAAGCCATTGAGGTTGTTCTTCGCCCGGAGGATCTGGATATTGTGGAACCGGATCAGGCAAAGATCAGAGGAACGGTACGGAACATTACGTTCAAGGGCGTGCATTATGAGATCCTGGTTGAGACGGAGCTTCGCACATACATGGTGCACACTACCGATTATGCAGAAGTGGGACGTGAAGTGGGACTGAAGTTTGGTCCTGAGGATATCCATGTTATGTGCAGAATGGGAGGATACTAATGAAACAGTTCAAGCATCTGATCAAGCCGTATATCATCTGGGCTTCGATCCTGATCGTGGTACCATTGATCCTGATCGTGCTTTATGCATTTACCTCAGATGGAAATGAAGTTCTGACCCTGCATTTTACATGGGCGAATTTTGCAAAATTTCTGGAAGCTACATATTTAAGTGTTATCCTGAAATCCTTCCGCCTGGGTATCCTGACCACACTGATCTGCCTGGTCTGCGGATATCCGCTGGCATACATTATCTCCAAATATTCCGAAAAGGTGCAGAGCTTTCTGATCCTTATGGTCACCATTCCCATGTGGATCAACATGCTTCTCCGTACCTATGCATGGATGAACATTCTTTCTGACAATGGTCTGGTGAACAACCTTCTGAAAATGCTGGGAATCTCACCGATCACCATGATGTATACAGATTTTTCCGTTATCGTGGGCCTTGTTTGTAACTTTATGCCCTTTATGATCATTCCGATCCATACATCCTTAAGTAAAATGGACAAGTCACTGATCGAAGCGGCCAACGACCTTGGTGCCAATCCCTTTCAGACCTTCTGGAGGATCACCTGGAAGCTTTCCATGCCAGGTGTGGTCAATGGTATCATGATGGTATTCCTTCTGTCCATATCAACCTTCGTTATTCCGAAGCTTCTCGGCGGCGGCCAGTACATGCTGATCGGTAATCTCATCGAGTCACAGTTTATTTCTGTAGGTGACTGGAACTTCGGAAGTGCCATCTCTCTGATCCTGGCAGTGATCATCCTGATCTTTATGAGCCTGATGAAGAAGATGGATACTCAGGACGATTAAAGGAGGCAGGAGATGAAAAGAAAAAATACCATATTTTCAAAATTATATGTAGTGCTGTGTCTGGCATTTTTTTACCTGCCGATCCTTGTGACCATGATCTTTTCCTTTAACTCATCCAAGTCCTTGACCAGATTTACAGGATTTTCCCTGCGCTGGTACGGAGAGCTGATAAACAATATGGAGATCAGTAAGGCAGTTTATGTTTCGGTCACAGTGGCAATTCTGGCAACTGTTATTTCCACAGTGCTGGGAACCATCACAGCCATCGGACTTTCAAAATCCAGAAAGGTGCTGAAGGAGATGGTCCTTACCATCAATAACTTTCCAATTTTGAATCCGGAGATCGTAACCGCGATTGGTCTGATGCTACTGTTTTCTTCGCTGGGAATGACGAAAGGCTATCTGACCATGCTGCTGGCACATATCGCATTCTGTACGCCCTATGTGATCACCAGTGTATATCCGAAGGTACGAAGCCTGGATCCGAACCTTGCCAATGCAGCCATGGATCTTGGTGCAACGCCATATCAGGCACTTACCAAGGTTATCGTGCCCATGATCAAAGAAGGGATTTTTGCGGGAGCGCTCCTGGCCTTTACCATGTCCTTTGACGATTTCGTAATTTCCTACTTTGTTTCCGGAAACGGAGTAAAAAATATATCCATTGTTGTATATAATATGACAAAGCGCATCAATCCCACCATCAACGCCCTTTCTACTATTGTGATCGTGGTCATTGTGCTGGTGCTTCTTTTTGCAAATCTGATCATGCCGAAGCTTCAGGCCTCCACCGTGAAAAAAATGGATCCGAAAAAAAGAAGGATCGTTGCGGTTGTCACAGCTGCTGCGGTTGTTCTGGTATTGGGAAAGTGGACGATTGTAAGCCAGGGAAACCACGTGCTTCGTGTATATAATGCCGGAGAATATATGGACCTGAGTCTTCTGGACAAATTTGAGAAGCAGTATAACTGTACCGTTGTATATGAAACCTTCGAGTCCAATGAGATGATGTACACCAAGCTGGCCAGTGGCGAAACCTACGATGTTCTGGTTCCGTCAGATTATATGATCGAAAGACTGATCAAGGAGGAATATCTTCAGGCACTTGACTGGAAGAAGATCCCTAACAGCAAAAATCTTCTTCCCGAGGTTCAGAATAAGGACTATGATCCGGGAAATCGTTATTCCTGTCCGTATTTCTGGGGAACTGTAGGAATCCTTTATAATAAGAATGTAGTCTCTCAGGAGGATCTTGACAAAGAGGGCTGGAATATTCTCTGCGATGAAAAATATAAGGGAGATCTTTATATGTATGATTCCGAAAGGGATTCCTTTATGATCGCCCTGAAAGCGCTGGGGTATTCCATGAACACAAAAAATCTTGATGAGATCCAGCAGGCTTATGAGTGGCTGATCCGGCAGAGAGATACCATGGATCCAATCTATGCAGGTGATGATGTGATCGACAACATGATCTCAGGAAACAAGGCAATGGCGGTTGTTTATTCCGGAGATGCTTCCTATATTATCAGCGAAAATCCGGAGCTTGGCTATTATACCCCACAGCAGGGAACCAATACCTGGTATGATGCCATGGTCATCACCAAGGACTGTAATGAAGTAGATCTGGCTCATGAGTTCATCAATTTTATGCTGGATGATGAAAATGCTCTTTCCAATACCGAAGAAGTAGGATATACTTCTACTGTAAAGAGTGCATTCGAGGAGATGAAGAACGGAACTTATGAGGGAATTTCTTCCTATATTCCGCAGATCGACAATCCAAAGAATGAGATCTTCGGATACCAGAAGCCAAAGATCAAGCAGAAATTCGCAGAGCTTTGGACAAAGGTAAAAGCAAAATAACAAGACGTCAGAGAGAGAGACATGAAGGAGGTTCTATGAAATCAAAAAAAGCAGCAGCGATCATGTTATGTGCGGTACTTGGAACATCTATGATAACAGGTGTCAGTGTCAGTGCAAAGGATAAGGATGAACTGGTACTTTATACATGGGACGGAATGTTTCCGCAGGAAGTGCTGGATGATTTTGAAAAAGAAACAGGGACCAAGGTGGTATATTCCAACTTTGATACCGATGAGACCATGCTTGAAAAGCTTTCTCAGGCAAAGGGCGGCGATTACGATGTGGTAATTGCAGATGATTACATTATCGACAGCGCGGTAAAAGAAGGACTTGTCCAGAAGATCGACAAGGATACCGTTTCCAATTTTAAGAACATCAACCCCCTTTATCAGGGACAGTTTTATGATCCGGATGACGAATATACAGTACCTTACGGAGCAGGAATCCCACTGATCGTTTATGATCCGGAGCAGGTAGATATCGACATTAAAGGATACAAGGATCTCTGGGATAAGTCTCTGGAGGACAGCATTGCCATCGTAGGTAATTACCGCGTGATCTGTGGCATCACACAGCTTTCCATGGGAGAGAGCATGAACGAAGAAGATGTAGCCGTGATCGACAAGACCGGTGAGAAGCTGAAAGAGCTGGCACCGAACATTCGTATGATCCAGGATGACAATACACAGAATGCACTTCTCAACGGAGAGGCAAGTGTGGCATTTCTTTATACATCACAGGTAACACAGGCGCTGAAGGATAATCCGGATCTTAAGGTGGTTTATCCGGAGGAAGGTCTTGGATTTGGTATTATGGGAATGTTTGTGCCAAGTGAAGCACCGAATGCGAAGGCTGCCAATGAATTTATCAATTATATCCTGGAGCCGGAAGTATCTGCACAGTGCATCAACTATATCGGATACTACAATACAAACAAGGCAGCAGATGATCTGGTAGACGAGAGCCTGGTTGTTCCGGACAGCGTGACAAAGGGTGAGATCGTACAGAATGTAAGCCAGGAAGCAGAGCAGGAATACAATAAGATCTGGACAGAGTTTAAAGCTGCCTGCGATTAAGCAGACGGACCAGTAAGGGGGTTTTTCAGGTGGAGATATACAAAGGCACATCCGCTTTTTCCGGAATAGCCATTGGAAAAATACTGTATTACCACAGAGGCGAATATCAGATCCGTCAGTCCATGGTAGACAATGTAAAAAAGGAGCTGGATCGTCTGGATAATGCAAGAACAGCGGTAAAGAACCAGATCCAGCATATGTATAAAAACGGAGCACCCCTCCCCAAAGAGCAGGAGCTGACCTTGAAACGTCAGCTGAAGCTCTTAAGTGGCGGCAGTTTTCAGCGGGCCGTGGAAAGCATGATCACGACAGAAAAGGTCAGTGCAGCTTACGCAGTCCAGACAACCAGGGATGAGCTTGCCAATGTGTTCCGCAAGCTGGAGGACGAGGCTGTCAAAGAACAGATCGAAAATATCAGGGAAATCTCCGAGCTGCTGATCGGCGCCATGGGTGGCTCCCATGCACGGATCAATCTGGGAGATGAGCCAGTGATCCTTGCAGCAGAGCAGCTTTCCCCCAATGAACTTCTGGAGATGAACAAAGCCAGTCTTCTGGCGGTAGTCATGCATCAGGGGTCTGTTATTTCCCATGTATCGATAATGGCAAAATCCATGGAAGTCCCCACCCTGGTCGAGGTGGAGATACAGAAAGAATGGGATGGCCATATGGCTATTGTAGATGGGTATACAGGAACACTGTATATCGATCCGGAGCCGGAGCTTCTTAAGGAATATGAGATCCGTCATGCAGCAGATAAGGAAGAGCGGGAAGAACTTTTGAGACTTCGGAACCAGAAGGATATCACAGCCGATGGCAAGGAGATCAAGCTTCTGGCAAACATCGGAAATCTGGATGATCTGAATACGGTTCTTTATTACGGAGCAGCAGGTATCGGCCTTCTTCGAAGTGAATTCCAGTATCTCGGAAGAGAGAATTATCCAAGAGAGAATGAGCTGTTCCGTGCCTATAAAAAAGTAGCCGAGGATATGGATGAACGTCCGGCAGTGATCCGTACCGTGGACCTGGGGGCAGACCGTCAGGCAGAGTATATGGCAATTCCTGATGAGGTCAATCCTATGATGGGAAACCGCGGCATCCGCCTCTGCCTGGATCGCAAAAAAATGTTTAAAGCGCAGCTTCGGGCTATTTACCGTGCAAGTGCCTATGGAAATATCAACCTGATGTATCCGATGATCACGTCCGAGGAAGAGCTGGATGAGATCGAGAAGCTGATCCGTGAGGTAAAAAAGGGCCTGGATGAGAAAAACATTCCTTACAAAAACATCCGTACCGGAATTATGATCGAAACACCGGCAGCGGTCATGATCAGTGAAGAACTTGGAAAACGTGTGGATTTTCTGAGCCTAGGAACCAATGACCTGACCCAGTATACCCTGGCTATGGACCGGCAGAATCTTCTTTTGAAGGATAAATACAACGATCATCATCCGGCGCTTGTAAAGATGATCCGCATGGTAACAGAGGCAGGACATAAGTCAGGATGTGAAGTTTACATATGCGGAGAGCTGGCAGCAGATTCCAATCTTACAGAAGCTTTTATCCAGATGGGAGTGGATGGCCTTTCCGTTGTTCCCGCCTGTGTACTTCCTGTGCGAAAAGCGATCCGCAGCTCCTATGCGGATGAGGCAAACCGGCCGGCGGAAGCAGTAAAAGAGAAATAATATCCGAAAAAACAAAAATCCTGAGAATTTCTATGTTGATATCTGTTGATATCTTACATAGGATCCTCAGGATTTTTTTGACGGAATCTTCCACTCACGGCTTATTGCTGTTCTCAATTGAAGCAGTGCGTGGAAACATATCTGTTCCGGTTAAAGTTATCGAAGTCCAAGCACCTGGGCGGTTTCCGAAATAAACTCCGGTGTGGTACCACAGCATCCGCCGATCACGGAAGCACCGTTGTCCACAAGCACCTTCATATAACCTGCAAAATCCGCAGGGGTCATGCTGTAAACTGCATTTCCAAGATCATCGATCTGGGGCATTCCCGCATTGGGTTTGGCGATGACCGGAATGGAAACGTTCTCTTTGATATTGCGGATAACCGATACCAGCTGATCCGGGCCAACCGAGCAGTTGATGCCGACAGCGTCTGCACCTGCAGCTTCCAGGGACATGGCAGCCTCTATGGCATTTCCGCCGCTGAAGATACTTCCGTCTGCTTCTACAGTCACGGTACAGATGATAGGAAGCTCGCAGATACTCTGGCAGGCGTCTACAGCAGCCAGTGTCTCCTCGATATTGATCATGGTTTCCGCTACGATCAGGTCCACACCCGCATCACGGAGATAGCCGATCTGTTCCTGATAGACTTCGAAGGCTTTTTCGTAAGTCATGTCACCGGCCGGTGCCATCATCTTGCCTGTGGTGGTGATATCACCTGCTACGAAAACACCCTCCGGTGCGATCTCCTTTGAATAGCCGGCCAGGGTATGATTGATCTGTTCAATCTGATCCTCAAGTCCGTGCATAGTGAGGTTAATGCGGTTTCCTCCGAAGGTAGGCGCATAGATGATATGGCTTCCCGCCTCGATGTATGCCTTCTGCAGAGACTGGATTACATCCTTGTGCTCAAGCACCCAGCTCTCTGTGCAGACACCACGTGGCATGCCGGCCTTCATCAGGTTGGAGCCGGTAGCACCATCCAGCAGCAGGACATGATTTTCGGTCAGTTTCTGAAATTCCTGTTTTGTCATATGTTTATATCCTCCTTATGGCAGCCAATCACGGTTGGCAAAAAATAGGGCTCCTCCTGTAACCGCTGCACTCATTGCCGTGGGTTTATTTTAACACAGGGAATAAAAATAATCTATCCTGTTTCTGGGACGGGAAATAAAAAATAATAAAAATTAGGCAAATTGTACATATTTAACGACTTTTCTGTCGAATAAAGAACTTGCGTATTAGAAAATAGGATTGTATAATAACCTATAGACATGCCCAAAGGGCAAGACTGTCATCAGATAGAACATAAAGGTAAAGGTGAAAAGGAATTATGATTAAAGTTAAACTGAGCAACTGGAAGTCTGATCACCAGATGGATGAGGCTTATAAAGCTCTGCGAACAAATATCCAGTTCTGCGGAGCAGATAAAAAAGTGATCGCACTTACCAGCTGTACTCCTAATGAGGGAAAGAGCAGTGTGGCATTTAATCTTGCTGCCTCTCTTGCTGAGAGCGGCAAATCAGTGCTTCTGATCGATGCCGATCTGCGTAAATCCGTTTTGATGGGACGTGTGACAGTAGACCAGGAGGTAATGGGACTTGCTCATTATCTTTCCAAGCAGGCCAAGCTTTCTGACGTGATCTGTGCCACTACACTTCCGAAGTTCCATATTATCTTCTCCGGTATCGTACCTCCGAACCCGGCAGAGCTTCTCGGAAACAGACTCTTCAAGGATATGATCCGCGTGGTAAGAGATGTTTATGATTACGTTATTGTAGATACACCGCCGCTTGGACTGATCATCGACAGTGCTATCATAGCAGATTCCTGCGACGGATCTGTAATCGTCGTTGAATCCGGTACCATCAGCTACCGTTTTGTACAGGAAGTAAGAGATCAGCTTGCCAAGAGCAACTGCCCGATCCTGGGAACCATCCTGAACAAGGTGGACTACAGCAAGGCTGGCAATTACGGTCACTATGGCAAGTATGGTAAATACGGCAAGTACGGCAAGTATGGTTCCTACGGAGATTATGGTGAGAGCAGCAGTAAATAAAAAGACATTGACAACAGAAATGAGTGGGTTATTTTAATGAAGGGACTTTATGATATTCATTGTCATATCCTCCCCGGGGTGGATGACGGTGCAAGAAACATGGAAGAATCACTCTGGATGCTCAATAAGGAGTATCAGGAGGGCGTACGTCATGTGATCCTGACACCACATTTCCGGTATGATATGTTTGAGCCGCATATGAACATTGTGACAAGACAGTTCATGCAGCTGCGCAGAGCAGCCATGAATATTGGTGATGAAGGCATGAGGCTTTATCTGGGCTGTGAACTCCATTCCAGTATGGATATGGTGGAATGCCTTAAGAAGGGGCGGCGGCTTACCCTTGCAGGTTCCAGATATGTGCTTGTGGAATTCAGCAACGGAGATGAGAAAAATTATATTGAAGAACGGGTCAGAAGTCTTCTGATGAATGGTTTTATCCCGATCATCGCTCATGTGGAACGTTATAAGGCCACCCGGAACGATATCGGATTCCTGACAGAGCTGAAGGATATGGGAGCACATATCCAGGTCAACGCAGATACCATCAGCGGTCAGGACGGATTCGGGGCAAAAACCTTCGCACGGAAAGTCATGAAGCATGGGCTTCTGGATTTTGTCGGTTCCGACGGACACCGTAAGACGGAGCGTATCCCGGAGATCGGCAAATGTGTCGCCAAAATGGAAAAAACAATGGGGAGCGAATATGTAAAGAAGATCTTTATCAAAAATCCCCGGAAAATCACAGGGTAATGGAGAAAAGAAATGGAAAATCAGACTGTTAACAACAACGACGAAGTAGAGATCGATCTTGGTGAGGTATTTCACCTGTTACTGAGCAAGCTGGGTGTTATCATTTTATCCGGTATTGTTTTCTGCCTGGCAGCTGTTATGGGAACCATGCTTCTGATCACACCGAAGTATGAATCCACAACCAAGATCGTGGTACTGTCCAAGCAGGACAGCAGCACACTGACCAATCAGGATATCCAGACAAGTACATCACTGACCAAGGACTATGCGGAGCTGATCAAGAGCCGTACAGTTACTGAGGGTGTGATCGCACAGCTGAACCTGGATATGACACATGAGAAGCTCCTTAAGAAGCTTTCCGTAGATACACCAACCGATACACGAGTAGTATCCATCACAGTTACAGATACCGATCCTTATACAGCGGCAGAGATCGCAAACGCAGTAAGAGATATTGCTTCCAAGCATATCCAGCAGGTTATGGATATCAAGGCAGTAAATGTGGTAGAGACAGCAAACATTCCGGATGAGCCGTCAAGCCCAAGCGTACCGAAAAACGGTGTGATCGGCGGACTTCTGGGTATCCTTCTGGCAGCAGCCGTTGTGATCATCGTATATCTGACGAACGATACCGTAAAGACACCGGAAGACGTAGAAAAATATCTTGGATTAAGTGTACTTGGTACGATTCCGTACTCTTCCAAAATGGGCAAGAAATCCAAAAAGAAAAAGAAACGTCACGCATAAAAATAACAACAACGGATCAAAGTGTTGGGAAAGGCCGGGAGCAGCAAAAATATGAAGAAATTTTTTGTGTTTTTATTAGTGGTCATCTGCCTTGGTATGGGAGCCGGTGTAGTATACATGAAGAGCTCTGAGGATAATGAAGGACCGAAGATCACATTTGAAGAGGGAAAAGATACAAATTATACATCCGATATGACAGAAGAAGATCTTCTGAAGGGTGTAAAGGCACAGGATGACAGGGACGGAGATGTTACAGATTCTCTTACCGTAGAAACCATATATCCGAAGAACGACGGAAAACAGGTTTCCGTTATCTTTGTTGCAAAAGACAAAAACAACAATGTAACAAAAAAAGAATTTACCATGGAGGCTCAGGACGGCAGCGCCGAAAATCCGCAGCTGGGACTGATCGATAATGATGGACTCCCAGAGGACGGAGATTCCGCAGACACCACAGAGCCGGCAGAAGAGACAGATATGCAGGATGGGACAGAGGCAGACAGCACAGATGCTGAAAGCGGAGATTCCACAGAAGGAGAACTGACCCCGGAGGAACAGGCGCAGAAGACACAGGAAGACAAGATCGAGCAGCTCTCTCCGCAGGATCCAAAGATGTATCTGACTACCTATTACGTAGAGGTACCAGTAGGAACTACGTTGGATAAATTAAGCTATGTAAAGGATATCCAGGATGATACAGAATCAACCAGTGATCTTTTCAAAAAAATCCAGATCACCGGTGATGTAAATACAGCCGCACCGGGAACTTACGAGCTTACATATTATGTAGTCGACAACAGTGGAAACAGCTCCAACGGAGCAGTACTGACTGTTGTTGTAAAATAGTGCATGATACCCCTCCTTGGTCTTCAAAATACCGGGGGGGGGTAAAATAAACACAGTATAACATACTGTAAGCGAGGGAAGGCGTATAAAAGGATATGTATCAAAAAGAAAACAGTAGCTGGGTAAAACATGCGGATTTTGCGATCTGCGATATGCTGTGTCTGCAGCTTGCGTTTGTACTTGCATACTGGATCCGAAACGGGATCGATCAGCCATACGAGACAGAGCTGTACCGAAATGTGGCAGTGGTGATGTTTCTTATCCAGCTGATGGTCACATTTTTTAATGAGAGCTTCAGCGGAGTTCTGCGAAGAGGAATGCTGGTGGAACTGAAGAAAACCTTTGAACAGTGTACACTGGTCTGCCTTCTGGTTCTGGCATATATGTTTCTTTTAAGAATTGGAAACAATTATTCCAGAATGATCCTGCTGATCACCTATGTGCTTTATACCTGCTTCAGCTATTGCGGCAGACAGGCACTGAAGAAATTCCTGAAGGATCGCAGATACGAAGAAAGCGAGAAACGATCTCTGCTGATCGTTACAGTCAGTGAAGATGCAGACAATGTGGTGGAAACCATCCGCAAGAATAATTACGGAACCTATCATCTGGCAGGAATTGTTTTTATGGATTGTGACAGGAAGGGAGCATCCGTCTGTGGAGTTCCGGTAGTAGCCGGGAAGGAGGATATGGTCTCCTATATCCATAAGAACTGGATCGACGAAGTATTTTTTGCAGTACCTAAGCAAATCCCAATCCCGGAGCAGATGATCAAGGATTGTTCTGCAATGGGAGTTGTCATCCATATGAGACTGGCAACCATGAAATCCCTTGGCAAGAACCAGGTGGTGGAGGAACTTGGCGGATACACCGTGCTTTCCAGCAGTATCCACATTGTAACGCCGCGCCAGATGTTTGTTAAGAGAGCCATGGATATAGCAGGCGGTCTGGTAGGCTGTCTTTTTACAGGAATCGCAGCGATCTTTCTGGTTCCGGCCATCAAGATCAAATCTCCGGGTCCTGCATTTTTTTCACAGGTCCGCATGGGAAAGAACGGTCGTCCGTTCAAGATCTATAAATTCCGCTCCATGTATATGGATGCAGAAGAACGCAAAAAAGAACTGATGAAACAGAATAATGTAAAAGACGGAATGATGTTCAAAATGGATGATGATCCACGAATCATCAAAGGAGTAGGACATTTTATCCGAAAGACATCCCTGGATGAATTTCCGCAGTTCTGGAATATTCTGAAAGGAGATATGAGCCTTGTAGGAACCAGACCGCCGACAATGGATGAGTGGGAGAAGTACGAGCTTCACCATCGCAAACGTCTGGCCATCAAGCCGGGACTTACCGGTATGTGGCAGGTAAGCGGCCGAAGTGATATTACGGATTTCGAGGAAGTCGTAGAGCTTGATACGAAGTACATTGCCGAATGGTGTCTGAAGCTGGACATTGAGATCCTGGTTAAGACAGTTATGGTCGTTTTCCGTGGAAGCGGCGCGAAATGATCAATACATATTGAGATTCGAATATAATGACCCGGACTGCGGAGGTGCAGTCCGGGGATAAAAATAAATTAGATAAGTTATAAATATAAAAGAGGAAGTTAAAAATGCAGATTTTATTGATCATGCTGATCGTAGTACTTCTCGCGTTCTTGGTCCTGCTTCTGGCACTGGCAAAACAAAGTCCCAGAGAAAAGCAGACAGAAGACAAAGAGCAGGAAGAATACATCAGGGATTATGCAGAAACAGTAAGACAGACCGGAGGAAGTATGAAGAAGTTAGAACATTGGAAAGTAATTGCGATATATCTGATCATCTATGACATAATAGCTGTTAATTTTTCTTATTTTATGGCACTGCTGGTGAGATTCGATTTTCGGTATTCCTTGATCCCCACAGATTATTTTGCTGCATGGAGGAGTTTTGCACCGATCTATACCATTATCATTCTGGCAGTGTTCGGATGCATGCATCTGTATAACAGTGTATGGCGTTTCGCAAGCTTCCATGAGCTGATCAAGATCACGGTAGCAACTGTGATCACAGGCGTTCTGCATATTGCGGGTATCACGATCTTCTGGGAACGGATGCCGGCCTCCTATTATCTGATCGGTATCATGCTGCAGTTTTTCCTGACTGTAGGCGTACGTTTCTCCTATCGTTTTGTACTTCTTGAGCGGAACCGCAGAGAAAAGAGCGAGCGTGAGGAGCGGAGCAAAAACGTGATGATCATCGGTGCAGGAGAAGCGGGAAGAACCATTGTCCGGGAGCTTCAGAATGCAAAGGAAACCAATTCCAGAGTACGCTGCCTGATCGATGACAATCCGAATAAATGGGGAAGATACATGGAAGGAGTTCCGGTGGTAGGCGGAAGAGACGATATTTTTCTCAATGTGGACAAGTATCATATCAATCAGATCCTTCTTGCAATCCCGACGGCAACACCGCATCAGAAGCGGGATATCCTGAACATCTGCAAGGAAACCGGATGCGAGCTGAAGCAGCTTCCTGGTGTATATCAGCTTGTAAACGGAGAAGTATCCCTGAGCAAGATGAAAAAAGTAGCAGTGGAGGATCTTCTCGGACGAGACACCATCAAAGTCAACATGTCAGAAATCTTTCAGTATCTGAAGGGCAAAAGGATCCTGGTAACAGGCGGCGGCGGTTCCATCGGAAGCGAGCTCTGCCGTCAGATCGCAGGTCATGAGCCGGAGCTTCTGGTGATCTTTGATATTTATGAAAATAATGCTTACGACATTGAGCAGGAGCTGAAGGCCAGTTATCCGAACCTGAACCTGAAGGTACTGATCGGCTCCGTCCGTGACAGTAAAAGGATCAACTGGGTATTTGAAACCTACAAGCCGGAGATCGTATATCATGCAGCCGCACATAAGCACGTACCGCTGATGGAGAACAGCCCCTGTGAGGCAATCAAGAACAATGTGGTAGGAACCTATAAGACTGCATATGCGGCAATGATGAACGGCTGTCAGCGATTTGTGCTGATCAGTACCGACAAGGCCGTAAACCCGACCAACATCATGGGCGCCAGCAAACGACTCTGCGAAATGGTAGTCCAGAGCATGAACATGGTCAGCCACAACGGACACACCGACTGGCTGCCACGACTTGGCGGACACAGAAAGGATACCCTGGATGCACTTCACGACAACGAAGGCCAGGCATATGTAAGTGAGAACCCTGCATCAAAAGCAGGAACCGGCACAGAATTCGTAGCTGTACGATTCGGAAACGTTCTCGGCAGCAACGGAAGCGTGATCCCGCTGTTCAAGCGCCAGATTGAAAAAGGCGGTCCTGTCACTGTCACACATCCGGACATCATCCGTTACTTTATGACCATCCCGGAGGCCGTAAGCCTTGTCCTCCAGGCAGGAACCTACGCCAAAGGCGGCGAGATCTTCGTCCTGGACATGGGCGCCCCGGTAAAGATCGACACCCTTGCCCGAAACCTGATCAAGCTTTCCGGCTACACACCGGATGTAGACATCAAAGTTACCTACACTGGTCTCCGCCCGGGCGAAAAGCTCTACGAAGAAAAACTGATGGCCGAGGAAGGCATGGAGAAAACTCCAAACGACCTCATCCACATCGGCAAACCCATCGAAATGGACGTACAGGAATTCTTCAAACAGCTGGAAGTCCTGGCAGCATACGGCTACGCCAACAGCGAAAAGATCCGAGACATTGTAGCCGCGATCGTACCGACCTATCACTCTGCGGATTCTGACCTGAAGCTGCATAAGAAGGTGTATGAGGAGCTGATGAGTGAGGCGGCTGTGTCTGCGGAGAAGAACTGATAACTGATCAATAATTTACATATATACGAAAACGAAGGAGTGTTGAAAAAATGAAAATCCCATTTTCACCGCCAGATATTACAGAGGCAGAAATCGAACAGGTAGCAGAAGCTTTAAGATCCGGATGGATCACCACCGGACCGAAAACAAAAGAGCTGGAAAGAGAAGTAGCGGATTTATGCGGTACCAATAGAGCTGTATGCCTGAACTCTCAGACCGCATGTGCGGAAATGACACTTCGCCTTCTGGGAATTCACGAAGGCGATGAAGTGATCACCTGCGCTTATACCTATACCGCAAGTGCATCGGTGGTGTGTCATGTCGGGGCAAAGCTGGTTCTTATTGATACACAGGAAGATTCTCTGGAAATGGATTATAACAAGCTGGCAGAAGCTATTACAGAAAAAACAAAAGTGATCATTCCGGTGGATCTTGGCGGAGTGCCATGCGACTATGACAGGATTTTCTCTATCGTAGAAGAGAAAAAGAAGCTTTTCCATCCAGACAATAAGCTTCAGGAAGCAATTGGAAGAGTCATTGTAATGGCAGATGCAGCACATGCATTTGGTGCAACCTGGCATGGAAAACCAGTGGGAAGCATTGCGGATTTTTCAAACTTCAGCTTCCATGCAGTGAAAAACTTTACAACAGCAGAAGGCGGCGCTGTGGCATGGAGAGATATCGAAGGAATTGATAGTGAAGAAATCTATCATCAGTATCAGCTGTTATCACTTCATGGTCAGTCAAAGGATGCCCTTGCCAAAACGCAGCTTGGAGCATGGGAGTATGACATCATCGGACCTTGGTTTAAATGTAATATGACCGATGTAGTTGCCGGAATCGGACTGGCGCAGATGAAACGGTATAAAGCTTTGCTTGCAAGAAGAAAAGAAATCATCAGCAGATATGATGCAGCATTTAAACCACTTGGCATCGAAGTACTGGATCATTACAACGAAGAGCATCAGTCCTCCGGACACCTGTACATCACTAGAATTCCGGGAATCACTCTGGAGCAGAGACACGAGATCATCGTCAAAATGGCAGAAAAAGGCGTTGCCTGCAACGTACATTACAAACCACTGCCAATGATGACTGCTTATAAAAATATGGGATTTGACATTAAGGATTACCCGAATGCTTATAAGCGATTTGAAAATGAGATCACATTGCCGCTGCATACAAGACTCAAAGATGAAGAAGTGAAATATGTGATTGAACAGTATTGCAAAATTGTAGGGGAGCATTTATAAAAATAGATTGAGATGGGAGATTGTTATGTTACGAGAATGGGATAAACTGCCAAAGAGTATGCGGACAGAAGCTGTCCGTCCATATTATGAAAGACTGAAAAAGAAAAAAGTAAGCCTGGCATTAAAAAGAATTTTTGATGTGATTGCATCCTCTATTATGCTTGTAATACTTTCTCCCCTGCTGCTCATCATTTCAATTCTGATTGTGACAGATTCAAAAGGTGGAGTATTTTACCGTCAGGAGAGAGTTACCCAGTATGGAAAGAAATTCAAGATATTTAAATTCCGGACAATGGTAGCAAATGCGGATAAAATCGGAACGCAGGTAACGGTATCAAATGATAATAGAATCACAAAAATTGGTGCTATGATTCGGAAATATCGTATTGATGAGATACCACAGCTGCTTAATATTCTGGCCGGTGATATGTCACTGGTAGGTACCCGCCCGGAAAGTGTGCATTATGTAAAACATTATACTCCGGAAATGATGGCAACATTGCTTCTACCAGCAGGTGTGACATCAGAGACGAGCATCCTTTATAAAGATGAGGCAGAACTGTTGGATAAGGCAGATGATGTAGATAAAGTTTACATAGAAAAAATCCTTCCAGAGAAGATGAAATATAATCTGGAAAGTATTAAGAAATTCAGTTTTATCCGGGAAATAGAAACAATGATTAAAACTGTTATAGCGGTGGTTAGGTAGGAGAATATGGAAAAAGGATTAGTGTCAGTTATTACGCCAACATATAATTGTGCGAAATTTATAGGGGAAACAATTGAATCTGTTCAGGCACAAACTTATCAGCAATGGGAAATGATTATTGTTGATGATTGCTCGACAGACAATACAAAAGAAATTGTCGATAAATATATAAAAGAAGATAGTAGAATAAAATATTTTTGTTTGAAAAATAATTCTGGAGCTGCCGTTGCAAGAACTAAGGCAATGGAATTGGCAAATGGGGAATATATGGCTTTTTTGGATTCTGATGATATTTGGACAGAAGAAAAATTGAAAAAGCAATTAGCATTTATGAAAAAGCATGATGTTGCATTTTCTTGTACAGCGTATGAACAAATTGATGAAAATGGGAAATTATTAAATAAAATTATAAAGACAGTACCAAAGGCTGATTATAATCGAGTGCTTTTAGATTGTCCGGTAGGAAATTCTACGGTTATGTACAACGTAGAAAAGATGGGGAAATTTGAAGTACCTAATATTAGAAAACGAAACGATGATGCTTTGTGGCTTCGAATGTTAAAAAAAGAAAAGTACATTTATGGTATGAAATCGGTGCTTATGAAATATCGAATAAGACAGAATTCTATTTCAAGTAATAAATTCAAAGTGATTAAATATCATTGGATTTTATATAGAAATATAGAACATCTTAGTATAGTTAGAAGTATTTTTCATATTGCATATTGGTGTGTGATTAAATTGTTAAAAATTAAGTAAGGAAGTAAATATGAAAATATCAGTATTAGTTCCTACGTTAGGAAAAAGAGAAAAGGAAATTAGACGATTATTAGAAACATTGGAAAAACAGTCATATAAAGACTTTGAAATTATATTTGTAACGCAGGATAATCATGAAATTGTAAAAGATATAATTTGTAAATATGGTAATTTGGATATAAAGCAAATTGAAATGAGTGTAAAAGGACTATCACGAGCTAGAAATAGAGGATTAGAGCAGGCATCAGGCGAGATAGTAGTATTATCCGATGATGATTGTTGGTATCCTACAAATGCATTTGAAATTATTGTAAATGCGTTTGAAAAAAGACAAAGTGCGATAATTGTATTATCACAGATTTTTGATCCAGAAAAAAATATTTCATATAAAAATTATACTTCCAACGAAGAGTATGTAAGAAACAAATTACAGCTCATGTCAAAATCGTCTATTGAAGTTGCATTCAAGAAAGATTTAGTGATGAATAAAAAATTTGATGAACGTTTAGGTTTGGGAGGCGAATTTGTATGTGGAGAAGAAGTGGATTTCCTTTTAAGTAATTATGAAAAAAATGCAATTTTTTATATACCAGAGGTAACGGTTTATCATAAAAAGAAAGAAAATGGTAGTAGTAACAAACAAATTATTGCTAAAGGGGCAGTTTATGGAAAGAATTTTAATATATTTATTTGCTTATTAGTTTTACTTAGAGATTTGGTGCTAAAAAAAGAAAAGAATTTTAAATACTTTTTTGAGGGATATAATGAATATTTTAAAAGAACAAATTAAACTGTCAGTAGCTTATCCTGGATGGCGCTCGGCAATAAAAAAATTAAGATTAAATAAAAATAAAAAGATTTTTTTATTTGGAACGCCTATGCATGGCAACTTGGGAGATCATGCAATCGCAATTCAAGAACAATATTTTTTTGAAGATTTTTTTTCAGATTATGACTATTTTGAAATATTGATGCCTATGTATCATACACAAAAAGAAATAATAAAAAATACAGTAACGCCTGAAGATTTAGTTGTAATTTCGGGTGGTGGATGGATGGGAAATTTATGGATACATAATGAATGTGTTATACGTGAAATTGTGCAAAACTATCCAAATAATAAGATTATTATTCTTCCACAAACAGTATATTATACTTCAGATGAACTGGGAGAGAAGGAATACAGAATAACAAATGAAATATTAAAAAGACATAGTAATTTACATATATTTGTAAGAGAAAGAAAGTCTTACAATTTTATAAAACAAAAATTTGAATTTACAGGAAACTCAAATATATATTTAGTGCCAGATATGGTTTTGTATGGAAAAAATATAATAACAAGGGAAAAATGTACTGGATATGAGAAAGTGATAAATGTATGTATTCGAGAGGATTGCGAATCTGAGCAAGAAAATATTGATGATTTTTATGAAAAAATAAAACAAAATTATAATATTAGAAAAGTTAGTACTGTTATAAAATCGCCAGTTGTTTTAAGAAAGCGAATAAGTGAGTTGCAAAAGTCGTGGGAAACTTTTGAAAATGCGGAAGTTACTATAACAGATCGTTTACATGCAATGCTGTTTTCTGTATTAAATGGGACTCCATGCATTGTTTTAAATAATAAAACAGGTAAAGTTTTTGGAGTGGCAGATTGGCTTGACGATACAAATATGATTGTAAGAGCTAATTCTTTAAGTGAAGTGCTTGAGAAATTAGAAAGAACAACTATATGGGAACATAAAAAATATAATAGAGAAAAATTGCTAAACTATTTTGAAAAAATGGCAGACGTAATACGAAAGGATTAAATATGAAAATTAAAAGATTGTTAGTTATCAATGTACCAATTAAGAATTGTAATCTTAAATGTGAATATTGTTATATTTCAGCGTTGAAAGAAAATGAAAAAGGAGCAGCTAAATTTTTATATACTCCAGAGCATGTTGGCAAATGTCTTTCAAAAGAAAGGTTAGGAGGTACTTGTATTATAAATCTAACGGGAGGAGGGGAAACACTTATTCCAAAAGAAATGCCGCAATATATTTATCAATTATTATTACAAGGGCATTTTTTAGAGGTTGTAACAAATGGAACATTGACAAGTCGATTTGATGAAATTGCTGAGTTTCCAAGAAATTTGTTAGAGCATTTGGAATTCAAATTCTCTTTCCACTATGCAGAGTTAAAGAAAAAAGGATGGCTAGATAGATACTTTTCAAATGTGAAAAAGATGTGGGAAAAGGGATGTTCGTTTACTGTTGAGTTAATGCCATATGATGGATTGATTGATGATATTGATGAAATTATAAATCTTTGTAAATTAGAACTAGGAGCAGCATGTCAAATTACAGTAGGACGAAATGATTTGACGGAGAAAAAAGATCTTTTGACATCTATGTCAAGAAAAGAGTATGAGTCTGTTTGGAGAAAATTTGATTCTACAATGTTTGATTTCAAATTGGATATTTTTCAGAAAAAAATAGATAATTTTTGTTATGCGGGAGTTTGGACTTTGTATGTTGATTTGGGAACAGGGGCATCTAAGCCATGTTATGGACAGCTTAGTAATCAAAATATATTTAACAATCCTGAACAACCAATAATCTTTAATCCAGTGGGAAAACATTGCAGGCAGCCATATTGTTATAATGGTCATGCATTTTTAACCTTGGGAGTAATTCCAGAATTAGAAACACCAACATACGCTGACATTCGTAACAGAGTATGTGAAGATGGTAGAGAATGGTTATCGAAAGAAGTTAAAGATGCATTTTCACAAAAATTAGCTGATAACAATGAAGTATGGGATGAAGAGAAAAAGAATAGTTATGAAAGAAAGTATCCGTTTATATTTTTCAAAACGGCATTGTATGACTGGAAAGAAATATATAATAAAGTTATAAGAAAACACAAGAAGTAAGGTGCGATATGAGTAATGGACAAAGAAATATAAAACAGAAAAGTACAATACTTGCAATTATATTGGTAATATATATTTATGTTCCATACTTTGCGAATATTTTAGAAAACACTTTTAAAATTTCATCGTTATATGAATATATAATTTATATGATGCTTGCGATAATAGCAATAGGAGCGACAATGAGCATGAATAAACGTGTGCTTACATTTTTGTTTATTTTTTGTTTGGCGATAATCATTAATTATATGGCAGTGTCTTATCAGTATTATGTATTTATAGAAGGTATACAAGCGTTGGTTGGCATAGCAGTTCCATGCTTGTGTGTTTCAAATAATATATTTGATTTACGAATATTTGTTGAAAAATGGTGGAAATTTTCTAAATTAAATTTACCATTAGTATTAGTTGCGGTTGTCTTACTTAAACAAGGTCTAGTGCATTATTCAATATTTACAAGTATATGCGTACCAAATGTATTTATTGGTTCTTACATGGTGTTTCAGGGAATTGAAAAAAGAAAATGGCTATATATTAATGTAGCCATTAATATTCTTGTGACTGCAATTTTGGGTGGACGTATGTCGGCAGTAATATCAGCGTGCATGATTTTATTTGCATATGTATATTCAGGTAAAATAAAGTTATGGAAGAAACTAATAATTATTGTAGGACTGGTAGTAGCGGCATATATTTTGCTAAACAATTTAATAGATATTTTATATTGGGTAAGCCAAAAACTAGCACAATATGGAATGCAATCTCGAAGTGTTACTTTGTTGATAAATCAAATAAAAAGCAATGAGATATACTTGACTAATAGAGATTATATTTATACGGCATGTGTAGAGTATATAAGAGGTAGAGTCGGTTTGCCAGGAGGATTTGGAATTCCGCTATATATTACTTCGGGTGAATATTATTATGCACATAATGTTGTTTTACAATTTTTAATATTTTTCGGAATATGGGGGACTATCATTATTCTTGGAATTACATTGATTCGTGCAAAAACGATAAAGTATATTGCACCTTTAAAGTGTAAAAAATTTATGTATTTTATGCTGCTATGTTATATAGGCATCGGAATGACAGGATCAAGCATATGGATTCATTATTTATCAACTATTTTTATTGCTATTTTCTTTTTTGGAAATAGCAAGATTTATCAGTCAATAGAAGTGAGTTAGATATGAAATTTTTTCTTAAAAAAATCATAAAAAAATATAGAGATATGTCAGTAGAAATGAAAGCTGCGTCTTGGTATGCAGTGGGAAATATAATACAAAAAATTGCGCCTTGGTTGGTAATGATTATACTGACACATTACTTAGCTACTGAGGAATATGGAATATATAGTATATTTATGTCCTGGCTAGAAATATTTGAGATTATTATAACATTGAGGATATACAGCAATGGTTATGTCGCAGGATTAGTAAGGGACGATGAAAATAGGACAACATATACAGCAACTATGCAATCATTGAGTATTGTATTGATTGCGATTTGGACGTTAATATATTTAATGTTTCACAAGGGCATTAATTATATTACAGGAATACGGACCACATTAAGTATACTGATGATATGTTCTTTTATAGGAACTATCAGTTTCGGATTGTGGTCATCAAGACAAAGAGTTGATAACCAATATAAGAAAATGTTATTTGCAATAATTGTATATGGTCTTATCGGACCTATCGTTGGTGCATTAACTGTTTTCCTTAATTTGGATAATCCTATATTTTATGTTGTGGCTACAAGGACAGTAATCCAGTTAGGTGTTGCAATTCCGTTTTTTATATCAAATTATAAAGGAACATCCACATTATGGAAAAAAGACTACGCAATAGATGCATTGAAATATAATTTGCCATTGATGCCATATTACTTATCGATGATATTATTAAATCATTCGGATCGTTTGATGATACAAAAAATTGATGGTTATGAAGATGCTGCTTTATATAGTGTATCATATAGTGCAGCTATGGTCATTTTTGTTATAAGTGGTGCGTTGAATTTATCTTTACAGGCATGGCTGTTTAAGGAATTAAAGTTAAATGATTCGTCGAAAGATAAAAGTAGATTGATAACAGTCGGGACAATTATAGTTGCTTTTTGTGCTATTGCGGAAATTGTGATGGCTCCAGAAATTATTTTGATTTTAGGGGGAAAAAAATATTTAGAGGCAATATGGGTTATGCCGCCATTAGCAATCAGTGTTATTGTTATGTATATATATCAACAATATGTAAATGTCTTGTTTTACTATAAAAAGACAAAATTTATTTTGTTTGCGTCAGTATTTGCAGCAGTGTGCAATATAATTTTAAATGCTATTTTTATTCCGATTTTTGGATATGTTGCTGGTGGATACACGTCATTAGTAAGTTATTTAATAGTCATGATTTTATATTTTGTATTAGCAAGAAAAGAATGTATTAATAATGAGATACAAATGAAAAAATATTTTAATACAAAATTGCAAATGACAATACTTATAGGTACGAGTATTTTGGCATTGGCTATGGTTGCTGTATATAAAAATGCAGTTGCTAGATATTTGTTGGTTTTAATGATGTTTGTACTGTTGGTTGCAACAAGGAAAAAATGGATACCAGAACTGAGAAAAGGAAAGAAAGTATGAAAAAGAAAAAACAATTAATTTTTATGTTATTTTTTCTCATAATACTTTTTATAGTAGGATATATAATTTTACCACGTATTAGAATAAAAATTGAACAAGAGAAATGTGACAAAATATATGCAAATAAGATATTAAAATTACCGGACAAAGAAAAAAACAATGTAGGATTTACGTGTACAGGGCTTTATTGGGATAAAGAAGAAGAGTACTTTTTTATAGGGAATGCAGGTAAATATAAGCCTAACGATAAAACTTTCCAGGCTTCTATCGAAATAGTTGAAAAGGATTTTTCGATTATTAAAGGAGATATACCTTGTTATTTAAAGTTTGAGAATATGAGAGATATACAAGGAGTTACTAAGTCAATAGATGGAACTATTTGGTTATGTTCTTATGGAGAAAATAAAGTTCGTCATATAGATGAAAAAGGAAATGAAATAGGATATTTTGATATAAAAGAACCATCTGGCATTGCAAATGATAGTAGGAGTAATACGCTTTGGATTTTGACAAATAATTATTTATATAATTGTTCATATGATGGTGTAGTACAAAAAACAGTTAAAATCCATATAAAAGGACAAGATCAATTATTTTTAGACGAAAAAAATGATTTGATATATTTTTCAGCAGGTGCAGACTATCACGGAGATAGCTATATTTATACAGTTGACTTGAAAACAAATAGAGCTAAACCATTGTATGTATTGAAAGATTCATATGCAATTGAAGGGATTACAATTGTTGATGATGTGTTGTACGTACTTAATGATGGTTATTATCATGACGCTGAAACGTCAGTTAATCAAGTTAATATATATTTTTTAAATAAGATACAAACTAAAGAAAATTACCAGTAATTAAAAGAGGAAAAATACAATGAAAATAGCAGTAGCCGGAACAGGATATGTTGGCTTGTCCATTGCAACATTATTATCGCAGCATCATGAGGTAATGGCAGTTGATATAGTCCAAGAAAAGGTAGAAAAGATTAATAAAAAAATCAGTCCAATTCAGGATGAGTATATTGAAAAGTATTTAAAGGAAAAACAGTTAAATCTGACAGCTACGTTAGATGCAGAAACAGCATATAAAGATGCGGATTTTGTAGTTATCGCTGCACCTACAAACTATGACAGTAAGAAAAATTTTTTTGATACATCAGCGGTAGAAGCTGTAATTAAGCTGGTTATTGAATATAACCCGGATGCAATTATGGTAATAAAATCTACAATTCCGGTAGGGTATACCGCAAGTATTAGAGAAAAATTTCACTGTGATAATATCATTTTCAGTCCAGAATTTTTACGAGAGTCAAAAGCATTATATGATAATCTGTACCCATCCAGAATTATTGTGGGAACAGATGTTGAAAATGCTAGACTTGTAAAAGCTGCGAATACATTTGCCGGATTATTACAGGAAGGTGCTATTAAAGAGAATATTGATACTTTGATTATGGGATTTACAGAAGCGGAAGCAGTGAAGTTATTTGCTAATACATATTTGGCTCTTAGAGTATCATATTTTAATGAGCTTGACACATATGCCGAAATGAAAGGGTTGAATACACAGCAGATCATTAACGGTGTGTGTCTTGATCCAAGAATTGGATCACATTATAATAATCCGTCATTTGGTTATGGTGGATATTGCTTACCGAAAGACACAAAGCAGTTGCTGGCAAATTATGCAGATGTTCCGCAGAACATGATGTCAGCAATCGTTGAATCTAACAGAACAAGAAAAGATTTCATAGCAGATCGTGTTTTGCAGAAAGCAGGATATTATGCTTATGGAGATGAGAATACATATGATGCTTCTATGGAAAAAGAAGTTGTAATTGGTGTATATCGTCTTACAATGAAATCAAATTCAGATAATTTCCGTCAGTCTTCTATACAAGGTGTGATGAAGCGCATTAAAGCCAAGGGTGCCACCATTATTGTTTATGAACCGACATTGGAGGATGGAACAACATTTTTTGGAAGCAAAGTCGTAAATGATCTTGAGGCATTTAAAGAGCAGAGTCAGGCAATTATTGCAAATAGATATGATAAATGTCTGGATGATGTAAAAGAACGAGTATATACAAGAGATATCTTTTACAGAGATTGAAAGATAAGTTATAAATTTAAATGGATATTTATAAAACAATTACTAAGCAAAATCCTAGTTGGGGAATAACTGGGGTTTGTTGGTTTTTCGTACTTTTATCGTGTTTTAGCCGGATCATAAAACAGTCATACAAAAGTAACAGAATTAGTTTTTCACAAAGTCTGGCATATGTCGCAATTTATATATATATTTGGACAGTATTGGAATCTACAGTTTTTACCCGCATTCCACAGGCATATCCTCAATATGAACTTCATATATTCTGGTCCTGGAAAGCACTTTTTGTATATCATCACAATGAGATGCTGAAGGAAAATATTCTAAATTGCATATTATTGATGCCGTATGGCTGCTTATTGCCAGTTGCTTTGAATAAGAGAATCAGCTGGAAAAGAGGTTTGATGATTGGAATGGGAACATCGTTTGTGATAGAACTATTGCAGTTGATTACTTTTCGAGGATTGTTTGAGTTTGATGATATTATCCACAATGGGATTGGATGTATGATGGGAGCTGTTTTGGGTTCCTGGTGCTGGCTGAGAATGTTAAAGAAATTTAAAATGCCCAGGAAGCCTCATGCTTCCTGAGCATTTTCTCAAATCATCATTTCTCCCGCAATTTCAAAACATCATCAAGTGGAAGTCCTGAGAATCTGCTGATATCCTCCGGCGAGAACCTGGAATCCAGCAGCATGCGTTGTGCGGTAAGTAAAGCATGGTCCTGAAGGCCTTGGGCGTGACCTTCGGATAGTCCGGCAGTACGTCCCTCTATAAGTCCGGAGGCATGACCTTCTGCGCGTGCGTCATCGCACATTTCCTGAACAGCCTGACACATATTAACGCTCCTTTCTGTTTCTGTGAAACGTAAGTTGATACCGGTTATGGAGTCAATGACCCGGGCTGCTTTGAGCTCGAGTGATTGGAAACCGGAGTTCTCGGATGTGAGCTCCTTAAGTTTCCGTTTATCTTTGGCATATTTGATGAAGAGCATGACTTCTCTTAGATTACTCTGAAGTTTATTAAGTTCTTCATCCTTTATCTCGGCAGGTGAGAAGAGATTGATCCGGTAATCTGGGACCAGAGAAAGAATCTCGGGGTCCTGGACAGAGAGCATTTCGTGGAGGCTCCTGGGAGCTTTCCAGGTATCGGAGCCGAAGTATACGACTACGGTGATGACCGGAATCAGCCGGTCATCTTTGTAGAAGCCGGTGAGATATTCTCCGGATGTGGAGGGCCATTGTTTTGCTTCTCTGTGGGTTGTCAGCCATGTAATCTTTGGTGATGGTATCCTTTGTACCCATAGGTTTCACCACCTTCGATCTTGTTATGTGATCAGAGTTATTTTATCATCTGATCCATTTTCAAGGTAACATAGTTTATTGCTTTTGGAAAGAGGATTTTTGTGAAAAAGCTTCAGAGCTTCGCAGGTAAAGCGGATATGTTTGTCGAACGGAGTCGAAATAAATCAATAGACAAAAAGAGCGTATTGTGCTACTCTGAAAGCACGAATTATATATAGCATTGTAAGAAAAAATAGGGGTGAGATACAGATCATGCTAGAAAATGATGTTCTTATGGAGAAAAGCACAGTTCAGATACAGCAGGAAGAGGCATCCGAGGAATATATAAAACGGTTTCCGACAAAGTTGCATGAGATGTTAAAAGACTCAAGGGTAAGAGATAAATTTTTTAAAAGTATATCCAAAGAATATGCGGACATAATTGTATATAGAGGAATTCATCGAGAGAATAGAATTGAGAGAGATGATTTTCTGGGAAACCTGGATGAAGCAGAGTTGTATGATCGTCCTGTCAGGAAATCGACATTTCAAATGTGCGGTGTTTCAGTTAATGAAGATCCGATGCAGTTGATCAAGGCGCTACATATTCCGAATCCTGGAAGACCAACTCTTGGAATAGTCAGAGGAATCATGAAATGTCAGTATGGACCAGCAGATTTTCAAGAGGGAAAAACACATCATAATTGGTATTTATTCAAAGATAAAATTGATTCAGCTAGCAGTGAATTCAAAATCATAGAGGTGGACGAACTATGCCAGAAGAATATTGGGACGAAATCAGGGGAATAGGTAAATTATATGTAGAAGAGGAACTGGTTGTGGGGATAGAACCTGTACTCTTTGTATGTATTGATGATAAGAATAATAGATATTTGGTTATGACATATGATTCCTACAACGGAATATATATATATCGGAAAATAGAATCTGATGAATTGTTGGATATGTTGGAAAATCGCAATACAATGGAACGTACTTTCCGTTTAGGTAAAAGAATTTATAAGACATTTATAGAAGAAAATAGCAATATACTTGGCGTAGAAGAATATGATTCGCAAACATTTTCGGAATCAATGCTTCCAGATGTGGGAGAATATTACGAGATACACTCGGAATATATACAAAAGTATATTGAAAAGTTGCGAGGTTGTAAGATCAATCAACAGGAATTCGAAAAATTTGATTGTGAGATTATAGTTACGACGGTAAAAATTGGGAAAGATATTGATTACTGTGCCCTAAATTATAATAGACAATTCTGTAAAACCGTTACTGAAAAGGATATATGGGACAAGAATTATTGTTTTGAAGAAAAAATCAATTTTGCTGCATAGTTTTTTAAGGAGTATAGTGACGTATGGAATATGAAAGCAATCTTATTTTACAACATCTCGTGTTTGATGAAATAGAGTTTAAACGGTTGGGATTTAAAACAGAAAGTGAAGTTAATTATGAACTGGAAATACAGATAGGAAGAGATCATGATAATCAGGAAAATTATAAAGTTACGTTAGTTTTAAATGGGAAGAAAGATAAAGAATATGTTTTTAAAATTGTATTGAGCGGTTTCTTTGAAATAAAGAATGCGGAAAATATATCAGACAAAGAAACTTTGATACATAAGAATGCGGTTGCAATTATGATGCCATATTTACGAAGTGAGGTATCGTTATTAACATCACAACCGGAAACTAACAGTATCGTAATGCCAATTTTCAATATTAATAAGATGATTAAATAAACAGTATTATGGATGTGCATACAGAAATGGCAGAAGGAATTCTGATCGATCTGTATGTCACATCAATATATAAGATAAGTTATAAATATTAACACACAAAGGAGAGCTAGAAATGGGAAAATATTTTGGTACAGATGGCTTCCGTGGAGAAGCGGGTGTTTCGTTGACGGCGGATCATGCATTTAAGATCGGGCGTTTTCTGGGATGGTATTATAATGAACTGCGCAGGAGGGCCGGGGAGACGGCTGCGGCCAGGATCGTGATCGGCAAGGATACCCGACGTTCCAGCTATATGTTTGAGTATTCGCTGGTTGGCGGACTGGTGGCGTCCGGAGCGGATGCTTATCTTCTCCACGTGACAACAACGCCGTCTGTGGCTTATGTTGCCCGTACCGATGGCTTTGACTGTGGTATCATGATCTCTGCCAGCCATAATCCCTATTATGATAACGGGATCAAGCTGATCAATGGCCAGGGTGAGAAGATGGAAGAGGAGATCATCGCGCTGGTGGAGGATTATCTGGATGACCGTCTTCAGCTGTTTGGACAGAAATGGCATGAGATTCCTTTTACAAAGGGCGGTGAGATCGGCAGGACGGTGGATTATTCGGCAGGCCGGAACCGTTACATAGGATATCTGATCTCCCTGGGAGTATATTCCTTTAAGGGAATGAGAATTGGTCTGGACTGTGCCAACGGAAGTGCATGGAATATCGCAAAGGCGGTTTTTGATGCGCTGGGAGCGAAGACTTATGTGATCAATGCTGAGCCGGATGGTACCAATATCAATAACAATGCCGGTTCCACCCATATCGAGGGTCTCCAGAAGCTTGTAGTGGAGAAGGGGCTGGATGTTGGCTTTGCCTACGACGGAGATGCGGACCGCTGTCTCTGTGTGGATGAGAAGGGAAATGTGGTCAGCGGAGATGCGATCCTCTATGTGTACGGTCGTTACATGAAGGAGCGCGGAAAGCTTCTCACCAATACGGTTGTAACCACGGTAATGTCCAATTTTGGCCTTTACAAGGCTTTTGATGCTCTTGATATCGATTATGCGAAGACGGCAGTAGGGGATAAATACGTTTATGAATATATGATGCAGAATGGCTGCCGTATTGGTGGTGAGCAGTCCGGGCACATTATTTTTTCCAAGTATGCATCTACCGGGGATGGCATCCTTACAAGTCTGAAGATGATGGAAGTTATAATGGCAAGGAAGAAAAAACTCAGTGAGCTTACCGCTGATCTGGCGATCTATCCTCAGGTTCTTGAGAATGTGCGTGTCCATGACAAGGCAGCGGCGCAGGCAGATGTGGATGTGCAGGCAGCAGTAGAGAGTGTGGCTGAGGCGCTTGGAGACACCGGAAGGATCCTGGTGAGAGAATCCGGCACAGAACCCCTGCTCCGTGTTATGGTAGAGGCAGAGAGTGAGGAGCTTTGCAGAAAATATGTGGATCAGGTGGTTGAGATTGTCCGTAAGAAGGGGCATGTGGCAGAGTGATGTCCTGGATGCAGACCGCAGGTGTCTGAAGAACGGAGCAGTCAGAAGAATATAAAAATGCAATAAGAGGAGAAAAAATCATGTGTGGAATTGTAGGTTTTACAGGCAGGCATCAGGCAGCACCCATCCTTCTGGACGGGCTTTCCAAACTGGAATACAGAGGATATGATTCCGCCGGCATCGCAGTGCGTGACGGGGAAAAGGATATCGAGATCATTAAGGCGAAGGGCCGTCTGAAGGTCCTTCTGGAGAAAACAAACGCAGGTGAATCTGTTCCGGGTATGTGCGGAATCGGTCATACCCGCTGGGCAACTCACGGAGAACCATCAGAGGTCAATGCCCATCCTCATGTCAGTGATAACGGAAATGTGGCAGCTGTGCATAACGGCATTATCGAGAATTACCAGGAGCTGAAGGAGAAGCTTCTCCGCAGGGGATATTCTTTTTATTCTTCCACAGATACGGAGGTTGCTGTGAAGCTGGTGGATTATTACTACCAGAAATACGGCGGATCTCCGGTTGAGGCAGTGCGTCATGCCATGGTGCGTATCCGTGGTTCCTATGCGCTGGCAATGATGTTCCGTGATTATCCGGAAGAGATCTTTGTAGCGAGAAAAGACAGCCCTATGATCCTGGGTGTGGAGAATGGAGAATCCTATATCGCATCGGATGTTCCTGCGATCCTGAAGTATACAAGAAATGTTTATTATATCGGAAATCTGGAGCTGGCATGTGTGAAACCGGGTGAGATCACTTTTTACAATCTGGATGGTGAGGAGATCGAGAAGGAGCCTAAGATCATTGAGTGGGATGCAGAGGCAGCGGAGAAAGCCGGTTTTGAGCATTTCATGATGAAGGAGATCCATGAGCAGCCGAAAGCAGTTGCAGATACACTGAATTCCGTTATCCGGGAGGACAAGCTGGATCTGACAGAGATCGGTCTGGATGATGAGAGGATCCGCAGCATCAGCCAGGTTTATATCGTGGCCTGTGGCTCTGCTTATCATGTGGGAATGGCTGCACAGTATGTGATCGAGGATCTGGCAGGTCTTCCGGTGCGTGTGGAGCTAGCTTCGGAGTTCCGTTACCGGAAGCCGCTTCTGGATCCTGATGGCCTGGCAGTGATCATCAGTCAGTCCGGTGAGACTGCGGACAGTCTGGCTGCACTTCGGGAATGTAAGGAGAAGGGGATCCGCACACTGGCTATTGTCAATGTGGTTGGCTCTTCCATTGCAAGAGAGGCGGATCATGTATTCTACACACTTGCAGGACCGGAGATCTCGGTCGCTACCACCAAGGCGTACAGTACACAGCTGATCGCTTCCTATGTGCTGGCATTGCAGATGGCACTGGTCCGCGGAAAGATCTCAGAGGAGCAGTGTGAGTCCTACATTAAGGAACTGAAGACACTTCCGGACAAGATCGGCAGGATCATTGAGGATAAGGAAAGGCTTCAGTGGTTTGCCTCCAAGCAGGCCAATGCAAAGGATATCTTTTTTATCGGAAGAGGGATCGATTATGCCATCAGCCTTGAGGGCAGCCTTAAGATGAAGGAAATCAGCTACATCCATTCTGAGGCGTATGCGGCTGGCGAGCTGAAGCATGGCACCATTTCCCTGATCGAGGACGGCACCCTTGTGATCGGTGTCCTGACACAGCCGGAGCTTTATGAGAAAACAGTCAGCAACATGGTGGAGTGCAGAAGCCGTGGGGCGTATCTGATGGGGCTTACTACGTTTGGAAACTATAATATCGAGGATACTGCAGATTTTACGGTTTATATCCCGAAAACAGATCCGCATTTTGCAACTTCTCTGGCAGTGATCCCGCTGCAGCTTCTGGGTTACTATGTCAGTGTAAATAAAGGTCTGGATGTGGATAAGCCGAGAAATCTTGCCAAGAGTGTTACCGTGGAATAAGGAGATCCATTTTACAGAAGGAACATTTTAGCGGCAGTTCCGTGACATCGTGAGAGCATAAAAGGATCATGATATCACGGAACTGTTTTTGCATTTGGCGATTTACGATATTTCTTGCTTTTATCAGTAAAAAAGCGTAAAATGATTAGGATATTTGAATCTGTACAGAGAGTGTCCATATAGAATATTTTCTGTACCAGCAAAAATGGAGGATTGCATATGAGAAAAATGGGAAAACATATCCCAGGGCTGATCGTGACGCTTGTGGTTCTGATCACAGCGATCGTATTTGCGGTCATGCTTCTGAATATGAAGGTGATCCCGACGAAGTTCATTGCAGTGATCGGACTGGTAATGCTGGTTCTGATCGTGATCGTCGGAGCGCTTGTATGGAGTACGGATGGTAAGATAAGATTTGTAGTGGGAGTGATCCTGGCAGCAGTCTTTGCAGCAGTATTCATTCTCGGAAGTATGTATGTTTATAAGACACATTCCACACTGGCAGGGATTTCCGGTGTGAACACAGAGGTTACGGAGGTCGGCATTTATGTCCGTGCAGATGATTCTGCAGATTCCATAGAGGCTACAGCAGATTATGTGTATGGTGTGCTGACAGATCTTGACAGAGCCAATTCGGACAAGGCTATCCAGGAGGTGGATTCCGAGACAGGCAAGACTGTGCAGGTCCAGGAGTATGCAGGACTTACAGAGCTGGTTGACGGTCTTCTGAACGGACAGACAGGTGCGATCGTGCTGAACAGCGCATATTTAAGCGTTATTGAAGAGATGGATGGATATTCTGATATTTCTTCCAGGATCAAAGAGCTGACTGTGAAGAAGGTGGAGACGACCATTGAGCCCCAGGAGACAGAGGCGAAGGCTGAAGAGAATACCAATGACGGTTCTATATATACCATCTTTATCAGTGGTATCGACAGCCGCAGCGGCCTTGTTGCAAAGAGCCGAAGCGATTCCAATATCATTGCTACGGTAAATACAGCTACCAGACAGGTGCTTCTGGTTTCCACACCTCGTGATTATTTTGTACCGCTTTCTATTTCAGGCGGACAGAGAGATAAGCTGACACATGCAGGTATCTATGGTATCAATGTATGTATGGATACTCTGGGAATGCTTTATAATGAGGATATCAACTATTATTTCCGTATCAACTTTGCGGGATTTGAGCAGCTGATCAATGCGCTTGGCGGAGTTACTGTTTATTCTGACTATGACTTTGATTCCAAGAATGAGACAGGATATCACTTCAATCAGGGAGAAAACTACCTGAACGGTGAGCAGGCTCTGGTATTCAGCCGTGAGCGTTATGCCTTTAAAGAGGGCGACCGTCAGCGTGGCAAGAACCAGATGGCAGTGATCAAGGGTGTGATCAACAAGGCTCTTTCACCGGAGCTTCTGAAGAATTATTCTTCCGTTCTTTCCAGCATCCAGGGATGCTTTGAGACCAATATCTCCTACGAGGAGATCGCCAGACTGCTCCAGCAGCAGCTGAACAACGGCGGTGACTGGAACATCGTAAGCTACAGTGTAAATGGTACCGGTGACACACAGAAGCCGTATTCTATGAGCCAGAAGGCTTACGTTATGATCCCGGATGAGTCTACCGTTCAGAAGGCGGAGGCCATGATGAAGAAGGTTCGTGACGGAGAGACTGTTTCCCAGGAGGAGGCAGACAGTGCAACATCAGCGGCAGCAGCTACAGATAATGATGCACAGGCAGCTGCAGAGGGAAGTACAGCAGAAGCGCAGGGTGAGACTGCAGATGCCACACAGGATGGCACAGCAGATGCCCAGGCAGCAGACGGAACTGTTGCACAGCAGTAAGATAAAATTATTAAATTTTAGCATAAGAACAGCCGGGAAAGCGTAAAGCTTTCCACCGGCTGTTTTTTCATGAGAAACAGAACGAAAAAAATCCACCGGCGATCACCGATGGATTTTTTTTTACAGGATCTCTTTCAGATATCTTTCCAGGGCATCCTGCCATGTTGGAAGTGGCTGGAAGCCGTTTTTTACAAGCTTGGATTTATCCAGGCGGCTGTTGAATGGACGTACAGCCTTGGAAACGCCGTACTCTGCAGTTGTGACAGGAGATACCTCTACTTTTTCGTATTCCTTGTGGCCGAGGGCAGCAGCCTGGCGGAAGATCTCTTTAGTGAAATCATACCAGCTGATGAAGCCGCCTTCGTTGGTTGCGTGATAGTAGCCGTATTTCTCTGTCTCGACCATGTCTACCAGAAGACGTGCAAGGTCGTAGGTGTAGGTCGGAGTTCCAATCTGGTCACTGACTACGGTAAGCTTGTCATGGGTTTTTCCCAGATTTACCATGGTACGGATAAAGTTTTTGCCGTTTTTGCCGAATACCCATGCAATACGTACGATAAAGAATTTATCTACAGTGCCGGATACTGCCAGTTCACCGTCAAGCTTGGTCTGACCGTATACGTTCTGTGGAGCGTAGTCCTTGCAGTCCGGATCCCATGGTGTGGTTCCCTGGCCGTCAAAAACGTAGTCTGTGGAAATATACATCATCTTGATGCCAAGCTCCTTGCAGATGTCCGCAATGTTCTGTGTTCCTACAACATTGACAAGACGTACCTTTTCACGGTTTTCCTCGTCCTCTGCAGCGTCTACGGCTGTCCATGCGGCACAGTGTACCACTGCATCAGGCTTTACCTCACGGATGGTTTTTGCTACCGCTTCTTTATCTGTGATATCAAGCTGCACATAAGGCATGGTGGTAACAGGAGTACCATCAGCGATGCCGCTGTAGGAAGGAGCAATGTCACTTCCTACGCCTTCATGTCCACGGCCGGACAGTTCATTCATTACGTCATGGCCAAGCTGGCCGCCAACACCTGTTACGAAAAATCTCATGCTTTAACCTCCTCGCGGTTTCCATACATTTTTTCGTAGTAGTTCTGATACTCACCGGAGATGATGGTTTCCCACCATTCCTTGTTGTCAAGGTACCATTTGATGGTCTTTTTGATTCCGTCTGCGAATTTTGTTTCAGGAAGCCATCCAAGCTCGTTGTGGATCTTGGTCGGGTCGATAGCGTAGCGCATGTCATGGCCTTTACGGTCTGCTACATGTGTGATCAGGCTTTCCGGTTTGCCAAGCTCCTTGCAAATCAGTTTTACGATATCGATGTTTTTCATCTCGTTATGTCCGCCTACATTGTAAACCTCGCCTACACGTCCTTTGTGGATGATCAGGTCGATGGCACGGCAGTGATCCTCAACATAGAGCCAGTCGCGGACATTTTCACCCTTTCCGTAAACCGGGAGTGGTTTGTCGTTCAGAGCGTTGGCGATCATCAGCGGGATCAGCTTTTCCGGGAAGTGATACGGGCCGTAGTTGTTGGAGCAGCGGCTGATGGTCACAGGCAGGCCGTAGGTTCTGTGGTATGCGAGAACAAGAAGGTCAGCACCTGCTTTGGAGGAGCTGTACGGGCTGCTTGTATGGATCGGAGTTTCCTCTGTGAAGAAGAGGTCCGGTCTGTCAAGTGGAAGATCTCCGTAAACCTCGTCTGTGGAAACCTGATGATAACGCTGGATTCCGTATTTACGGCAGGCATCCATGAGAACAGCAGTACCCTTGATGTTGGTGTCAAGGAATACTTCCGGGTTTTCGATGGAACGGTCTACGTGGCTCTCAGCTGCGAAGTTTACCACGATGTCAGGATGCTCCTCCTCGAAAAGCTTGTAAACAGCGTCACGGTCTGTGATGCTTTCCTTTACAAAGCGGAAGTTCGGTTTGTCCATGACCGGTGCAAGAGTGGAAAGGTTTCCGGCATAGGTCAGGCAGTCCAGGCATACGATACGGTAATCCGGATGAGCCTCCATCATATGAAAAATAAAGTTGCTTCCGATAAATCCGGCGCCGCCGGTAACGATGATTGTCATAAAAAATCTCCTTTATATAAATGATTGATCTTATGCGGATTCCGTCGAAACGGAGTCCGCAGGTAAATTCAGTGTCGGAAAATCAGATCGGCTTAGTGAAGCGCGTCCAGATATTTTCCGTCCAGAACATCCTTGAGATACTGGCCATACTGGTTTTTCTTAAGGATTTCGTAAACCTTGAGCACGTCCTCCTTTGTGATCCAGCCGTTTAAGTAAGCAATCTCCTCAAGGCATGCGATCTTGCGGTGCTGATGCTGCTCCATGGTTTTTACGAAGTTGGTTGCCTCTACAAGGCTTTCGTGTGTACCGGTATCCAGCCATGTGAAGCCCTGGCCCAGAAGCTCAACGTTCAGCTGTCCCTTCTCAAGGTAGATACGGTTCAGGTCTGTGATCTCAAGCTCGCCTCTTGCGCTTGGCTTCAGATTTTTTGCGTACTCTACAACCTTGTTGTCGTAGAAGTAGAGACCGGTTACACAGTAGTTGCTTTTGGGCTTTTCCGGTTTCTCTTCAATGGAAACTGCTTTTCCGTTCTGGTCGAATTCCACGATGCCGAAACGCTCCGGATCATCTACATAGTATCCGAAAACAGTGGCACCTTTGCCTGTTTCTGCGTTGTCTACAGCAGCTTTCAGGCGCTTTTTGAGGCCATGTCCTGCGAAAATGTTGTCACCAAGGACCATACATACGGTGTCGTTGCCGATGAATTCCTCACCGATGATAAATGCCTGGGCAAGTCCGTCCGGGCTTGGCTGTACAGCGTAGGTAAGGTTGACACCGAACTGATGGCCGTCACCGAGAAGCTCCTCAAATCTCGGGGTATCCTGCGGGGTGGAGATGATCAGGATATCACGGATGCCTGCGTTCATAAGAACAGACATAGGATAGTAGATCATCGGTTTGTCAAAGATCGGCAGAAGCTGTTTGGAGGTCACCATGGTAAGCGGGTAAAGACGTGTTCCGGAGCCTCCGGCTAAAATAATTCCTTTCATATGTTTTCTCCTTTGCGTGATGATGTGCAGCATAAGTCGTGCCTGCACATAACTTTGTTACTGTAACTGTATTATAAAAGGTGACGCAAGGTCACCTTCAAGAGCTTTTTTCATATTTTTTATTTTTGGCTATTTTTCACAAAGAAATACGCCGGCATCCTTGGTAATGCGGAATCCTTTGGCAGTTTTTCTGGCGGTGTAGGCCCGGAATTCCTTGTAACGGTCCAATATATACTGATTCTGGTTGCCGTGGCAGGAGAGGACGTAGGAGATCAGCGGCTCCGCATCCTGGACCAGAAGGCAGTCTTCATAAGAAAGCCACTGAGCCTTTGGGAAAAAAGGCGCAAGGATACTCTGGCCGTTTTCACGTCCGAACCGCTCATAAAGCCGGTCTGCGGAAAGCACGATCCGTTCATCAAAATCCTGCACCAGCTGGCTGACCTCCTGCATATGTGCCTTTCCGTAAGCGCTGCAGAGAAATCTCCCGCCGGGAGCGAGGACACGGCGAACTTCTTTCAGGACGGAGGGAATATCATCGCAGTAAAAAAGCACGTGATTGGCGATCACCAGATCAAAGCTTTCGTCCTTGCAGGGGATTTTTCTGCAGTCAAAGGCCCGGAATGCAAACCGGGTATCCGAGGAACCGATGGCTCGTCTGGCATCGCGGAGCATACCGCTGGAAATATCGGAAAGTGTGATGGAGATATCCTCCGGCAGAAGGGAAAGGTTGTCGGTCCATAACGTTCCGTCTCCGCAACCCAGCTCCAGAATACGAAGACCGGGTGAGATCCGGCACTGTTCAAAGATCCAGGGAAACCATCCCTGTTTGTTCTGGGAGTACAGGCTGTGGAGGTTGATCCTGGAGGAAATGTTGGTGGCATTCTGATACTGATTCTTGAGGCTTTTTTCCATGCCGGTCAGGTGGATCAGGTTCAGCATCTGGCTCCAGTCAATGGTGTGCTGTTCATTTATCACCTGTGCGGTATCCTGGATCGCTTTTTCCACCAGCTGCATTTGTTCGATTCGGTCACGGACCAGACGAAGCTGGATATTCAGAGAATTCAGCATGAAATGATAATCGGAATCACCGATGGTCATTTCACGGATGTCATCCAGGGAAAAGCCCAGATATTTCAGAAGGAGGATCTGCTGAAGCCTTGCAAAATCTTCGTCTGTATAAAAACGTGCGCCGGATTCGGTGACGAGAGAGGGTTTCAGGATATCCTGTTTATCATAATAGCGGACAGTACGCAGAGTTACATGTGCCATGCGTGCAAATTCGCCGGAAGAATAGTAGCCGTCTTTTTTCATAAAAAATAGAATCCTTTCTGAGGAAATAACAAACATCCTGTCATAGAAGTCATAAAAGAATTATAATTCAGATCCGGAAGCTGTACAAGAGTAAAACGTATAAGAGCAAACTGTACAGGAGAAAAACAACATTGACAAAATTCTGCTGGTTTGCTAGTATATCGTTTCGAAAAAAAGGAAACCCCGGAATCATATTTCCGGGATAAGCGTTCGATAAAAAAGGAGTAATTTTTATGCGAAACCGTACTCTGGATGTGGTAAAGGCGATCTGTGCTTATGCAGTTGTGCTTCTTCATGTCCATTTTCCGGGAAATGCCGGAATTATAGCCAATGTACTTGCCAGATTTGCAGTACCTGTGTTTTTTATGGTATCCGGATATTTTTGTTTCCGTGGCGATGATACGGAATTTATAAGAACCGGAAAAAAGATCCGGCATGTTCTGAAGCTGATGCTTGTGGCATTTCCGGTCTGCTGTCTGTGGGAGCTGATCCAGAACCACATCGACGGAGCAAGCCAGAAGGAATGGCTGGAAGCCCTGGTTTCGGGGGAACATATCCGCCAGTTTCTTCTATATAATAACAGCTCTCAGGTGAAATGGCATCTGTGGTTTCTCCCGGCACTGCTCTATTGTTATCTTCTTTTTGCCCTGGCAGCAAGATTCCGGATTTGTAAGCAGGCATATGTTCTGATACCGGTGCTTCTTCTGATCCATTTCGGAATGGAGGAATTTTCGACATTCCTGTTCCCGGAAAAGCATTTCCGTGTTATGCAGTTCAGGAACTATTTGTTTACCGGATTTCCGTTCTTTATGTTGGGACATCTGATACACAGACATCAGGAAAAGCTGGAAGCCTGGTTTGCCGGAAAAAAAGTGCTTCTTTTGTATGGCATGGCAGCTGGCGGCGGGATCGTAAGTCTGCTGGAATACAGGTATTTTGGCAAACTGGAATTGTTTCTGGGTTCAGTATTTATGGCTGTTGGTCTTTTTCTCATTGCGATCATGGGAAAGAATCGGAAAGTGCCCGAGCTTCCGGCAGCCATCGGTCAGAAATATGCATTTTTTATTTATCTGTTCCATCTCTGTGTGGCTGATATCCTGAAGGATGTGGCTGTGGCAGCAGGAATTGAGAAAAATCTTTTATATCTGTGGATGAGACCGGTGATGGTCTGTGTTTTTGTGACTGCTGTGGCGGTAATGTATGGATATGGAATGAGGATCTGCCGGAAATAGAAGAGTTTATGGTATTTTCATATTTATGCGCTGTGATTTTGTACCAAAATATGCTAAAATATCCTTTATTGATAAGTCACAGCACCCACCCGGAGGATGCGGGGAAAGCGACTGGAATATCCCGCTTCAGGGTAAAAAATACTGAGACATGAAAGAAAAAGGAGATTTTTATGGATTTACAAAACAGAGCGGAGGCCGGCAGTGACGGACACGATGAGAGTGTACTGAATCCGGAGATGCCCAACGAAACTGATCTGACGAAGAAGGAACGCCGCCGGATCGAAAGAGAGAAACTGAAGGGAATGGGAACAGGTAAGAAGATTCAGTATATCTGGATGTATTATAAGATACATATGCTGTGCGTGCTTCTTGCCATTGGCGGAGTCTGCCTGGGAGTGAATATTTACCGGCACGCACAGATGAAGACGGTGCTTTCCATTGCGGTGGTGAATGCAGGGAATTATGACTCTGAGAAGGTGGAAGAGGATGTTCTGAAGACACTGGGAACAGAGGATAAATATGCAGAAGTCAGTGTGGCGCAGAATCTGATGACGGACGAGACAGGAGAGGATTTTGATTACTATGCCAGGATCGCATATGTGACGGAAATCCAGAGTGCTACCGTTGATATCCTGATCATGCCGAAGGAGCTCTATGAACATGAGAAAGACAGCGGAATGTATGCAGATCTCAGGGAAACGTTTGGAGATGAGGTGTTTGAGTCTCTGGGCGCTGTGGATGATCAGCATCTGGAGCTTGACGGCAGCAGTAGTGTTGCTCAGGAATTTGGCCTGAGATATGATCCGGTGTGCATCTGCCTTCCGGGTAATGTGAAGAATAAGGATAATGCGTTGAAATGGATCCAGTCTGTTCTGAAATGATGAATCCATATGCTTAGCTGAGTACAGAGATAAATAAGGCCTCCGGTTCGTAACACAGGAACCGGAGGCCTTATTATATATGAATATTACAGTGTATCGTTACGTTTGATGTAGCCAGGCTCATCAGCAGGACGGATGATCTCCTTGGCATGTGTGATCTTGGCATGCTTGTCTACGACCAGATTTTCGATATGGACATTCTCACCGATGGTGCAGTCTGCAAGAACGACACAGTTCTTGATAACAGCGCCCTTTTTGATGGTACAGCCACGTCCGACAATGGAATTCTCTACAGTTCCCTCGATCATGGAGCCGTTGGAGATAACGGAGTTGGAAACATTGGCTGTGTCAAAATAATGGGTTGGACAGGAGTTGTTGGTGCGTGTATAGATCGGCCAGTTATCATGGAAAAGATCGGTTGCAGTTTTGTAGTCGATCAGATCCATATTTGCATCGTGATAGCTCTTGAAATCAGTGATCGATGCAAAATATCCGCGATGAGATATACCACGCACATCCAGCTCACCGTCTCTGCAGCCGGCATTGATCACGTCTGCAAGGGTATAAAGAGAGGAAATCTCTTTTGCCTTATGGATGAGGCTGATGAAAAGCTCCTTGCTCATTACGTAGGTATCCATGAAAATGTTGCGGTTCTTTGCATTGCCGTGGTTGTGCTCAATGGAGAGAACACCCTTCTGACGGTTCAGGTTCAGGATGTGGCAGTTCAGATAGTTCTCCTTGGCATTATCAACGGAATGATAAAGCATGGTCACATCTGCACCGGATTCGATATGGGCATCGATCAGCTTGGAATAGTCGGTGGTGTAGATCATGTAATTCGGAGCGATAACAACATACGGATAATGAACTGCTTCGATGCACTCCAGATTGGAGTAGTAGTTGTCGATATCGGTGTTATAGATATCGTTGACTCCGGAATGCTCTGAAAAGAGGAGTTGGAGATTACCGCTCTTGGAGTTGATGTTGTAGTGACGTCCGGTTCCGAGATGTTCTACAAGAGAACGGGGTTTGTTCTTTACATAGACCTGAATGTACTCAATTCCGCTGTTGGTCATATTTGAGATCGGGAAGTCGATGACACGATATCTTCCGAGAAATGAAAAGGCGCCGATCGCACGGTAGTCCTGAAGCCCCTCCACATGGATATTTCTTTCTGAGGAATTCACGATTCCAAATGCTTTAAACATATTACTCAGCCCCCTTTACACGTTTTGATACAAGTTCGATGTGCTCACTGTCCTTGGAACCGACACGAGCATTGGCACCGATCACGACTCCGTCTGCAACGAGAGCACGCTGGACAACGGCACCTGCTTCAACAACAACACCCGGCATCAGGACACTGTCGATGATCTTGGCACCAGGACCGACCTTGACGCCTGTGAAAAGTACGGAGTTGGTGATCTCACCCTCCACAACACAGCCCTGAGTAATGAAAGCAGTGTTGATCACAGCTGTATCACAGATATACTGTGGAAGAGAGGTAGCATCCTCAGTGTAGATCTTCCAGGTAGGATCGTTAAGATCCAGTTCACTGTTAGGACTGAGAAGATCCATGTTTGCTTCCCAGAGGGAATCGATGGTTCCTACATCCTTCCAGTAGCCTTTGAACTTGTAAGCGTAGAGTGCCTTGTCCTGTGCAAGGAGTGTAGGGATGATGTCTTTACCGAAATCGTGGTTGGAATCCGGATTCTTGATATCTGCCAGCAGGAGCTTGCGCAGAAGCTTCCAGTTGAATATGTAGATACCCATGGAGGCAAGATTGCTCTTCGGGTGTTCCGGTTTCTCCTCAAATTCCACGATGCGGTCATCTTCACCGGTGTTCATGATACCGAAACGGCTGGCTTCCTTCATGGGAACCTCGATAACTGCAATAGTCGCATCTGCCTTATGCTGGATATGGTCATCAAGCATCTTTGCATAATTCATCTTATAGATGTGGTCACCGGAAAGGATCAGAAGGTATTCCGGGTTCTGTGAGTCGATGAAATCAATATTCTGAGAGATCGCATCAGCTGTTCCACGGTATACATCCAGACCGGCATCAGCCTTCTCACGTGGAGGAAGTACATAAACTCCGCTGTCCTTGGCATCAAGACCCCAGCGGCCACCAGCTGCTACATAGCTGTTCAGTAAAACTGATTCATACTGTGTCAGTACACCTACGACATCAATGCCGCTGTTGGCACAGTTACTGAGCGGAAAATCCACGATACGGTATTTACCGCCATAACCAACGGCTGGCTTGGCAACTTTATTCGTCAACTCGTGAAGACGACTTCCTCTTCCACCGGCCAGGATCATTGCTAACATACTGTTTTGTTTCATGGCGAATCCTCACTTTCATTTCTTGTTTACTGCCAGGTGTCTTTAACCATAAAAACAATAAACTTTGTTAATATTATACACCTTTTAAAAAAGAAAATCCAGTTTTTTGTGCAAAAAAACGTTATTTTTATATTGGGAAATTAGACGGATTTGGGAAAATTGATGGATGATCTGTCGAAAAAAAGAAACGCTTAAGAAGGTTCCGGGATGCTGAAAAAACAGTAACACTGAAAATAGCCGGATTTCGGATACATCGGCGAAGATTCTTGCGGAAAATGTGAAAGCAGTGTATTCTGTAAAAAAAGTCCGGAATACAGCGGAGAAAGGATATCGATATCAGACAGGGAGAAGACAGGATGAAAGAAGAAAGAATTTCCAACTATGTAAAACTATGTGAAGAGTGGGCACAACGCTTTTTGAAGATGGATCAGGCAGATCTGCATAAACGGGTGCCGGAACTGAAGGAAGAAAACGGGTTTCTCACGATCATTCATTTCGGAAGAAGATATGGGGTGAGTCTGGAAGACGGCAGTATCCGGAGCCTGGATGGACAGAGAGAACCGGATACTACGGAGATGCTGAATATTTATACGCTTCTGGGGTATGCGAAAGAGGGGGCTTTTATTATGGATAAGTGGGTCCCTTTTGCAGATCTCAGAAATGCAAGACCATTTGCGCCGGCGTATCAGATCGGAGAGACGGATGTGTTCAGTGCTACATTTTCCGGCCATGAAAAGGAATTGAGGGAGGCGTTTCAGAAGCTTGACGGCAGGGAACTGCCCCAGGGTGATGTGGGATATGAGATCAGGGCCTTTGACTGTATGCCTATGAGATTCTTTTTCTGGGAACGGGACGAGGAGTTTGAAGCACAGGGAAATATCCTGTTTGATTACAGTGCCACAGATTTCAATCATGTGGAGAGTGCGGTATCCATAGCAGATTCCGGAATCAAAAGGCTTGCGGAGCTTGCCGGGGTTCCGCTCAGGGGGAAATCTTTTCAGATGCGCTGATAACCAAAATATAATAAAACCAATATGAAAAATAAATAATACGAAAGATAATTGCAGTTATCAGAAAAATCGTATATAATGAAGGAATATTTAAGGATTTTGAGACAGTAACTGTCACGAAGGATCTATGAGAAATTTACGAATCCGGAGGTGATGCTCGTGGGGAAAAATGCATCGGGAATGTATGTCATAGATGAGGATTATAAGATTATCAGCTATAACCTGGCAGCACGTGAGATCTATCCGCAGCTGAAGAGGGGCGAGAAATGCTATCACTGTCTGAGAAACAGAGAAACTCCCTGTGAGATCTGTCCGGTCGTTAACGGGATCAAAGGTCCGAAGAATTATCTGGAACCGGGACGGAATATCCTGCGTTCGGTTGATGCTGTGGAGATTCCGCTGGAATCCGGCGGGACAGGACATGCCCTTGTTTTTTCGGATACAGAGACGAATGATGAGATCAGCAGCGGAATGATGGAGAATCCGCTTCTTATGGGGATCATTAATGTTCTCGGAAAAAATTTTATCAATATCTACTCTGTTGACAGAGAGACTCATAAGGTCCAGGTATGCCGCTTCCAGGGGCAGAGTGGAGCTTATGGGGAGGAGGGACTTCGCAGGGATGAATCCTATGAGAAGATCATGGATATTTATATTGAGAGCAGTGTTGCGGCAGAGGACAGGATCCGGATGCATCAGATGATGGATTTTGAGAAGATATGCCAACGTCTTACAAGGATTCCCCAGTTGATGGTACATTATCGTGTACGCCGAAGCAACGGGAGGATTGAATATTTCTATGTGAAATGTGCCAGAGTAGGAACGGCTGAGGATTTTCAGACCGTGGTGTTTGCTTTTGCCAATGAGGATATGGATGTACGGTACAGTGAGATGGAGGCCATACTGGAACCAGGAGGAACAGCATCCGGAAGAAAACTTCTTATTGTAGTGAATGACGAGACGGATCGGAAAGCGCTTACAGAACATCTGGAGGGCAGTTTTGAGGTTATCACTGCGATGAATGAAGCAGAGGGGATGAAGCGTCTGTCTGAGAATTACAAAACCCTTTCTGCAATTCTTCTTGATATGAGTGTGCCGGTATGTGATGAATTTCAGTTTCTGGAGCTGATCCGTGATGATGTGATGCTGACCTCTGTGCCTGTGATCATCATAACCGGAAGTAACCGGCTGGAGGATGAGGTGCGATGTCTGGAACTGGGAGCAGTGGATTTTGTACGGAAACCGTATAATGTCCGTATATTAAAAAGTAAGATCAACAATGTGATCAAGCTGAGAGAGTCCGTGATGGTACTCTCAGCTCTGGAATATGATGATCTTACAGGGCTTTATATCAGACAGGCCTTTTTCCATCATGCAAAGACGCTGATGCGCTTTAATACGAATCAGGATTTTCATGTGGTGGTGGCAGATATAAAGAACTTTAAATGGATCAACGGAACCTATGGAGAGAAGACCGGTGATCAGGTTCTTACCTATCTGGGAGATACGTATAGAAATCAGGTTCGTTACGGGACGGTGGGCAGATATGGAGGAGACCAGTTTGTAGCCATCATATATGGAAAGAAAGAGATCCGTATGGCAGATATGGAGAAATTTATCCACAGGGTCGAGAGTGGAGCACCGATTCCTAATCTGGTGGTCAACTATGGGGTCTATGAGAATGTGGATAAGACACTGCCTTTTACCCTGATCTGTGACAGGGCTTTTCTGGCCATGAAGAGTATCCGGGATGACTATGAGCACCAGATCGCTTTTTATGATGATGAGATGAGACAGAGACATATCCGTAACGGACAGATGGAGAATGCTTTCGAGGAGGCTATACGCAATGAAGAATTCGTAGTCTACCTGCAGCCGAAATACAGTGTGGAGACAGAAGAGATCGTTGGGGCGGAGGCGCTGGTGCGCTGGAAGAGAGCGGAAGGAACTATGGTTTCGCCGGGAGAATTTATCCCTCTTTTTGAGAAGGACGGCTTGATCGTGCGCCTTGATGAATATGTTTTCCGCAAGGTATGCAGCATCCAAGGGGAACGTATAAGATTAGGGAAAAAGATACTTCCTATTTCGGTGAATCTGTCACGTGCCAGTATCCATTACGATAATATGATCTGTCGTTATGTGAAGATCGTGGAAGAAAATGGCATTCCGTTTTCTTCTGTTCCCATTGAATTGACAGAAACTGCTGCGTTGTATAATGATCGGATCAGTAAGCTCATAGAGAAGATGGTGGATGCAGGATTCGAGCTGCATATGGATGATTTTGGCTCCGGCTATTCATCTATGACAAGCCTGAACCAGCTGCCATTCGATACTCTGAAGCTGGATAAAAGTCTGATCGATTACATAGAGAATTTTCGTGGGCAGCAGGTGATCCGTCATACCATTTCGCTGGCACACAGCCTTGGAATGAAGGTTCTTGCCGAGGGCGTGGAGAAAGCAAAACAGGTGGAGATCCTGCGAAGCCTGAGCTGCGATGAGATCCAGGGCTTTTATTATGCACGGCCTTTGCCGTGGGAAAACTTTGAAACAAAGGTTATAAGAGCAAAAGAGGCGTGTAAAAAATGAGAGATCATTTTTACACGCCCTTTTTACAGCTAATGCTTCCGGACCTGTTTTTCAATAAGATAAAGTGCAAAATACAGCAGCATGGCAATGATGCAAAGGATCACAATGGCCATCAGGACCCATGTAAGTCTGAATGTCTGGCTTCCGTAAATGATCAGGTATCCCAGGCCTTTTCGGGCACCGATAAATTCTCCGATGATCACGCCTACCAGGCAAAGCCCGATGTTGACCTTCATCACACTCAGGATAAGAGGAACGGAGGAGGGCAGGACGATCTTCAGAAGCTTTTCCTTTTTGTGTCCCCCCAGAGTTTCGATCAGCTTCAGCTTTTCCGGATCTGCCTGGCAGAAGCCGGAGTACAGATTGATAACGGAGCCGAAGATGGCTACAGATATGCCGGCGACTACAATGGTACGTTCGTTGGCACCAAGCCATACGATCAGAAGAGGGGCCAGAGCAGATTTCGGGAGACTGTTCAGTACCACCAGACATGGCTCCAGGATCCGTGCGATCCGTCGGGAGCACCAGAGAAGTACTGCGGTTCCTACACCCAGGATCACAACAAAAAAGAAACTGACAAGAGTTTCTGCCAGTGTCACGGCAATATGTGCAAACAGGGACTGATCCCTGCACATGGAAAGAAAGGTCTCTGCGATCTGGGAAGGACTACTGAAGATAAAGGAATCGATCCATCCAAGATCAGAGGATATTTCCCAAAGTCCCATAAACAGAACAAAAAGAAGTGTCCGTGCAGCCAGGATAATGTTTTTTTCTTTTTTTTGCCGTGCAAGATATTGTTTCTGCTGTCTGGAAATTTCAGGCATTTTCATTGAGCTCCTTCCATATGATGTTAAAATATTTTTTAAAATCCGGAGCATTTCTGGAGGAGAGGGGAGTGCGGTCGCTGATATCCAGATCGATATCAATGATCTTTCGTACAGTGGCAGGACGTGCAGAAAGGATCAGTACCCGGTCGGCCATACTGATGGCTTCGGAGATGTCATGAGTGACCAGGATCGCAGGCTTGCCGGAGCTTTTGAGGATTTTTCCGATATCATCACTGACATTTAAGCGTGTCTGGTAATCCAGAGCGGAAAATGGTTCGTCCAGAAGAAGGAGCTCCGGTTCCAGCACCAGGGTCCGGATCAGAGCGGCACGTTGGCGCATTCCGCCGGAAAGCTGGGAAGGGCGGGCATCACGGAAACGGTCCAGACCGTAGGTCTGAAGAAGGGCTTCTGCATGTGCCAGTTTTTCAGGTGTGAGCTCTTTCCGGATCTCCAGGCCGAGAAGGATGTTTTTGTAGATGCTCCGCCATTCCAGAAGATGATCCTTCTGGAGCATATATCCTACAGCGGCACTGCCGGAGGATACCGGACGGTCTCCCAGAGTAATGGAACCGTGCTCCGGAGTGAGCAGGCCGGCAATGAGATTCAGAAGAGTGGATTTTCCGCATCCGGAAGGTCCTACAATGGACAGGAATTCACCGGGCATCAGGTCAAAGGATATATGAGAAAGGGCGGGTGTCTCACCGGACAATGTGTGATAGGAGAGACACACGTCCCGCACTTTCAGGACAGGATTCATGGATGTTGCCTCCTTTTCGTAGATAATGATATAATATTATCATATGTCTGAAACATGAGAAGGCCAATGGCAGAGATGCATACTTTGATGTCTGCCTGAAAACAGTCATAGAGAAAGGAATTACAAACATTGAACAAGAGAAACTACCAGAAAGAACTGGATAAACTGATTGAAAGAAACCAGAAAGAAGGGAAAACCCCCAGACTTTTTCTGCATGCCTGCTGTGCGCCATGCAGCAGCTATGTGATGGAATATCTGTCACAGTATTTTGAGATCACGATATTTTTTTATAATCCCAATATCGCACCGGTGGAGGAATATTCACACCGTGTGGCTGAGATCCGCCGCCTGATCGGGGAGATGGAATTTGTCCATCCGGTAACTCTTATGGAGGGCCGGTATGACCCGAAGGAATTTTATGAAATGGCAAAAGGCCTGGAAGATGTTCCGGAAGGAGGAGAACGGTGCTTTCGGTGTTACCGCCTGCGGATGGAAGAGGCGGCAAAGCTGGCGAAGGAGGGCGGATATGATTATTTCACCACAACATTAAGTATCAGTCCGCTGAAAAATGCACAGAAGATCAATGAGATTGGCGAGGAGCTGGCAGAAATCTATAAAGTGCCACATCTGACTTCAGATTTTAAGAAAAAGAATGGCTACAAGCGTTCTATTGAACTGTCTCATGAGCATGCTCTGTACCGGCAGAATTACTGCGGCTGTGTATTTTCAAAGAAAGAAGCCATGGACAGAGAACGGCTGGTTACTGAGAACCGAGTGAACAGTAACAACGGCTGAAGACAGCAAACGTATAATTATGAAAAACTTTGCATTTTTATAAAAATATGTTACACTAACACAGAAAAGTGCAGACGTTCGGGAGACGGAGCTCGTGTATGTCCGGAGAAGACAGTTCTGCCGCAAAAAAGAAAAGTGAGGAAGAATCAATATGGCACAGTTATGGGGAGGCCGTTTTACAAAAGAAACGGACAAGCTGGTTTACAATTTTAACGCATCCATTTCCTTTGATCAGAAATTTTACAGACAGGATATCCGTGGAAGCAAGGCACATGTTGCCATGCTTGCAAAACAGGGGATCCTGACAGAGGAAGAAAAGGAGCAGATCACAGAAGGACTGGACGGTATCCTTGCAGACGTGGAAGCAGGCAAGCTGGAGATCACAGCGGAGTATGAGGATATCCACAGCTTCGTGGAGGCAAACCTGATCGACCGTATCGGAGATGCCGGAAAGAAGCTTCACACAGGAAGAAGCCGTAATGACCAGGTAGCTCTGGATATGAAGCTTTATGTCCGCGACGAGATCGATGAGACAGATAAGGAGCTGAAGGACCTTCTTCTTGCCCTGCAGAAGATCATGGAAGAGAATGTTCACACCTACATGCCGGGATTTACCCACCTTCAGAAGGCACAGCCGGTAACTCTGGCACACCATGTAGGCGCATATTTTGAGATGTTCCGCAGAGACCGTGACAGACTTTTTGATATCCGTAAGAGAATGAATACCTGTCCGCTTGGAGCGGGAGCACTGGCAGGAACCACTTATCCGCTGGATCGTGCCTATACTGCAGAGCTTCTCGGCTTTGATGCACCAACCAGAAACAGTATGGATTCCGTATCTGACAGAGATTATGTCATCGAGCTTCTCAGTGCATTTTCTACGATCATGATGCATCTGAGCCGCTTTTCAGAAGAGATCATTCTGTGGAATTCCAATGAGTACCGTTTCGTTGAGATCGATGACGCATACAGCACAGGCAGCAGTATCATGCCGCAGAAGAAGAATCCGGATATCGCAGAGCTTGTCCGTGGAAAAACAGGCCGTGTTTACGGAGCGCTGACATCTATTCTCACAACCATGAAGGGAATCCCGCTTGCATACAACAAAGATATGCAGGAAGACAAGGAGCTGACCTTTGATGCCATCGACACCGTAAAGGGCTGTATCGCCCTGTTTACCGGCATGGTTTCCACTATGCAGTTCAACAAAGCCAACATGGAGGCAAGTGCAAAGAGAGGCTTTACAAACGCCACAGACGCAGCAGACTATCTGGTTAACCACGGTGTACCGTTCCGTGATGCTCACGGCATCGTCGGAAGACTGGTCCTTCTCTGTCTGGATAAGGGAATCTCTCTGGATGAGCTTCCGCTTTCCGAGTACAAAGAGATCAGTCCTGTGTTTGAGGAGGACATCTATGAAGCCATCAGTATGAAGACCTGCGTGGAAAAACGTGTGACTCTGGGAGCGCCGGGACCGGACGTGATGGAGCAGGTGATCGCTCAGAATAAAGAATATCTTGAAAAAAATTAAGATAATGCTTGCATTTTAGGAAAAATTGGTATAGTATTTACAGAAAAGACAAATGTGTGCCATGGAGGGACACAAGATGAGGAGAGTTTTATTATGAGTGAAAAGCTTAAAGTCGGTATTTTAGGTGCAACTGGAATGGTTGGTCAGAGATTCATTTCTCTTCTGGAGAATCACCCGTGGTTTGAGGTGGTTACTGTAGCGGCAAGCCCGAGAAGCGCAGGCAAGACCTACGAGGAGGCTGTAGGCGGCAGATGGAAAATGGATACTCCGATGCCGGAGGCAGTAAAGAAGCTGGTTGTTATGGATATCCACGAGGTTGAGAAGGTTGCAGCTACTGTTGACTTTGTATTTTCCGCAGTTGATATGACGAAGGATGAGATCAAGGCAATCGAGGAAGAATATGCAAAGACAGAGACACCGGTTGTGTCCAACAACAGCGCACACCGCTGGACACCGGACGTTCCGATGGTAGTTCCGGAAATCAATCCGGAGCACTTCGAGGTTATCGAATTCCAGAAGAAACGTCTAGGAACAAAACGCGGCTTTGTAGCTGTTAAACCGAACTGCTCTATCCAGAGCTACGCTCCGGTACTTACCGCATGGAAAGAGTTCGAGCCGTATGAAGTAGTTGCCACTACATACCAGGCTATTTCCGGAGCAGGAAAAACCTTCAAGGACTGGCCGGAGATGGAGCACAACATCATTCCGTACATCGGTGGTGAGGAAGAGAAGAGTGAGAAGGAGCCATTAAGACTCTGGGGCAAGATCGAGGACGGCGTGATCGTTCCGGCTACCACACCTGTCATCACATGCCAGTGTGTACGTGTTCCGGTCCTCAACGGACATACAGCAGCTGTATTCGTTAAATTCCGCAAGAAACCTACCAAAGAGCAGCTGATCCAGAAGCTGGTTGAGTTTAAGGGACTTCCGCAGGAGCTTGAGCTTCCAAGCGCTCCGAAGCAGTTCATCCAGTATCTTGAGGAGGACAACCGTCCGCAGGTACAGATGGATGTAAACTATGAGAATGGAATGGGAGTATCTGTAGGACGTCTTCGTGAGGATACTGTTTATGATTACAAGTTCATCGGACTTTCCCATAACACAGTAAGAGGTGCCGCAGGCGGAGCAGTTCTCTGTGCAGAAACTCTGAAAGCGAAAGGATATATCCAGGCTAAATAAGAACTGGATCCTTTACAGGAAATAAAGAAAATCATCAGAAACGGGATATCGGTTTTTCCGGTGTCCTGTTTTTGCGTATGTGGAAGGAACAAAGGAGATATGCGCAGAAAAGTAATTACTACAGTTGTGACATTTTCCACAACCACGGCTGCCATGAAAATGGAAAGAACGGCCAGGGAATCTGAATTTCCGGGAAGGCTGATCCCGATCCCTTCAGAGATCAGTGCCCAGTGCGGACTGGCATGGAAATGCGTGGAGCAATCAGAGGAGGAAACAGAAAAATTCCTGAAAAAAAAGGAACTGGCCTGGGATGGCATCTATCGTGTTCTGGTATAAAACGGATATTGTTTGTTGTATGTAACAAAACGAAAATTTTTGAAAATTTTCGCATTTTTATTGTTAAATAATTAGTAAAGTGTTACAATATAACAAGCAGATTTCCGGAAAGCGTGTTGCTGTGAACAAAGAAGCAGCAACAAAGTGCCACGCTTGCTAAAAATATGTGGAGGTGCTATTTATGAACAGGGAGGATGTAGAGAAACTGTCAACCGCTGCGAAGGGTAAGATAAACTTACTGAACAGCAATTTCGGAAAATACTTTATGCGGGCGATCATGGCCGGATTTTTTATTGATGTGGCGATGATCTACAGTAACGTTGTTGGAAATGTATTTTCCAAGACATTCCCGGAATGGGGGAAATTCCTTGGAGCCATCGTGTTCTCTATTGCGGTCCTGCTGATCGCAATGGTAGGAGGAGAGCTGTTTACCGGTAACAATCTGGTAATGGCTTTTGGTGCGTATGACAAGAGCGTATCATGGAAAGATGTTGGAAAGGTCTGGGGAATCAGTTACATCGGCAATTTTGTGGGATGCCTGATCCTGGCGCTGATCTTTGTAGGTGCCGGAGCGTCCGGTACAGCAGATTATTTTGCCGGATTTATAAACGGAAAACTGAGTATTCCGGCAGGACAGATGTTTTTCCGTGCGGTACTTTGTAATTTCTTCGTCTGTCTTGCTGTTCTCTGCGGCATTAAGCTGAAGAGTGAGTCAGGTAAGTTCCTGATGATCGTGATCTGTATTTCAGGTTTCGTTGTCAGCGGATTTGAGCATTGTATTGCAAATATGGGTATTTTTACAGTTGCATTCTGTATGGTGCCAGGATTGTCTGTCGGCGCTATGCTTAAAAGCATGGTGATCGTAACACTGGGAAATATAGTTGGCGGAGGTGTGCTTCTGGCATGGCCGCTTAGAAAGATGAGTGCAGATAAATAGTATGGCAAAGGCTTTATACATAGCGGAGAAGCCCAGCGTGGCACAGGAATTTGCGAAGGCTTTGAAGATCAACGGTCAGAGAAAAGACGGATATCTGGAATCTGATGATTCTGTGGTAACCTGGTGTGTAGGACACCTGGTTACCATGAGCTATCCCGAAAAATATGATATCAAGTTTAAAAGGTGGAGTTTTGATACCCTGCCTTTTTTGCCGCGCGAATTTAAATATGAAGTGATCCCCGGGGTCAAAAAGCAGTTCGAGATCGTAAAAGGACTGCTGAACCGGCCGGATGTGGATACCATTTATGTGTGTACCGACTCCGGACGTGAGGGTGAATATATCTACCGTCTGGTAGCCCAGATGGCAGGAGTAAAGGGAAAAGTCCAGAAACGTGTGTGGATCGATTCCCAGACAGAGGAAGAAATCTTAAGAGGGATCCGTGAAGCGAAGGATATCTCGGAGTATGATAATCTGGCAGCATCTGCGTATCTCCGCGCAAAGGAAGATTATCTTATGGGAATCAATTTTTCCAGAGTTCTGACCTTGCGCTACGGAAGCAGTGTCACCAATTATCTCCATTCCAAATATCAGGCCATTGCAGTTGGGCGTGTGATGACCTGTGTTCTTGGCATGGTGGTGCGGAGAGAACGGGAGATCCGTGTCTTTGTGAAGACACCCTTCTACCGTGTCCTTGGCAGCATTGGACTTGCAGGCGAAAATTTTGACGGTGAATGGAGGGCTGTGGAAGGCAGCCGGTATTTCCAGTCCCCGTATCTTTATAAAGAAAACGGCTTCAGGAAAAAAGAGCATGCACAGATGCTGATCGATCAGCTGATGGTGAATCAGCCCCTTTCTTGTATTGTGGAAAAGGTGGAACGAAAAAAAGAAAACAAAAATCCGCCGCTTCTTTTTAACCTGGCGGAGCTTCAGAATGTGTGCTCAAAGCTGTTTAAGATCAGTCCGGACGAGACACTCCGGATCGTACAGGAGCTTTATGAGAAGAAGCTGGTGACTTATCCGAGAACGGATGCCAGAGTTCTTTCCACGGCAGTGGCCAAGGAGATATACAAGAATATATCCGGTCTTCGAAATTATCAGCAGGCCGGTGCGGCGGCGGCAGAGGTTTTGGGGATGGAATCCTGGAAAAGCATTGCAAAGACCAGATATGTGAATGACAAGCAGATCACAGACCATTATGCGATCATTCCTACCGGTCAGGGATTGAATGCGCTTGGAAGCGTGTCTCTTACTGCACAGCGTGTGTACGAGACCATTGTACGGAGATTTTTGTGTATTTTTTATCCGCCGGCCGTTTATCAGAAGGTGAGTCTTGTGACGAAGCTGGACGGCGAGGCATTCTTTTCATCCTTTAAGGTTCTCAAAGAAGAAGGCTATCTGAAGATTGCCACGAATTCTTTTTCGCGGAAAAGGGCTTCAGACAGTGAGAAAAACAGAAATGGAGAGGAAGACGAGGTTTCCTGTGATACTGTGCTCCTGGAGGCGTTGCAGAAGCTGAAAAAGGGTGATATACTTCCTGTGAACGGTTTGAGTATCAAGGAGGGTGAGACTTCACCGCCCAAACGATACAATTCCGGTTCCATGATCCTTGCCATGGAAAATGCAGGACAGCTGATCGAGGATGAGGAGCTTCGAGCCCAGATCAAGGGAAGCGGGATCGGCACCAGTGCTACCCGTGCCGAGATCCTGAAGAAGCTTTTTAACATCAAATATCTGGCACTGAACAAAAAGACCCAGGTGATCACTCCAACGCTTCTTGGGGAAATGATCTTTGATGTGGTAAATTGTTCTATCCGGCAGCTTCTGAACCCGGAGCTTACGGCAAGCTGGGAAAAGGGGCTCACCTATGTGGCAGAGGGCAGCATCACGGAACAGGAATATATGGACAAGCTGGAGCATTTTGTGCGGGTACGTACCCGGCAGGTGGAGGCAAGCAATTATCAGTATAACCTGCGGCAGTTTTTTGATGTGGCCGCTGTAAACTACAGGAAGCCGGAGCGAGCTTCCAGACAGGGAGGAAAGAGATCATCATGATGAAAGATTTTACTATCAGCAATATGCTGGATCTGAATGAGACCATTGCAGCAGAGCTTTTTGAGGGAAAAACCTATCCGTGGGAGGTTCTTCCGGAGATCGGAGATTTCATTATTAAGCTGGGAAAAACACTGGATTCTTCTGAATATGAGGAGAAGGGCGAAAATGTATGGATCGCAAGATCCGCTACAGTTGCGCCGACTGCAAGTATCACCGGACCGGCTATCATTGGCAGAGACGCCGAGGTGCGCCACTGTGCATTTATCCGCGGCAAGGCTATCGTTGGTGAGGGCGCAGTTGTGGGAAATTCCACAGAGCTTAAGAATGCAGTGCTGTTTAACAAGGTTCAGGTTCCTCATTATAATTATGTTGGAGATGCTGTGCTGGGATATAAGTCCCACATGGGTGCCGGATCGATCTGTTCCAACGTAAAATCAGACAAGAAGCTGGTTGTCGTAAAAGACGGGGATGAAAAGATCGAAACCGGTCTTAAGAAATTCGGAGCGATGCTCGGAGATCATGTTGAAGTCGGATGCGGTTCTGTGCTGAATCCCGGTACTGTGATCGGACGGAATTCTAATATCTACCCGCTGTCACCGGTACGTGGATGTGTTCCTGCAGATTCCATTTATAAAAATGCAAAAGAGATCGTAAAGAAAAAATAAGAAACAGATTCTTCTGGACACGCATTTAGGCTGCACTTTTGAGAGAGTGCAGCTTTTTTTTGATGGGGTGATGGATGTAACGGTATTGGTTGTGGAAGGCTGAACCGACCGGGAGAGGGCGGGATTAAGATAAAAACAAAAGCTGTCGAAGTATGACCAGTCCCATAATATGGACTGGGTAAAACCAGTAGAAGAAATATTTTGCTGATTTTCCGCGGATGAAGCCTCTTTTTCCATTGTACAGGTTAATGGACAGAAAGGCAAAAGCGGCCCTCCATTCATAGTAAAGCCAGCAGCTCCCGAGGATTGCCTGGCCTGGTTTATCGTTTCGCATATAGTACATGATCAGCAGGAAGATATACCCCCGCCATCCATAGTCTGCTTTCAGAAAAATGGAAACAACAAGCAGTCCCAGGATGCAGAGAAGCTGCATCGAAGGTCTGGTCTGGAAATATTCGATGGCACAAAAGGCCAGATATCCGAGGAAAAGCGTGAAAAACACATTTTGTCTTTCGTAACGCAGTGTATTTGTAAACATCAGATTCCACGGAATTTCTGAAAGCAGCGCAAAAAGAAGGAGATTTCTTCCATAGAGGAACCGGCTCCGTGTATGCCGGAAGCCTTCCAGCAGGAGAAAACAGAAGATGGGAAAAGCAGCTCTTCCGATATCGCGGAAAATAAGATATACAGTATATTCTCTGCCGAAAAGTGTAAACAGGATTTTCTGTGCAGGCTGATACATACTGAGCAGCACAGCTCCGATATGATCGATCAGCATGGTGATGACCGCGATCATCTTCAGAGCGCTTCCGCTGAGAATGCGGTATTTTTCTGGAAAAACAGAATCCACAGATGCATTCATGAAAAATATACCTCCAGGGTTAAACTTGCTAATATATTATCACATACATACAGTAGTTGCCAGAAATATTTGACAGTTAGGCATGCAATACTGCCGGAATAACTACCAATATTATGCGTTTTATGGCAAAATTTTATCAAATATGACTGGACGAAACAACGGTTTTGTGAGAAAATAGCCGTAGGGTGTTATCGAACTTTTTTTCTCAATAACATCAGTCAATCTATACTTGAAAGGAGTTTTAAAATGATTTATTCACGCGAAGTAGAAGAAATGTGTCCAGTGGCACAGGGCGTACATCATGGTGCCGCTCCGATCCCGGAAGAAGCAAAATGGGTTCAGGCAAAAGAAGTAAAGGATATCTCCGGATTTACACACGGTGTTGGCTGGTGTGCTCCGCAGCAGGGTGCATGTAAGCTGTCCCTTAACGTTAAAGAGGGAATCATCCAGGAGGCACTTGTTGAGACAATCGGATGTTCAGGAATGACTCATTCTGCAGCTATGGCTTCTGAGATCCTTCCAGGACTTACCGTTATGGAGGCACTGAACACAGACCTTGTATGTGATGCAATCAATACAGCTATGAGAGAGCTTTTCCTTCAGATCGTTTACGGACGTTCCCAGTCTGCATTCTCCGAGGACGGACTTGCAGTAGGCGCTGGTCTTGAGGACCTTGGAAAAGGACTTCGTTCTCAGGTTGGTACAATGTATGGAACTCTGAAAAAAGGACCTCGTTACCTTGAGATGGCTGAGGGTTATGTTACAGGTATCGCTCTTGACGAGAACGATGAGATCATCGGATATCAGTTCGTAAGCCTTGGAAAAATGACTGACTTCATTAAGAAAGGTGATGACCCGAACACAGCATGGGAGAAAGCAAAAGGTCAGTACGGCCGTGTTGCAGATGCTGTTAAGATCATCGACCCAAGAAAAGAGTAATTACACTTCGTAAGGTAAAAATATCAGGAGGTTACAGGAAATGGCTTTATTTGAATCATATGAGAGACGAATTGACAAGATCAATTCTGTTTTAAACAGCTATGGAATCGCTTCTATCGAAGAAGCTGAGAAAATCACTAAAGACGCAGGACTGAACGTTTACGATCAGATCAAAGGCATTCAGCCGATCTGCTTCGAGAACGCTTGCTGGGCTTACACAGTAGGTGCAGCTATCGCGATCAAAAAAGGCTGCAGAAGAGCCGCTGATGCAGCTGCAGCTATCGGAGAAGGCCTTCAGGCTTTCTGTATCCCGGGATCCGTTGCAGACACACGTAAAGTAGGTCTTGGACATGGAAACCTTGGAAAGATGCTCCTTGAGGAAGAGACAGACTGCTTCTGTTTCCTTGCAGGACATGAGTCTTTCGCAGCAGCTGAGGGTGCGATCGGTATCGCTGAGAAAGCAAACAAGGTTCGTAAAAAACCTCTTCGTGTTATCCTGAACGGTCTTGGAAAAGACGCTGCTCAGATCATCTCCCGTATCAACGGCTTTACATATGTAGAGACAGAGTATGATCCATATAAGAACGAGGTTAAGGAAGTATTCCGTAAATCCTATTCAGAGGGACTTCGTGCAAAGGTTAACTGCTACGGCGCTAACAGCGTTCCGGAAGGTGTTGCGATCATGTGGAAAGAGGGCGTTGACGTTTCTATCACAGGAAACTCCACAAACCCGACTCGTTTCCAGCATCCGGTAGCAGGAACATACAAAAAAGAGTGCAACGAGAAAGGAAAGAAATACTTCTCCGTTGCTTCCGGTGGTGGTACAGGACGTACACTTCATCCGGACAACATGGCAGCAGGTCCTGCTTCCTACGGTATGACTGATACACTTGGACGTATGCATTCTGACGCTCAGTTCGCAGGATCTTCTTCCGTACCGGCTCACGTAGAGATGATGGGTCTTATCGGCGCTGGAAACAACCCGATGGTTGGTATGACAGTTGCTGTAGCTGTTTCCGTACAGGAAGCTGCAGACGCTGGCAAGTTCTAATTTCGGATAACGAAAATAGTGGGAAAGGCTGCAAACCTCAGGGTTTGCGGTCTTTTTCTTTTTACTCTAAAATAGAACAAAATATTCTCAAAAAGTGCGAAAAAACAGCAATAGCTAACACATAGCTAACATTTTTGGGGAATTTATGAAATATTTTTTGGAGAAATTCATAAAATAAATCAAAGCGGCAGGGGAGATACTGAGAATATTTATGGAAGCGCTTGTGGATTATATTAAACCGGAATTGCTGATCACAGCGATCGCTTTGTATTTTATGGGGATCGCACTGAAGGAGGCTCAGGCTGTGAAGGACAAATATATTCCGCTGATACTGGGGTGTGCAGGGATCCTTATATGCGGAATTTATGTTTTTGCTACCTGTTCCTGTAAAAATGCACAGGATATTGCAATGGCAGTATTTACATCCACGACACAGGGAGTCCTGGTGGCGGGGCTTTCTACATATGTGAACCAGCTGATCAAACAGCTGGAAAAAGATGAATAATGGATTTTGTAAGGTAGTTTCAGATACTTGCAGTAGCTGCAGGAATTTATGCGCCAGAAGAAAGCCGTTCAGAACAGGATGCAGGTAATTTGCGGAAATGCCATAATTGAGAGTAGGAGAAAATATATCATAAAAAGGAAGGATACATCATGCATGAGCAGATGTATCCTTCCTTTTTGAATTGGTTATTTATGCATTTTTCAGTGCCTGATCCAGATCTTTGATAATATCATCCACATTTTCGATACCAATGGAAAGACGGATCATTCCGGGAGAAACGCCTGCTTCAACCAGCTGCTCGTCGTTCATCTGACGGTGGGTATGGCTGGCTGGGTGAAGGACCATAGTGATGGAAGCAGCAACATGAGTTGCGATGGTGGCAAGCTTCAGACTGTCCATAAAACGGACTGCTGCATCACGGCCACCGGTCAGTTCAAAGGAGATAACGCCGCAGGTACGGCCATCCTTCATATATTTCTGAGCCAGTGCGTGATATTTATCCTCCGGAAGTCCTGCATAATTTACATGAGAAACCTTTTCGTGTGCGTTTAGGTATTCTGCGATCTTCTGGGCGTTGGAGCAATGGCGTTCAACACGCAGCGGAAGCGTTTCCAGACCGAGGTTCAGAAGGAAGCAGTTCATCGGGGACGGAATAGAACCCAGATCACGCATCAGCTGGGAAGTAGCCTTAGTGATGTAAGCTTTTTTTCCGAACTGCTTTGTATAGATGACGCCGTGATAGGATTCATCCGGCTCTGTCAGGCCGTGATATTTATGGCCGTAGGCATCCCAGTCGAAGTTACCGCTGTCGACAATGGCGCCGCCTACCTGAACGGCATGTCCGTCCATATATTTGGTGGTGGAGTGGGTAACGATATCTGCACCCCACTCGAAGGGACGGCAGTTTATCGGTGTGGCAAAGGTGTTATCTACAATAAGAGGCACGCCGTTCTGGTGTGCAACGTGTGCAAATTTCTCGATGTCCAGGACGACCAGAGCCGGATTGGCGATGGTTTCTGCAAAGAGAACCTTTGTGTTCGGTTTAAATGCGGCAGCGATCTCTTCTTCTGTTGCATCGGTATCAACAAAGGTACAGTCAATGCCAAGTTTTTTGAAGGTGACGGCAAGAAGGTTGAAGGTTCCTCCGTAAATGGTAGAAGCGGCAACAACGTGATCGCCTGCCTCACAGATATTAAAAACTGCGTAGAAGTTGGCTGCCTGTCCGGAAGAAGTCAGGATTGCAGCAACACCGCCTTCCAGATCTGCGATCTTTGCGGCTACGGCATCGTTGGTAGGGTTCTGGAGACGGGTGTAAAAATATCCGTCTGCCTTCAGATCAAATAACTGGCCCATTTCGTCGGTGGTGTCATATTTGTAAGTGGTGCTCTGATAGACAGGAAGTGCACAGGGCTCGCCTTTGGATGGGGTATAGCCGGAGTGGATACATTTAGTCTCTAAATTATAGTCGCTCATAGGGATAAGTCCTTTCTGCTGTGTTTTTCGTATGAATTTAACCGAATCAGGGAAGTTTGCTGCTTCAGATGCGGATACCCCATTGATCTGGATTAAGGAAGCCTCCTGTATTTCCGGATATTTCATTCCTGTATCATGCGTTTCAGGGATTTCTGAGAGAAGCTTTGATCCTTATAGTTCGGCTAAATAAAGTATGAAAAATGCATTTGTGTATTTTAAATAAAACTACATATAAGTATAACTCTTTATGTGTTGAAATACAACAATATTCTACATAAACTCTACTAGGGTATAAGGGGAAATAAAATATTGCGTTCTGGTGCACATGATAAAATGCCATATGATACACGTTCATAATAAGCATAGCAAGTCATTTTATAGATGTAAAAGTGTGAATAAATGCCGGAAAAAATACTGTAAAACAAGTAAAATATGTGAAAGAAGTAACAAATAGTGAAAATCGCATAAAAACAAAATGGAAATTTTGTACAAAAAAGATATTGCGTTCACGTGCACAAAATGATAATATAACATCATCAAAAAGAACACAAAAACAGAAAACAATAAAAAATAAAAAAATGAACGGAGGAATTTAAAATGTTAAGAGTAGGAGTTATCGGATGCGGCGGAATGGGAAGAGATCATATCAGAAGACTGACAGAGAAGATCCAGGGAGCAGAAGTAGTAGCTGTTTCCGATGTATTTGAGGAAAGTGCTAGGAAAGCAGCCGAGATCTGCGGAGCAAAAGTCTATGCAGACAGTAAGGAGCTCATCAATGCAGAGAACGTAGATGCAGTATTTATCGTATCTCCGGGCTTCGCACATGTAGATTCTCTTCTTCAGGCGATCGAGGCCGGCAAGAGGATTTTCTGTGAGAAACCATTATGTACAACTGCTGAGGACTGCCTGAAAGTAGTAAAGGCAGAGGAGGCAGCCGGCAAACATCTCATCCAGCTTGGATTTATGAGACGCTATGACAAGGGATATCAGCAGATCAAGGAAGCACTTGCAACCGGAGAATACGGCGAGCCGCTGATCCTTCACTGTACACACAGAAATCCAGAGGTAGGTACCAATTACAATACACCAATGGCTGTGTACGATACCGCAATCCATGAGATCGATGTCCTTCACTGGCTTGTAGATGATGAGTATGAGTCAGCACAGGTAGTAATGCCAAGAGTGACGAAATATTCCCACTCTGAGCTGAAGGATCCGCAGATCATGATGCTCCGTACTAAAAAAGGTGTATGCATTGATGTAGAAGTATTTGTAAACTGCAAGTTTGGATATGACATCAACTGTGAAGTTGTATGTGAGGACGGTGCACTGAAAATGGCACAGCCGGCTTATCCGTCTATCCGCAAGAATGCGGCAGTGTCCACTGCTATTGACACAGACTGCTTCGTAAGATTTAAAGACGCTTATGATAAAGAGGTTCAGGACTGGGTTGATAACGCAGAGGCAGGAGTGATCACAGGACCGAATGCATGGGATGGATACCTGGCAGCGATCACAGCAGATGCTCTTGTAAAAGCGCAGGAAACCGGACAGATCGAGAAAATCGTTTCAGCAGTTGAGAAGCCGGAATTTTATAAATAAATATATTTTACGAGCTCCACCTCATCAAGTGTGAGTTATCATACCAACTTATTGCTACAGACTTCCCCAATGAGTCTGCGGCGGCAGTTACCGGCAGGATCCGATTCCGCTTCGGCTTTGTTGAAACTGCAGTGGAAAACCTGCCGGTGAGATTAACCGGAAAAATTGGCTGAAAAGTAAAAACATATGGAGGGTATTGAAGATGAAATTAGGATTTAATGAAGCAACTGCACTGGAATGTAAAGGACAGTCTCTTATGGCAGACCTGGAGATGTGCGAGAAATATGGTTTTGATTATATTGAGATCCGCTTTGACTGCGTAAAGGACTATCTCAAAGAGCATACACTGGAAGAACTTGCAGACTGGTTTAAGAATCATCATCTGAAACCATGGGCATACAACACTCTGATCTTCTTTAACCAGAGAGATGAGGCAGGGGAAAAAGAGATCGACGAAGAGGTTGATTTTATCCTGAAGGTTTCCAAAGCGATCGGAATGAAAATGCTGATCACCGTTCCAAGCTTTGATGTAAAAGACAAATCTGTCAGTGAGATCAAAGAAGAAGCAGTTGCACGTCTTCGTTATCTTTCCGATAAGGTTGGCGCGGATATGAAGATCTCCTTGGAGTTCTGTGGTGCACCGAACTGCTCCATCAACCAGTTTGGAACAGCCTATGATGTGGTAAAAGCAGTAGACAGAGATAATGTAGGCGTTACCGTGGATACCTTCCATTTCCATGAGATGTGCTCCCGCCTTGAGGACCTGAGAGCTGCTGATGGCAAGAAGATTTTTGCATACCATTTAAATGACTGTGAGGATCTTCCGCTTGGCTCCTGCGGAGATGACAAGAGACTGTGGCCGGGTGAGGGTGTTGTAGATCATGCAGGAATCGCAGCTGCACTGAAGGAGATCGGCTTTGATGGCGTTTGCACCATTGAAGAGTTCCGTCCGGAATACTATGCAATGAGCCATGAGGACAACGTGAAAAAGGCTGCGGAAGTTACCAGAGACTTTGTGCAGAAATATTTCGGATAATTCATTCAGAAAGGTCCGACCTTAAACCGATAGGAGGTAGATACTATGGCTGGTAAGGGAATCCCTGAATTGTTGAATTACAAGCAGAAGGGTAAAGACTTGAATGAATTCATCAAGGTTCCGTTGTCGGAAAAGCTGGCATACTGTTTTGGTGATCCGGCACTGACCTTGATGTATACCATGACTACAACTCTGCTGATTTATTTTTATACCAACGTTGTTGGAATATCAGCAGGTGCGGTAGGAATGATCATGCTTTTGTCCCGTGTTTTTGATGGATTTTCCGATGTGCTGATGGGAACTATTATCGACCGGACTCATTCCAAGTATGGAAAAGCTAGGATCTGGATCTTAAGACTTGCGGTTCCTTATGCGCTGGCAGCGGTGCTTTTGTTCACCATGCCGCCAATGGGAAATATGGGAAAGATCATCTATGCTTTTGTTACCTATAATATCATGAATACGGTTGTATACACTGCTATCAGCCAGCCATTCCATGCACTGGGATCTCTGATGAGCCGTGACCGTCGTGAACGTGATGTGATCTGTAACATCCGCATGGTATTGTCGATCACAGCAAGTATGATCATTACTGCGTTCACACTGCCGCTGATCAATATCGTAGCGAATATTACCGGCAATCAGCAGATGGCCTGGATCCTGGTAACTGCCGGCTATGCGATCATTTCTGTCGGTGTACTTGTGAATACTTATATGGTCTGTACAGAGCGTGTTTCTGCAGCAAAACAGGAAAAGGAAGATATTCCTTTTGTGGAAGCATTTAAAGCAACCGTTACCAACCGGTATTTCCTTATCGCTCTGGGGCTGATGATTTTTTATACCGCATATCAGATCATTATCGGAACGGACCTTACCTATTACTGCCAGTATGTACTCGGAAATGTAGACCTCGTCATGCCTCTTTCCGCAGCTGAGAAACTGGCAACTGTGGCAGGAATTGCCCTTCTGCCGAAGGTGCTTCCCCGCTATGGAAAAAGAAATCTCATCTGTGCCGGCTGCATCCTGGGTGTTGCAGGACAGCTGCTGTTCCTGATGAATATTACCAGTGTTTCGCTTGGTGTTGTAACCTGTATCATGAGAGGTATCGGAATCGCCCCATTCTATGGTGTGCAGTATTCTCTTCCAAGCGATGCAATTGAGTATGGCCAGTGGAAAACAGGCAAGCGTGTGGAGGGCCTGATGTTCTCATCTATGAGCATGGGCCAGAAGGCCGGTTCCGGACTGACTTCTGCTATTATGGGCGGGATTCTTTCGGCGGCATACTTTGACGGAACAAAGGCGACAGCGGCAGAGCAGTCTGCAGAGGCAATCCGCGTGATCAAGGGATTTTATCTGTATGTTCCGATAGCGATCTGGGTAGTGATGTTTGTGATCGCAGCATGCTACCAGCTGGACAAAGTTTATGACAAAATGATGCGTGAACTGATCCAGCGAGAATCGGGAGAGGAAAGCGGCTCTGTGCCGGGCGAGATTCAGTCCATGCCGTTACCGGAAGCTTCCGGAAACCGTATCAATGTGGCAATTGGAAGACTGTATGGCAGCAGTGGAAGAAAGATTGCCGAGGATGTTGCAAAAGCACTGGACTGCAAGGTTTATGATCGTCAGATCATCTGTCTTATGGCAGAAAAGTTCGGTATGGAAAAAGCAGATCTGGAAAGTGTAAGGCAGTATCTGGATTCCTACAATTATGAGGATTCTGAGCTTACATTTTCCCCGTATGGACATTCATCGGCAGGTGCGGCAGCAGATTATACAGGTGTTCAGATGTTTGAGGTGCAGAGCCGGATCATCCGTGAGCTTTCTGAGAGAAGACCAGGTGTATTCCTGGGAAGATGTGCCAACTATGTGCTTCGTGGAGAGCCGCATACATACAGCTTTTTCGTTTATGCAGATGATGCTTACCGGGAAAAAGAGGGCCAGGAATATTATAAAGGCCAGTCTCTTGGAGAACTGAAGAAACGTGATCAGATCCGAAATGAATATTATGAGAAGTTTACCGGAATCCGCAGAGACGATCCCCATTATTACGATATGGTGATCAATGTATCCAAAACAGGTGTAGCCGGAGCGGCCAGCCTGATCCTGGATTATATCCGGAATAAAGAAGAGGAAAAAGGAGGGAATGCATCATGAAGATTGCATTTGACGTAGATGTTCTTGCGAAACAGATGGATATCAACCGTATGGTCCATCAGGTGGCAGACTGGGGATATAAATATATTGAACAGTCTCCGCATCCGAGGATCAATCCGTTCTATAAGCATCCGTTGTTTTCAAAAGAATGTGAACAGGAATACAGACAGGCTCTTAAAGAGACTGGTGTTGAGATTTCGTCCTTTATCGTGGTGTATCGCTGGTCTGGTCCGACGGAGGAACAGAGACAGTTTGCAGTTGCAAACTGGAAACGGATGATCCAGATCGCCGGAGATATGGGAGTGAAGGTTATCAATACAGAGCTTTCGGGTGATCCGAACCAGCAGGAGATCTGCAATGGAATGTGGTTTAGATCCATGGAGGAATTGCTTCCGCTGATCGAGCGTGAGGGTATCCGTGTGGAGATCCAGTCTCATCCTTATGATTTCTGTGAGCTGAATAATGAGACCTGTGATATGGTGAAATCCTTCCGTTCTCCAAACCTTGGTTATGTGTATTCTTCTCCTCACGGCTTCTTCTATGATGAGGGCAAAGGAGATGTGCGGTCCATGCTGAAATATGCGGGAGATGAACTGACCCATGTACTTTTTGCGGATACCTTTAACCAGACCATGGACTGCAGATATATTTTAAATCCGCCGTGGCTGAATGGCCGTGGAAAAGCGGATGTGACGGTGCATCAGCATCTTGCAATGGGTGAGGGTGATGTGGATTTTGATGGTATTTTTGAAACATTGAGAGAAATGGATTTTGCCAGCAAGCAGCTGAAACCGGATGCACCGAAAGCCGGCGGCGATAACATTGCCTGCGTTTCCATGTTTGGTTTTCCGGAAAAGATGGATAAGCAGGCCCCGGAAGCAAGAGAGCGGATTGAGAGAGAACTGCTGGGGAAATGATCGGGTGATTGCGGCAGATCAGAAAGAAAACTGTAATAAATGAGCAGCTGACAGTACGCAGAACGGTGAATAAGACTGATAAAATAATGAATGTGTGCAGAAACACGGTTTCCAGGATGAAAGTTTCATTGTGGAAACCGTGTTTTTTGATGTCTTTCTTTACAAAAAAACTTTACATATATCAACCAACTGTCTTGTCACATGTAAAGGACTGTGGTATTATGTGTAAGATGTTTTGAAAAAAGTTACATGATAATAAAAAAGCAGATCAGAAGCATCTGCATAATAAAGACTAGTACAGCGAAAATTAAGTTTCTGCTATATTGACGCAGCAGATGAAGAAATCAGACAAGTCAATATGGCGGTTACTTAATATTCGCTGTACTAGAAAGCAAAAGCAGGAACTCAAAAAAGAAATCCTGCAGGAAAGGTGAAAGATAATGACAGTTGCAGAAGAAATCCAGAAATTAAAAAAAGAAAAAGATGCTATCATCCTTGCACACTACTACGTACGTCCTGAAGTGCAGGATGTAGCTGACTATATAGGAGATTCCTTTTATCTCAGCAAGATCGCAGCCAGCGCGAAAGAGAAGACGATCGTGTTCTGTGGAGTAGGATTTATGGGAGAGAGCGCCAAGATCTTAAGTCCGGATAAAACTGTTCTGATGCCTGCCATGGATGCAGACTGTCCGATGGCTCATATGGCAACAGAAGAAGGTATCCGCAAGGTGCGAGAGGAATATGACGATGTGGCAGTTGTCTGTTACATTAATTCCACAGCAGCATTGAAGGAGCTTTCTGATGTATGTGTTACCTCCGCAAATGCAGTAAAGATCGTAAAAGCGCTTCCGAACAAAAACATCTTTTTTATCCCGGACAGAAATCTTGCACATTTTATTGCAGAACAGGTTCCTGAGAAGAACTTTATTTATAACGAAGGTTTCTGTATTGTCCATGAATTTATGGATCCGGAAGAAGTAAAAGCAGCAAAAGAAGCGCACCCGGATGCACTGGTTCTGGCACATCCGGAATGTCCTCAGACAGTTCTGAAACAGGCTGATTACATCGGAAGCACATCCGGAATCATTAAATATGCACAGGAAAGTGACAATAAAGAGTTTATCATCTGCACAGAATGTGGCGTTCAGTACAAGCTGGAAACTACCTGCCCGGATAAAAAATTCTACTTCACAGAAACCGTACCGGTCTGCAAAAACATGAAAAAAGTATTTCTGGAAAAAGTTCTCCACGTTCTGAAAACCGGGGAGAATGAGGTTCATGTAACAGACGAGACACGTGAAAACGCGAAGAGACCGCTGGAGCGGATGCTGGAACTGGCAAAATAAATAAAACACATTTGTATAAAAGATTTGTCTGAGTTGGCTGAAAAGAGAAATCAAGACAGAGAGGCGAAAAGCAATGAGAATTAAAACAGACGTAGTGATCGTGGGAACAGGTGTTGCAGGTATGTTCAGTGCCTTGAAGCTTCCGCGGGACAAAAAGATCGTGATCATCACAAAAGAGGATATGAGGAGTAGTGATTCTTTCCTGGCGCAGGGGGGAATCTGTGTGCTTCGTGATGAAAACGATTACGACAGCTATTTTGAAGACACCATGAAGGCAGGACATTACGAAAACAGAAAAGAGTCAGTAGACATTATGATCCGAGGCTCCAGAGATATCATTAAGGATCTTGTCGGATATGGCGTGGATTTCAAGATGGATGGAGATGATTTTGCCTATACAAGAGAAGGTGCACATTCCAGACCGAGGATCCTTTATCATGAGGATATCACAGGAAAAGAAATTTCCGAAAAACTGCTCCAGCAGGTTCTGAAGCTTGAAAATGTAACAATTCTGGAATATACTACCATGCAAGATATTCTTGTGGAAAATGGCAAATGTACAGGCCTGAAGGCAGTTTCCGCAGAAGCGAACAGGGCACGTCTTGAAGCTATGGAAGCCGGAAAAGCAGTGAAAACCCAGGAAGAGATCCAGCCGGGCGGAGAGATCCAGGTAGAGATTTATGCACAGGATACGATCCTGGCCAGCGGCGGGATCGGAGGAAGATATGAGCATTCCACCAACTATCCGCATCTTACAGGGGATGCCCTTGATATTGCAAAAAAACACAATGTACGTCTGGAACATCTGGATTATGTGCAGATCCATCCGACAACGCTGTATTCCAAGAAACCGGGCCGTAGATTCCTGATCTCAGAATCGGTCCGCGGAGAAGGTGCAGTACTTTATAACAGCAAAAAAGAGCGTTTTGTCAATGAACTTCTTCCAAGAGATGTAGTAACAAATGCGATCCGGGAAGAAATGAAAAAAGAAGGAACAGACCATGTATGGCTATCCATGGAAAATATTGATAAAGATACGATCCTGAATCATTTTCCGAATATTTATCAGAGATGCCTGGAAGAAGGCTATGATGTGACAAAAGAATGCATCCCTGTTGTTCCTGCTCAGCATTATTTCATGGGCGGTATCTGGGTGGATTCTGACAGCAAGACCAGCATGGATCAGCTTTATGCAGTGGGAGAAACCAGCTGCAACGGTGTACATGGCGCGAACAGACTGGCAAGTAATTCCCTGCTGGAGAGCCTTGTATTTGCAAAACGTGCAGCCAAAGCAATCTCAGCAGAAAAGAAAAGTGCTGCAGGTGCGGCATAAATGCAGCCGGAATATAAATATCCGTATTATGAAAGACAGGAGCAGCCTTGCTTTGGAGAACAGGGCTGCTGTGATAATTAAGAAAGAGAAGGGATTGTAAAATGAATAAGATCACAATGACACTTCAGGTAGATCACCTGATCCTGGAGGCTTTAAAGGAAGATATTTCAAGTGAAGACGTTACCACAAACTCTGTTATGAAAGAAGCAGTTCCTGGAGAGGTAGATCTGATCTGTAAAGAGGATGGAATCATTGCGGGACTGGAAATCTTCAGCCGTGTATTTACGCTTCTGGATGCTGACACAAAAGTGGAGCTGTTCTGCAAGGACGGCGATGAAGTAAAAAAAGGTCAGAAAATGGGAAAAGTTACAGGAGATATCCGGGTGCTTCTTTCCGGCGAGCGTGTGGCACTGAATTATCTTCAGAGAATGAGCGGGATCGCAACCTATACACATTCGGTTGCGTCACTTCTTGAAGGAACAGGGATCACATTGCTGGATACCAGAAAAACGACGCCGAATATGCGTATTTTTGAGAAATATGCTGTTCGTGTAGGCGGCGGACAGAACCACAGATATAATCTTTCAGATGGAGTTCTTTTGAAAGACAATCACATCGGAGCAGCAGGAAGCGTTGCGAATGCTGTAAAAATGGCGCAGGAGTACGCTCCTTTTGTCCGCAAGATCGAAGTTGAGGTAGAAACTCTTGATCAGGTAAAAGAGGCTGTTGAGGCCGGCGCAGATATCATCATGCTTGATAACATGACTCCGGAGATGATGAAAGAGGCGGTGCAGCTGATCGATGGAAGAGCAAAAACTGAATGTTCCGGAAATGTTACAAAAGAAAACATTGCAAAGATCAGGGATGTTGGTGTAGACTATGTATCAAGTGGTGCATTAACGCATTCTGCACCGATCCTTGATATTTCGCTTAAGAATCTTCATCCGCTTTCCTGAAAAATGCAGGATTTTACAGAATACCGAGTGCTGTGACAGGAAATACCCGAATATCAGAAAAGAAGCGTGAATTGCCGGAAGCAGAGGCATAGCAGGTGATGTCGGGCCGGGTTGGAGATATCGCGAGAATGAAGGAGAGAGGTATCGGAATAAAAAGTACAGGCACAGCCAGGAAAGGGGAACTTAAATGACTGGTTCAGAACGCAGGACAGCGATCATGGATCAAATTAAAAACAGTGAACGGCCGGTCTCAGGAAGTGCTCTGGCCAGAACATTTCAGGTCAGCAGACAGGTGATCGTGCAGGATATTGCGCTGATACGCGCGGAGGGGAATGACGTGATCTCCACCAACAGAGGATATATTTTTACTGCTCCCCATACTGTGAGCCGGATATTCAAGGTGCATCATACAGATGCGGATCTGGAGAACGAGCTCTGCGGGATTGTGGATCTCGGCGGAAAAGTGATCAATGTAATGGTGAATCACAGAGTTTACGGGCATATCGAGGCAGAACTGAATATCAGCTCCAGGCGCCAGGTTGAGAATTTTATGGAGGATATCCGAAGCGGCAAGTCCAGTCCTCTGAAGAATATCACATCGGATTATCATTATCATAAAGTAGAAGCAGAATCCGAGGAAATCCTGGATATGATCCAGGATATGCTGAAACGACGAGGATTTCTGATCGAAGCAGAATAGCAGAAGTCAGATACAAAAAGAAAAGATATACAGAATGAGAAAATTCTGTTAATATGAAATATAGTGATCACGAAGATAAGAGAAGGAATCCTGCATGGCAGGGTTCCTTCTTGCACCCTGCGGAAATGTGCACCTTGTGGAAATGTGCAGACAGGGAAAACAGGATGCAGATATGAGGGTGAGAAAAAATACGGCTTGATATGCATGGAGGGGGAAATGGATTATCAGAGTATGTTTACATTTATGCTGGAGATGGCAGGAACTATTGCGTTTGCTGCTTCCGGAGCTATGGTGGGGGCGCAGAGAGGAATGGATATTTTCGGGGTCTGCGTTCTTGGAGTGGTGACTGCAGTGGGCGGAGGAGCTACCAGGGATATTATCCTGGGAATCGTGCCGCCGGGAATGTTTCAGGATCCGCTGTATACCATTGTGGCAACCGTGACGTCCTGTATTGTATTTGCAGTAATGTACTGGAAGCAGGAGCTGCTGGAAGGCGGGAACCGGCTGGTCTATGATAAGGTGATGCTGGTGATGGATACGGTTGGCCTTGGTGTGTTTACTGTCATGGGGGTTGATAAGGGGATTTCCCAGGGGTATATGGAAAGAACATTTTTTCTTGTATTTCTTGGGACTGTCACAGGAGTTGGAGGCGGCCTGATCCGTGATATGATGGCAGGAGTACCGCCATATATTTTTGTGCGCCATATTTATGCCTGTGCGTCTATTGTAGGGGCCATTGCCTGTGTTTGGATATACAGGCTGTGGGGCGGAGTGCCGGCCATGGTGATCGGAACGGTAGTAGTGATCCTGATCCGGTACCTGGCGGCACATTACCGGTGGAATCTGCCGAGACTGAGAAGAGAATAAAAAAAGATATGAAAAGCTCCGGAACATTTAAGGAATAATGTTCCGGAGCTTTTTGGCTTTTATTTGGTTTATATTGCGTAGAAGATTTTATCTGTTCCTCTCATAAGAGAATCATGCGTCTGTATCCTGCAGAGCCAGGAAGCCTTCCTCGCCGGTACGGATCTTGACAACGTTTTCGATATCGTAAACGAAGACTTTACCATCACCGATCTGACCGGTATGAAGAACTTCTTTTGCAGTATCAATAACCTTCTGAACCGGTACAAGACTTACAACGATCTCGATCTTAACCTTCGGACGGAGATTCATGTCGACTTCAACACCACGATAGTAGGTTGGAGCACCCTTCTGAACACCACAGCCCATAACGTTTGTGATAGTGATACCGGTTACGCCGATCTCGTTCATAGCCTGCATAAACTCATCCAGCTTGTTCTGACGTGTGATGATAACAACCTTTGTCAGTTTGTGTACGCCGTCTGCAGGAATTTCAGGAACAGATTCAGCAGGAGCAGAAGGAGCATGTTTTACAACAGGGGCTTTTACGGAAGTTCCCATTGGAGTCGGAGCCTTTGTCATGGTATCCTGTACAAAGAATCCATCGTAAGCACTTGCGAGGCCATGCTCTTTCATATCCAGACCTGCGATCTCTTCCTCAGCGGAAACACGAAGTCCGATCGTGTGTTTGATTACCTGGAAGATAATTGTCATAGTAACAGCAACCCATGCGATGGTGATAACCATACCAATAAACTGAACACCGAAGCCATGGAAACCACCGCCTGTGAGAAGACCCTTCCACTCGGTACCTGCACCGTCGGAGAAAAGACCGACAGCAAGAGTTCCGAAAGCACCGTTAAGACCGTGAACGCCAACAGCACCAACCGGGTCATCAATTTTGAGAACTTTATCAACAAATTCAATACCAAATACTACAATGAATCCGGAGAGGATTCCGATGATAGCTGCAGATGTAGGAGATACGGTATCACAGCCTGCTGTGATGGCTACCAGTCCTGCAAGAGAACCGTTCAGGGACATGGAAACATCCGGTTTTTTATAGCGGATCCATGTGATCAGCATAACTGTTACAGTAGCAACAGCAGCTGCAAGGTTTGTTGTTACAAAGATCTTTCCGGCGCTTACAATGGCATCGCCTTCCATGCTGACAGTAGATGCACCGTTGAAACCGAACCAGCAGAACCAGAGAATGAATACACCAAGTGCACCAACTGTAAGGTTATGTCCCGGGATCGCTCTGGATTTACCGGATTTGGAATATTTTCCGATACGAGGTCCGAGGATGATGGCACCGATCAGTGCAGCAACACCACCAACCATGTGAACGGCACAGGAACCTGCGAAATCATGAAATCCCATCTGGCTGATAAAGCCGCCGCCCCAGATCCAGTGACCGGATACCGGATATACAACGAGACTGATCAGTAAACTGTAGATACAGTAGGAGATGAATTTAGTACGCTCTGCCATGGCACCGGACACGATGGTAGCAGAAGTAGCACAGAATACAGTCTGGAAGATGAGAAATGCCCAAAAAGGAACTCCATCCGGAAGCATTGCGTTTCCGTAGTTTGCCTCTGAGGCGATTCCGCCGATCTTGCCGAAGAAACCGTTTCCTGCACCGAACATGATGCCAAATCCAACCAGCCAGAAGACCGGTGTACCGATACAGAAGTCCATCAGGTTTTTCATGATGATATTTCCTGCGTTTTTTGCTCTTGTGAATCCTGTTTCGACCATTGCAAATCCAGCCTGCATGAAGAAGACCAGTGCTGCACCGACGAGGACCCAAGTTGTGTTTACTGAAGAATACATAGTAACACTCCCTTTCCCAATTTTTTTCTTTCCTATTATGTATAGAAAGAATTTTTGTAATACCGGACAAAAAAAACAGACAGAATTTATCCAGTATCAGTATAACGAAAAAGCGCAGGAGAGAGGAAATTCTCTTCCGCGCCTTTACGAAATCAAAATTAGTATATGTAAAACAGGAGATATCTGTATCGTGTGATTAATGGATGAGGAAATCGATAATGAATTATGAAGTAGAGTTCATAAGGGATATCCCCTGTATTTACCGTATGAAATTGTTATCTGATATCCGTGATCAGATGGAGAATAACAGCTCGTCGTAGGTCGGATAAGGAAGTAACTCATCCGGGATTAGAGCCTCTGCCTCATCTGCAGATTTTCTTAAAGTTTCCATGTCTTCCAGAACAGTTTCCTGATAAGCCTTGGAGCATGCAAGTACATCGTCAGAAGAAGCAAGAGCTTTTGCTGTATCTGCTTTCAGAGTTTCCAGATCTTTTGCCATGGTGTCTGCAAGTGTACTCAGTTTGGAGATCAGAGCAGCTTCACTTGCTACAGAAATATCAGCTACTACGGATTTCTTTGCAGCTGCAGTATCTGCAAGCTTTTCAACATATGTATATACAGAAGGAATTACCTGCTTCTGGATCATCTCAGCCAGAGTGTTGGACTCGATGTTGATGGTCTTGTAATAGTTCTCAAGCCAGATCTCGTAACGGGAGAAAAGCTCTTCCTTTGTAAAAATGCCATGCTTTGTAAACAGCGCAATGTTCTTCTCAGCAATGAAATGCGGAAGTGCATCCGGAGTTGTTTTCAGATTGTAGAGACCACGTTTCTCAGCTTCTTCAACCCATTCGTCTGTATATCCGTTTCCGTTAAAGATGATGCGTTTATGCTCTTCAATGGTCTTTTTAAGAAGTGCATGTACTGCGCTTTCCATTTCTTCTTCCGGAACATCCTTAAGAGCTGCGCTGAATTCTGCAAGAACCTCTGCAACAGCGGTATTCAGTACGATGTTCGGGTTTGCGACAGATGCTGCAGAACCAAGCATACGGAACTCAAATTTGTTTCCGGTAAATGCAAATGGTGAAGTACGGTTTCTGTCTGTGGTATCCTTTATGAAGTGCGGAAGTACCTTTGCTCCGATATCCATCTGTACCGCATGCTTATTGCTGAAGAAGGTATCGTTTTCAATAGATTTCAGTACGTCTGTCAGCTCATCTCCAAGGAAGATGGATACGATTGCAGGCGGTGCCTCGTTTGCTCCAAGACGATGATCATTTCCGGCGCTTGCAACGGATACGCGGAGAAGATCAGCATAATCGTCAACGGCTTTGATGACAGCTACCAGGAATACCAGGAACTGTGTATTTTCTGCCGGTGTTTTTCCTGGATCAAGAAGGTTTACACCTGTGTCTGTGCTCATGGACCAGTTGTTGTGTTTACCGCTTCCGTTGATTCCCTCAAATGGTTTCTCGTGAAGGAGGCAGACCATGTTGTGCTTGTCGGCAACCTTCTTCATGATCTCCATGGTCAGCTGGTTGTGGTCAACAGCAACATTTGTGGTATCAAATACAGGAGCCAGTTCGTGCTGTGCAGGAGCAACCTCGTTATGTTTTGTTTTGGCTGGAATGCCAAGCTTCCAAAGTTCTTCGTCAAGATCATGCATGTAAGCAGCAACGCGAGGCTTCAGGGCTCCGAAGTAATGATCTTCCATTTCCTGTCCTTTTGGTGCAGAAGCGCCCAGAAGAGTACGGCCGCAGAAGATCAGGTCTTTTCTCTTTTTGTAAAGATCCTTGTCAACCAGGAAGTATTCCTGCTCAGGTCCTACGGTTGTGTCGATGTGACGAACCTCTTTGTTTCCGAGGAGGTGAAGAATACGAACCGCTTCTTTGTTCAGAACATCCATGGAACGAAGAAGAGGAGTTTTCTTATCCAGTGCCTCTCCGCTGTAGGAACAGAATGCAGTAGGAATGTAAAGAGTTTTATCTTTAATGAATGCAGGTGAAGTAGGATCCCATGCTGTATATCCTCTTGCTTCAAAAGTAGCACGAAGTCCGCCTGACGGGAAGCTGGATGCATCCGGCTCACCTTTTACCAGCTCTTTGCCGGAGAAATCCATGATCACCTGTCCGTCACCTGTAGGGGAGATGAAGCTGTCATGCTTCTCAGCAGTTACGTTTGTCATCGGCTGGAACCAGTGTGTGTAATGTGTCGCACCGTTTTCAGTAGCCCATTCTTTCATTGCAACTGCTACGGAATTTGCAACGTCCAGTTCCAGATGAGTTCCGTTTTCAATTGTTTTCTTTAATGCTTTGTACATGTCCTTTGGCAGTTTGCTTCGCATCACTTTGTCATTGAATACAAGGCTGCCATACATTTCAGGGATACTCTGTGCCATATAGGTACACTCCTTTCGATTTCACTCATTCATTATAATTTTTAATTATTTTATAAGGACCGCTGCCGGAAGAACCGGGTATAAACGGACCGGAAAACAAAAAAAGCGCTTCAGATACCTGCCGTATCCAAAGCGCCTTTGCTTTATGTGTTGCAGTATACACCAAAATAAAATATTGTCAAGAGCTTTTTTGAAAAAATCTAAAAAATTGACCAGGGCGATCGGACTGTCGGAAAATAGGCAGGGTTGACAAATCTTGTCCTTTTATTATAATCTGATATCGTAGTTATACAGTCGAAAAGTCAGCGATCGCTATAAGTGATCGAGGCAAAAGAAGCTTTTTGACCAGTGACAAAGATGTACAATACGGAAAGAACAGATGGAGGAAAATATGTCAGGAGTAAAGGAAGAATGTGGCGTATTCGGGATTTATGATCTGGATGGAGGGAATATTGCACCATCTATTTATTATGGTCTTACCTCGCTGCAGCACAGGGGACAGGAGTCCTGCGGAATGGCCGTTTCAAGGACGGACGGAGAAAGAGGAAACGTACAGTTCCATAAAGATCTCGGACTGGTAAGCGAAGTTTTGCGAAAAGATGTTGTACATAATATGAATGGTGATATCGGAATCGGACATGTTCGTTATTCCACCACCGGAGAATCTGTCGCAGAGAATGCACAGCCGCTGGTACTTTCTTATATCAAAGGAAGTCTGGCACTTGCGCACAACGGAAATCTGGTTAATACAGAAGCTCTGAAATGGGAGTTGATCCAGACAGGCGCAATTTTCCATACAACTACCGACTCAGAGGTTATCGCGTTCCATATCGCAAGAGAACGTGTGCATTCTGCCACTGTAGAGGAAGCAGTACATAAAACCGTAGAGAAGATCCGCGGAGGATATGCTCTTGTGATCATGAGCCCCCGGAAGCTGATCGGTGCCCGTGATCCTTACGGACTGAAACCCCTCTGTCTTGGAAAAAGAGATAATGCCTATGTCCTTGCATCTGAAAGCTGCGCGCTGACATCTGTAGGAGCGGAATTTATCCGTGATATTGAACCGGGTGAGATCGTCACGATCACCAAGAACGGACTGAAATCCAGTAAACTGACTGAGAAGAAAAAGCATGCTCATTGTGTTTTTGAATATATTTATTTTGCAAGACTGGATAGCACCATGGATGGCGTGAAAATCTATGATGCAAGGATCCGTGGAGGAAAATCTCTTGCAAAATCCTATCCAGTAGAAGCGGACCTGGTGACCGGTGTACCGGAATCCGGACTTCCGGCAGCAAAAGGCTATTCTGAGGAATCCGGAATCCCGTTTGGCTTTGCGTTCTATAAAAACAGTTACATTGGAAGAACTTTTATCAAGCCTACACAGCAGGAGAGAGAGTCCAGTGTCCATCTGAAGCTGAGCGTTCTGGAATCCGTAGTGAAGGGGAAGAGAATCGTTCTGGTGGATGATTCCATTGTCCGCGGAACTACCATTGCCAATCTGATCCACATGCTGAAAGAAGCAGGAGCAAAAGAAGTCCATGTACGTATCAGCTCCCCGCCATTTTTACATCCCTGTTATTTTGGTACCGATGTGCCGTCCAATGACCAGCTCATCGCAGCACAGCACAGCACGGAAGAAATCCGTAAGATGATCGGTGCGGACTCCCTGGGTTATATGCAGATCGATTATCTGGAAGGCATGGCAGGTGGACTTCCGCTGTGTAAAGCATGTTTTGATGGCAATTATCCGATGGAAATACCGGCAGAAATCAAACAGGATTAATGAACTATGTGGAATTAATCTCACAGTAAAAAATAATGGATTGAAAAACGAAAATGTAAAAACTGCACAATAAATATATAAAAAACCCGGATTTTGTCATATAAAATCCGGGTTTTTATAGAAAGACTCTTAAAAACGATAAAAAACATCAACTTGACAAATCTGACAATATGAGACATAATGTGGGACAACCAGATGAAAAAGGCCGCTGGTCTGGAATATACGGGAAAACAGCAAGACCGAAAAAAGGCCGGTTTTTTGCCGAGATAAAAGAAAGGATGATATTTATGTCTAAAAAAATTAGATTGAATGCGACAGAGGATGTTAAAGAATTTGTTAAGGCTGCAAGTAAATGTGATTTTGATGTAGATATTTCATATAACAGAATTTTAATTGATGCAAAATCTATTCTTGGAATCCTCAGCATGGATCTGACCAGAGTTCTTACAGTAACCTGTCATGGCGAGGATCATGAGTTTGATCGTTTCCTTCAGAAATATGCAGTTGCCTGACAGACAGTGCAGAGACAGACAAGATATGAAAGACATAAAAAGAAAAGGCAGACGTGACTGCAGAGACAGGAGATCAGTTTGAAATCCTCAGCAGGCGTCTGTTTTTTCTTTACATCCATTTCATAGGAAGAAATTCCGCAGACTATATGAAAAATCAGTTATTGACAAATAAAAAAAAATAGTTTATAGTAAACCATATTTTATATGAAAGATAACTGACAAAGGCGTCAGGAACGGATACCACAGGGGAATTCTCACCCCTTGAAATCTGTTCCGGACGCCTTTTTGTTGTGGGACACAAAATGGAGGAGGAAATCGAAGATGGCAGTAAAGTATGTTTTTGTAACAGGTGGAGTTGTTTCCGGTCTGGGAAAAGGAATTACCGCAGCGTCTCTTGGGCGCCTTCTGAAAGCCAGAGGGTATCAGGTGACCATGCAGAAATTTGATCCCTACATTAATATTGACCCGGGAACTATGAATCCCATTCAGCATGGAGAGGTTTTTGTAACGGATGACGGTACAGAGACTGACCTTGACCTTGGACATTATGAGCGTTTCATTGATGAAAGCCTTGACAAAAATTCCAATGTGACAACCGGTAAGATTTACTGGTCTGTTCTTCAGAAAGAGCGTCATGGTGATTTCGGCGGAGGTACCGTTCAGGTGATCCCGCATATTACCAATGAGATCAAGAGCCGTTTTTACAGAGCAAAATCCGCAGACGAAGACAGAATTGCGATCATCGAGGTTGGTGGTACAGTCGGTGATATTGAGAGCCAGCCGTTCCTGGAATCCATCCGTCAGTTCCAGCATGATGTGGGACATGACAATGCGATCCTTATCCATGTAACTCTGATCCCGTATCTCCGTGCTTCCGGAGAGATGAAGACCAAACCCACCCAGGCCAGTGTAAAAGAGCTTCAGGGAATGGGAATCCAGCCGGATGTCCTGGTATGCAGAAGTGAGTATCCTCTTACCGAGGATATCCGTGGAAAGATCGCCCTGTTCTGTAATGTGCCTGTAAGCAATGTGCTTCAGAATCTGGATGTGGAATATTTATATGAAGCTCCTCTTGCAATGGAGAGAGAAAAGCTTGCAGACGTAGTACTGCAGAGCTTAAGACTGGAGAATCGCAAACCAGATCTTACAGACTGGGAAAATATGGTAGAAAATCTCCGCCACCCGGATAAAACAGTAAAGATCGCCATGGTTGGTAAATATACACAGCTTCATGATGCATACTTGAGTGTTGTGGAAGCACTGAAGCATGGCGGGATCTCTTGCCGTGCAAAGGTTGATATCACCTGGGTGGACTCCGAAGAACTCAATGAAAAAAATCTGGATCAGACTCTCCATTCTGTAGATGGAATCCTGGTTCCGGGAGGATTCGGAAACCGTGGTACGGAAGGAATGATCCTTGCGGCACAGTATGCAAGAGTTCATAAGATCCCATACCTTGGGATCTGCCTGGGAATGCAGATGGCTATTGTGGAATTTGCCCGCCATGTGCTTGGATATGAAGATGCCAACAGTATTGAGCTGGCACCGGAAACAACACATCCGGTCATTGCCCTGATGCCGGATCAGGAGGATGTGGAAGATCTTGGAGGAACTCTTCGTCTTGGAAGCTATCCGTGTGTGCTTGCAGAAGGCTCCAGATCCTATGAGCTTTTTGGAAAGAAAGAGATCCAGGAACGTCACAGACATCGTTATGAGGTAAACAACGCATTCCGTAAGGAACTGGACGAAAAGGGAATGTCCATTGTAGGAACATCCCCGGATGCTCACATTGTTGAGATGATCGAAATTGCCGGACATCCGTTCTTTGTGGGAACACAGGGACATCCGGAATTTAAATCCAGGCCAAATCATGCACATCCACTGTTCCGTGGATTTGTGCAGGCGGCAGTTGATAAAAAGACGGCAGAAGAAGCTGCAATGAAAGGATGAGAAAAATGAGAGAAGTAGCAAATCAGCAGCAGGGCCTCTACCGCCCTGAATTTGAACATGATAACTGCGGTATCGGAGCCGTTGTTAATATAAAAGGAAAGAAAACACATGATACAGTTGCCAATGCTCTTAAGATCGTAGAGAATCTTGAGCATCGTGCTGGTAAGGATGCAGAAGGAAAAACCGGTGATGGTGTCGGTATCCTTCTTCAGATCTCCCACAAATTTTTTAAGAAGGTCTGTAAAAAAGAAGGCTTTGATATCGGCGGAGAGAGAGAATACGGTGTAGCCCAGCTCTTTTTCCCACAGCAGGAGATCAAACGTGCCCAGGCAAAGAAGATGTTCGAGATCATCGTGGAAAAAGAGGGTCTGGAGCTTCTTGGATGGCGTACAGTACCGGTCTTCCCGGAGGTTCTCGGTCATAAAGCGAAAGAGTGCATGCCGTGCATCATGCAGGCATTTGTTAAAAAGCCGGAGGATGTGGAAAAAGGTCTTGCTTTTGACCGTATGCTTTACATCGCACGTCGTGAATTTGAACAGAGTAATGATAATACTTACGTGGTTTCCATGAACAGCCGTACCATCGTATACAAAGGTATGTTCCTGGTAGGACAGCTCCGTACCTTCTTTGGCGATCTTCAGAGCCAGGATTACGAGTCTGCCATTGCAGTGGTACATTCCCGTTTCAGTACCAACACGAATCCAAGCTGGGAGAGAGCACATCCGAACCGTTTCATCGTACATAACGGTGAGATCAACACGATCCGCGGAAATGCCGATAAAATGCTTGCGCGTGAGGAAAATATGGAGTCTCCGTATCTGAAGGATGAGCTTCACAAGGTTCTTCCTGTAGTTAACCGCAATGGTTCTGACTCCGCAATGCTTGACAATACCCTGGAATTCCTGGTTATGAGTGGAATGGATCTTCCACTTGCAGTGATGATCACGATTCCGGAGCCATGGGCAAACAACGATACGATTTCTCAGGAGAAGAGAGATTTTTATCAGTACTATGCGACTATGATGGAGCCATGGGACGGCCCTGCTTCCATTCTGTTCTCAGATGGTGATGTGATGGGAGCGGTTCTTGACAGAAACGGTCTTCGTCCATCCAGATACTATATCACATCTGATGGCTATATGATCCTTTCCTCCGAGGTTGGTGTTCTTCCTGTGGATGAGGAGAAGATCGTATTAAAAGAACGTCTTCATCCGGGAAAAATGCTTCTGGTTGATACCGTTCAGGGTCGTGTCATTGACGACAATGAGCTCAAAGAAAAATATGCGAAAAAACAGCCTTATGGTGAGTGGCTGGACAGCAATCTGGTACAGCTTCGTGATATCAAGATCCCGAATCAGAGAGTTGTCGAATACACTCCGGAGGAGAGAGCACGCCTTCAGAAAGCCTTCGGATATACTTATGAGCAGTACCGTACTTCGATCCGAAACATGGCATTAAACGGCGCAGAAAGCATCGGAGCCATGGGACATGATACTCCCCTTGCAGTATTTTCCAAGGAACATTATCCGTTGTTCGATTACTTCAAGCAGCTTTTTGCACAGGTAACAAACCCGCCGATCGATGCGATCCGTGAGGAAATCGTTACTTCTACAAGTGTATATGTAGGAAAAGACGGAAACCTTCTGATCCAGAAGCCGGAGAACTGTCAGGTGCTGAAGATCAACAATCCGATCCTGACCAACACCGATATGCTGAAGATCAAGAATATGAAAAAGGACGGCTTCAAGGTTGTGACTATTTCCACATTATATTATAAGAGCACAAAGCTTGAACGTGCCATTGACCGTCTGTTCGTAGAGGTAGACAAAGCCTTCCGTGAGGGAGCAAACATCCTGGTCCTTTCTGACCGCGGTGTGGATGAGAACCATATGCCGATCCCGTCCCTGCTGGCGGTTTCCGCAGTACATCAGCATCTTGTAAAAACAAAGAAGAGCACTTCCCTTGCCCTGATCCTGGAGTCCGGTGAGCCGAGAGAGGTACATCATTTCGCAACACTCCTCGGATATGGTGCAAGTGCAGTCAATCCGTATCTGGCACTGGATACGATCCATGAGCTGATCGATACACATATGTTGGATAAGGACTATTACGCAGCCGTTGATGATTACAATCATGCAGTGATCAGCGGTATCGTAAAGATCGCTTCCAAGATGGGTATTTCCACTATCCAGTCCTATCAGGGATCTCAGATCTTTGAGGCAATCGGAATTTCCCAGGATGTGATCGATCGTTACTTTACAGGAACCGTAAGTCGTGTAGGCGGAATCACACTGGAAGATATCGAGGATAATGTAGAAAAACTTCATTCTGAGGCATTTGATCCCCTTGGACTTGCCACAGATCTTACTCTGGACAGCGTAGGTGCCCATAAGATGAGAAGCCAGGGTGAGGAGCACAAATATAATCCGCGTACCATCCATCTTCTCCAGCAGTCCACAAAACAGGGCAGCTATGAGATGTTCAAGGAATATACAAAGCTGGTAGACGACGAAGGCCATGGAAACTTAAGAGGACTTCTGGACTTCAAATTTGCAAAAGAGCCCCTTCCTATTGATCAGGTAGAGAGTGTTGATGAGATCGTAAAACGATTTAAGACAGGTGCCATGTCCTATGGTTCCATTTCCCAGGAAGCACATGAGACACTGGCTATCGCCATGAACCATCTCCATGGAAAATCCAATACCGGTGAGGGTGGTGAAAGCGATGAGCGTCTGGATTCCGCAGGAACAGACAATGACCGCTGCTCTGCGATCAAACAGGTAGCCAGCGGACGTTTCGGCGTTACCAGCCGTTATCTGGTTTCCGCAAGAGAGATCCAGATCAAGATGGCACAGGGTGCAAAGCCGGGTGAGGGCGGACATCTTCCTGCAAAGAAGGTATATCCGTGGATCGCAAAAACCCGTCATTCCACACCGGGAGTCAGCCTGATCTCTCCGCCGCCACATCATGATATCTATTCTATCGAGGATCTGGCAGAATTGATTTATGACCTGAAAAACGCCAATAAATATGCGGATATTTCCGTAAAGCTGGTTTCTGAGGCGGGTGTTGGTACGGTTGCAGCTGGTGTTGCAAAGGCCGGTGCACAGACTGTTCTGATCTCCGGATATGACGGAGGTACAGGAGCAGCGCCAAGAAGCTCTATCCATAATGCAGGACTTCCATGGGAGCTTGGACTTGCAGAAACACACCAGACGCTGATCATGAACGGACTTCGTAACCGTGTACGTATCGAGACAGACGGTAAGCTGATGAGCGGCCGTGACGTTGCCATTGCAGCACTTCTCGGTGCAGAGGAATTCGGTTTTGCAACAGCGCCACTTGTAACGATGGGCTGCGTGATGATGAGAGTCTGCAATCTGGATACCTGCCCGGTAGGTGTGGCTACACAGAACCCGGAGCTGCGTAAGAGATTCCGCGGAAAACCGGAGTATGTGGAGAACTTCATGCGCTTTATTGCACAGGAGCTGAGAGAGTACATGGCACGCCTTGGTGTTGCCACCATCGATGAGATGGTAGGTCGTACAGACCTTCTTACAGTTTCTGACAGTGTGCAGGAGCCGCATAAGGGTAAGGTTGACTTAAGTGCCATCCTGAATAACCCATATGCAGGAAAGGGCAAAGTAACCTTTGATCCGAAGGCTGTATACAATTTCAATCTTGAGAAAACTCTGGATGAAAAAGTTCTGGTCAAGAAATGTGCACCGGCGATCCAGAAGGGTGAGAAAGTTTCTGTTGATGTAAACGTTACCAATACAGACCGTGCATTTGGTACCATCCTCGGATCTGAGATCACAAGAAATCATAAAAATGGACTTCCGGAGGATACGGTAACTGTAAACTGTACAGGTGCAGGCGGACAGAGCTTCGGTGCCTTTATCCCGAAAGGACTGACATTGAAACTGACCGGTGACAGCAACGACTACTTCGGAAAAGGTCTTTCTGGTGGAAAGCTGATCGTTAAGGTTCCAGAGAAGGCCGGATACAAGGCTGAAGAGAACATCATCGTCGGAAACGTGGCACTCTATGGTGCGACCAGCGGAACTGCATTTATCAACGGTGTTGCCGGTGAGCGTTTTGCAGTACGTAACTCCGGTGCGGTTGCAGTTGTTGAGGGTGTTGGCGAGCATGGCTGCGAGTACATGACAGGCGGCCGTGTGGTAGTTCTTGGAAAAACAGGAAAGAACTTTGCAGCAGGTATGAGCGGCGGTATCGCTTATGTCCTTGATGTGGATAACGTTCTTTACAAGAACCTCAATAAAGCAATGATCTCCATTGAAAAAGTGGAGAACAAATATGATAAAAAAGAGCTTCGTGATCTTATCGAGGCTCATGTGGAAGCAACAGGCTCTGAGATCGGTAAGAAGGTGCTGGCTGATTTTGATTCCTATCTGCCTCACTTCAAAAAACTCATTCCGGATGAGTACAAGAGAATGATCACATTAAGTGCAAAGCTGGAAGAAAAAGGTCTGACCAGCCAGCAGGCACAGATGGAAGCGTTCTATGAGAGCATCGGCGTGAAACATTAAGGAGGATGAGGAAATGGGAAAGCCAACTGGATTTTTAGATTATGAAAGAGAAACGGCAAAGGTTCTGCCGCCAAAGGAACGTATTCAGAATTTCAACGAATTTCGTATTCCATTAAATAAAGAAAAACAGAAACTTCAGGGAGCACGCTGCATGGCCTGCGGCGTCCCCTTCTGCCAGTCAGGTATGATGATCGGCGGAATGGCTTCCGGCTGCCCGCTGCACAACCTGGTTCCTGAGACAAATGACCTTGTGTACACAGGAAACTGGAAGCAGGCATTCCTTCGTTTAAACAAGACACACAGCTTTCCGGAGTTTACATCCAGAGTGTGTCCAGCACTTTGCGAAGCTGCATGTACCTGTAACCTGAACGGAGATCCGGTCAGCACAAAGGAGAATGAGAAAGCGATCATCGAGACAGCCTATGCAGAAGGATGGGTAAAACCGCAGATCCCGCCTGTCCGCACAGGAAAGACGATCGCAGTCATCGGAAGTGGTCCTTCCGGACTGGCAGCAGCACAGCAGCTGAATCGCCGTGGCCACAGCGTAACCGTATTTGAGAGAAACGACCGTATCGGAGGACTTCTCCGCTACGGCATTCCGAACATGAAGCTGGAGAAAAAGATCATTGACCGCAGACTGAAGCTGATGGAAGAGGAAGGCGTGAAATTTGTTACCAATATCAATGTTGGTGTTGACATCACTGCAGAACAGCTTCTGAAGGATTATGACCGTGTCCTTCTTTGCTGTGGAGCTTCTCATCCGAGAGATATCAAGGTTCCGGGAAGAGATGCCAAGGGAATTTACTTTGCAGTGGATTTCCTGAAGCAGGTAACAAAAAGTCTTCTGGATACAGATTTTGCAAAATTCCCATATGAGCTTGCAAAGGGCAAAAATGTTCTGGTCATTGGCGGTGGTGATACCGGTAATGACTGCGTGGGAACATCCATCCGTCTGGGGGCGAAATCTGTAACACAGCTTGAGATGATGCCGCAGCCTCCTGCAGCAAGAACTCCTTCCAATCCATGGCCGGAGTGGCCGAAGGTCCTGAAAACCGATTACGGCCAGGAAGAGGCTATTGCAGTATTCGGCCATGATCCTCGGATCTATCAGACAACCGTTACCGAGTTTATCAAGGACAAAAAAGGAAATGTCTGCAAGGCCAAGATCGTAAAACTGAAGAGCGTAAAGGATGAAAAGACCGGAAGATTCAATATGGTACCGGTTGAGGGCAGTGAGGAAGTGATCCCTGCAGATGTGGTCCTTATTGCAGCCGGCTTCCTTGGCAGCGAGAAATATGTGACAGATGCCTTCCGTGTAGCGCTTACACCAAGAACTAATGTGGAAACAAAACCGGAGCAGTATGCAACAAGCGTAGATCGTGTGTTCACAGCAGGTGATATGCATCGTGGACAGTCCCTTGTCGTATGGGCGATCCATGAGGGACGTGAGGCTGCGAAAGCAGTGGACGAATCACTGATGAGCTATTCATATTTACAGTAAAATAACAGATACCAGGGGCAAAAGGTCAAAAAAACTGTTCGTGTTTCCGCGATAAAGCTTTTGAACTTTTGCCCCTTTTAAAAAATGGTTGACAAAGAATTGACCGATTGCTATAATTACGTCCATGAACAAGGGTGTTCTTCAGGAGCGGAAGCTCTCTGAAGTGCACCCTTTTTCTGATTTTGAGGGTAATTATTTTGTGTGATGAGGAAATAAAGGAGAGAATACTATGGGGAATTATACCAGAGAAGAGATTCTTGCAATGGCAGAGGAGGAAGACGTAGAGTTCATCCGCCTCCAGTTTACAGATATGTTTGGAACTCTGAAAAATATTGCGATCACAGCAAGAGAGCTTCCAAGAGCCCTGGATAACCAGTGCGTTGTATATGGCTCTCATATTGCGGGCATTGTGGGAGAAAAGGAGCCGGATCTGATCCTGTATCCGGATTATAATACTTTTTCAATTCTTCCATGGCGTCCTCAGCAGGGAAAGGTTGCAAGATTGATCTGTGATATGCGCCGTGCAGACGGATCAGAGCATGAGATGAGCTCCAGATATATTCTGAAAAAAACAGCACAGGCAGCAGAGGAGGCAGGGTATACCTGTTATGTTGACCCGGAATGCGAGTTTTTCCTGTTTCATATTGATGATAACGGAATGCCTACAACGGTTTCTCACGAAAAGGCCGGATATCTGGACGTAAGTCCGGTGGACTTAGGCGAAAATGCAAGACGTGACATGGTACTGACTCTTGAGGATATGGGATTTGAGGTGGAATCCTCTCATCATGAGACAGCACCTGCACAGCATGAGATCGCCCTTCATTACGGGGAAGCACGTGAGATGGCAGACGAAGTTATAACCTTTAAGATGGCAGTAAGAACTGTAGCCAAACGTCATGGACTTCATGCGACATTTATGCCGAAGCCAAGACGGGAAGTAAACGGTTCAGCCATGCATATCCATTTTTCACTGTTTAAAAATGGAAAAAATATTTTCGTGGATCCGGAGGATCCGTCCAGATTAAGTGAAGAGGCATACTATTTTATCGGAGGTCTTCTGGCTCACAGCCGTGAGATGACTCTGATCACCAATCCGCTTGTAAATTCCTATAAACGTCTTGTACCTGGATTTGATGCGCCTACAGAGCTGACCTGGACGAGAAATAACCAGAATTCACTGGTAAGGATCCCGAGAGTCAATGGTGCTGATACCAGGATCGAGCTTCGAAGCCCGGATGCTGCATCCAATCCATACCTTGTTTTTGCGGTATGCCTGGCAGCGGGCCTGGATGGAATCCAGAAGAAGATCTATCCTACAAAAGCTTCTGACCGTTCTCTTTCCGAGTCGGATCAGAAGGAACAGGGTATCGAGAATTTACCGGAGAACCTGCGGGAAGCGATCACACTGTTTGAGGACAGCAGCTGGATGAAGGAAATCCTTGGAGAAGCTTTCTGCAAACAGTATGCGCAGGCCAAGAGAAAAGAGTGGCTGCGTTATTCCCAGGAGATTTCCGACTGGGAGATCGAGGAGTATCTGTATCGGATCTGATGAACGAGGCATAATGGGACGAAAGAGAGTGGCGGCTTATGAACACGAGTATCGTGATTGCATTACCGAAAATAGAAGATGCAAAAAAGATCCGCACAGTCCTTAACCGATATGGATTCACGGTGGCGGCAGTATGCAATTCAGGTGCAAATGCCCTTGCCAGTATCTCGGAGCTTGATGGCGGCGTTCTGCTTTGCGGTTATCATCTTCAGGATATGTACTATCGTGATCTTCTGGACTATATGCCGGATTATTTTGAAATGCTGCTTATGGCCTCCCGGGGAGTGATCAGTGAGGCGCCAACATCCATTTTATGCGTGGGAATGCCTCTGAAAGTCGGAGATCTGGTAAATACGGTAAGTATGATGCTTTCCCAGATCGAAAGGCGTTGGAAAAAAGATAAGAAAAAGCCGAAGCAGCGTTCATGGAAAGAACAGAATTATATTTCAAATGCAAAGATGCTTCTAATGGAAAGAAATCACCTGAGCGAGGATGACGCATACCGCTATATCCAGAAATGCAGTATGGATTCCGGGACCAATATGGTGGAGACGGCCCAGATGGTTCTGATGCTTTTATATGATTCTGTGTAAAAACAACAAAAAACAGCAGAGCGGACAGAAATGATCTGCTCTGAATGCCTGATATCACACCGAATCGGGGAAAATTCCACAGGGGATTTCCTGATTCGGTGAAACTACTTTGAATTGGAGGATGAGGGAATGGAATTTATGGATGGAATCTGTAAGACTAGAGAATGTGCCTGGGATGTGCTTCTTTCTGAGAGCATGAAAGACCAGGAAGCAACAGTGGAAGGTGCAATACACAGCATCCGTAATATGGGTGACGTGGCATTTGTGATACTTCGAAAAAAAGAAGGGCTTTTTCAGACCGTATATGAAAACGACAAGACAAATGTTTCCATTCATGATCTGAAGGAGGCAATGTGTGTGCGCCTCACAGGAACTCTTCATGAGGAAGAAAGAGCGCCTCACGGAAGAGAACTCCGCATCAGCCATGTGGAGATCCTTTCCTCACCTGCAGAGCCTCTTCCGCTGGCCATCGACAAATGGAAGCTGAACACTTCCCTGGAGGCAAAGCTGAATTATCGTCCTATTGCTCTGCGTAATGTGCAGGAGCGTGCAAAATTCAAGATCCAGGAGGCTCTGGTGCGGGCATTTCGTGATTACCTCTATGAGAAGGGGTTCACCGAGATCCACACACCGAAGATCGGAGCCAGAGGTGCAGAGGGTGGTGCAAACCTGTTCAAGCTGAGCTATTTCCATAAACCGGCTGTTCTGGCACAGAGCCCACAGTTTTATAAACAGATGATGGTAGGTGTTTTTGACCGTGTATTTGAGACCGGTCCTGTATTCCGTGCAGAGAAGCATAACACAAAACGTCATCTGAATGAATATACAAGCCTTGATTTTGAGATGGGCTATATCAACGGATTTGAGGATATCATGGAGATGGAAACCGGATTTCTCCAGTACGCAGTAGAGCTTCTTAAGAAAGACTACGCCCATGAGCTTTCCATTCTGAAGGTGGAACTTCCGAAGGTGGACAAGATCCCAGCAGTACGTTTTGACAAGGCCAAAGAGCTGGTAGCTGAAAAATATAAACGTAAGATCCGCAACCCATATGATCTGGAGCCGGAGGAAGAAGCGCTGATCGGAAGATATTTTAAAGAAGAATATGATGCTGATTTTGTTTTTGTCACACATTATCCGTCTAAAAAGCGTCCGTTCTACGCAATGGATGATCCGTCAGATGAGAAATTTACATTAAGCTTTGACCTTCTGTTCAAGGGACTTGAGGTAACTACAGGCGGACAGCGTATCCATGATTATCAGATGCTGAAGGATAAGATCGCAGCCCGTGGTATGGATGAAGAGGGTATGGAGCAGTATCTGGATACCTTCAAGCATGGAATGCCGCCTCATGGAGGACTTGGAATCGGACTGGAACGTCTTACCATGCAGATCCTCGGAGAAGAAAATGTTCGTGAGACTTGTCTGTTCCCGCGTGATATGAACAGACTTGAGCCGTAATAAGGAGAAAAAAGATGGCAAAGATAATCGATGATGAAACAATGGAAAATGTCTGCATCCTTGCGAAGCTTTCTCTGACAGAGGATGAAAAGGAAAAAGCAAAAGAGGATATGCAGAAGATGCTGGACTATGTAGACAAGCTGGACGAGCTTGACACCTCTTCCGTAGAGCCCATGTCACATATTTTTGAGGACGAAAACGTATTCCGTGAAGATATTGTGACAAACGGAGACAATCATGAGGCAATGCTTGCCAATACACCGAAGCAGAAAGAAAACCAGTATCAGGTTCCGAAAACAATTGGATAAGACAGGAGACAGGACATGGATTTGGGAAAATTAACCGCATTACAGCTTGCGGAAAAGATCAAACAGCATCAGATAAGCGTCCTGGACGGTGTGAAATACGTTTTTGATCAGATCGAGGCAAAAGAGGACAAGGTCCACGCTTATCTTGATACTTACAAAAAAGAAGCCTATGCAAGAGCAAAAAAGGTACAGAAGGGCATTGAGGACGGAACCTATACCGGACCTCTTGCCGGTGTGCCTGTTGCAATTAAGGACAATATCTGCATCAAGGGAAAAACAACTACCTGTGCATCGAAGATCCTTGAGGATTTTGTGCCGCAGTACAATGCCGAGGTTATTGACCGTCTGGAACAGGCAGGTCTTGTGATCATTGGAAAGACAAACATGGATGAGTTCGCCATGGGAAGTACCACAGAGACATCCGCTTACGGCGTCACCAGAAACCCGTGGGATCTGGAGCATGTTCCGGGCGGCTCCTCCGGTGGTTCCTGTGCGGCAGTGGCAGCAGGGGAAACTTACCTGGCACTTGGCTCCGATACTGGCGGTTCCATCCGTCAGCCAAGTTCCTACTGCGGTGTTACCGGAATCAAACCGACCTATGGTACAGTATCCCGTTACGGACTGGTTGCCTACGCATCCTCTCTGGACCAGATCGGACCGGTTGGAAAAGATGTTGCGGACTGTGCGGCACTCCTTGAGATCATTGCCGGACACGATGCCAAGGACAGCACTTCCATGAAGAGAGAGGATCTTGCTTTCTCCTCTTCCATGACAGATAAGATCGTGGGAATGAAATTCGGTGTGCCGAAGGAATATCTTTCCGAGGGCCTGAACCCGGAGGTAAAAGAGGCCTTTATGAATACGCTGAAAAGCCTTACCGAGATGGGTGCAGTCGTAGAATTTTTCTCCATGAAGACAACAGAATATATGATCCCTGCTTACTACATCATTGCCAGCGCAGAGGCCAGCTCCAACCTGGAGCGTTTTGACGGCGTGAAGTACGGTTTCCGTGCAAAAGAGTACGAGGGACTTCATGACATGTACAAAAAGACAAGAACTGAAGGTTTCGGCGAGGAGGTAAAACGCCGTATCATGCTGGGATCTTTCGTATTAAGCTCCGGTTACTACGATGCTTACTATCTGAAAGCACTTCGCACAAAAGCCCTTATCAAAAAGGAATTTGATCAGGCCTTTTCCAAATATGACGTTCTTCTTGCCCCGGCATCACCCTTTACGGCGCCGAAGCTGGGAGAGAGCCTGAAAGATCCTCTTGCCATGTATCTTGGCGATATTTATACGGTAGCAGTAAACCTGTGCGGACTTCCCGGAATCACAGTTCCATGCGGAAAAGACGCAGCAGGCCTTCCGATCGGGATCCAGATGATCGGTGATTGCTTCAAAGAAAACAACCTGTTCCGCGCAGCACACGCCTATGAGAAAAAACGTGGTGATTTCGGAACAGCAATGGAAGGGGGAGAAAAGGCATGAAACAGTATGAGACAGTCATAGGACTTGAGGTGCATGTGGAGCTTGCCACAAAAACAAAGATCTTCTGCGGATGCTCCACAGAATTCGGAGGCGCACCAAATACACATACCTGCCCGGTCTGCACCGGTATGCCAGGCTCTCTTCCGGTCCTCAACAAAAAAGTGGTAGAGTTTGCCATCAAGGCAGGTCTTGCGGCAAACTGTCATATCCATCAGTACTGTAAGTTTGATCGTAAGAACTATTTTTACCCGGATAACCCCCAGAACTATCAGATCTCTCAGCTGTATCTGCCAATCTGCTATGACGGAGCTGTTGAGATCGAGACTTCCGCAGGCAAAAAGACCGTACGTATCCATGAGATGCATATGGAGGAGGATGCCGGTAAGCTGATCCATGATGAGTGGGAGGACTGCTCCCTGGTTGATTACAACCGAAGCGGGGTACCGCTGATCGAGATCGTATCCGAGCCGGATATGAGAAGCTCCGAAGAGGTTATCGCATATCTGGAAAAGCTCCGCTGCACCATGCAGTATCTTGGAGTTTCTGACTGTAAGCTCCAGGAGGGTTCCATGCGTGCCGATGTCAACCTTTCCGTCCGTGAGGTGGGAAGTGAGACCTTCGGAACAAGAACAGAGATGAAGAACCTGAACTCCTTTAAGGCCATTGCGAGAGCGATCGAAGGAGAGAGAGAACGTCAGATCGAGCTTCTGGAAGAAGGAAGAGCTGTTGTACAGGAGACAAGAAGATGGGACGATAACAAAGAGTCTTCTCATGCTATGCGTTCCAAGGAGGATGCAAAGGATTACCGTTACTTCCCGGACCCGGATCTTCCGCCGATCCACATTTCCGATGCATGGATCGAAGAGCTACGTACTTCCATTCCGGAGCTTCGTGAAGCCAAGATGGAGCGTTATCAGAAGGAGTATGAGCTTCCGGTTTATGATGCAGGGATCCTGACCGAATCCAGACATCTGGCAGGACTTTTTGAGGAGACAGCAGTTCTTCTCGGAAACCCGAAAAAGGTGGCAAACTGGTTTATGGTGGAGGTTCTCCGCCTGACAAAGGACAAGGGCCTTGATCCGGAAAGGGTAAGCTTTACACCGAAGCATCTGGCAGACCTTCTTTCCATGGTGGAGAAAAAAGAGGTCAGCGCACAGAATGCCAAGAAAGTATTTGAAAAAGTGTTTGACGAGGATATTGATCCGGTTGTATATATAGAAGAGAATGGTCTTAAGATCGTAGAAGATACAGGACTTCTCACCGAAACTGTGAAAAAGATCGTAGATGCAAACCCTGGACCGCTGGCAGAGCTTCTGGGCGGCAAGGATAAGGTTATGGGATTTTTCGTAGGACAGCTGATGAGAGAATTGAAAGGCAAGGCAAATCCTGACAGCGTCAGAAAAGCACTGGCAGAGGAAATTGAGAGAAGGAGATAAAATACTATGGTTACAGTAAATCAGAATTATTTAAAACTTCCGGGAAGCTATCTGTTTTCCAATATCGCAAAGAAGGTAAGCGCATATAAGGAGGCCAATCCGGAATTTAAGGATTCTGTGATCAGTCTTGGAATCGGTGATGTGACACAGCCCCTTGCACCGGCGATCATCGATGCCCTTCATAAATCCGTAGACGAGATGGCACACGCAGAAACCTTCCACGGATATGCTCCGGATCTCGGATATGAATTCTTAAGAAGTGCCATTGCAAAAAATGATTATCAGTCCAGAGGCTGCGACATCAGCGCAGACGAGATTTTTGTTTCCGATGGAGCAAAAAGTGATTCCGGAAACATCCAGGAGATCTTCGGACTGGATAACAAGGTTGCAGTTTGCGACCCGGTTTATCCTGTATATGTAGATACTAACGTTATGGCTGGACGTACTGGCCTTTATAACAAAGAGCGTGAGAACTTTGACGGTGTGATCTACATGCCCTGCAAAGAGGAGAATGGTTTCCTTCCGGAGATACCGGCAGATGAAGTACCGGATCTGATCTATCTCTGCTTCCCGAACAATCCTACCGGCGGTGCTATCACAAAGGCAGCTCTTCAGGAGTGGGTCGACTACGCCAACAAAAACGGCTGCGTGATCATCTATGATGCAGCATATGAGGCATATATTTCCGAGGAGGATGTCCCGCACAGCATTTATGAGTGCGAGGGTGCGAGAACCTGTGCCATCGAGCTTCGAAGCTTTTCCAAAAATGCTGGCTTTACAGGCGTTCGTCTTGGATTTACTGTTGTTCCGAAGGAACTGGTGTGTGATGGTGTAGAGCTTCACAGTCTCTGGGCAAGACGCCACGGAACCAAGTTTAACGGTGCTCCGTACATTGTACAGAGAGCAGGCGAGGCTGTTTACTCTCCGGAGGGAAAAGCACAGCTGAAGGAGCAGATCGCTTATTACATGCGTAATGCAAAGACGATCCTCGAGGGCCTTTCTGCAGCAGGATTTTCTGTGTCCGGTGGAAAAAATGCTCCATACATCTGGCTGAAAACACCGGATCAGATGACCTCCTGGGAGTTCTTTGATTATCTCCTTGAGAAAGCACACATCGTAGGAACACCAGGTTCAGGCTTTGGTGCACATGGCGAGGGATATTTCCGTCTGACTGCATTCGGAAGCTATGAGAATACACTTGAGGCAATTGAGAGAATTAAAAATCTGTAATATAGGTATAAATTGCGGAGCAGGTCTTTGGAAAAGAGCTGCTTCGTTTTTTTACCGGATCAAAGAAGTATCCTGCTTCAATTGCGAATATCCACTTGATCTGAATCAAAGAAGCTCCCGGCAGGGCTGCGAAAAGCAATAAACAGTGGGAAAAATTTGTCTGTAAGTTAATTTGCGAAAATAATAATAAGGATTGCGAAAATTTATCATATCATTTATAATTGTACAGGAAGTAAGGCACAGGCCGCAGAAAGTCTGTGTTCATAAAATTTCACAAATTTACGCAATCACGAAAGGGGATTTTATCATGGGTATCAGAAGAGTAGAAAATATGTGCGGTGGTAAAGGCCATGTGATCATCAAAGACATTCTTGAGGGAGACGAGCTGAAAGGGAAATGCGGACTTTACGCACAGGTTACCATCGAAAAAGGATGTTCTCTGGGATACCATGAGCATCATGGCGAGACAGAAACCTACTATATTTTAAGCGGTGAAGGCGAGTACGACGATAACGGCGTGAAACGCCCGGTAAAGGCCGGCGACATCACCATCACACCAGATGGAAAAGGACACGGTCTTACCAATACAGGCGACACAGATCTTGTGTTCATGGCACTGATCATTTTTGACTGATCCATATAGAAGAAAACAGAAGTGAGATAGAAGGGCGGCCTTTTTGAAGAGGCTGCTCTTTTTACGACTGAGGCGTAACCGGTGTCGTAGTATAAATTCTGGGATGAAAAATTAGCTGTCTCAGATTGGTATTGAACGAAATGTATTAATTGTATAAACAAAAAATATTTTTGGATTTTTTTAGAAAAAACTGTTGACATACAAAAAGCACTTTGCTATACTATCACTTGTCGCGAGGGAGAGAATAAAAAATCCCAAAGAAATGCGATATGCGGAAGTGTCGGAACTGGCAGACGAGCAAGACTAAGGATCTTGTGAGCATTGCGCTCGTGTGGGTTCAAGTCCCATCTTCCGCATTTTTTATTTAGGAAACCTGCATCTGGAAACGGATGCAGGTTTTTTTGCTACCTAAAAATATCTGTAAAAAAGAAATCCGGATAGAATATATCGTGTTTATATGATATGATAGCAAGTATGACACATTTTGCAATACCGGGCTGACCAGTGTGACCTTACATGAGGGACTGACGAAGATCGAAGATTGGGCGTTTCATGATTGCCTTAAGCTGAAAAAGATCCGTATTCCGAAATCAGTTACGTATATTGGCGAACTGGCATTAGGAATACGTTATAACAGGGGGAATGGTGCAGAGGAAGTTATTCCCGGTGGTTTTACAGTAGAAGGTTATACAGGCTCGGCAGCGGAACGATATGTAAAGAGAATGCATCAAAGTGAAAATTTATATCATGTATTTTTTACAGATGTGAAATTTGTTTCCATTGGTGGACAGACTGCAGCGGTTACCAATATCAGCAAAACAAAGATATCCACGCTTAAGACCAGAGCCTTTACCGGAAAGCCGCTGACCCAGGCACTCACCATAACCTACGGCGGTAAGAAGCTTGTAAATGGCAGGGATTACACCCTTACCTGGAAGAATAATAAAAACATCGGAACTGCATCCGTTACTATCAAAGGAAAAGGAAAATATAACGGTTCTGTCACAAAAAAATTCCGGATCACGGTTCAGAAAAACGCAGTCTATACAGTCAGCAGGCTGAAATATAAGATATCCAATGCAGACACATCCGGCAAGGGAACCGTAGTCTTTACCGGAGCTACGGATAAGGCAGCAAGAAAGGCCCTTACGATCCCGACGACAGTAAAGATCGGAGGTAAAAATTTCAGAGTGACGGCCATCGGAGGCTCTGCAATGAGCGGAGCAAAGAAGCTGACCACACTGAAACTGGGAAGCAATGTGATCACCATAGGTGCGAAAGCCTTCTACGGCTGCAGTAAGCTCTCCAATGTAACGATCTTTGGCACAAAGCTTACGACAGCGAAGACCGGAGCCAATGCCTTTAAGGGAATCCGTTCCAACTGCAGATTTAAAGTACCGGCTTCCAGGGTAAGCGCATACAAAAAACTCCTCCGTGCAAAGGGTGCCGGACCAAAGATAATCGTGACAAAATAACAGAAAAACCGAAAAAATAGAAAACTTTTGAAAAAAGGTGTTGACATACAAGATCCACTTTGCTATACTATCACTTGTCGCGAGGGAGAAAATAAAAAATCCCAAGGAAATGCGGTCATGCGGAAGTGTCGGAACTGGCAGACGAGCAAGACTAAGGATCTTGTGAGCATTGCGCTCGTGTGGGTTCAAGTCCCATCTTCCGCATTGGAAATTTCCAATGAAATGCGATATGCGGAAGTGTCGGAACTGGCAGACGAGCAAGACTAAGGATCTTGTAAGCATTGCGCTTGTGTGGGTTCAAGTCCCATCTTCCGCATGACTTTAAAACAGAGCTGTGAATCGCAGCTCTGTTTTTGACTATATGAAAGTAAATTATTGCCTGCCTGCACTGGTGAGAAGCTGAAATGGGAAGATCTGCGTGATATATTTGTATTCGTTTTATATACAATAGGATAATTTTGGACATCTTAAGGGCTGATCAGACCGTAACTCCAATATTTTTTGAATTATTTTTTCAGAAAAGAGGAATTTGTGGTTTTGTGTAGAATATAATTAACAGAGGGTATTTTGTCGCCGCTGTTTGTCAGACTGTGGAGGAAATGCTTATGAACATCAGAGAGAGCATGGAACAGAGAGAACGGGAGCTTTTGAGCCCTTATGCTTCTCACAGCGCAGATACCAGAGGCCGGGAGCACCCGGAAGAGGAATGCGATGTGCGGACAACGTATCAGAGAGACAGAGACAGGATCCTTCATTGTAAGGCTTTTCGCCGTATGAAGGATAAGACACAGGTGTTTCTGGCACCACAGGGAGATCATTACCGTACCAGGCTGACACATACACTGGAGGTATCGCAGATCGCCCGGACTATTGCCAAGGCACTTCGCTTAAATGAAGATCTGGTGGAAGCGATCGCTCTGGGACATGATCTGGGGCATACGCCTTTTGGACATGCAGGAGAGAGAGCACTGGATCAGGTACATCCGGGTGGCTTTGCACACTATAAGCAGAGCGTCCGGGTTTTGGAAGTACTGGAGAAGAACGGAAACGGACTGAACCTTACCTGGGAAGTCCGCAACGGGATCATGAATCACCGCACCAGCGGAAATCCTTTCACACTGGAAGGACAGGTGGTACGTTTTTCTGACAAGATTGCCTATATCCACCATGATATGGACGATGCCCAGCGGGCAGGGATCATCACAGAAGATGATATTCCTGTCACAATGAGAACTTTTCTGGGCTATACCACGAGAGAACGGCTGAATACTTTCGTACATAATATTATAGAGAACAGTATGGGGAAAGACAGCATCTCCATGTCGCCGGATGTTTTTGAGGCGATGATGGAGCTTCGGGCGCTGATGTTCCGGAATGTCTATGAGAATCCGGTTGCCAGGAAGGAAGAGGATAAAGTGATCCAGATGCTGAGTGAACTGTACGGATATTATACTGACCATCCGGAGGCAATGTCCCGGGAATACAGGGAACTGGTGGAATACCGGGGAGTACCTAAGGAACAGGCAGTATGTGATTATATTTCGGGAATGACGGATCAGTATTCCATGGAGAAATTCAGGGAGATCTATATACCGAGAGCCTGGGAGGTCTATTAAATGGAAAAGAGGGATAAGCATGCGATATTCAGATGACATCATAGAAGAAGTCCGAATGAAAAATGACATTGTAGACGTGATATCCCAGTATGTGAAACTGACACGGAGGGGGAGTTCCTATTTTGGGCTGTGTCCCTTCCATAATGAGAAAACTCCTTCCTTTTCCGTAACACCATCCAAGCAGATGTATTACTGCTTTGGCTGCGGGGCAGGAGGAAACGTATACAATTTTATCATGGAATATGAGAATTACTCGTTTGGTGAGGCGCTGTCACATCTGGCTGATCGGGCAGGGGTAGAGCTTCCGAAGATCGAGTATTCCAGAGAAGCCAGAGAAAAAGCAGAACAGAGAGCAAATCTTCTGGAGATCAACAAGCTGGCAGCACAGTACTTTTATTATCAGCTCCGGAGAGAAGGCGGAAAGACGGCTTACGGATATCTGACAGGAAGAGGTCTTTCCGAGGAAACCATCCGTAAATTCGGTCTTGGATATTCGGATAAGTATAGTGATGATCTGTACAAATATCTTAAGGGTAAGGGCTACAGTGATGAACTTCTCAGGGAATCCGGCCTGTTCAATGTAGATGAGCGGCGAGGCATGTATGATAAGTTCTGGAACCGTGTGATCTTCCCGATCATGGATGTAAACAACCGGGTCATTGGTTTCGGAGGTCGTGTCATGGGAGATGGCAAGCCCAAGTACCTGAATTCACCGGAGACGAAGATATTTGATAAGAGCAGGAATCTTTACGGGCTGAATGTGGCCAGGACCACCAGGAAGAATTATCTGATCCTCTGTGAGGGATATATGGATGTGATCGCCATGCATCAGGCAGGCTTTACCAATGCAGTGGCGTCGCTTGGAACTGCACTGACCTCTGGACATGCAAGTCTTGTGAAACGTTACACCAAGGAAGTCCTGCTTCTTTATGACAGTGACGGTGCAGGGATCCGGGCGGCACTTCGTGCGATCCCGATCCTGCGGGAGGCGGGAGTCACGTCCAGGGTAGTAAGCCTAAAGCCCTGGAAGGATCCGGACGAGTTCATCAAGAACGAAGGAGCGGAGGCCTTTGAGGAACGTCTGGACCGGGCCATGGACAGCTTTATGTTCCGTGTACATATTGCGGAACAGGAATTTGCCATGGATGCACCCCAGGGACAGAATCAGTTTTTTGAGCGGTGTGCCGGGATGCTTCTGGAGCTTTCCGATGAACTGGAGAGGAATCTTTATATAGAAGCCATTGTAAAGGAATACGGCCGCTATGGAGTGGGCACGGAGGATATCCGGAAAAGGGTCAACACGCTGGCTCTGAAGGGAACGCCTGCAGAGAAACGGATCCAGCCAAAGTCCGGGACTCCGGAAACAAAGAAAAAGGAATCCGCCGCAGACAAAGCACAGAAGCTGATGCTGACCTGGCTTGTAAATTATCCGGGTATTTTTGAACAGGTGGAAAAATACATTTCCCCTTCCGATTTTGTGGTACCGCTGTATAAAGAGGTAGCCCAGATGCTGTTTGAACAGCATAAGGAGGGAGAGACCAATCCGGGAAAGCTTCTCAACGCCTTTACAGACAGTGAGGAGCAGCGGGAGGTGGCATCTCTTTTTAACGCCACCATCCATCTGGAAAACGAAGGAGAACAGCAGAGGGCTTTTTCCGATGCGCTGCTGCGGATCAAGGAAGAAAGCCTCAAAGAAAAAAACCGTACCTGGGACCCGTCAGACATGGCCGGGCTTCAGGAACTGATAAAAGCAAAAAAAGAACTGGAAGACCTTGGAAGAAAGAGGCAGCAGCTGCATATTTCTTTCAATTAAGGATAAAATATAAACACTATATGGAGGTATAGAGCACCTATGGAAATGAATATGGCAAAATTCAGCGAGAAACTTGTAGAGCTTCTTGAACTTGCAAAAAAGAAAAAGAATGTGCTGGAATATCAGGAGATCAGCGACTTTTTCAAGGACTCTCCACTGGAAGTGGATCAGATGGAGAAGGTTTTTGACTTCCTGGAGGCCAGCGGTGTGGACGTTCTCCGTATCACAGAAAACAGCGGTGACGAACTCCTCCTTGATAACGATATGGATATGGATGGGATGGAAGATGAAGAAGAGGTAGAGCTTGATAAGATCGACCTCTCTGTACCGGAAGGTGTCAGCATCGAGGATCCGGTCCGTATGTACCTGAAAGAGATCGGTAAAGTCAGTCTGTTAAGTGCAGATGAGGAGATCGAGCTTGCTAAGAGAATGGAAAAGGGGGATGAAGCTGCCAAGAAACGTCTGGCAGAGGCCAATCTCCGTCTTGTTGTCAGCATTGCAAAGCGTTATGTTGGACGTGGAATGCTGTTCCTCGACCTGATCCAGGAGGGAAATCTTGGCCTTATCAAAGCTGTTGAAAAATTTGATTACAGAAAAGGCTACAAGTTCAGTACCTATGCAACCTGGTGGATCCGTCAGGCTATCACAAGAGCCATTGCAGATCAGGCACGTACCATCCGTATCCCTGTGCATATGGTTGAGACTATCAACAAGCTGATCCGTGTTTCCCGTCAGCTGCTCCAGGAGCTTGGACGTGAACCTACGCCGGAGGAAATCGCTGAGGAGATGGACATGCCGGTAGACCGTGTACGTGAGATCCTTAAGATCTCTCAGGAGCCGGTATCTCTGGAAACTCCTATCGGTGAGGAGGAAGATAGTCATCTTGGCGATTTCATCCAGGATGATAATGTTCCGGTACCTGCAGATGCAGCTGCATTTACACTTCTGAAGGAGCAGCTGGTAGAAGTCTTAAGTACGCTTACTGACCGTGAACAGAAGGTTCTCCGCCTCCGTTTCGGACTGGACGACGGACGTGCCAGAACTCTGGAGGAAGTTGGTAAAGAGTTCAATGTCACAAGAGAGCGTATCCGTCAGATCGAGGCAAAAGCTCTGCGCAAGCTGCGTCATCCCAGCCGCAGCCGCAAGCTGAAGGATTATCTTGACTGATAAAAATATATCCGTACAGCTTTCCATGCGTCTTCGTGCCATTGCCGGTATGGTAACAAAAGGAAACCGGCTGGCAGACGTAGGATGTGACCATGGCTATCTGTCGATCTGGCTTGTCAGTGAAAAAAAAGTTCCGTCAGCCATTGCCATGGATGTACGTCCAGGACCGCTTTCAAGAGCCGGGGAGAATATTACCCGTTATGGCCTTGAAGATTACATAGAGACCCGTTTGAGCGACGGGCTTGCGAAGCTTGAGCCGGGAGAAGGTGATACCCTGGTGATCGCGGGAATGGGTGGTCCTCTGATGGAAAGGATATTAAAGGATGGAGCGAAGGTCCGGGAGGGGTTTCAGGAACTGATCCTGCAGCCTCAGTCGGACCTTCCTCATTTCCGACATTTTCTTTCTGAGATCGGCTGGGAGATCGTAAGGGAAGAAATGATAAAAGAAGACGGAAAATTTTATCCTATGATGAAAGCGGTACGTAACAATTCGGGAGAAAAGTCTGTTTACACAGAGGAAGAGGCCTGGTTTGGACCTCTCCTTCTGAAAAAATGTCACCCGGTCCTTAAAGAGTATCTTCTACGGGAGGAAATGATCCGTAAGAAAATACTTGCCGGTCTTTCCGGGGCAGAGTCTGTTTCCGCAAAAACTCGTCTGGAAGAAGTAAAGGAGGAAATGGAGCTGATCCATACAGCTCTGAAACGATATGAAAGCATATGAACTGATCGAATGGCTGAATGAGCACCATCCACAAAAATTTGCGGAGGACTGGGATAATGTGGGACTGCTGGTGGGAGATGACCAGAAAGAGATTTCCCATGTATTTCTTGCGCTGGATCTTACGGAACCGGTGTTGGATGAGGCGGTGGCTGCTGGTGCGGATATGATCCTTACCCATCACCCAATGATCTTTTCCGGAATCAAAAAGATCAACAATCATACCTTTACCGGAAGAAAGATCCTCCGTCTGATAAAGGAGGATATCCCGTATTTTGCCATGCATACCAATTATGATGTGATCGGAATGGCAGATTTAAGCGCAGATCATCTGAAGCTTCAGGATACAAGGGTGCTTACAGTTACCGATGGATCCGGGGAGCAGCCGGAGGGGTTCGGAAGAGTAGGAAAGCTTCCCCATGTTATGACTCTTGGTGAGTTTGGAAAATATGTAAAAGAATGCAATCATCTTCCGGATGTGCGGGTTTACGGTGATCTGGATCGGAAGATCGAGACTGTAGCGATCTGTACAGGAAGCGGAAAGAGTATGATCGGTGATGTTATGGCCGCCGGTGCGGATGTATATGTGACCGGAGATATTGATTATCATACTGCCATTGATACTATGGCAGATGGTCTGGCAATCGTAGATGCCGGACATTACGGTACGGAGTATATTTTTGCGGAAGCTATGGAGAAGGAACTGAATGAGGCATTCTCTGCGCTTAAGACAACCTGCGCCAGTGTGAAAAATCCATATACTGTTTTGTAAAAGCGGATTGCAAAAAGTGCTTATATTCATGAATATGTAGTGGGACGGAATACGATTATCCGTTTCGGAAAAATGAATTGTGAAACACATGGCTGTCCGAAAAATCGGGCAGCTGTATAAATATGTAAGCCTGTGGAGGTGATCGTTATGGAACAGACAATGATTAAAGTGACCATAAACGGAGAAACAAGGGAATATCCCAAAATGACACCGTATTCTGAGATCATAAGGGATTATGAGGGCAAAACAGAGTATCCGGTGATCCTTGTGACTGAGAACGGAAAGCTCCGTGAGCTTCACAAGAAGCTTCAGCATGACTGTACACTGGGATTTATAACCGCAAAGGACAGTGCCGGTCGAAAAACCTATCGGAGAAGTGCGATCTTTATTCTTTTGAAGGCAATTTTTGATGTAGCCGGAAAAGAGAATGTGGATCATGTTGTGATCCATTATTCTATTGGAAATGCTCTTTATTTTACCATGAAAGGCAGTGCTACCCTGGATCAGGAGCTTCTTGACCGGGTGAAGGTGCGGATGCGGGAACTGGTAGACCAAAAGCTTCCAATCTGCAAACGCAGTGTCAGCACGGATGATGCCGTTTCCATGTTCCACAGGCATCATATGTATGATAAAGAAAAGCTGTTCCGTTATCGGCGGGTTTCCAGAGTGAATATTTACAGCCTGGAAAATTTCGAGGATTATTTTTACGGATTTATGGCACCGGATACCGGCTATGTGAAGTATTTTGATCTGCAGCTTTATGATGAAGGCTTTGTGCTGATCCTTCCGAGGCAGAAGAACCCGGATGTGCTGGAGCCTTTTGAACCCCAGGATAAGATCTTTTGTGTGCAGAAGGAATCGGAAGAGTGGGGCGATAAGCTGGATGTTGCCACTGTGGGAGATCTCAATGACCGGATCACAAGAGAAGGTGTGCAGAGCCTGATGCTGATCCAGGAGGCACTCCATGAGGCCAAGATTTCTTCGATTGCCGAGGAGATCTGGAGAAGGGGCAATGTAAAGTTCGTAATGATCGCAGGTCCGTCTTCTTCCGGAAAGACCAGTTTTTCTCACAGATTATCTATTCAGCTTTCTGCTCATGGTCTGAAGCCGCATCCCATTGCTGTGGATAACTATTTTGTGGATCGTGAACATACGCCGCTGGATGAATTCGGAGAAAAGAATTATGAGTGTCTGGAAGCCATTGACACGAAGCAGTTTAATGAAGATATGCTGAATCTTCTTTCGGGAAAAACCGTGGATCTTCCTACATTTAATTTCAAGACCGGATGCAGGGAATACCGGGGAGACCAGCTTCAGCTTGGAAAAGATGATATCTTGGTCATCGAAGGCATTCACGGGCTTAATGACAAGCTGAGTTATGCCCTTCCAAAAGAGAGTAAGTTTAAGATCTATATCAGTGCGCTGACACAGCTGAACATTGATGAGCATAACCGGATCCCCACAACGGATGGAAGACTGATCCGTCGGATTGTCCGTGATGCACGTACACGTGGAACTTCCGCAAAGGATACCATTGCAAGGTGGCCTTCTGTACGGAGAGGCGAGGAGCAGAATATTTTTCCGTTCCAGGAGGAAGCAGATGTGATGTTTAATTCAGCTCTTGTGTATGAGCTTGCCTGCCTGAAGGTTTATGCGGAACCGCTGCTTTTTGGAATTGACAAGAGTGAACCGGAGTATCAGGAGGCGAAGCGGCTTTTGAAGTTCCTGGATTATTTTGTGCCGGTGCCCAGTGAGGGTGTTCCGTTTAATTCGCTTCTGAGGGAGTTTATTGGCGGTAGTTGTTTTAATGTATAAATTAATTGTATAAATAAAAAAAGCTATGTATAGATATAAGGCTCTATGCAGTGCAGATATCGGTTGGTGCAAAGATGAGAAGATCAGGATTTCTCTGTGCATGGGATCTGTGGTGTGTGGAGTCTTTTGAGGGTGAATCGGAAAAGTTAAAGTCCTCTGTGGTACTGCGGATGGATGAGGGGATTTACAGGGTTTAAAGGAAAGGGAAAATGATCATGAAAGAAAAAGTACAACTGACAAAACTGGCTCCAAACTGTGGCTGTGCGGCTAAGGTAGGACCGGGGACTCTGGCGGGAGTTCTTGGCGGGCTGCCAAAGTTCTGTGATCCGGATCTTCTGGTTGGAACGGACACTTCGGATGATGCTGCAGTTTACCGGGTGAGTGATGATCTGGCGCTGATCCAGACACTGGATTTTTTTACTCCGGTAGCAGATGATCCTTATGATTTCGGGCAGATCGCGGCGGCCAATGCGTTGAGTGATGTATATGCTATGGGTGGAACTCCGAGGACGGCTTTGAATATTGTGGCGTTTCCGAAGGATATGGATGTGGAAATCCTCGGAGAGATCCTGCGTGGTGGTGCAGATAAGGTGATGGAGGCTGGTGCGGTTCTTGCCGGTGGCCATACTATCCAGGATGATACACCAAAGTATGGGCTCAGTGTGACGGGTTTTGTAGATCCGAGGAAGTTCTGGAAGAATTTTGGAGCGCAGACCGGAGATAAGCTGATCCTGACGAAAGCGCTGGGTGCGGGGATCGTGAATACGGCGATCAAGGCGGATCTGGTGACGGAAGGTGCACGTAAGGCGGTTTTGGCTTCCATGAAGAAACTGAACCGGGACGCCTGTGAGGTTTTTAAAGAGTTTGAGGTTCATGCCTGTACGGATGTGACGGGGTTTGGTCTTGGGGGACATGCTACGGAGATGGCTGTGGCCAGTGACCGGACGGTTGTGATCGATACGGAGAAGCTGCCGGTGCTTCCGGATGTGAAGGAGTTTGCTTCTATGGGATTGATTCCGGGTGGGGCTTACAGGAACCGGGAGTTTGCTGAGAAAACCGGAGTGAAAAGTGTGGCAGAGCTCTGGCGGGAGGATCTGGTGTTTGATCCGCAGACTTCTGGGGGATTGCTGGCGGCGGTTCCGGAAAGGGATGTGCCGGAGATCATGAAGCGGCTGGATGCGGCTGGTTTGCAGGCTGGGGTGATCGGTGAGGTTGTGGATCGGCAGGAGTGGACGTTGGTGCTCCGGTAAGAAATTAATTTACAAACAAATGTTTGGACGATAACGTCAGAGTGGATGGTTGCGTAGGGGGGGATACTGCTGGGGAAAGTGGTGGAAGCAGAATGATGGACGCCTGGGGGAGAGGATATCGGTCCGGGCAGGGACTCCGTCGGGGGATACTACTAGGACTCCGTGAGTCGGCTAAAAGCATTGCGGCAGGGCCAGAACTCGCCGTTGGCTCAGACAGCTGACCCTGCCGCAATAACGCCGACTCCCGCAGCCCAAGTAGTTATCACCCCTCCTCCGCAGCAGCCCAAACCGATATCCTCTCCCCCAGGCTGGTGCATCCAGCTGGCAGGAAAAATATAAAATGTGCGGAGAGTATGGTTGTGGGATGCAGAACAGGAAAATTACTGTTTACTGGTAATATTCCGCGAGGTGTTTTTTGTGAGCGAAGGTCACAGAAAACCCGAGCCATACTGCGCGAATTTATGTGATTAGCATAAATTCTGTGCATCGCGAAGCGTGTTATTGAGAATGGAGTGAACAGTAATTCAGGAAATATAAGCTCTGTATTTTTTTATATATTGTTTGCCTGAGAGATAAAAGCGTGGTATCATCATATGGGCGGAAATTGAGAAGACATAAAGAAAGAATATGAAAAATGTGACGGGAAAGGAAGAATTATGGAGAAACACAAACATGAGAGAAGTACATTTTCCGGGAAGATCGGATTTGTGCTGTCTGCAGCCGGTGCTTCAGTAGGGCTTGGGAATATATGGAGATTCCCTTATCTGGCGGCAAAGTACGGCGGTGGAATTTTTTTACTGATCTATATCATTCTGGCATTGACCTTCGGATATTCTATGATCGTGGCAGAGACAGCTCTGGGACGTATGACAAAGAAAAGTCCGGTAGGTGCGTTTGGAACTTTTGGTAAATCAAAGTGGCTGTCTTTTGGCGGTTGGATCAATGCGATCATACCGGTTCTGATCGTGCCGTATTATTCCGTGATCGGTGGCTGGGTAATTAAGTACCTGGTGGAGTATGTAAAGGGAAGCAGTCAGACTCTTGCTGAAGACGGATATTTTTCTGCTTTTATAGCGGATGGATTTTCTACAGAAACCTGTTTCCTGTTTTTTACACTGCTTACGCTAGTGATCATTTATGCAGGTGTGCAGAATGGCGTGGAACGAGTTTCCAAAGTAATGATGCCGATACTGGTATTCTTGTCTGTTGTCATTGTCGTTTATTCGGTAACAAGACCAGGAGCACTGGAGGGCGTGAAATGTTTTCTGATACCAAATATCAAAAACTTTTCCTGGATGACAGTGGTTGCGGCAATGGGACAGATGTTTTATTCTCTGTCGATCGCAATGGGTATTCTGGTAACTTTTGGTTCTTATATGAAAAAGGATGTATCTATTGAAGGGTCTACACAAAATGTAGAAATTTTTGACACAGCGATCGCAATGATGGCAGGTCTGATGATCATTCCGGCTGTGTTTGCATTTTCCGGTGGAGATCCGGATACGTTACAGGCGGGACCGGCACTGATGTTTATTACGATTCCGAAGGTATTCGCAAGCATGGGATTTGGAACTCTGGTTGGAATCCTGTTTTTTATACTGGTTCTCTGTGCAGCTCTGACCAGTTCTATTGCACTGACTGAGAGTGCAGTATCTACTTTTCAGGATGAACTGAAATGGGGGCGCAAGAAGGCGACAGTATTTGTCGGAATTATCATGGTTGTTCTCGGAAGTCTTTCTTCTCTTGGCTATGGTCCTCTGGCGTGTGTTAAGATCATTGGAATGCAGTTCCTTGATTTCTTTGATTTCCTGACGAACTCTGTCATGATGCCGATCGCAGCGATTGCTACCTGTCTTCTGATATCCAGAGTAGTTGGTACAAAGAAGATTGAAGAGGAAGTACTGCAGGAAGGTGGTACTTTCCGCAGAAAAAGAATCTTTAATTTTATGATCCAGTATCTTTGCCCAATCTTTGCGGCGATCATTCTTTTCAGTTCTGTGGCAAATGCATTTGGATGGATTTCCATGTAAAAGACATAGGAGACCAAGAAAATTCTAACTTTACAAGTCTATACACCTGTGTTAAAATAGCAGGTGCGCAGCCAGGCCAGGTGATCGCGGCTGGACAGACGAAAGGGTCCAGACGAGGAAAGTCCGGGCTTCACAGGGCAGGATGCCGGATAACGTCCGGTGGAGGTAACTCCCAGACCAGTGCAACAGAAATAAACCGCCCCGTTTTGCGGGGTAAGGGTGGAAAGGCAGTGTAAGAGACTACCGCCGCTGTGGTAACAGAGCGGGCACATGTAAACTCCATTCGAAGCAAGACCGAGAAGAAAGCCATACGGCGGCCCGTCGTGCTTTCAGGTAGGTCGCTTGAGCCTTCTGGCAACGGAAGGCCTAGATAGATGATCACCCAACGACATAACCCGGCTTATCGGTCTGACTGTGTATGATAATAAGCACATAATAAAAGCAACTGTATTTTGCAGATATGTTCTGTAAAATATCAGTTGCTTTTTTGTAAAAAACTTTTCTATGAAAACACAGCGCCCGGTCCCCGCTTCGATATTCAGGCCTTCGCAGGAGCCGTACGCGTCCGTTTGTTAATAATTCCCGCAGGAATCCCTGAATCCCTATTTATTCCGTTTACCTCGATATTTCTCCTCGCAATACTTACACCGGTAAACCTCATTCTCTTCATCTGCAAGAACAAAAATCTGATCCAGTCCCTGCTCGATGGAAGTAATGCAGCGAGGATTCTTGCATTTGATCACGTTCACAACCTGCTTCGGCAGCTTCAGCTCTTTCTTTGCAACGATCTTTTCGTCCTTGATGATATTTACGGTAATATTATGATCGATAAAACCAAGGATATCCAGATCCAGATCCTCGATGGGGCATTCAACCTTGATGATATCCTTTTTTCCCATTTTCTGGCTGCGGGCATTTTTGATGATAGCAACCGTACAGTCCAGCTTATCCAGCTTCAGGTCATGATAGATCGTCATTGCCTTGCCGGCTTTGATATGATCCAGAACATAACCCTCACGAAGAGCACCTACGTTTAACATGGCAGTTCCACCTCCAGTAATGTAAGAATCAGGGCCATACGGACATACACACCATACTGGACCTGTTTGAAATAAGCGGCACGTGGATCAGAATCCACTTCAACAGAAATCTCGTTAACACGTGGGAGTGGGTGGAGGACATACATATCCTTCGGTGCAAGCTCCATTTTCTGTTTGTCCAGAACATAGAAATCTTTCATGCGGACATAATCCTCTTCGTTGAAGAAACGTTCCTTCTGAACACGGGTCATGTACAGGATATCCAGATCCGGAAGTGCATCCTCCAGACGTTCCTCCTCGACAAACTCGACATTGTTGCGTTTCAGAACATCCTCACGGATATAGCTTGGAATACGAAGCTCCTCCGGAGAGATCAGAACAAATTTCACATTTTCATAACGGACCAGAGCCTCGATCAGAGAGTGAACGGTACGGCCGAATTTCAGGTCACCGCAGAGGCCGATGGTAATATTGTCAAGTCTGCCCTTCAGGGAGCGGATAGTTAAAAGATCGGTTAATGTCTGGGTAGGATGCTGGTGTCCGCCATCACCGGCATTGATCACCGGAATATTGGATGACATAGAAGCTACAAGCGGAGCACCCTCTTTCGGATGACGCATAGCACAGATATCTGCATAACAGGAAACAACGCGAATAGTATCAGCGACGCTTTCGCCTTTGGATGCGGAGCTGGAATCAGCAGAAGAAAAACCGAGAACCTTTCCTCCAAGATTCATCATGGCTGCTTCGAAACTTAAACGTGTACGTGTACTTGGTTCGTAAAACAATGTCGCAAGCCTTTTATCATCACAGGTATGCGCATACTTTTTTGGATTTTTCCCGATGTCGTCGGCGAGATTCAGAAGCTTATCAAGCTCTTCAACCGAGAAATCCAATGGACTCATTAAATGTCTCATGTTGTACCTCCAATTATTTACTGGAAATAAGATTCCTTCCAGTTATCATATAATATAACTGTGAGATTTTCAAGAGACTTTCCGAGGATTTTGTCGAAGAAGCCATTCGAAAAAGAGACCGGTAAAAAACCACAGAGGAGCATAGTCCAGCCGGATCACTCCTTTATACTGAAGCGGAACATGAGAATAATCCCAGGGACAGATGTGAAGCTTCTGAAAAAAAGATCCACTTAAAAATTCCACGAAAAAAATCCCGCAGCTGTAAATGATCCCCCGTACCATAACCGGAAAGCGGGCAAGCTTGTAGTAAGCCGGACGGATCAGTGCTGCAAGTCCGTAAATAGGGAACATCAGAAGAGAGGTTTTGCCCATCATAGTAAAATGTCCGGTGACAAGAGAGTGCAGTCCTGTCCATAAGATCTCCAGACACCAGCCTGTAAAACCACACAGAAAAAAATCCTTCTTTTGCATTTTAAAGCTCCTTCTCATCAGCAGAAATCCTGCGCTTTCCGGAAAAATGTCAGTTTAACTGAATTAAGAAAGTCCCCTGCGGGGCTGCGAATATCCGCCTGGACTTTAAATATATTTAACGTGGAAAAGCGTCTTTAATAGCCTTCCCTGCCTTGAAAAAAATATACACGTGGGTTATAATGAACAAAATTATTACTGCAAAGTGAAAAAGCAGTAATGGATCATCAACACATGCGGAAGGAGAAAACAGACGATGAATTATGAAGAAAGTCGTGCCTACATCAGAGCTGCGGAATTGAAAAAGGGAATTGTTCTGGGACTGGAAAATATGAGAGAACTGATGAGGCGGCTTGGAGATCCCCAGGATGAACTGAAGTATGTTCATGTAGCGGGAACTAACGGAAAGGGTTCTGTGATCGCATATCTGTATTCCGCTTTATCAGGTGCAGGTTACCGGGTCGGAAGATATATTTCCCCGGCGGTCTATTCCTACAGAGAGAGGATGGAGGTTAACGGAGAACCTGTCAGCAGAGAGAAATTTGCAGCATATGTGACAAGGATCGCGGAGGTGATCGATGAGATCGTAAAAGAGGGAAAACCGCATCCGTCAGTATTTGAAATTGAAACTGCAGCCGCATTTCTTTATTTTCGGGATGAGAAATGCGATCTGGTATTAATGGAAGTTGGTATGGGCGGGGATCTGGATGCCACCAACATTATAAGTACTACAGTTCTTTCCATTCTGGTATCCATCAGTATGGATCATACGGCATTTCTTGGAAATGCCCTGGGCGAGATAGCAGAAAAAAAGGCCGGCATCATTAAACCGAACAGTCATATGGTAACTGTAAAGCAGCAGCCGGAGGCAGAGGCAGTCATACGAAGAATATGCTCAGAACAGAATGTGCCATACGAGGCAGCAGACCAGGACAGCGCAGAGGTACTGGAAGCATCCATAACCGGCCAGACCTTTCTTTATAAAGGAGAAAAATATACAATATCCTTGGCAGGTGCCTATCAGAAGGAAAATGCGGTGGCAGCGCTCCGAGCACTGGAAATCCTGAATGAACAGGGATATCCCACAACACTGGTCCAGAGACAGGATGGATTGAAACGTACCACCTGGCCGGGAAGATTTGCACTTCTCGGGACAGAACCGGATTTTGTGGTTGATGGAGCTCATAACCCTGCAGCGGCAGACATGCTGGCTGCATCCATTGAACGGTATTTTAAGGGAAAAAGGATCATCTACATCATGGGAATGTTCCGTGACAAGGATTACCGCAAGGTCATCCGGAAAACAGAAAAATACGCAGATACCATCCTGACGATTGCGGCACCGGATAACCCCAGGGCTCTGACCCCGCAGGAGCTGGCAGATGCGGTGCGGGAATTTCATTCTGATGTAAGGCCCTTTGACAACATCGAAGCCGCAGTAGCAGAGGCCTATCAGCTGGCAGGAAAAGAGGATGTGATCATTGCTTTTGGTTCCCTGGCGTTCCTGGGGGATCTTACAGAAATTATCAGGAAACATAACGGAGGAAACCAATGACAGATTTGGAAAGATATAGAGACGAGATCGATGAGATCGACAGTGAGATCGTACGTCTCTTTGAAAAACGAATGAAGGTGAGTGAGGAAGTCGCTGAATATAAAATAAAAACCGGTAAGCAGGTACTGGATCCGGCACGTGAGAGCCAGAAGATCCATACGCTGAAAAACAAGGCCCACGGGGACTTTAACAGCCTCGGCGTGCAGGAGCTTTTCCGTCAGATCATGGCCATCAGCCGTAAGAGACAGTACCAGCTGTTGACAGAGCATGGGATTTACGGAGAGCGCAATTTCAAAACTGTGAAGCATGTTCCCCTTGAAAACGCAACGGTTGTGTTCCAGGGTGTAGAGGGAGCCTACAGCTATGCGGCTATGCGGCAGTACTTTGGGAAAAATATCGAAAGCTACCATGTAAAAACATGGAGGACAGCTATGGAGGATGTAACCCATGGCAAGGCCGATTATGCGGTACTTCCTATTGAGAATTCTACTGCAGGTATCGTGGCTGATATCTATGACCTTCTTATGGAGTACAAGCTGTATATCGTAGGCGAGCAGATCATCCGTGTGGATCATGTGCTTCTGGGCATGCCGGATGCACAGATAGGGGATATCAGGGAAGTCTGCTCTCATCCTCAGGGGCTTGCCCAGTGCAAGGCATTTCTGGAGGAAAACCCTTCCTGGAAAAAGAAGGAAGTGGAAAACACCGCAGGCGCGGCCAAAAAGGTCAGTGAGGTGGGGGACAAAGGCGTGGCAGCTATCGCAAGCCGTGAGGCTGGTGAGGTATTCGGTCTGAAGGTCCTTGCAGAAAATATCTGCAGAGAAAAAGCAAACTCTACACGTTTTATTATTGTAAGCAGGAAACCGGAATACGAGGAAAAGGCCGGGAAGATCAGCATCTGTTTTGAGCTGCCTCATGAAAGCGGAACTCTTTACAACATGCTTTCCCATATTATCTACAACGGACTGAATATGACCAAAATTGAATCCCGTCCGATTCCGGGAAAATCCTGGGAATACCGTTTTTTCGTGGATTTCACAGGGAAACTTGGCGAAAGCGCTGTGGAGAATGCGTTAAGAGGAATCGAGGCAGAGGCGAATGTTCTCCGTGTTCTTGGAAATTATTAAGATACAGAGGAGTTAAATTATTATGTTGGCAAGAATTCAGGAATGTGTCCTTTACCGTGGATTTACAAACGGTGAGATACTGGACGATATGACAGAACTTATTAATCTTTATGAAGCAGATGAAGAAGCACTCAAGGCAAGAGAAGACCAGTTTTTCAAAAGTGTCAACGGGCTGGTGGAGCTGGCAGGAATGTACGGTTTTTCCGGAAATATCTGGCATACATATCTTACCTTCCTTCTGGTAAATCATGAGAACGCTTTCAGTATGGCAAGCGAGATACGAGGAGCGATCAAGGGCAGTATTAACGACCTGGCAAAAAATGATTTCCAGATTTTCAAGGAATTGTATGATTTTGACATCACGGTCTTTGATAAAGTGTTCGGAACTGTATGCTGCAGGGTGATCTGTGATTACCAGACACCGGATGAGAACAGCAAGCTCTTTAATACCAGGATCCGTGACCGTATCTGTCAGATGAGCAAAACCCTGGCAGCAGCCACCACAACCGAAGAATTTATGGATGATATGGTATCCTTCTATAAAGATTTCGGTGTTGGCAAGCTTGGTCTCCATAAGGCATTCCGTATCGGCCACGATGAGGAGGGAAAGGTGGAGATCCAGCCTATCACAAGGATCGCACATGTGAAGATCGATGATCTGGTAGGATATGAGATCGCCAAGAAAAAGCTCATTGATAATACAGAGGCATTTGTACAGGGGAGAAAGGCGAACAACTGTCTGCTCTTTGGTGATGCGGGAACCGGTAAATCTTCCAGTATCAAGGGAATCCTGAACCAGTATTATGATCAGGGACTTCGTATCATTGAGGCCTATAAGCATCAGTTCCAGGATCTTAATGAAGTCATCGCCCAGATCAAAAACCGTAACTATCGTTTTATCATTTATATGGATGATCTTTCCTTTGAGGAATTTGAGATTGAATATAAATACCTGAAAGCAGTGATCGAGGGCGGTCTTGAGAAAAAACCGGACAATGTCCTGATCTATGCCACAAGCAACCGGCGTAATCTTGTCCGTGAGCGTGCCACAGATAAGCTGGAGATCGCAGATGACAATGATCTGCATTCCTCCGATACCGTGCAGGAGAAGCTTTCCCTGGTATATCGTTTTGGCGTCCGTATCTACTTTGGCAAACCGGACAAAAAACAGTTCCAGGAGATCGTCCGTACACTGGCTGCCCGTTATGGAGTTACCATGCCGGAGGAGGAACTGCTTCTGAAAGCCAACCAGTGGGAGATCTCTCACGGCGGACTGACCGGACGTGCAGCGCAGCAGTTTATTGATTACATTGTGGGAACAGAGGAAGAAAAAAAGAAATAGTTTACCTGTGTATTGGGGGAAAGGATGAAAAACTATGGCGGTGACAACCTTTGCAGCAATTGATATAGGCTCCTATGAAGTCAGTATGAAGATCTTTGAAATGTCAAAGCGGATCGGCTTCCGGGAGATCAATGATGTCCGTTACCAGCTGGAGCTGGGCCGTGGAACTTATGCTGCAGGACGGCTAGAGATGGAGACTGTGGATGAGCTCTGCGAGACCCTTAATGATTTTAAACGCATGATGGCTGAATTTGGGGTAGAAAGCTGGCGTGCGTGTGCAACAAGCTCTCTCCGTGAGCTGGAAAATCCGGTGATCATCCTGGAGCAGATCTATCAGAGAACTGGTATCCGGGTAGAGATCCTGAGTAATGCGGAACAGCATTTTCTGGGATATAAATCCATTGCTGCCATTGAATCCGGCTTCAAAAAGGCTATTCAGAAGGGTACGGCGATCCTGGATATCGGAGGAGGAAATCTGCAGATCTCTCTCTTTGATAAAGATGCTCTGGTGCTGACCCAGAGTATCCGTATGGGAAGTCTTCGTATCCGCGAACGTCTGAAAGAACTGGAGAAAACAACTCCACATTATGACCGGCTGATAGAGGAATTTATCCGAAATGATCTGATAAGCTTTCAACGTCTTTATCTTAAGGACAAGGAAATCTCCAATCTGATCCTGATGGGAGATTTTCTCACAGATACGATCTTTCAGGACAGATCCGGAGAGAATATCATTACAAAGGAGGAATTCCTGAAGAAATACGAGACCATTGTAAACATGTCCGATCATGACCTTGCCGAATCCATGGAGCTGGAACCGGAATATGCGTCTCTGATCGTGCCGAACATGGTTATCATTCGAAACTTTATAGAAATCTTTCAGGCAGAAGCACTCTGGATCCCGGGTGTTTCTCTTCTGGACGGGATTGCCTATGACCATGCGGAAAAAAATAAATATCTGAAAAGTGTACATAATTTTGAAAATGATATCCTGGTGGCATCCAGGAACATTGCCAAAAGGTATTCCAGCGGAAAGAACCACATTGCAGGAACTACCGATGTGGCACTGGATATTTTTGACAGTACAAGGAAGATCCACGGCATGGGAAAACGTGAACGGCTTCTTCTGCAGATCGCAGTTCTTCTTCATGACTGCGGAAAATATATCAGTATGAGTGAGGTGGCAGAATGCTCTTACCGGATCATCATGGCTACGGAGATCATAGGTCTTTCCACAGAGGAGCGGCAGGTGATCGCTAGTGCGGTGAGGTACAATACCAGAGAATTCGGCTGCTACAAAGAGATCAACCGTGAAACATCCATGAGCAGGGAAAATTATCTCCTGACTGCGAAGCTGACCGCGATTCTCCGCCTGGCCAATGCTATGGACAGAAGCCATTACCAGAAGGTAAAAGCGCTTAATGTAACCTTAAAAGACAGGATTCTTTACCTGGTGGTGGATTCCGCAAGGGATGTTTCTCTGGAGCTGGGGCTTCTGAAAGATAAAAAAGAATTTTTTGAAGAGGTGTTTGGAATCCGGCTTGTAATGAGACGGAAGGGAAGAAGATAACGGAGGAGGTTTTTGTATGAAATTTAAGGAATTTGACAAACCGGAATATTTTGTAAACAGAGAACTGAGCTGGATCAAATTTGATGATCGTGTGCTCAGTGAAGCCAGAGACAAAAATCTACCTCTGTTTGAGAGACTGAAATTTTTGAGTATCACCTCATCCAATCTGGATGAATTTTATATGGTCCGTGTTGCATCCCTGAAGGATCAGGTTCATGCAGGGTACAAAAAAACAGATATTGCAGGAATGACAGCCAAGGAACAGCTGAAAGCCATCAGCCGGCAGACACATGATCTTGTTCACGTACAGTACAGTACATTAAACCGGTCTCTGGTCCCTGCACTTGAAAAAGCAGGACTTCATGTGATCTTTGAGCACGAGGCATTTTCCGAGAAGCAGAAAGAATTTGTGGATCAGTATTTTGAAGATAATGTATATCCGGTCCTGACACCAATGGCAATGGATTCTTCCAGACCGTTTCCTCTGATCCGTAATAAAACGTTGAATATCGGAGCACTTCTTTCCAAAAAAGATACCAAAAAAGGAAAAGAAGAGATTGATTTTGCCACTGTACAGGTGCCTTCTGTACTTCCGAGAGTAGTGATCATTCCATCTGAGAAAAAAGGCCATACAACCGTAACACTTCTGGAACAGATCATTGAGCGCAACATCGACAAGCTGTTCTTGAGCTATGATGTGATCTGTGCCCATCCGTACAGGATCATGCGTAATGCGGATCTTCCTATTGACGAGGATGAGGCAGAGGATCTTCTGGTTGAGATCCAGAAACAGCTGAAAAAACGCCAGTGGGGAGAGGTGATCCGCCTGGAAGTGGAAGATAAGATGGATCCGCGGCTTCTGGATATTCTGAAAATGGAGTTTCAGGTTCATGGAGATGATATCTTTTTTATCAACGGACCGCTGGATCTGACCATGCTGATGAAGGTTTATGGTATTGACGGATACGATCAGTTCAAGGAACCGAAATACAAACCGGCAGCAGTGCCTGCATTTCAGAATGATAAAGATATTTTTCAGGTGATCAGGGAGGGTGATGTGTTCCTGCATCATCCGTATATGAGCTTTGATCCGGTGGTGAATTTCGTGCGTCAGGCGGCAAAGGACCCGGATGTACTGGCAATCAAGCAGACCCTGTATCGCGTCAGCGGCAATTCACCCATCATCGCGGCACTTGCTCAAGCCGCAGAAAACGGCAAGCAGGTTTCTGTTCTTGTAGAGCTGAAAGCGCGTTTTGATGAGGAAAACAATATCGTCTGGGCAAAAATGCTGGAAAAGGCAGGCTGTCATGTGATCTATGGTCTGGTGGGCCTGAAAACACACAGTAAGATCACTCTTGTTGTGAGAAGAGAAGAAAACGGGATCCGCAGATATGTGCATCTGGCAACCGGAAACTATAACGATTCCACAGCCAAGCTTTATACAGACTGCGGTATCTTTACCTGTGACGAACGGTTTGGAGAGGATGCAACTGCAGTGTTCAACATGCTTTCCGGATATTCCGAGCCGAAGCGCTGGAATCGCCTGATCGTTGCACCGATCTGGATGAAGGACCGTTTTGTAAAAATGATCGAAAGAGAAGCGGAGCATGCGAAAAAGGGAGAAGAGGCTCACATTGCGGCAAAGATGAATTCTCTGTGTGACCCTGAGATTATTGCAGCGCTGTATTATGCTTCTTCCTGTGGTGTCAGGATCGATCTTCTGATCCGCGGCATCTGCTGCCTGAAGGTGGGCATTCCGGGTATCAGCGAAAATATCCACGTGCGTTCGATCGTCGGTAATTTCCTGGAGCACAGCCGTATTTTCTATTTCCGCAATGGCGGTTCCGATGAAATTTATATGGGAAGTGCGGACTGGATGCCACGTAACCTTGACCGTCGTGTGGAGATTGTTTTTCCTGTGGAAGATGAGCGGATCAAGGAAGAGATCATGCATGTGCTGGATCTGGAATTCCGTGACAATGTAAAAGCACATATCCTGCAGCCCTCCGGTTTGTATGAGAAGCAGGACAAACGTGGCAAAACGTTGATAAATTCCCAGATGGAATTCTGCAGGGAGGCGACCGAGCGGGCCAAGGCAGCAAAAAAGGAGAAAAAAGAAAAGAAGAGAGTCTTCGTACCGGCTGAACCGGCGGAGGATATTATAAAATAGTAAAAGAAAAGGACAGCATGTCATATCGATTTATGATATAGCTGTCCTTAAATAATGTTCTCAAAGATTATCCATATTACGTCAATACTGTATGATGTTCAGAAAACCTGACAGCATGCGGACGTTTCTAATAACACTTCTTGCAGGCTTTATACCCTGCAGCTTCAGCCTGGGAGCGTGTCATTTCTGTGGCATTATCCGGATTCATATTTCCACAGTTAGGGATCCGGTGGTACTTGCTTCCGGTAGCGGAGATCCAGACCATATCACCCACTGGCTCCGGATCGGCCTGCACTCCGGTCTGAGGATCTGCAGCAGCCGAATCAGAAGATCCATAGCCGGACGCACCGGAATCCTTATAAGCGGAGGAAGGCTGTGTGCCGGTATCCGATTCATCTCCAGCAGAATAATCATTACAGGGACTCTGGTTCCACTGGATATTGCTTCCGTCGCTGACTGCGATCACCGTACCCTGCTCATCAGTACGAAATACCTGTATTCCCATATCCGCAAGCTTATCCATGGTATCCTTATGAGGATGTCCGTAGGAATTACCGGCGCCGCAGCTGATCACTGCATATTCCGGAACAGTCTTCTGGAGCAGATCCCAGGTGGTGGCAGTGGCAGAACCGTGATGTCCCGGAACGATCACATCGCAGGAAAGATCAAGTCCCAGATCACAGATCGCTTCCTCCCCTGCGGATTCTGCATCCCCAGTAAAAAGAAAATGGTTATTTCCGTTTTCCAGCCGGATCGCAACAGAATTGTCGTTATCGTTGCTGCTGATCGATTGAGGAGAAAGAACCGTAAATTTCCCGCCTCCGAAAGCAAAATCCGTTCCGGGTTCCGGATGCTGCACAGTTAATCCCTGAGAGGCAACACTGTTTTCAAAAGATTGATAGATCTTTGTATCCTGTACATAATCTGCACCGATCACATTTTTTACGGAAAAGCTGTCCATGCATCCTACAAGACCAGCCACATGGTCCTCGTCATAATGGGAGGAGATCATATAGTCAATGATGGAAATATTCTGTTTCTGCAGATAGGAAACCACGAAACTGGAATGTCCTCGGTCACCGCCGTCATACAAGAGATTCTGCCCCTGTGACTGGACCAGGATCGAAAGCCCCTGCCCTACATCCAGAAAGTGTACAGCCATTGTTGTGTCAGCAGAAGCAGCCTCGGCTGTGTAAGCAGCAGAGGGAACTCCTGCGACTGTTAGCAGAACAAGCAGCAGAGAAAGAAAAAATGTCTGCAGCTTTCTGCGAAAAGAATGTTTGTGATGCATGAGAAGTCACCCCTTATCTTAAGTATTTTCAGGGGAAATTATAAAACAGAAGAGAAAGAAATGCAAAATAATATATGTGAAAATACAGAAAACAGATAAACAGGAAGAACGAAATTTTTATATGCAATGTTCAGAGCAACGTTTGATAGCGATAACAGGAAAAAGTGAAGTATAACAATCACAAAAAAAGCAGTCAGAATAAAAATCCTAACTGCTTTTAGTTGATAGCCAGTACGGGAATCGAACCCGTGTTTCCGCCGTGAGAGGGCGGCGTCTTAACCCCTTGACCAACTGGCCATATTCATTTGTGTCGTTTGCTCTTGATTTCTGTTGTTTCCCGCAACCGACTTCGTTAGTATATAATACTTTCTTACAAAATGCAAGCACTTTTTTTCTTTTTTTGAAAAAAAATTTCACCCTGTTTTTTGACAATTTTTTTGACGGAAAAATCGATTGATGATATGATAGATACAAAACGAAATGGAATAAAAAAATATAAAGAGGAAGAGTATGGATTACAGAAAAAAGAAAAATTTGATATGGAAGGGAGAATCCTTTCTTTTTGTTGTGGTGCTGCTGGTTTTTGGCGCGATCTTTGCGGCGATCCACACAGGGGGACTGATCCAGAAGCAGGACAGTGTACAGCTTCTTAACAAAGGATGGTACTACATAAAAGACGGAAAAAAACAGGAGATCACCCTGCCTGCGGAAATTCCGGCAAAAACAGGTGAAAAACTGATCCTGTACAATGAAAGTCTGGGAGCGGAAAGCAGAGGAATGACCGTGGTTTCTACAGGAGCCCAGTACGATCTGGTGATACGCCTGAATGGAAAGATCCTGTATGAATATAAGGAGGCTATGTTTTCCAAAAATGTGCAGATGCGTTCCAAGGTGCAGTGCATCGCCGCTCTGGGTAATGACACAGAGGGAAAAGTCCTGACGTTCAGCTATTCTGCGCCTCAGAGAGGAAAATATGTTATAGAGCCGGTATGCATAGGAACCGGAAGTGCAATAGCCTGGTATCAGATCAGAAAAGCAGCCATTCCTTTAGGGGCGGCAACGATCATGATCGTATTAAGTATGATCGCCCTGTGCATCTGCATCTATATGAGAATAAGGCAGATGCCGGACAGACGGTTCCGGGATGTGGCACTGTTCCTTATGATGTGCAGTATCTGGCTGGTGACGGACTCATCACTGGCACAAAGCTACAGCAGATGCCCCGAAGTATTATGTCTCATTTCTTTTTATATGTTCATGCTGCTGGCAGTTCCGATGCTGCGTTTTTTGCAGAATATCGGAAACATGAAAAAATACAGGCTCCTGGATCTTGGAATCTTTACATTTTATCTGAATGCTGTTTTACAGGGAGTTCTGGTGATCCTGGGAGCCTTTGAATTTAAGGATATGCTGTTTGTAACACATATCCTGCTGGTTGTGTGGGTCCTGATATCAGCGGTACTTCTGATCCGGGAGTACCGGAAGCATAAACAGCGTGAGATACATCTGCTTCTCATTGCATATATCATCGTGGGAGCAAGCGGTATCATAGCGCTGATCCTGTACTGGCTGTTCGAGATTTCCTACTATGGATCCATTTTTGAATTGGGAAATCTTGTGTTTCTTGTGCTGGTCATTGCAGACGCAGTCATGATGATGGCAGACAACGTCCGTTACCGTCTGGAATCCCAGGCTTACGAACGACTGTCCAGAGAGGATGGGATGACAGGACTTGAGACGAGAGCCAATTTTGAGAAAAAACTGGAAAGTATTTCTGCAGATATGGGCAGATACCGGGATATCCTTCTTATGTATATCGATATCGATCAGCTTCGCGTGATCAACGAAGAATACGGACGGGCTGCAGGAGACGAGATGGTGGTGATCTCGGCCAGATGTGTGGAGAACGTTTTCCGGGAAAAAGGAACCTGCTACCGCATCGGCGGGGATGAATTTGCGGTTCTGGTCTATGATCCGGAAGTACCGGACGAATTCTGGCCGGAACGCCTGAAAGAAGAACTCCGGAATATCGGGAGAGGATGCAGATATCGTTTTTCGTTGTCCCTGGGATGCAGCCATCTGCGAAATAAGGATGGCTCTCTGAAATCCATGGGAGAATGGAAATATGAGGCAGACAGGAAGCTTTATGAGAACAAAAAGAAGGGGGATTTGAAAAATGGAGTATATTAACTGTTTTCAGATCACATCCCTTGTTCTGGTGACGATGATCGCGATACATTATTTTTCTCATAAAAGACTGAACAATGCGGAAAACAGGAGTTTTGTATGTTTTCTGGCTTTCAGCGGCGTTTACGTGCTGCTGGATATGCTGAGTGCGGTGATCGCGGGAGGCGGCAGCAGCGAAGGCTGCAGAATGTCAGCGCTGGTCCTGACGCTCTATTATTTCTGTGATGTCATACTTACCTACGGGCTTTTTTGCTACATTCGGATCATCACCGGAAGACAGAAGGAGAAGTATAAATGTCTGAAAACCGGCTGGGTGGTCCTGCCGGCTGCAATGCTGCTGGCAGTTACAGCAAACTTACGGACGGGATGGCTTTTTTATTTTGACCAGGAAGGTAGATTTATCCGGGGAAGTTTTCATTTTCTGCTCTATGGATATGTATTCTTTTTTATGCTGGTGATCGTTGCATTTATGTTACTTTATGGAAAAACAGCAGAAAAAGAAATACGGCGCACCATATGGAGATTTTGGTTTATCGAAGCAGCCTGCCTGTTTCTCCAGATTGCCGCGGAAAGAATACTGCTTACCGGCTTCGGACTTTCTGTAGGACTTTGGCTGATCTATCTTACTATGAACAATCCAGGTGAATATACGGACAGTATGACAGGTTTATTTGACAAACAGTATTTTGACAAATGGATCGGAGAAAAGCTCTATCGAAAAGAAAGCTTTCATCTGCTTGCTGTGGATGCCCGCAATATGAAGCAGATCAACCGGATCTACGGTACCAGAGTGGGAGATCAGCTGCTGATCCGGGCGGCGAAGGGATTTCGGGAGATCACGGATTCAGTGCAGATCTTTCGTATCACAGGCAATTGCTTTCTGGCAGTGCTGGACTCGCTGACAGATTATGAAAAAGCCAGGGACGGAATAGAAGAATTTCTGAAAAAGCCGTTTTTTATCGAAAACGAAAAGGTGTCGTTCCATGCTGCGATCTGCGGGATCATGAATGCGGAAAAACTGGAAAAAGAGGATAGTATTCTTTCTTATATCGAATATATGATATCTCTGATACAGAACCGGCAGGATACGGTCCTGATCCAGTCGGACAGCAAGATCCTGGAGGGCTTCCGCTATGAGCAGGAAGTGGAGCATTTTCTTCAGAAAGCGGTGAAAGAGGATCTGTTCGAGGTATATTATCAGCCGGTATATTCCATAAAAAACAAGGATTTTATTACTCTGGAGGCACTGAGCCGGCTGAAACATCCTGTTCTGGGAATGATTCCGCCGGATGTGTTTATCGGGATCGCGGAAAAACAGGGAATGATCTCTGCAGTGGGATGTCTTCAGCTTCACAAGGTCTGCCGTTTTATAAAAGAACATGAATATATCATGAAGAAGATCCGGAATGTGAAATTCAATCTTTCTCCTTCCGAACTGATGAAACCCGGATACAGCCATGTGCTTATCGGGATCATACAGGAGTATGGATTAGATCCGGGATATTTTCAGTTTGAGATCACGGAAAACGTGGCAACCGAATACAGCGAAAGCTTCTGCACAGCCATTGATGATTTTGCAGAAGTGGGGATCCACATGTGCCTGGATGATTTCGGTTCCGGTTATGCAAATCTGAACGCAGTTCTTCGCATTCCGTTTTCAGCGGTAAAAATGGACCGTTCTCTTTTGTCCGGGATCAGCAGCGATCCTCAGACGGCTACCTTTTATCGCAGCATTGTCATGATCCTGCAGCATATGGGATATAAGGTGATCGCAGAAGGCGCTGAGACCGAAAAGGAGGTAAAGCTTCTGGAAAAATGGGGTGTGGATATGATACAGGGATATTATTTTTCCAGGCCCCTGTGCGAGGAGAAGCTTCTGGAAAAAATTTCCTGAAATGATCAGAAACAGGCGGAAAACATGCTTTCATAAAAAGCAGGGTTTTCCGCCTGTTGTATTCAGACAGACACAAATTGCTTGAAGTTTACAGATACTTTTGATAGAATAGATAGGCTGTGGCGGCTGAAGAAAGCGATTTTTTGGAAGATCGGTTCCTTGAACTGCCACGCGTATCTTTTGGAAAAATTGCAGAAAAAAGATGATCATGTGGACTTTACAAGTACATATATTTTGAGTATAATACAAACAAATGTTCGAATATAAAAAGAAAGGAATCAGTGGAATGGCAAAAAAAGACACTTATGATGCGGGCAGTATCTCTGTCCTGGAGGGCCTCGAGGCCGTGCGAAAGCGCCCCGGTATGTACATCGGAAGCGTATCCAGAAAGGGACTGAACCATCTGATATATGAGATCGTAGACAATGCGGTGGATGAGCACCTTGCAGGGTACTGCAGCCGTATCCATGTAGTTCTTGAGAAGGACGGTTCCTGTACAGTAGAGGATAATGGACGAGGAATCCCGGTGGATATGCATGCCAAGGGAATATCTGCGGAGCGTCTTGTTTTTACAACCCTTCATGCAGGTGGTAAGTTTGACAATTCCGCATATAAGACAAGCGGCGGACTTCATGGTGTAGGTTCTTCCGTAGTGAACGCATTATCTACGTATCTGGATATTAAGATCAGCCGTGATGGCTATATACATCATGACCACTATGAGAGAGGAATCCCTACCGTTGAACTGGAAGCAGGATTGCTCCCCAAATTAGGGAAGACCAGAGGTACCGGAACCTGTGTGAATTTCCTTCCGGATCCGGAGATTTTTGAGAAAACAAGATTCGGAGCAGCGGATGTAAAGAGCCGTCTCCATGAGACTGCCTATCTGAATCCGGAGCTTACCATCCATTTTGAGGATCGAAGAGGGGACACTCCTGAGGATATCGAGTATCATGAGCCGGAGGGGATCGTAGGCTTTATCCGTGACCTTAACAAGAATGCACAGCCTCTCCATGATCCGGTTTATTTTAAAGGAGAGGCAGACGGGATCCAGGTGGAAGTTGCTTTTCAGTTTACCAATGAGTTCCGTGAGAACGTTCTCGGATTCTGCAATAATATCTACAATGCAGAGGGAGGAACTCATCTGACCGGATTTAAGACTACCTTCACAACGGTAATGAACACCTACGCACGTGAGATCGGTGTACTGAAGGATAAAGACCCCAATTTTACAGGTGCAGATATCCGAAACGGAATGACCGCTGTAGTCTCCATCAAGCATCCGGCACCCCGCTTTGAGGGACAGACCAAGACCAAGCTGGATAACCAGGACGCATCCAGAGCCACTGGCAAGGTAGCAGGAGAACAGCTGGTACTGTTTTTTGATCGAAATCTGGAAACACTGAAGATCGTCCTTTCCTGTGCGGAAAAGGCGGCCAAGATCCGTAAGACCGAGGAGCGTGCCAAGACAAACCTTCTCACCAAACAGAAATACTCTTTTGATTCCAACGGCAAGCTGGCCAACTGTGAGAAGAAGGATCCGTCACTGTGTGAGATCTTTATCGTAGAGGGAGATTCCGCCGGCGGTTCGGCCAAGACAGCCAGAGACCGTAACTATCAGGCAATCCTTCCGATTCGCGGTAAGATCCTCAACGTAGAGAAGGCTACCATCGACAAGGTGCTGGCCAACGCAGAGATCAAGACTATGATCAATGCCTTTGGCTGCGGCTTTTCCGAAGGCTACGGAAATGATTTTGATATCACGAAGCTTCGTTATGACAAGATCGTGATCATGGCCGATGCGGATGTGGATGGTGCTCATATCTCTACTCTGCTTCTGACCTTGTTTTACCGTTTTATGCCGGAGCTTATCTATGAGGGACATGTGTATATTGCCATGCCACCTCTTTATAAGGTAATGCCGAAAAAGGGGCAGGAGGAATATCTCTACGATGACAAGGCTCTTGAGAAATACCGTAAGAGCCATAAACCGGGAAGCTTCACACTCCAGAGATACAAAGGTCTCGGTGAGATGGACGCCCAGCAGCTCTGGGAGACTACCCTGAACCCTGAGACAAGAATGATGAAGCGTGTGGAGATCGAAGATGCCCGCATGGCCTCCGATGTGACAGAGATCCTGATGGGAAGCGATGTTCCGCCACGTAAGGCCTTTATCTATGAGCATGCAACAGATGCAGAGCTGGATATTTGATTGGGAGAATAAACTATGAATACGAAACAGGACAATATCATCCGCACCGATTATGCGGAGATCATGCAGAAATCATATATCGATTACGCCATGAGCGTTATCATTTCCAGAGCACTGCCGGATGTACGTGACGGACTGAAGCCGGTACAGCGCCGTACCCTTTACGATATGTATGAGCTTGGCATCCGCTACGACCGCCCGTACCGTAAATGTGCCCGTATCGTAGGAGATACCATGGGTAAATATCATCCCCACGGTGACAGCTCCATTTATGATGCGCTTGTAGTCATGGCGCAGGAATTTAAAAAGGGCCGTACACTGGTGGACGGACATGGAAACTTTGGTTCCATCGAGGGAGACGGAGCCGCAGCCATGCGATACACAGAGGCCCGTCTGGAGAAGCTGACCCAGGAGGTTTTTCTGGAAGACCTTGATAAGAACGTTGTGGACTTTATGCCGAACTTTGATGAAACAGAGAAGGAGCCGGTAGTACTTCCGGTGCGTATTCCAAACCTCCTTGTAAACGGAGCAGACGGAATCGCCGTTGGTATGGCTACCAGCATCCCGCCGCATAACCTGGGCGAAGTGGTGGATGCTGTGAAGGCATACATGAAGAATAATGATATCAGCACCCGTGGGCTGATGCGTTATCTCAAGGGCCCGGATTTTCCGACAGGTGGTATCGTAGTAAATAAGGACGACCTTGTAAAGATCTATGAATCCGGAACAGGTAAGCTCCGTATCCGTGGACGGGTGGAAATAGAGAAGCTGAAGGGCGGTCGCCAGCAGCTGGTGATCACAGAGATTCCTTACACCATGATCGGTGCAAACATCGGAAAATTCCTTAATGATATCGCAACCCTGGTAGAGACCAAGAAGACCACAGATATCGTGGATATTTCCAACCAGTCTTCCAAGGAGGGAATCCGTATCGTTCTGGAACTGAAGCGCGATGCAGACGTGGAGAACCTTACCAACATGCTCTATAAGAAGACCCGACTGGAGGATACCTTCGGTGTCAACATGCTGGCAGTTGCAGACGGAAGACCGGAAACACTGGGACTGAAGCAGATCATTGCTCACCATGTGGACTTTGTATTTGAAGTAAATTCCAGAAAATATACAACCCTTCTTGCCAAGGAACAGGAGAAACGGGAGATCCAGGAAGGCCTTATCAAAGCCTGCGATGTCATTGATCTGATCATCGAGATCCTCCGTGGCAGCAAGAGCCGTGACCAGGTAAAGAAATGTCTGACCGACGGTATCACAGAAGGGATTAAATTCAAGACCAAGACATCCGAAAAGGCGGCAAAATCCTTGAAATTCACAGAAAAACAGGCCGCAGCTATCCTGGACATGCGTCTTTACAAGCTGATCGGTCTGGAGATCGATGCTCTGATGAAGGAGCATGAGGAAACCATGAAGAACATTGCTGCTTATGAGGATATCCTGAATAATTATGACTCCATGGCAGCAGTGATCATGGGTGAACTGGATCAGATCAAGAAGGAATACGGCAGTAAGCGTAAGACTTCCATTGAAAACGCAGAGGAAGCTGTTTATGAGGAGAAGAAGATGGAAGAGACCGAAGTCTGCTTCCTGATGGATCGTTTCGGATATATGCGTCTCATTGACAAGAATGCCTACGAGCGTAATAAGGATGCCGCTCATGCAGAGAGCCGCTATGTCTTTACCTGCATGAATACGGACAAGATCTGTATCTTTACAGATACCGGCAAGCTCCACACCGTGAAGGCAGAGGATATCCCGCTGGTACGTTTCCGTGATAAAGGTGTTCCGGCAGATAATCTGGGTAATTATGATAGTACTTCCGAGCAGATCCTTTATGTGGCACCGCTGAGTCAGGTAGCAGCCGCCACGGTACTCTTTGTTACAGAGAACGGCATGTGCAAGCTGGTAAAAGGAGATGAGTTCCGTGCTTCCAAGCGTACCATTGTTTCCACCAAGCTTGCAGAGGATGACCGCCTTGTATTCGTAGGAGCAGCGGACGAGATGGATCAGGTTGTGTTCCAGTCTGAGAAAGGTTACTTCCTCCGTATCATGAAAACCGATATCTCCGTCACCAAGAAAAACGCCATGGGCGTCCGCGGCATGAAGCTTACCGGTGAAGACCGGATCCACCATGCGTATCTTTTGGAAAGCAGGCAGGAGTATGCCATTACCTACCACGACAAACCATATGTACTTAACAAAGTCAAACTCGCCAAGCGAGACACCAAAGGTGTGAAGCCGAGAATCTGATCACCACCCCGCCATCCATCTCACAGCCTACGGTGTGGCTGGAACTGACCATTCGTGAGATGCACGCTCATTCCCGGTTTGACGGGCAGATATGAGGGGAAGGCTCTCCTCCCTGAAATACGTAGACAAAGGTCAGCTCTACGAAGCCACCATCCTCAAGTCCCTGAAAAAAGACACCACCCGCCGCACTGTAGTCCTGGTATCCCACAGAGTCTCCACTATGAATGTGGTGTATGAGATGGAGAATGGGAGATTATCATAAGAGATGGCGCTTTGGATACATTGATATAGATGAACTAAAGCAGTATAATATATAACTTGTAGTGAGGGTACGGTGTTGTAAATGGAAGAGAAGAAGATGAATTATATTGCACATTGTGATGGTGAACGTGAACAAAGTATATTAGAGCATTTGCAGGGAACGGCAGAAAAAGCAAAAGATTTTGCAGAAGTTTTTGAAAAAGGAGATTGGGGATATTGCTGTGGAATGCTGCATGATATCGGAAAATATAGCGATAAATTTCAACGTCGGATCCGTGGAGAAGAAATAAAAGTGGATCATGCAACAGCAGGAGCAAGAGTTTGCATGGAATTGGGTGGGATGTATCCGTTTTTGGAGATGTGTATTGCGGGACATCATGCTGGCTTATCCGATTATGGCGTCAGCACAGATACAGGAAATTCATCTACTACACTTGGAAGAAGAAAGAAGAAAATAGAAGATTTTTATGCATACAAAAAAGAAGTGAAGATTCCAGAGTTAAAAACATCACCAGTTAATGTAGAGAAAACGAAGGATTTAAATTTTTCTTTAAGTATGTTTACGAGAATGATGTATTCTTGTCTTGTCGATGCCGATTTTCTTGATACAGAAGAATTTATGACAGAAGAAAGATCGGGACGACAGCAGGGGCAAGAGATACAGGTGCTTCTGGATAAACTGGAAAAATATATAACAGAGTGGCTGAAAAATACAGAAACAGAAAGTGTAAATGGCAGAAGAACAGAGATTTTAAAAGCTTGCCTGGAAAACGGAGAGAGAGAAAAAGGCCTTTTTCGGCTGACGGTTCCGACTGGTGGAGGTAAAACGGTTGCATCGCTTGCATTTGCATTAAGGCATGCAGTTAAGCATCACATGAAACGTATTATTTATGTGATACCTTATACCAGTATTATCGAACAAAATGCAGCAGTTTTTCGAAGGATATTAGGAGATGAAAATGTTCTGGAAAATCATTGCAACATAGATTATGAGGAAGCAGAAGAACTGAAACCTATGCAGCTTGCTTCTGAAAACTGGGATAAACCAGTAGTAGTTACAACGAATGTACAATTTTTTGAATCCTTGTTTTCAAATAAATCTTCAAAATGCAGAAAATTACATAATATGGCAAATAGTGTGATCATATTTGATGAAGCACAGATGTTGCCAAATGACTATTTGAAACCCTGTCTGACAGCAATTGAAGAACTGGTGATAAATTATAAGGTGAGTGCAGTATTATGTACAGCTACACAACCGGCATTGGATGCTTTTTTTTGCAATATAAAGCAGATTACTGAGCTTTGTCCAAGGACAGAGGAACAGTTTGAGTTTTTTAAAAGAGTTCACTTTGAAAACGATGGAAAATTGTCAGAAGAAGACGTGGAAGAATGTCTGTTAAGAGAAACACAGGCATTATGCATTGTGAATACAAAAAAGAAAGCTCAAAAAATTTATAATGCTATGAGAGAAGATGGCGTTTATCATTTATCTACGAGCATGTATCCAAAACATAGAAAGCGTATGTTAAAGCAGATAAAAGAACGATTGAGAGAAGGGAAAAAGTGCATTGTAATTTCAACAAGTCTGGTAGAGGCAGGAGTAGATCTTGATTTTTATACAGTATACAGACAGCTTTCAGGAATAGATTCTATCATTCAGGCGGCAGGAAGGTGTAATCGTGAGGGAAAACGGACGATAGAAGAAAGCAAAGTGGTGATTTTTCAGTTTGATGATGCTGAAAAAGTTCCAGGGCAGAGACAGCAGATGGATGTTTCGAAAGCGCTGCTTGCGAATGAATGTAAAATTGAAGATATGCAGACTGTAACAAGATACTTTGAAATGCTTTATCATATGCGAGGTGAAAGTTTGGATAAAAAGAAAATCTGCGAAGAGTTTAATGGGGGATGGCATCATTTTGCTACAGTGGAAAGAGAGTTTAAACTGATAGATGAAAACACGGTAACCGTTTTTGTAAATCAGGAAGAAGATGCTCAGGAAGTGATACAGGATCTGAAAAATAAAGGTTTTACAAAATCCGGAATGAGACGGGCTGTACAATATTGTGTGAATTTGTATAAACAGGAATTTGAGAAATATAATGATGCGGGGATGCTGAAGCTGGTTTCGGAAGATATAAAGGATTTCTATGAACTGACAGATTTAGAACAATATTCAGAGGAGACAGGACTGAATCTTGAGGTTGACTGTGGCATGGCAGTTTGGTTGTGAAAATATGTAGATTAGAGCAGGGAGATTAAGGTGGAAAAACCTTAATCTCCCTGTTCTAATTCTACACGGTTACATTTAAAATTATTATTTCAATCCACAGGAACCATTTTAATCGAATCAAGCAAGTCGCCTGCCTTCATAGGCATTAAAATGTTTTCTGACATACTATAAATATAATATATAAATAGAAAGAATTCAATAAATTTAAATGTAAATAATTTAGGGGCAGGTATTGTATATTTTGGATGAGTGTAGTATATTTAAGATGACGAGAAAAAATAAAAGAAAATTATTAAAAATAAAAAGAATTTACAGAAAAAAGGAGCTGCATATGATTCTATATCATGGGAGCAAAGAGGTAGTGGAATATCCGGAAATCAGAAAAGCCAGATTTAACAAAGATTTTTATTTTGGTTTTTATTGTACAAATATTGAAAAGCAGGCAGAACGATGGGCTATAAGATATGGTAAAAAAGGATATATTAACAAGTATGAGTATACAGAAAATCCGAGATTAAATATTCTTAAATTCGATAAAATGACGGAAGAATGGCTGGATTTTATTATTTCCTGTCGAAAGGGACAGGCACATCAGTATGATATTGTGGAAGGACCAATGGCAGATGATACAATCTACAATTATCTGCAAAATTATCTGGATGGAAAGATTTCAAGAGCTGCTTTCTGGGAATTGGTAAAATTCAAGTATCCAACGCATCAAATCAGTTTTCATACAATTTCAGCACTGGATACATTGAAATTTGTAGGAAGTGAGGTTGTTTATGGCGAGAAAAAATAATAATGCTTTGTTTTTTACCTGTAGTTTGATCGAGTACATAGGACGAACTCAAAAACAACGTCGGTGGAAAGTTACGGATTATCTTGGAATGGAAAATATAAAGCGAATATATAACTATGCGGATGTCTTTCACTGTGAGCCAATAGAAAAAGTTGCGGCAGAATTTACAGAGCAATGTGATATTCCGGAGGGCGAATTTGACAATGTATCAATATGCAGGTATGCAATTCCGGATTACTGGGATATTGGAGAAGTATATGAGAGATTAATAGAAGACATATACGATGATACAGAACTTGAAAAGGGAATATGGGAAATTTATCATTCCTGGATTGATGCACATATTTCGGACTATAATACAGATTTTTATTATCAATCACGAGATTATATAGCAGCATGTTATAAAGCTGGTGAAATAATATGAGAAAAGAGGGAAAGTGCCTATGGGAATGGGAGTAAAGGTCAGAGTGTGGGGGGATTATGCATTATTTTCAAGACCAGAGATGAAAGTAGAACGGTGTTCTTATGATGTAATAACACCGTCGGCTGCCAGAGGAATTTTGGAAGCAATCTACTGGCATCCGGGCATGAAATGGTGTATAGATAAGATTTATGTGAAGAAACCGGTTAAATTTACCAGTGTAAGAAGAAATGAAGTAAAGAGTAAGGTATCTGCAAGTAAAGTACTTGAAGCCTACAATGGAGGAATGAAACCCCTATATTTAAGCAGTAAAGAGGAAATCGTACAGAGAGCGTCTTTGTTGTTAAGTGATGTAGAGTATGTTATTGAAGCTCATTTTGAAATGACGGAGAAAGCAAATGAAACGGATAATCCAGGGAAATTCAAGGATATTATTATGAGGAGATTGAAAAGGGGCGCATGTTACAGTATGCCTTATTTTGGGTGTCGGGAATTTCCTGCAAATTTTGAGTTGTGTAATGAAGAGGAAATTCATACTGCATATGACGATGTAGAGGAAAAAGATTTTGGATTTATGCTATATGATATTGATTATTCGGATGAAGAGAATCTTAGCCCCATGTTTTTCAGAGCAATCATGAAACAGGGAGTAATAGATGTGCGAAACTGCGAGGTGGTACGATGATACTGCAGGCATTGGTGAAATATTATGAAGATTTGGAAAGACAAGAGAAATTACCCAAACAGGGGTGGTGTCAGGCAAAAGTTTCTTATGGAATCAATTTGTCTACAGACGGGGATATAAAGAATATCTTATGGCTGAAGGAGGAGAGACAGGCAGGGAAGAAACAGATTTGGATTTCACAAACAATGAAAGTTCCGGCAATGCTCACGCGATCATCCGGAGTTGCGGCGAATTTTTTATGTGATAATTCGAAATATATGCTTGGAATTGATAAGAGTGGTACAGGAAAAAGAATTACAGAATGCTTTGAAGCGGCAAAGGAGAAGCATCTGAAGTTGTTGGAAAATACTTCCGGAGAAATGTCACAGGCTATATGTGCTTTTTTTTATAAGTGGAATCCGGAAAAAGCAAAAGAAAATGCTGCTGTTTTAGAAAACTGGGAGGAGATCACGGATGGTGGAAATCTTATATTCTGTATGGATAAAAAATATGCTCAGGATGACAAGGAAATAGAGCAAATATGGAATGTAGAAAGTAAACAGTCGGAAACAGATATAAGTGGAATTTGTCTGGTAACAGGAGAAAAAACTGAAATTTCAAGAATTCACAGGAATATAAAAGGGGTGCCGGGAGCACAGTCCAGTGGTGCAGCTTTGGTTTCTTTTAATGCACCATCATTTGAATCTTATGGAAAAGAGCAGAGCTATAATGCACCGGTCGGAAAATATGCAGAGTTTGCTTACACAAGTGCGTTGAATTATTTGCTGGCACAAAAGAAATATACGTTTCCGCTGGGAGATTCTATTATTATATATTGGGCAGAGGAGGCAAAGACGGAATATCAGGATGCGCTTTTAGCATTGTTAAATCCGGTAAAAGATAATCAAAGTGAGGTACATGGATTTTTTGAAAAACTCAGAAAAGATGAACAGATCATAATTGATGACATTGAATTAAATCCATCTCAGAAGTTTTATATTTTATGTCTGGCACCAAATGCTGCCAGGTTATCTGTAAGATTTTTTTATCAGAGTTCATTTGGAAATATTACGAAAAATCTGGCATGTCATTATGAACGAATGCAGATGATAAAACCTAAATGGGAAGAGCGGGAATATCTTGGAATTGAAGATATGTTAAAAGAAACAGTGAATATGAATTCACGGGATAAAAAACCAATCTCCAATATGGCCGCTATGGCGTTTTCAGCTATTTTACAAAATTCCAGGTATCCGGCAAGTTTGTATACAGATACATTAATAAGAATACGGGCTGAGCAGGGATGTGTAACATGGGGAAGAGTTTCTATTGTTAAGGCATTTCTGATAAAAAATTATAAAAATACGGAAGGAGAGATCTGTATGGGATTAAATGAAGAATCTAATGATGTAGCATATGTATTGGGAAGATTATTTTCTGTGTTGGAGTCGATTCAGACAGAGGCAAATCCTGGAATAAAATCAACAATTCGAGATCGGTATTTTAATTCAGCATGTGCAACACCGGCATCAGTATTTCCAGTATTGTTTAAATTAAAGAATAGTCATATAAAAAAAATAGAAAGAGATAAAGGGTATTTGAAAAGGAAATATGAAGATCTTTTGGGCGAATTGGTGAGTAAGCTAGAAGCTTATCCAAAACGTTTGTCATTGGAGGAACAAGGAAAATTTATTTTGGGGTATTACCACCAGAAACAGGAAAGTATTTGGAAAAACGGGAGGGAAAATAGATGAGCGAAGTTATTAAAAACAGATATGAGTTTGTAGTTTTATTTGATGTGGAAAATGGTAATCCAAATGGAGATCCGGATGCAGGAAATATGCCAAGAATAGATCCGGAAAGCGGCTTAGGGCTTGTTACGGATGTCTGCCTGAAAAGAAAAATAAGAAATTATGTGGAAACAGTAAAAGAGGATGCACAGGGTTACAAAATTTATATTAAAGAAGATGTTCCGTTGAATCGAAGTGACCGAACGGCATGTGAAAATGTTGGAATCAAAGAAACAGATGATAAGAAAGTAACGGAAGCATTAAAAAAACTGAAAAAAAGTGATCCGGATGTGGATTCAAAATTGCGGGATTACATGTGTGAAAATTATTATGATATCAGAACTTTTGGGGCAGTAATGACTACTTTTGTAAAAGCTTCTTTAAACTGCGGACAGGTGCGTGGCCCAGTTCAGCTTGGATTTGCCAGAAGTATCGACCCAGTGATCAGTCAGGAAGTTACCATTACCCGTGTGGCAATCACAACAGAAAAAGATGCCGAAAATAAAAGTACCGAAATGGGAAGAAAGAGTATTGTGCCATATGCATTGTATCGCGCAGAGGGCTTTATATCTGCAAATCTTGCACGAAAAACAACAGGATTTACAGAAGAAGATCTGGAACTTCTGTGGGATGCGATCATAAATATGTTTGAAAATGACCATTCAGCAGCCCGTGGAAAAATGTCAGTACGTGAACTGATCGTGTTTAAGCACAGTAAAGAATTGGGAGATTGTCCGGCATATAAATTGTTTGATGCAGTTGAAGTAACACGAAAAGAAAATGTAGAATATCCGAGAAGATATCAGGATTATACAGTTGAAATTCATAATGATAAAATACCGGAATCTGTTGAAGTAAAAAGGATGATTTGATGGAGTATACAGAAGATGATTATTTGATGATATCAGGTATACAGCATTTTAAATTTTGCAGAAGACAGTGGGCATTGATCCATGTTGAGCAGCAGTGGGCAGAAAATGTTCATACAGCTGTTGGAAAACTGATGCACCAGAAGGTACATGATCCATATTTGACGGAAAAAAGAAAAGATACTATTTTGGTAAGAGCTTTGCCGGTTTCTTCAAGAATTATGGGAGTGAGTGGAGAGTGTGATCTTGTAGAATTTCATAAATGTGAAGATGGAATACGGCTTCATGGACATCGGGGAATGTATTCTATTTATCCGGTAGAATACAAAAAAGGAAAAGCAAAATCAACAGATGCCGATAGATTGCAGCTTGTGGCACAGGTTTTATGTCTCGAAGAAATGTTTTCTGCAACAATACCTGAAGCAGCTCTTTTTTATGGAGAAACAAGACGAAGAGAAGTTGTGGAAATTACAGAGGATCTGAGAAATGCAGTCAAAGATATATTTGAAGAGATGCATCAGTATTACAATAGAGGTTATACTCCGAAGGTAAAAACAGGTAAAATGTGTAATTCCTGTTCATTAAAGGAACTTTGTCTACCCAAATTAAACAAACAAGTTTCTGTGAAACATTATATAGACCAGATGCTGAAGGAGGAAGAGACATGAAAAAACTTTTGAATACGTTGTATGTAACTTCTGAAAACAGCTATTTGGGCTTAGATGGAGAAAATATAGTTGTTTTTGAAGAGGATAAAGAAAAAGGAAGACTTCATTACATAATCTGGAAGGGATAGTTTCCTTTGGATACAGGGGCGTCAGTCCGGCATTGATGGGATCTTGTGCAGAAAAAAATATCTCTCTTTGTTTTATGACGCCCCAGGGAAAATTTCTTGCGAGGATAACCGGAAAGACAAGAGGAAATGTGCTTTTGCGAGAACAGCAGTATGCAAGCAGTTTGGATTCAGCAATCAGCCTGGAAATTGCAAAAAACTGTATACTTGGAAAGGTGTATAATGCAAGATGGGTGTTGGAACGCTATGTTAGAGATCATAGTATGCAGGTAGATGCGGACAAAATAAAAATAGCATCAGAAAAGCTGAAACATACGTTGGGATTAATTCAAACATGTGAATCAAAAGCACAATTAAGAGGTTTTGAAGGGGAAGCGGCCAGCGTGTATTTTGGAGTTTTTGATGAAATGATTTTGCAACAGAAAAAGGATTTTTCATTTCAAGGAAGAAATAAAAGACCACCGTTAGATAATATGAATGCAATGTTGTCTTTTGTATATACGTTGTTGACAAATACGATTGCTTCTTCCCTGGAGTGTGTGGGGCTGGATCCTTATGTGGGATATCTTCATACCGAAAGACCAGGTAGAGTATCACTGGCTTTGGATATGATAGAGGAATTAAGAGCTGTATTGGCAGATCGTTTTGTATTATCGCTTGTTAACAAAAAGATTGTAAATGGAAAGAATTTTACCAAAAAAGAAAATGGAGCTGTTCTGATGGATGATGAGCTGCGAAAAAAGCTGTTGGTAGAATGGCAGAAGAAAAAGAAGGAAACCATCACACATCCGTTCTTGAAAGAAAAGGTGGAGTGGGGAATGGTTCCTTATGTACAGGCAATGTTGTTGGCAAGATATTTAAGAGGAGATTTGGACAGTTATCCAGTGTTTTTGTGGAAATGAGGTGACAAAGTGTTGGTAGTGATTACTTATGATGTAAATACAGAGACAACTGCAGGAAGAACTCGTTTGCGTAAAGTGGCGAAGCAATGTACAAATTATGGAAGAAGGGTGCAAAATTCTGTATTTGAGTGTATTTTGGATAGCGCTCAAAGTGTTGCTTTGAAGGGGATATTGTCTGATATTATTGACAAAAATAAAGATAGCTTACGTTTTTATTACCTCGGAAATAATTATCAGACTAAAATAGAACATGTAGGTATAGAACGTGGAATTCCAGTAGATCAACCTTTAATTATGTAGGTGCGAATCAGAAGTACACATAAAATGCCGGCAGGATTCGCACTACAAAAATCAGAAAAGTAACATGAATAACACTAAAGAAAAGAGAGAAGGGATAATAAAAAGTAGAAAAATTATATTTATTGCATAAAAAAACAAAGAATATTTGTGAAAATTTGCAGTCGTTCCCCACGAGGGAACGTGGATTGAAATACACTTTGCCAGACGATGTTCGCAACATCAAACCGTCGTTCCCCACGAGGGAACGTGGATTGAAATATAGAGAGCTGTTTCTTTTTTTCGTTCTGAAATTGGTCGTTCCCCACGAGGGAACGTGGATTGAAATAGTATAGTAAGATTACCAGCTCCATACATCTCTGTCGTTCCCCACGAGGGAACGTGGATTGAAATAAACCTGAGTAACTATATCACGAAAGATGAAAACACAGTCGTTCCCCACGAGGGAACGTGGATTGAAATTGTGATCCCCTGGAATATCATTGCGATCGTATCCGTCGTTCCCCACGAGGGAACGTGGATTGAAATTTCAGTACTGCCACTGTATTTGTGGTTGTGCCATGTCGTTTCCCACGAGGGAACGTGGATTGAAATGGAAAAGAAGCAATGTCTGGGATGCTTGCTATCGTCGTTCCCCACGAGGGAACGTGGATTGAAATCTGGATATGACCTTAATTTTTTTTCGCATTTCGTGTCGTTCCCTACGCAGGAATGTGGATTGAAATCCCGATCACATATGCGATCACTGTAGCTCCAGCCGTCGTTCCCTACGCGGGAACGTGGATTGAAATGCAAAGTAGTTAGCTGCATTCTGGTAATATGCCGTCGTTCCCCACACAGGAACGTGGATTGAAATGAGTGTAGAAGATAGTGATAGCCTGGTTGATGATGTCGTTCCCCACGAGGGAACGTGGATTGAAATATCAACGCAAAGAGATTCGTGGAGATTGAAAGGGTCGTTCCCCACGTGGGAACGTGAATTGAAATAACAAAGAGGAGATCAAACGGTGTGGTACATGGGACATTCCCTATGCGGGGACAAAAACCGGAAATCGCAATTAATACTTGCATTTAACAGACATTGGTGTTACAATGAACGAAACTAAGAACTTGTTGGCATAGGAGTGGGCGAGAGCCCGCTCCTATTTGCTGAGAAGGAATTTGTTCAGAAATAGGCAGAAATAGGAAAGGCAGGTGGGAAGCATGAGCAGACGGGAAGAATATGAACAGAAGACAGAGGCGATCCTTACACCAATCGTGGAGTCCAGGGGTTTTGAGCTGGTAGACGTGGAGTATGTCAAGGAAGCCGGAACCTGGTATCTCAGAGGCTATATCGACAAGCCGGGCGGAATCACAGTCAATGACTGCGAGGACGTAAGCCGTGCATTCAGCGATATACTGGATGAGCAGGATTTCATCGAGGACAGCTACATTATGGAGATCAGTTCTCCGGGACTTGACCGGCCTCTTAAAAAAGAAAAAGACTTTAAGAGAAGCCTTGGCAAGCTGGTGGAGATCCGTACCTACCGGCCCATCGAGAAACAGAAAGAATTCTGTGGTATTTTAAATGCATATGATAGTAATAGTGTGACAATCGATGAAGACGGCACAGAACGTACCTTTGATAAAAAAGATATTGCCCTGATTCGTCTCGCGATCGAATTCTAAAAGAGAATCGAATCTGTAAAATTCAGGAGGAAAAAAGAAAAATGAGCAGAGATTTAAGAGATGCGCTGGACGTTCTCGAAAAAGAGAAAAACATCAGTAAGGATACACTGCTGGAGGCAATTGAGCAGTCACTGATCCAGGCATGTAAGAACCATTTCGGAAAGGCAGATAACGTTCACGTTATGATCGATCCGGAGACCTGTGACTTCAGTGTTTACGCTGACAGAACTGTTGTAGAGCATGTGGAGGATCCGGCGCTGGAGATTTCTCTGGTGGATGCACAGAAAACAAACACGAACGCAGAGATCGGTGATGTTATGAAGGTTGAGATCCAGTCCAAGGAATTCGGACGTATCGCAACCCAGAATGCAAAGAATGTCATTCTTCAGAAAATCCGTGAGGAAGAGCGTAAAGTTCTTTACGATCAGTACTATGGAATCGAAAAAGAAGTGGTAACCGGTATTGTTCAGAGAGTAATGGGCAAAAATGTCAGCATCAACCTTGGTAAGGCAGATGCAGTCCTTACAGAGAACGAACAGGTAAAGGGTGAGACCTTCCAGCCAACTGAGCGAGTAAAAGTTTACATTCTTGAAGTTAAGGATACACCGAAGGGACCACGTATCCTAGTTTCCAGAACACATCCGGGCCTTGTAAAGAGACTCTTTGAGTCCGAGGTTGCAGAGGTAAGAGATGGTACCGTTGAGATCAAGAGCATTGCCCGTGAGGCAGGCTCCCGTACCAAGATCGCTGTATGGAGCAACGATCCGGATGTAGATGCTGTGGGAGCATGCGTTGGTATGAACGGTGCACGTGTAGGTGCAGTTGTTAACGAGCTTCACGGTGAGAAAATCGATATCATCAACTGGGATGAGAACCCGGCAATCCTTATCGAGAATGCATTAAGCCCTGCAAAGGTTATCGCAGTTATGGCTGACCCGGATGAGAAGACCGCACTGGTCGTAGTTCCGGATTACCAGCTTTCCCTTGCTATCGGTAAGGAAGGACAGAACGCACGTCTTGCTGCAAGACTTACAGGCTTCAAGATCGACATCAAGAGCGAGACACAGGCAAGAGAGTCCGGTGACTTCTACGATGATTACGATGAGGAACACGAGGAAGCAGAGGAAGAAATGACAGAAGAGGCTGTTTCCGAAGAGCTTGAAGAAGCAGAGGAAGATACAGAAGAGACAGAAACAGAAGCTGAAGAAACAGCAGATGGAGATGCCGAAGAATAATGAAAACGAGAACCAAGATTCCCATGCGTCAGTGTACCGGCTGCAGGGAAATGAAAAGCAAAAAGGAAATGATACGAGTTCTCAGGACATCAGAGAATGAGATCATCCTGGACGCTACAGGTAAGAAAAACGGACGCGGCGCATACCTTTGTTTCTCAGAGGAATGCTTGGAAAAGGCTATCAAAAACCATGGCCTGGAGCGTTCCTTGAAAATGGCAGTTCCGGATGAAGTGTATCAGAACCTCAAAAAGGAGTTTGGATCAATTGAAAAACAATAAGGTTTTATCACTCATCGGACTTGCGACAAAAGCAGGAAAAACAGTGAGCGGAGAATTTTCCACAGAGAAATCCGTAAAAACAGGAAAAGGTTTCCTGGCACTGGTGGCAGATGATGCCTCCGAAAACACAAAAAAGAAATTTCGGAATATGTGTACCTATTATGAAGTTCCGTTATATTTCCTTTCAGACAAAGAGAGCCTGGGCAGAGCAATGGGCAAAGAATTCCGTGCCAGCCTTGCCGTGCAGGACGAAAATTTTGCAAAGGCGATCATGAAGGCGCTGGAAAAAGAATCCGGCAGATAACCTGCATGATACAGGCGTCTGTAAGGAGGTTTGACGTTAGAAATGATAAAAGATAAATTCAACAGATCGGGAAAGGAGCAATATAGACAATTGGATACTCCAAAAACAGAAGAAAAGACAACAACGGTGAATACAGAGGGTAACAAGTCTGAAGCACCGAAAAAGAAAAAAAATATCATCCGTGTATTTCATGCACAGAATGCCAGCGATGGCGGTAAAGGAAGAAGAAAACCGGCAGCAGGCGAGAGAAAGGGACCGGCACGTCCACAGAACGGCGGTCAGAGAAGCACAGGAGCAAACACAAGAAACGGTGAGGCCGGTGAGCAGAGAAACGGTCAGAGTGGACAGAATCGCACTCAGGGCGGAAGACCGCAGGGCAACCGTCCGGAAGGAAGAAGAGACGGAAATCGTGACGGAAGAACCTTCGAAGGAAGAAGAGACGGTGGAAATCGTTTTGGAGGAAACCGTTCCCAGAATGGCGAGGGACGTCCGGCAAGACAGGGCGAGGGAAACAGAGGCCCACGCCAGAATGACGGAAGAGGCGGAAACCGTTTCAGCGGTGGAGCAAACCGTGGCCAGGGAGGTCAGGGCGGAAGCTTTGAAGGAAGAAGAGACGGAGGAAACCGTTTTGGCGGTGGAGCAAACCGTGGCCAGGGTGGCCAGGGCGGACGTTCCGAAGGCGGAAGAGGCGGAGACAACCGTTTCAGCGGAGCAAACCGTGGTGGCCAGGGCGGCGGACAGCGTCCGGGACAGAGAAGAAGCGGTGGCTCTTCAGATGCTGTATTCACTCCGGAGCTGACCAAGACATCCAAGGACAGCAAGCGTGAGCGTGACAGAGAGAATAAGAACAAGAAGAAAGAATTCGAGAAAGGTACCCAGGGCGGACGCAGACCAAACCAGGGCGGACGCAGACCGAATTCCAGAATCCCGAAAGCACTTCAGAAACCGAATCCACAGCCGAAGCAGGAAGAGAAGAAACCGGAGATCAAGGAGATCACCATTCCGGAGAAGCTTACTATCCGTGAGCTTGCGGACGCGATGAAGATGCAGCCGTCAGTGATCGTTAAGAAGCTTTTCATGGAAGGTGTCATGGTAACCGTAAACCAGGAGATCGATTTTGAAAAGGCAGAGGAGATCGCACTTGGCTTTGATATCATTGCTGAGAAGGAAGAAAAGGTGGATGTGATCGCAGAGCTCCTCAAAGAGGACGAAGAGGATGAGGATGATATGGTTCCGAGACCTCCGGTAGTCTGTGTTATGGGTCACGTTGACCATGGTAAAACATCTCTTCTGGATGCCATCCGTAATACAAACGTAACCAGAGGCGAGGCCGGCGGAATCACACAGCACATCGGTGCTTACGTGGTAAATATCAAAGGTCAGAAGATCACATTCCTGGATACACCGGGACATGAGGCGTTCACAGCTATGCGTATGCGTGGTGCCAACGCAACAGATATCGCAGTTCTGGTCGTTGCCGCAGACGATGGTGTAATGCCGCAGACAGTAGAGGCGATCAGCCATGCAAAGGCAGCCGGTGTTGAGATCATCGTTGCCATCAATAAGATCGATAAACCAAGTGCAAATGTAGAGCGTGTAAAACAGGAGCTTTCCGAGTATGAACTGATTCCTGAGGACTGGGGCGGAAGCACCATCTTTGTTCCGGTATCCGCACATACAGGAGAAGGAATTGAGAATCTTCTTGAGATGATCCTTCTTACTGCTGAGGTTTCCGAGCTCAAAGCCAATCCGAACCGTGAGGCAAGAGGTCTTGTTATTGAGGCTCAGCTTGATAAAGGTAAAGGACCGGTTGCTACCATCCTTGTTCAGAAGGGTACTCTTCATGTGGGAGACTTTATTGCCGCAGGTGCATGCAACGGTAAGGTACGTGCAATGATGGATGATAAGGGACGTCGTGTAAAAGAGGCAGGTCCGTCTACTCCGGTTGAGATCCTCGGACTTGGTGATGTTCCTAATGCAGGTGAGATCCTGATGTCCTTCGAGAGCGATAAAGAAGCCAAGAACTTTGCAGGCGCATTCGTTACAGAGAACAAGAGCCGTCTCCTCGAGGAGACCAAAGGCAAGCTTTCTCTGGATAACCTGTTTGACCAGATCCAGGCCAGCGATCTTAAGGAGCTTCCGATCATCGTCAAGGCTGATGTACAGGGATCTGTTGAGGCTGTAAAACAGAGTCTTACCAAGCTTTCCAACGAGGAAGTTATCGTTAAGGTGATCCATGGTGGCGTAGGTGCCATCAATGAGTCTGATGTCAGCCTTGCTGCAACATCCAATGCAATCATCATTGGCTTTAACGTACGTCCGGATACTACAGCAAAACAGCTTGCTGAGCAGGAGGGCGTTGACCTTCGACTTTATAAAGTCATTTATCAGGCAATCGAGGATGTAGAGGCAGCTATGAAGGGTATGCTGGATCCTGTATTCGAGGAGAAGGTTATCGGTCACGCAGAAGTTCGTCAGCTGTTCAAGGCATCCGGTGTCGGAACTATCGCAGGAAGCTATGTGCTGGATGGTACATTCCAGCGTAACTGTAAGGTTCGTATCACACGAGGTGAGGACCAGATCTTCGAGGGTGAGCTTGCATCTCTGAAGAGATTTAAGGATGATGTCAAGGAAGTTCGTGCCGGATATGAGTGCGGTCTTGTATTTAATGACTTTAATGATGTCAAAGAAGAAGATAAAGTCGAAGCATATATCATGGTAGAGGTACCAAGATAGGAGTGATTCGTAATGAGAAAAAACAGCATTAAAAATACACGTGTGAATGGTGCAGTTCAAAAAGAACTCAGCACCATCATACACAGCGAGATCAAGGACCCCAGAATTCATCCGATGACTTCTGTGACAGCTGTTGAGGTGGCACCGGATCTTAAGACCTGCAAAGCTTACATCAGTGTGCTGGGCGAGAAACAGGCCAAGGATTCCACCCTCCGGGGCTTAAAGAATGCAGAGGGCTATGTTCGGAGAGAACTGGCCAGAAGACTGAATCTCCGCAATACACCGGAGATCCGTTTTGTTCTGGATGAGTCTATTGAATATGGTGTAAATATGTCAAAGAAGATCAATGACGTAATGAGTGGGATGGAAACAGAGGAATAGGTGGAAAAAATGAAAAACATTTCAGAAATACTGGAAAATGTAAAAACCGTTGGCATTGGCGGTCACATCCGTCCGGATGGGGACTGCATTGGTTCCTGTATGGCTCTGTATCTCTATATCCGGAAATATTTTCCTGATATAGAAGCAGATGTTTATCTGGAAGACCGGAAACCTGTATTTGATTACATTGACAGAATGGATGAGGTTAAGACAGAAGCAGAAGAAGATAAGGTGTATGATCTTTTTATCACCTGTGATGTCAGCGCACTGGACAGGCTTGCTGTTGCCCGGAAATATTTCGATGCAGCAAAAAAGACAGCCTGCATTGATCATCATGTGAGCAATAACGGATTTGCGGATGTCAATCATGTAAGAGGCGAGATCAGCTCTGCCAGCGAAGTTCTTTACGGACTTCTGGATTCAGACAAGATCGATCGTTCCATTGCGGTTCCTATTTATACAGGAATGGCACATGATACCGGCGTGTTCCAGTATTCTTCCACAACACCGGAAACCATGAGGATCGCCGGAGAACTGATGAAAACAGGATTTGATTTCAGCAGGATCATCGATGAGTCCTTTTACCAGAAAACATATCTTCAGAATCAGGTCATGGGACGTGTCCTGGCAGAGAGTATTCTCCTTCAGGGCGGTAAGTGTGTGGTCGGATATCTGAAAAAACGGGAGATGGATTTCTACAGTGTGGAAGGAAAAGATCTGGAGGGAATCGTGAGCCAGCTCCGTCTGACTGCTGGTGTGGAGGTTGCGATCTTTATCTATGAGATGCAGACGCAGTTCTTTAAGGTATCTCTCCGTTCCAATGGTAAGGTGGATGTAAGCAAGATTGCCGTATTTTTCGGAGGCGGCGGACATGTGCGTGCAGCCGGCTGTGATATGCAGGGCTCCATGTACGATGTGATCAACAACCTTACCGCTGAAATTGAAAAACAGCTTGCAGAGGAGTAAAGATAAGATCATGGACGGAATACTTGTGATCCGAAAGGAAAAAGGTTATACCTCTCATGATGTTGTTGCAAAGCTGCGTGGGATTCTCCACATGAAAAAGATCGGCCATACCGGGACTCTGGATCCGGCAGCAGAGGGAGTACTTCCTGTTGCACTGGGCAAGGGGACCCGGTTGGTGGAGCTTCTTACAGAAAAAGAAAAAACATATGAGGCGGTTTTAAGGCTGGGAGTTTCCACAGATACCCAGGACATGACCGGAGCTGTTCTTTCTGAGAAACCTGTTACCGTCACGGAAGAGGAAGTCCGTGAGGCAGTGGGATCCTTTGTGGGAGAACAGCAGCAGGTCCCTCCTATGTATTCGGCCCTGAAGGTAAACGGAAAGAAGCTTTACGAACTGGCCAGAGAAGGAAAAACCATAGAGCGTAAGCCGCGCCCTGTGGTTTTTTATGAGATAAGGATACTGGATATGGAGCTTCCGCTGGTACGCATAAGCGTTACCTGCAGCAAGGGCACCTATATCCGTACACTTTGCAATGACATCGGAGAAAAATTAGGTTGCGGCGGGGCCATGGAAGAGTTGCTTCGGACCAGGTCCGGAAATTTCACTCTGGAAGAGAGCATGACACTTTCCCAGGTGGAGGAGGCGGTTGCCGATGGGACCATCGGGGAAAAGCTTGTTTCCATCGAGGATGTACTTTCCATGTATCCGGTCCTTACCTGTACACCGGAGGGAGACAGACTTCTCAATAACGGAAACCCGATTCCGGAAGAACTGGTACAGGGAGACAGCAGGGAAGAAAAAGTCCGGATGTATAAAAGCAGCGGAAATTTCACAGGAATATACGGCTGGGATGAAAGAAAACAGAAATACGTACCCATCCGCATGTTTTTTGTATGACACTTTATAAAAACTTGCAGGAGCAGCAGAAGATATGGAATACTTGAAGATCGACGGAGAATTTCCGCGCCTTTCAAAGAGTGCGGTGACACTTGGAAAATTTGACGGCATACACCGTGGACACCAGAAACTGGTGGAGAAGATCCTGGAACAGAAAGAAAAAGGTCTGCAGACAGTCCTTTTTTCTCTTGGTATCGGCAGTCAGATGATCTTTACAAAAGAGGAACGATGTCAGCTTCTTGAGAAAGCAGGCGTGGATGTGCTGATCGAATGTCCGCTGGATAACCGGATCCGTCATATGAAGGCGGAAACCTTTATTAAAGAGATCCTGGTGGGAGATCTTCAGGCGGAGCATGTTGCAGTGGGAGAAGATTTCAGGTTCGGGTATGAACGCAAGGGAACACCACAGCTTCTGGAGACTATGGGAAGGAAGCTTGGCTTTACTGTGGATGTTGTTCCGAAAGAAATGGAAGGCCGCAGAAAGATCAGCAGTACATTTATCCGTGAGGAACTGAAAAAGGGAAATATGGAAAAGGTTAATGATCTGCTGGGAATCCCCTTTTTTGTGGACGGTGTGATCGAACATGGAAGAGGAATGGGACATAAGGTCCTTCTTCCCACTACTAATATCGTTCCTGCAAAAGAAAAGCTGATGCCGCCAAATGGCGTTTATGATACAGTGTCCCATTTTAAGGACAGAACCCTTTGCGGGATCACAAACGTAGGATATAAACCAACCATAGGAGAGAAATTCCTGGGTGTTGAGACCTATCTTTTTGACTGTGAGGAGGATCTGTACGGAGAGCCCTGCAGAGTGGAATTCTTTCATTATTCCAGACCGGAGAAGCGCTTTTCGTCCATAGAAGCATTAAAGCAGCAGCTCCTGAAGGATGCAGAAAAGGGAAAGGCTTATTTCCGCAGTCTCGAAAAATAAAAACTTTCGGGAAAAACTTTTCGAAAAAACAGTTTACAGGTCAGAAACCGTGTGCTATACTGTTCGAGGTGAAAAAAGCCAGTATTCAGAAGCCGGAGACTCCGACCACTTCTTAATACCCGGCGTTTAATTAAAATTTCAAGGAGGAAACAACAATGATTTCTAAAGAGAAGAAAACAGCGATCATGAAAGAGTATGCAAGAACAGAGGGTGACACAGGTTCACCGGAGGTTCAGGTTGCAGTTCTTACAGCAAGAATCCAGGAGCTCACAGAGCATCTTAAAACACACCACAAAGATCATCATTCCAGAAGAGGTCTTCTGAAAATGGTAGGTCAGAGACGTGGCCTTCTTGCTTATCTTAAGAAAACAGACATCGAAAGATACCGTGCACTGATTGAGAAATTAGGTTTAAGAAAATAATTGCTACGGGAGGGGCGGATGATTCCATCCGCCCCATTTTAACATATGTGATAAACACAGACGGAATTACCGCAGGAGTGATTTCCGAGACTACTGAAAAGCCCATTTCCGGTCGAGATCTTTTTCAAAGGAAGTGGTCTTTTCAGTTGTTTCGGGCTCCTGTCAGATATTAATATATTAATATAATAAGAAAAGGAGAACGAATATGTACAAAAGTTATTCCATGGAACTTGCAGGAAGAACACTGACTGTAGATATCGGACGTGTAGCGAAACAGGCCAATGGTGCTGCTCTTATGCACTACGGTGATACTACAGTCCTTGCTACTGCTACCGCATCCAAAGAGCCGAGAGAAGGGATCGATTTCTTCCCGTTAAGTGTTGAGTATGAGGAGAAGATGTATGCAGTAGGAAAGATCCCGGGAGGCTTCAACAAGAGAGAGGGTAAGGCAAGCGAGCATGCGATCCTTACTTCCCGTGTTATCGACCGTCCGATGCGTCCGTTGTTCCCGAAGGATTACAGAAATGACGTAACTCTGGTAGATATGGTCATGTCTGTTGATCCGGAATGCAATCCGGAGATCCCGGCTATGCTTGGTTCTTCCATTGCAACCTGTATTTCTGATATCCCATTTGACGGTCCATGCGCAACCACACAGGTTGGTATGATCGACGGCGAGTTTATCATCAACCCGACACTTGCACAGAAGGCAGTTTCTGATCTTCAGCTTACGGTTGCTTCTACAAGAGAGAAGGTTATCATGATTGAGGCCGGAGCTAATGAGATCCCGGAAGATAAGATGATCGAGGCTATCTACAAGGCTCATGAAGTGAACCAGGAGATCATCAAATTCATCGACCAGATCGTAGCAGAGTGCGGAAAAGAGAAACATTCCTACGAGTCCTGTGCAGTACCTCAGGAGCTTTTTGATGAGATCAAGAAGATCGTTCCTCCGGAAGAGATGGAGGTTGCCGTATTCTCTGACGACAAGCAGACACGTGAGAATAACATCAGCGAGATCACTGATAAGCTGAAAGAAGCTTTTGCAGACAATGAGGAATGGCTTGCCGTTCTCGGTGAGGCTGTATATCAGTACCAGAAGAAAACTGTCCGTAAGATGATCCTCAAAGATCATAAACGTCCGGATGGACGTGAGATCAGACAGATCCGTCCGCTGGCTGCAGAGACAGATATCATCCCGAGAGTTCATGGTTCTGCCATGTTCACAAGAGGACAGACTCAGATCTGTACCGTTACTACACTTGCTCCTCTTACAGAGGCACAGCGTCTTGACGGACTGGATGAGTTTGAGACATCCAAGAGATATATGCACCACTACAACTTCCCGTCCTACTCTGTAGGTGAGACCAAGCCTTCCAGAGGACCGGGACGTCGTGAGATCGGTCACGGAGCACTTGCTGAGAGAGCACTGGTACCGGTACTTCCTACAGAGGAAGAATTCCCATATGCAATCCGTACCGTATCTGAGACATTTGAGTCCAACGGCTCCACATCCCAGGCAAGTATCTGTGCATCTACTATGTCACTGATGGCTGCCGGTGTACCGATCAGAAAACCGGTTGCAGGTATTTCCTGCGGACTTGTTACAGGTGAAACAGACGATGATTACATCGTTCTTACAGATATCCAGGGCCTTGAGGACTTCTTCGGAGATATGGACTTCAAGGTAGCCGGAACACATGACGGAATCACAGCGATCCAGATGGATATCAAGATCCATGGTCTTACAAGACCAATCGTTGAGGAAGCGATCCGCAGAACAAAAGAGGCAAGAGAATATATCCTGACAGAAGTTATGGAGAAATGTATCGACAAGCCTCGTACAACTGTTGGGGAGTTTGCTCCGAAGATCATCCAGATCCAGATCGACCCGCAGAAGATCGGTGATGTAGTCGGACAGAGAGGAAAGACTATCAACACGATCATCGAGCGTACAGGTGTGAAAATCGACATCACAGACGACGGCGCAGTTTCCATTTGCGGAACAGACCAGAAGGGTATGGATGAAGCAAAACGTATGATCGAGATCATTACTACCGAGTTTGAGGCAGGACAGATCTTTACAGGACGCGTAGTCAGCATCAAAGAGTTTGGCGCATTCCTTGAGTTTGCACCGGGCAAGGAGGGAATGGTACACATTTCCAAGATCTCCAAACAGAGGATCAACCGTGTTGAGGATGTTCTCACACTTGGCGACAAAGTTAAGGTTATCTGCCTTGGCAAGGACAAGATGGGAAGAATCAGCTTCAGCATGAAGGATGTACCGGAAGAAGCATAAATGATGAGATACCACAATATTACCAAGGACGATATGTTAAACGGAGACGGACTTCGTGTAGTGCTCTGGGTAGCCGGCTGTTCACACGGCTGCCGGGAGTGCCAGAATCCCATTACCTGGGATCCGAATGGAGGTCTGCCCTTTACGGACAGCGAGCGAGCTGAGATATTTGCAGAGCTGGACAAGGATTATATCAGCGGGATCACCTTTTCAGGAGGCGATCCTCTGCATCCTTCCAATATCGCTGAGGTAACAGCTCTTGCAAGAGAGATCAGAGAGAAGTATCCGGATAAGACGATCTGGCTGTATACGGGTTCTCTCTGGGAAGAAATCCAGCAGTACGAGATCATCCATTATCTGGATGTATGCGTGGACGGGAAATTTCAGGTGGACAAGAAAGAGGTTCGTCTGAAATGGAAAGGCTCCTCAAATCAGAGGGTGATCGATGTACAGGCGTCACTTCGTGAGAACCGTGTGGTTCTGTACACGGAGTGATCAGAGGTTTTTTTGAAATTACCTATTGGGAGTGGAACGAAAAATGAAAAGAATTGCGAAATTTCACAAGGTAAGTTTTGAACAGTTTGCAAAGGACTGGAAGGATACCTTTGAACAGTATTCAGAAGAGGAGATCCGGAATATCTATGACAGTCTGAAGCTTCCGAAGAGAGCTACGACCGGAAGTGCAGGATATGATTTTTATGCACCTGTGGATGTGACCATGAAGCCAGGTGAGATCGTAAAGATACCGACCGGTATCCGTGTAGAGATGGAAGAGGGCTGGGTTCTGAAATGTTATCCGAGAAGCGGACTGGGATTTAAATTCCGGCTGCAGTTGAATAACACAGTGGGAATCATTGACAGCGATTATTTCTTTTCCGACAACGAAGGTCATATCTTTGCCAAGCTGACTAACGATACAAGAGAAGATAAAACGATCCAGATCCCGGCAGGAACCGGTTTTATGCAGGGGATCTTTGTGGAATACGGAATCACCGTGGATGACGATGCAGATGCAGTAAGAAACGGCGGCTTCGGAAGTACCACAAAATAAAACAAAAGCCCGGAAGGCGGAGGTGTGAAGACCACATACATCCGATTTTCCGGGCTTGTTTTGTGTAGTTACTGCTTTCCGATAAATGCACGGTTTAGCTGAGAGGTGCGTCTGCCTCCTCGTCTGCACGTGCTTTTTCCACGACTGCGTTAAAGGCATTTGCGGCAGCGTCGTACTCTTCATCATCTTCAATGTTTGCCAGCATCGGATCGCCGTCTGCTGTGCGGGAGAAGCTGTAGAGATAAACCTCACCGGTCTCATTCTGGCCGTTCTCATCCAGTGGGAGAAGTGCGATATATTCTTTGTTCTCTACAGGGAAAATAGTAAGGATGGCACATTCTACCTCAGTATCATCATCCATAGTCAGGGTGATGGTATGATGTGCCTCATCTACCCTGCTTTCACAGTTAGCTGTGCAGGAAGCGCAGTCACTTGGTGCACATCCGCTTTTGTTAAATTCATCACTCATAAAAAAATCCTCCGTTCTGCTGCTGCCTGTAAATAAGAGGGCAGCTCTGCATGATATAGAGAACATTTTAACAGATATGACGTAGAACAGCAACAAAATATTTGAGAGCCTGAGAAAACTTTCAAAATATTTTTTGCTTAATCCGACAATGTGAGATATAATAAAAATATGACGAAAAAATGAGGAGAAAATATAAAAATATGAAATTTATTTCCTGGAATGTAAATGGGATCCGGGCCTGTATCACCAAGGGCTTTGAGGAACGCTTTCATGAGCTGGATGCGGATATTTTCTGTCTGCAGGAGACGAAATGCCAGCAGGGACAGGTAAAGCTGGAACTTCCCGGATATCATCAGTACTGGAACTACGCAAACCGCAGAGGCTATTCAGGTACAGCCATTTTTACGAAGAGGGAGCCATTGTCTGCGGCTTACGGGATCGGGATAGAGGAGCATGATAAAGAAGGACGTGTCATCACGCTGGAATTCGATGAGTATTATTTTGTGACTGTATATACTCCCAACTCCCAGAGCGAGCTCCGCCGTCTGGAATACCGTATGAAGTGGGAAGAGGATTTTTTGGCTTATCTTCTGAAATTGCAGGAGAAGAAACCGGTGATCTGCTGTGGCGACCTTAATGTGGCACATCAGGAGATCGATCTCAAGAACCCGAAGACCAACCGCAAAAATGCAGGCTTTACTGATGAAGAGAGAGCTTGCTTTACCAGAGCCCTTGAGAGTGGCTTTATTGATACATTCCGCTATTTTTATCCGGATAAAGAGGGCGTTTACTCCTGGTGGTCCTACCGTTTCCGTGCACGAGAGAAGAACGCCGGCTGGCGTATCGACTATTTCCTTGTTTCCCCTTCCCTGAAAGAAAAGCTTCAGGATGCGAAGATCCACGGAGAGATCATGGGATCCGATCATTGCCCGGTTGAGCTGGATATTGATCTGTGACGGATCCGGCGAAAAGGATTTCTATGGATTTGAATAATAAAAAGAGAAAAGGAGGAGTTGCCTTGGCAAGCCGCAGATTAGGTCGAGTGGAAAAAGGTCAGCCGCTGATACTTGGAGCCAACAAAATGGAGGGCGGTTATAATTTTGCAGTGGAGGCATCGGAGGATTCTGAAGTATCCCTGCTTTTATATAAAAAACGAGGAGCTGCCGCACCGGTGGAGATCGTTTTTCCAAAGGATTTCCATACAGGACGTGTGTGGGCACTGAAGCTGTGCAGTGCTTCTCTGAGGGATTTTGAATATAATTATAAAATAGACGGAGAGATCGTGCAGGATCCGTATGCATACGGACTTCACGGGAGAGAGCATTTCGGAGTACCTTACGATCCGGAAAAGGAAGTCCGCTGTCGCTTCCTTAATGAGAATGTTTCCGGCTGGGAAAATGAAACTGCACCGGCAGTAGAATATGAAAATATGATCTTGTACAAGCTTCATGTCCGTGGTTATACGAAGCTTGCCAGAAAGATGGTTTCCCATAAGGGGACTTTTCTTGGCCTGACAGAGATGATCCCTTACTGGAAAGAACTTGGGATCAATGCCATTGAACTGATGCCTGCCTATGAATTCTGTGAGGTTCCGATCAATAAACCGAAGGAAGGCAGTGAACACATCAAGACCCGTCGAAAGGAAAATGTAGTGAATTACTGGGGCTATGCATCCGGCTTTTATTTCAGCCCGAAGAGTGCTTACTGCAGCACCAGAGAACCGGAGCAGGAATTTCGGTATCTGATCCGGGAACTGCACAAGAACGGCATTGCCTGTATCATGGAATTCTATTTTCCGGAGGAAACAGACAGCCTGATGGCTCTTCGAGCTTTGCAGTTCTGGAGAGATTTTTACCATGTAGATGGATTTCATGTGCTGGGAGAGGGCTTTAACCGGGAGATGCTTCTTCGGGATGGAATCCTTTCCGGAGCAAAACTGATCTTCCAGGGCTTTGATTTTGATCATTTTTACAGAGGAAAGCTCCCGGCCAGACGTTGCGGAGCGGAGAGCAATATGAATTTTCTCCAGGATATGCGCCGTTTCCTGAAAAGCGATGAAGGTATGGTGGAGGCTGCAGCATGGCATATCCGTCATAACAGCGAGAATCATGGAGTGATCAATTACATGGTCTGCCAGGACGGATTTACCATGAATGACCTGGTGAGCTACAATTATAAACATAACGAGGCCAATGGCGAAGGCAATCAGGACGGAAGCAGCTATAATTATTCCTGGAACTGCGGTGTGGAAGGCCCTACCCGTAAGGTTTCCGTCCGTCAGATGAGGGAACGCCAGATCAAAAATGCCTTTCTGATGATGCTGCTGAGTCAGGGTGTTCCCATGATCTATCACGGCGATGAATTCGGCAATTCCCAGAGCGGAAACAATAATGCCTACTGTCAGGATAATGCTACCGGCTGGACAGACTGGAAGGGCCTTTCCAGAAACCAGGGACTGAGGGAATTTGTAAAGGATGCCATTGCTTTTCGTAAGGCCCATCCCGTTCTTCATATGCCGGTGGAACTGAAAGGGGTAGATTATCTGACCAAGGGGTTCCCGGATGTGTCTCTTCACGGGGAACGTGCCTGGTATCTGAGCTATGAGAATACCAGCAGGCTTCTTGGTATGATGTACTACGGAGCCTATGCAAGGGAAAAAGAGGATCTGGAGGCTGCAGAGGATGATTTTATTTACATCGGCTATAATTTCCACTGGGAAAACCGGAGCCTTGCTCTGCCCAATCTCCCGGAAGGCATGTGCTGGAAAAAAATCGCAGATACCTCTCTTCACGGAACAGGATTCTGTCTGGAGGAGGAAGAAGAATATAAAAAATCAATCGAAATAGGCCCCCGCGCCATTGTGGTATTGCTGGGCAGACAGGAGGCGGAGAAAGATGCGATCATGGCACCCGTGGCTGCACTTCAGGACCATCACGAGGCATAAGCTTCTGGTGATGAAATATTGTTTTCGTATCGGGTTATATAAGCAGGGGTTGCTTCATGACCTGTCCAAATATTCCCCGACGGAATTTCTGGTAGGCTGTAAATATTATCAGGGGACAAGAAGCCCCAACAACGCAGAACGTGAGGCAACCGGCGTATCCATGTCCTGGCTGCACCATAAGGGAAGAAACAGACACCATTTTGAACATTGGGTAGACTATTCCCTTGACGGTGAGCATGTGATCATGGGAGCCAGAATGCCCAGAAAATATGTGGCGGAAATGGTCATGGACCGGATCAGTGCATCCAGAAACTATCTGGGAGAGGAATATACCTATCATGAACCATTGCAGTATTTTCTGAAAAGCAAGGAGAAGCTGTGGTTTATCCACCCACAGACAAAGAAAGAGCTGGAGGGACTTCTCAGGATCCTGGATAAATACGGAGAGGATAAGACTCTGTGGTATATCCGCAATGTATATCTTCGTGATAACCGTGGAAAAAAAGTGAAAAGCCCCGGGAAAAAGCTTCGAAATCACAGATAGGGGTGTATTTTTGGCAGGTTGTCTGATATAATATTCAGATATCAGGAGGAAGAATGAATGGATACACCAACAATTGCGAAATACTATAGAGAGAAAGATCCCATGGAGCGTCTGAAGCTTCTGGAGCAGTCCATTGCAGCAGGAGAAGAACCGGAAGAAAATAAGATCCGTAAGGAACTCTGGGATATCCGTTACAGCGATAAATCCGAGACTGGTGATACCAGGGCAGACGGTTATCTCGGTCTCTGGATGACCATGGAGTTTAACCGGAATTCCGCTTCCAGATTCTTTGGCACAAGAAGTGCGAAGAAAGAGATAGGTAAGTATCTTAAGAAGCTGAAATTTCAGGAGTTCCAGGAAAAAGGCGGCCTTTATGAGGAGCTTCTTTACCGGGAATGCTGTCATCTGGTTCTGGTCTACATGGATCTCTGTCAGACAGATAAATCCTATAACACAATGATTTTCGGCCTGATCCACATCAAGGAGGACAGTGCGAAGGCCAAGGTCCAGAGAGACATCAGGGAAACAGCTGTGGAGCTTCCGGCTAATCTTGGAATGGAAGCTGAGCTTGGAATCATCACAAGAGCTGCCAGAGAGATCTACAGGCAGTATTATCCCAATGAAGGAAGCATTTAGGAAGCAATAAGTTTTCCGTTTCAGGCTGTCTGAATACTCAGACAGCCTTTTGTTGCCATGCATCCGGCAAAAGATCCCGGGATTTTTTGAAAAGGGATTTTTACCGGGTGTGAAGAGAAACATTCAGGAGGTTACTAATTTATGAATCCCAATCATCTGAACGCATATGAAGTCCTGAAGGAAGAAGATCTTCAGGATATTCATTCCAAAGGATGGCTTCTCAAACACAAAAAAACAGGAGCCAGAGTCATGCTCATCGAGAACAGCGATGAGAATAAAGTTTTTAACATTGCATTCCGTACACCGCCAAAGAACAGCACCGGTGTTGCCCACATCCTGGAACACAGTGTACTGTGCGGCTCCAGGGAATTTCCGCTTAAGGATCCTTTTGTGGAGCTGGTAAAAGGTTCTCTTAATACCTTCCTTAATGCCATGACCTATCCGGATAAGACCTGCTACCCGGTAGCAAGCTGTAATGACCGGGATTTCCAGAATCTGATGCATGTATATCTGGATGCGGTATTCTATCCGAATATTTACAAAAAAGAAGAGATCTTCCGTCAGGAAGGCTGGAACTACCATCTGGAGAAAAAAGAAGGCCCGCTGAAATACAACGGTGTCGTTTACAATGAAATGAAGGGGGCTTTTTCCTCACCGGATGATGTTCTGGAGAGAGAGATCATGAATTCGCTGTTTCCGGATACAACCTATGGCTGTGAGTCCGGCGGAGATCCTGTAAATATTCCGGATCTCAGCTATGAGGAATTTCTGGATTTCCACAGACAGTACTATCATCCGTCCAACAGCTTTATCTATCTCTACGGAAACATGGATATGGAGGAGAAGCTGGAATTTCTTGACAGCCATTATCTGTCTGCCTTTGATTCTCTTGTCATTGATTCCGAGATCCGGGATCAGGAAGCCTTTGCTCAGGTAAAGGACATCCAGAAGTCTTATCCGGTATCAGAGGATGAGGGAGAAGAGGATAACACCTATCTTTCCTACAATATGGTTGTGGGTGAAGCGGCAGATATCAACCTGAGTCTTGCTTTCGAGGTTTTGGATTATGCTCTCTTAAGCGCACCGGGTGCACCGCTGAAACAGGCACTTCTGGATGCAAAGATCGGCAGGGATATCTATGGCTCCTTTGAGGATGGAATCAAACAGACCTATTTCTCCATCGTGGCAAAGGGAGCCAACTTAAGCCAGAAAGAGGAATTTGTCAAAGTGATCCGTGACACCCTCACAAAGATCATGGAGGAAGGTATCGACAAGAAGGCAGTAACAGCCGGAATCAACTACTACGAATTCCGTTTCCGTGAGGCAGATTTCTCTTCCTATCCGAAGGGACTGATGTATGGCCTGGATATTTTAAGCAGCTGGCTTTATGATGATACGAAGCCGTTCTGTGAGGTGCAGCTTCTGGAGGGCTTTGAGTTCCTTAAGAAAGCCCTGGAAGAGGGATATTTTGAGGAGCTGATCCGGAAATATCTTCTGGGCAACACTCATGGTGCGATCCTTTCCCTGGTACCGGAGAAGGGCCTTGCAGCAAAGAGGGATAAGGAACTGGAAGAAAAGCTGGAGAATTACAGAAAGAGCCTTTCTGATGAAGAGCTTACCCGGATGGTAGAGAATACCAAAGCGCTGGAGGCTTATCAGGAAGCGGAGGAAGCTCCGGAAGCGCTGACCTGCATCCCCATGCTCTCCAGAGAAGACATCAAAAAAGAGATCACAGGGCTGACAAACGAGGAGCACCATGTGGAGGACAGCTTGTTTCTGTATCATGATGTGTGCACCAATGGTATCGGTTATGCGGATCTTCTTTTTGAGATCCATGACTTTGATGTTGATACAGTCCATTATCTGGGACTTCTGAAATCTGTGCTTGGTGCAGTGGATACGGAGAATTACACGTATGGCGAGCTGTTTAATGAAGTGAATGCGAGAACCGGCGGTATTGCCTATGGGATAGAGGTTTTTGATGATGCCCAGGATACCGATGCATTTCGTGCTATGTTTGCCGTAAGAGGAAAAGCGTTATATCCGGAGATGGAGTTCATGTTTTCCATGATCCGGGAGGTTCTTACAACTTCGAAGCTAGATGATACCAAACGTCTCTACGAGATCATTGCCAGAGTGAGATCCAGAGCCCAGGCCAGCCTTGCAAGTGCAGGCCATTCCACCGCCGTTCTCCGTGGTGCCTCCTACGCATCTCCGATGGCGGCATTCCAGGATGAGATGGCAGGAATCGGATATTATCAGTTTATCGAAAAACTGGAGAAGGATTTTGACAGCTGCAAGGATGAGATCGTGAAAAATCTCCGTAAGGTGATGGAAGAGGTACTTCGTCCGGAGAATTTCTGTGTAAGCTATACCGGAGAGAGAGAATCTCTGGATGTAGTAAAAGCACAGGCTGCCGGGATCAAAAAAGTCTTGTTTAACGGACAGAAGCCGGAGTCTGTGAAGCAGGCCCCCTGCATAAAGAAAAACGAAGCCTTCAAGACCTCCGGCCAGGTCCAGTATGTGGCACAGAACGGAAACTTCCGCAAAAAAGGCCTGGAGTATACCGGTGCACTAGAGATCCTGAAAGTGATCTTAAGCTACGATTATCTCTGGATCAACCTTCGTGTAAAGGGTGGAGCGTATGGCTGCATGAGCGGCTTTAAGAGAAACGGAGAGAGCTTCCTGGTATCCTACCGTGATCCCCATCTAAAGAGAACCCTGGAAGTATACCAGGGAGTGCCGGATTATATCCGTGCCTTTGAGGCAGACGAGCGTGAGATGACAAAATATATCATCGGAACGATCAGCAACAAGGATGTGCCGAGAACTCCGCAGATGCAGGGAAGTATCTCAAAAACCGCATATTTCTCCAATGTTACAGAGGATATGCTCCAGAAGGAAAGAAATCAGATCCTCGGAGCGCAGAAGGAGGATATCCAGAAACTGGCAGCTCTTGTAGAAGCAGTACTTTCCGATGATCAGATCTGCGTAGTAGGAAGTGAGACTGCAATAGAGAAGGCGGAAGATGTATTCATGGAAGTGAAGCCACTGATCGGCTGATGAGAAACAAAGCCTGCTGTCCGTTAAATGGGATAGCAGGCTGTGAAAGGATTATGAGAGGATAAAGAATGGATAATAATTTTAGATCAGGCTTTGTTGCAATCATCGGAAGACCGAATGTTGGAAAATCCACGCTGATGAACCATCTTATCGGACAGAAGATCGCCATCACATCAAACAAGCCACAGACAACCAGAAACAAGATACAGACCGTGTATACCTGTGATGAGGGACAGATCGTATTTTTGGACACACCGGGTATCCACAAGGCAAAAAACAAGCTTGGAGAATACATGGTACAGGTTGCGGAGAGAACCCTGAAGGAAGTAGATGCCATTATGTGGCTGGTGGAGCCATCCACATTCGTAGGTGCGGGAGAGCGCCACATTGCCGAGCAGCTGCAGAAGGTGGGCGTTCCTGTGATCCTTATCATCAACAAAATCGATACCGTAAAGAAAGAAGAACTTCTTCCTGCCATCGATACTTACCGCAAGATCTGCGATTTCGCGGAGATCATTCCGTGTTCTGCCCTCCGTGGAAAAAACACACAGGATATCATCCCGAGTATTTTCAAATATCTTCCGTACGGACCGATGTTCTATGATGAGGATACAGTTACCGACCAGCCTCAGCGCCAGATCGCCGCAGAGATCATCCGTGAGAAGGCTCTGCATGCACTGGATGAGGAGATCCCTCACGGAATCGCCGTTGCCATCGACCGGATGAAGAAACGTCCGGGAAGAAGCAACATCATAGATATTGATGCGACCATCATCTGCGAGCGTAATTCCCACAAAGGCATCATCATCGGAAAACAGGGTGCCATGCTGAAAAAGATCGGAAGCAATGCCCGCTATGAGCTGGAGCGTATGCTGGAAGCAAAGGTAAACCTAAAGCTCTGGGTCAAGGTGACTAAGAACTGGAGAGACAGTGATTTCCTGATCAAGAACTTTGGATATGATAAGAAAGAAATCTGAAAATGAGCGATCTAATTACCGTACAGGGAGTGGTACTTTCTGCCATGCCGGTAGGGGATTATGACAAGCGGATCGTCCTTCTCACAAGAGAGAGGGGGAAGATCTCCGCTTTTGCCAAGGGAGCGAGACGGCAGAACAGTCCGTTCATGGCAGCAGCTAACCCGTTTGTATTTGGAAACTTTACTCTTTATGAGGGAAGGACAAGCTATAATCTGAACCAGGTCAGCGTGCAGCATCATTTTGTGGAGCTGGCCACCCGGCAGCCGGGGGTTTACTATGGATATTATTTTCTGGAGCTGGCAGATTATTTTGGCAAAGAGGGAACGGATGAGAAGGAGATGATGAATCTTCTCTATGTGACCATCAAAGCCATTTTGAATCCTCATATAGAAGACCGGCTGGTGCGCTGTATCTATGAACTGCGGACTATGGTGATCCAGGGCGTGATGCCGCAGCTGTTCCAGTGTGCGGGCTGCGGGAGAGAGCTTACGGAGGAAGAAACCGGAGAACTTTTTTTCTCCCAGGACGAGCATGGGATCCTGTGTGCAGACTGCAGCAGGATGGCCATGGACAGGAAACGGATCTCAGCGGCTGCCCTGTATGCCATGCGCTACATAGCCGTGTCCCCCTTGGCAAAGCTGTATACGTTTACAGTGCGGGATGATGTGCTGCGGGAACTGGAACGCCACATTTACCGGTATACGGAGCTGAATACAGACAAGCGGTTTAAAAGTCTGGAGATCCTGGAAATGATGAGATAGATCCCTGCCAGCTGCGGAATAACTGTAACGATTTATTTTTCAAAAGCAGGACAGGATGCAATGCAAATGGAAATATCCTTGAAAAATCATGAGGATACTAGTATAATAAGACCAAAAATGTAAAAAAGCAGCTTTTTCCGGAGCTTTCCGGACGCATTTGGCGGAACAGCTGCAAGTCAAGAGGAGAGAAATCATGGAAAAGACAATGGAAAAGATCGTAGCTCTTGCAAAAGCCAGAGGATTTGTTTACCCGGGTTCCGAGATCTACGGCGGCCTGGCAAACACATGGGATTATGGAAATCTCGGTGTAGAGCTTAAAAATAACGTAAAACGTGCATGGTGGCAGAAATTCATTCAGGAGTCTCCGTACAATGTAGGTGTTGACTGTGCGATCCTTATGAACCCGCAGACATGGATCGCTTCCGGACATCTTGGTGGATTTTCTGATCCTCTTATGGACTGTAAAGAGTGCCACGAGCGTTTCCGTGCAGATAAGCTCATTGAGGACTTTTGTGCAGAGCATGACATTGCCATTGAGGGAAGCGTAGATGCATGGTCCCAGGAGAAGATGATGGACTTCATCAAAGAACACGAGGTAGGATGCCCGAGCTGTGGTAAACACAACTTCACAGATATCCGTCAGTTCAACCTGATGTTCAAGACATTCCAGGGTGTTACCGAAGATGCCAAGAATACTGTATATTTAAGACCGGAGACTGCACAGGGTATTTTCGTAAACTTCAAGAACGTACAGAGAACATCTCGTAAAAAGATCCCGTTTGGTATCGGCCAGATCGGTAAATCCTTCCGTAACGAGATCACACCGGGTAACTTCACATTCCGTACCCGTGAGTTTGAGCAGATGGAGCTTGAGTTCTTCTGCGAGCCGGATACAGATCTTGAGTGGTTTGCATACTGGAAGAAGTTCTGCCTTGACTGGCTGAGTGCTCTCGGACTTAAGGATGATGAGGTTCGTTACCGTGACCATGATAAGGAAGAGCTGAGCTTCTACAGCAAGGCTACCACAGATGTGGAATTCCTTTTCCCATTCGGATGGGGTGAGCTCTGGGGAATCGCTGACAGAACAGATTATGACCTGACACAGCATCAGAATGTATCCGGCCAGGATCTCACATACTTTGATGATGAGAAGAAACAGAAATATATCCCATACGTTATCGAGCCATCACTTGGAGCAGACCGTATGGTACTTGCTTTCCTCTGCAGCGCTTACGATGAGGAAGTTCTGGATGAAGAGAAGAACGATGTCCGTACAGTCCTTCATTTCCATCCGGTACTTGCACCGGTTAAGATCGGTGTGCTTCCGCTTTCCAAGAAGCTTAACGAGGGTGCTGAGAAGATCTACCAGCAGCTTTCCAAGAAGTACAACTGTGAGTACGATGACCGTGGAAATATCGGTAAACGTTACCGCAGACAGGATGAGATCGGTACTCCGTTCTGTATCACTTATGACTTCGAGTCTGAGAATGACGGTGCAGTTACAGTCCGTGACCGTGACACTATGGAGCAGGTACGTGTGAAGATCGATGAGCTTGATGCATACTTTGCTGATAAATTTACATTTTAAGTAAATACATTTTTTAATAAAAAACCTCCGGTTATTTTCTGGCCGGAGGCTTTTTTTCAATAAGTCTGTTTTTCATCCGCCAGTTTCTTGGCGACATTCCGTATACATTTTTGAAAGCCCGGGAAAAATGCAGCTGATTGGGATATCCGACTGCATTTCCGATATCTGCGATAGACAGGGCTGTGATCTTAAGAAGTTCTGCAGCTTTGGTCATGCGATAGCTGATCAGGAATTCCTGGGGAGAACGTCCGATGGTGTCGTGGAAGATCTTACCGAAGTAGCTTCGGTTCAGGCCGCAGCAGGCTGCGATATCCTCAATGGAAATATCATTCTGGAAATTCTGTTCAATAAAAGAGAGCGCCTCCTTGATATAAAAATCACGGATACTTCCATCCTGTTTCATGCGGACAGTTTCAGTAGAGCGCATAAAGTAATCCAGAAAAAGCCAGGTATGTCCGATAAGATGAAAGGGTGATTCCTGGGAATTATGGCTGATATAAAGCATTTCCTCCATCATTTTCTGGCGGAGATCTGCAGAGTGGCTGTGATAGACCGGATGGTCCGGACTTAAACCTGCAGTTTCCACGATCTCTTTTGCCCGGAGCCCGTCAAATTCCACCCAGGTGTACTCCCATGGAAAGTCGGTATCTGCAATGTAGGTGTTGATCTGACCGGGAAAAAGCATGAAACCCTGGCCGCTTTTTACCTGATAGGTGATGGTCTCTCCTGCGGAATTGTCTGCCATCAGAGTTCCGGTACCGGAGATCACATAATGAAAAATATAATGGTTTCGTGCGGCCGGGCCGAATGAATGTGCCGGAGCGCAGTGCTCCCAGCCGTATTGGTATAGTCCGATATCAACAAAGTTTTCATTTGGAAAAACGGAGAAGAGAAGGTCATTCATATTTTTATCCTTTAGGCGTATGATTTTGTCTGGTTTCAGTAACATTATATATTAAAACAGCAGGGAACTTCAACATATGTATAAAAATGCAATTACAAAAACAGCCTGTAAAATATACTAAAAAGAGAAGGATAATCGATAAAACTTTGTGAGAAAATTAAGTTTCTCGAGAAACCTGTTGATTTTCGATAAATTCGGAATATACTAATTTTAGATAAAAGTAGTGATATAGGCGTAAAATATATCAAAATGCTAGAGGACTTTAATGAAGACAGAGAAAAATTGCATTTTGATATAAAACAAGAAAAACACTGCTATTTATGCAAGCATAAAGCTATGTTAAAATAGCTTTCAGAAAAAAAGAAACCAGAGAATAAGTATTGGAGAACCCGGATAGCCATATCAGTTAAATGGGTGATATCCGACTTATCAAATAAAAGGAAAAGGAAGGAGCATAACAAGATGCGCAACAGAAGTAAATGGATCCTCTGTATGGGACTTGCCTTTACCATGGCAGCTTCCGTTACATTGAGCGGATGCAGCACAGGTAAAAAGGACAGTGGAAAGACAGAGATCGAACTTGTGCAGTATAAACCGGAAGCGGTCAAGGCCTTTGAAAAACTGGAAGAAAAATTCAATGCCACTCATGATGATATCCATCTTACCATCGAATCACCAAACGATGCTATGACCGTATTGAAGACAAGATTTATCCGTGAGGATAATCCGGATATCATCGGAATCGGAGGAGATGTAAACTTTTCCAATTTTATTGATTCTGATATGCTGATGGATATTTCCGATTATCAGGGACTGGATTCGATCAAAGATGCATATAAAGAAATCGATAAAGCGCTGGAATTTGTTCCGGAAGACGGAGTCTATGCGGTTCCTTACGTGGCCAATGCCGCCGGGATCCTTTACAACCGTGAGCTTTTCAAGGAGCATGGATGGCAGATCCCGACTACATGGGATGAATTTATGAGCCTTTGCCAGGAAATCCAGGATGCAGGTATCCAGCCGCTTTATTTCGGATTTAAAGATACCTGGACCTGTCTTGCACCGTGGAATTCTATTGCGGTAGATCTTGCACCAGCCGATGTATGCCGCCAGGTAAACCAGGGAAACACTACTTTTGCAAAAGAGTATAAGGAAGTAGCAGACCGTATGCTGGAGCTTATCCAGTATGGACCGGATGATCCCTTTGCCTATGATTACAATGGAGCCTGCACCGCTTTTGCAAAAGGGGAGGCTGCCATGTATCCCATCGGAAGCTATGCAATCCCGCAGATCCAGAGTGTAAATCCGGATATGGATATTGATTCTTTTGTAACACCGGCAAGCAATGATCCGTCAGAAAACAAACTGAATTCCGGAGTTGACCTTCAGTTCTGTGTGATGGATGACTGTGAGAATAAGGAAGCTGCATATGAAGTGCTGGATTTCCTTCTTGAGGATGAGAATATACAGACATATCTGGATGACCAGAAGGCAGTTCCCTGTAAAGAGGGTGATTTCACACTTCCCTCTACTCTGGATGGTATGAAGGAATACATAGAAGAGGGAAGGATGGCCGACTACCAGGATCATTATTATCCTACAGAGATGGCTGTGGATGCACAGATCCAGACCTTCCTGATGAAAAAGGATAAAGATGCATTCCTGAAAAAATTTGATACAGACTGGACAAGATATAACCGTGACATTATCCGTAAAGTACAGGACTATGAGGAGAAGAACGGGGAAGGAGAGAACTGATCATGGGAAAAAAATCTATGAGTGGAAGAAAGCTGACCTTTCTTCTGATCACCATTCCGATCGTGGCATTATTTTTCTGCTTTAACACACTGCCTCTGATCAAGGGTGTGATCTACAGCTTTACAAACTTTAAAGGCTATGGAAGCTATGACTGGGTAGGACTTCGAAACTATAAGGATCTTTTTACAGACAGCCGTGTTGGCGGTTCCTATCTGTTTACCTTTAAGCTGGCCATCGTGGCAACTATCGTAACGAATGTACTCAGCCTGATCCTGGCACTTGGACTGAACAGCAAGATCCGTTTCAAGAGTGCACTGCGTGGAGCTTATTTTATTCCTAATGTACTTGGCGCACTGGTCGTAGGATATATTTTCAATTATTTCTTTACATATATCCTGCCTGCATTCGGAAAGATGGTCGGAAATAAAACATTGTCTTCCAGCATGCTTTCCAGTACGAGCCTGGCATGGGTTGCCATCGTGATCGTGTGTGCATGGCAGTCCATTGCAATGAATACGATCATCTACATTTCCGGTCTTCAGACAGTGCCGGAGGATGTATACGAGGCAGGCGCTATTGATGGTGCTACCGGATTCAGTAAGTTCCGTTACCTGACATTCCCGCTGATCGTTCCGTTTTTCAGCATCAACATGGTTCTCTGTGTGAAAAACTTCCTGATGGTATTTGATCAGATCATGGCTTTGACAAAGGGTGGTCCTGCACAGAGTACAGAATCCATTTCCTATCTGATCTATAACAATGGTATGAGTGGCGGTCAGTTTGGATTCCAGAGTGCCAATGCGGTTATATTCTTTATTGTGATCGTGATCATTTCTGCAATGCAGTTGACTATCACAGGGAAAAAGGAGGAGCAGCTGTAATGAAAACGAAAGTAAGAGAAAAAGCGAACTGGCCGGTAACGATCCTTCTGATCCTTGGCCTTATCACAGTGGTATTTCCGCTTTATATGACAATTGTGATCGCATTCAAGCAGCCGACAGAGATGACCAACAGTGTAGCCGGGATCCTGTCTCTGCCAGAGAAATTCAGTCTTGCCAATTTCAGGGAAGCTATGGAGGTAACAGACTTCTGGCATTCTCTTGGAAACAGTGTATTGATCACTGTGATCACAGTGGTTCTTGCTATTGTAATTCATTCACTTTTAGGTTATGCTATAGCCAGAAACAAGAGAAGTAAATTTTATAAATTTATCTATCTCTATGTAGTGAGCGGTATGTTTGTTCCGTTTGCTATCCTGATGATGCCGCTTGTAAAGCAGACTGCTGAGATGGGCCTTGATAACAAAGTCGGTGTGATCATTCTTTATACGGTATTTTATATGCCTATGAACGTGCTTCTTTATTCCGGATATCTGACAAACATTCCAATGGCCCTTGAGGAGGCTGCCTGTGTGGATGGAGCCAGCACCTGGAAAACATATTGGAAGATCATCTTTCCGATCATGAAGCCGATGCATGCCACAGTGGCAGTTCTGACAGCACTTGGAACCTGGAATGATGTTATGACTCCATTGGTTATCATGTCCGGATCTACGGGTGGAACCACATTGCCTCTGGCACAGCTGAATTTCCAGACTCAGTTCGGAACAAACTATAACCTTGCGTTTGCCTCTTATCTGCTGGCACTGCTTCCGATCCTTCTGTTTTATCTGATCTGCCAGAAGCACATTTTAAATGGTGTTGTAAACGGTGCCGTAAAATAAAAACACAAGAAAAAGGAGGATTCACATATGGGAATCATCTACTGCGAGAAAGACAGAACGTTTACCCTGCAGACAAAAGAAACTACATATCAGATGCAGGTGGATCAGTACGGATTTCTTCTTCATCTCTATTATGGTAAAAAGGCAGAAGGCTGCATGGATTATCTTCTGACTTACTATGACAGAGGATTTTCCGGAAATCCCTATGATGCGGGAACAGACAGAACCTATTCCATGGACTCTCTTCCACAGGAGCTTTCCTGCTACGGAAACGGAGATTTCCGCAGTGCATCACTGATGCTGGAAAACGGTGACGGAAGCATGAGCTGTGATATGCGTTACAAGAACTATACTATCCGTGACGGTAAATACAGCCTTCCGGGGCTTCCGGCTGTTTATGCGGAGAACGATGAGGCACAGACTCTGGAGATCGCACTGGAGGATCCGGCTACCGGCGTGGAGGCCATGCTTCTTTACGGTGTACTTCCGGAACTGGATATCATTACGAGAAGCGTCTATGTCCGTAATCAGAGCAGTGAGAAGATCTATGTGAACAAGGTGATGTCCGCAGAACTGGATTTTCTTTACGGAGATTATGACCTGCTTACTTTTTACGGAAGACATGCCATGGAACGGAATCTGCAGAGGGTTCCGGTAGCACACGGAAGTCAGATGATCGGCAGTGTCCGTGGTACATCCAGCCATCAGTATAATCCGATGATGATCCTGGCAGAAAAGGACACTACAGAGGATCATGGAGGTTGCTATGCTATGTCCTTTGTATACAGTGGAAATTTCCAGGGTGAGGTTCTGAAGGATCAGTACAATCAGACAAGAATGCTCCTTGGTGTACAGGAGGAGTGCTTCCGGTATCCGCTGGAAGCCGGGGAGACCTTCTATGCGCCTGAGGTGATCTTAAGCTACACAGATCAGGGAATGAACCGTCTTTCCCAGAATCTGCACAGCTGCATCCGTCACCATATCTGCCGCGGCAAATATAAAACAGCGATTCGTCCGGTACTGGTAAACAGCTGGGAGGCAGCATATTTTGATTTTACAGGGGAGACTTTATATAATCTGGCAAAAGAGGCAAAGAGCCTTGGTATCGATATGCTGGTTCTGGATGACGGTTGGTTTGGAAAACGTGACGATGACAACAGTGGTCTTGGGGACTGGTATGTCAATGAGAAGAAGCTTGGAGAGACTCTCGGCGGACTGGTAAAAAGAGTCAATGACCTCGGAGTGAAATTCGGTATCTGGGTCGAGCCGGAGATGATCTCTGAGGACAGTGATCTTTACCGCGAGCATCCGGACTGGGCACTTACGATTCCGGGAAGAAAACCAGTGAGGTCCAGAAATCAGCTGGTACTTGATTTTTCCAGAAAAGAAGTTGTAGACGGAATCTTCGGACAGATCAGTGCGGTATTGGATAATGCCAATATTGAGTACGTTAAATGGGACATGAATCGAAGCCTGATGGATGTATTTTCCGTAATGACTAAGGATCAGGGACGTGTAATGTATGATTATGTCCTGGGATTGTACGATTTTCTGGACCGTATGGTGAACCGTTATCCGGATCTTCTGATCGAGGGCTGCAGCGGCGGTGGCGGAAGATTTGACGCAGGCATGCTGTATTACACACCGCAGATCTGGTGCAGCGACAACTCTGATGCTATTGACAGGCTTCGGATCCAGTATGGCACTTCCTTCGGATATCCGGTATCGGCCATGGGAGCACATGTGTCTGCAGTGCCGAACCATCAGACAGGAAGGATCACCCCGTTACATACCAGAGGTGTGGTTGCCATGTCCGGAACCTTCGGCTACGAGCTGGATCTTCTGAAGCTGACTGAGGAAGAAAAAGACGAGGTCCGCAGCCAGATCGGGGAATTCCGTAAATATGCGCCACTGATCCAGAATGGACGATACTATCGCCTGACAGATCCGTTTAAGAGTGAGATCTGTGCATGGGAGATCGTTGGAAATTCTCAGGAAGAAGTTCTGCTCAATGTTGTCATGGAGGAGATCCATGGAAACATGACTGTGAATTATGTGCAGCTTCGTGGCCTTGATGAGAGTGCTCTGTATAAGGAACAGGCTACCGGCAGGATCTATTCCGGAGCTGCTCTGATGCATGGTGGAATGCCGCTTCCTGCAGAGTTTGGGGAGTACAGAGCTTATCAGTATCATTTTGTGAGAGAATAAGAGCGTATTGAGACAGTAAGATAAATAAAAGGATCCGTCATACAGACAGCTGAAAAAGCCGATGTATGGCGGATCTTTTTTATCATAGCTTAGTGTACGGTGATCTGATAGCTCTTGATAAATTCCTCATCCGGTTTCAGCACATTGATATTTGCTTTTTCGGAAAGAGGCTTTTCAAAACCACAGTCATCACAGCGTCCCATCCACGGCTCCAGGCATACGAAGGGAGCACCGGGTACGGACCAGATACCGAAATTCGGGAAGCCCTCACTGGTAAGTGTCAGATATGGAGTTCCGTCCGGGAAGAGGATACCGGCCTTTTGGATCTGGCCGTTATCAAAAACAAGAGCATCTTTATCAAACATATGAGGAGCAATGGAACAGGTTCCGTTTTCAAGGGAAAGTGTATGTGGCTCGTCAGCAAGGACTGTTCCTACAGACGTATCGATAAGGAGATAGGTAAGAGTGTCCAGGCCTTCAAAAGCAAGACGGTAATCACTCTGGGATTCGCCTTCACGTACCGGAACACGGAATGCCGGATGGCCGCCGATGGTAAAATACATAGTTTCAGAATCATTATTAACTACTTCCCAGCATACTTCCAGGTCGTGCTTCTTCAGAGTGTAGGTGATCTTCAGAGCGAAAGCAAACGGATAAACATTCAAGGTTTCTTCAGAGGACTTAAGGACAAAGGAAAGGGAAGTATCGGTGATATCCGTGCAGATAAAATCGCTGTCCCTTGCAAAGCCGTGCTGTCTGGAAGGATATTCCTTTCCGTTCAGACGCCAGATATCTTTGTAGTTACGTCCCACGTTGGGAAAAAGTACAGGCGCATGGCGTTTCCAGTAAGCCGGATCTGCCTGCCAGAGGATCTCCCTGTCATTAGTCTTGTCATAGATGCCGGTGAGTTCAGCACCGTGATCGGAAACGGAAATCTTAAGAAAGCTATTTTCAATCGTTCGTGTCATGATAAACCTCCTGTATGACAGCATTCGGGTAATATTACCTCGGAATTGCTGCATGTTTTTTTCTATTTTAGCACATTTTTCAGATGATAACGAGAAAAATACAATCTGTGAAAAATATAACTGGAAAATCTGTCATATTTCACAAGAGAAATTGCTGTTTTTTGGAAGAATAACCTTGACTAATGAAGGATAAATCTATAAAATAATTATGTGCGTAGAAAACATACATTTTTTATGTTTTAAAGAACAATAATTAGGAGGAAAATGTAAAATGGCAAAATGGGTTTACATGTTTACAGAAGGTAATGCTACTATGAGAAATCTTCTGGGCGGCAAAGGTGCCAACCTTGCTGAGATGACAAACCTCGGTCTTCCTGTACCGCAGGGCTTCACAATCACAACAGAGGCCTGCACACAGTACTACGAGGATGGCAGATCCATCAACGATGAGATCATGGCTCAGATCATGGAAGCAATTACCAAGATGGAAGGAGTTACCGGTAAGAAATTCGGTGACAAAGAAAATCCTCTGCTTGTATCCGTTCGTTCTGGTGCGAGAGCATCTATGCCAGGTATGATGGACACAATCCTCAACCTTGGTTTAAATGAAGAAGTTGTTAACACTCTTGCTGAGAAATCCGGCAATGAGCGTTGGGCTTGGGACTGCTACAGAAGATTCATCCAGATGTACTCTGACGTAGTTATGGAAGTTGGTAAGAAATACTTCGAGGAGCTCATCGATGAGATGAAAGCTAAGAGAGGTGTTAAGCAGGACGTTGAGCTTACAGCTGCTGACCTGCATGAGCTTGCTGACCAGTTCAAAGCTGAGTATAAATCCAAAATCGGTTCTGATTTCCCAACTGATCCGAAGGAGCAGCTGGTAGGCGCAATCAAAGCCGTATTCCGTTCCTGGGACAACCCACGTGCGAACGTATATCGTCGTGACAACGATATCCCATATTCCTGGGGTACAGCTGTTAACGTACAGATGATGGCATTCGGTAACATGGGTGATGACTGTGGTACAGGTGTTGCCTTCACACGTGACCCTGCTACAGGTGCTAACGGTCTGTTCGGTGAGTTCCTTACCAATGCACAGGGCGAGGACGTAGTTGCTGGTGTTCGTACACCTATGCACATCTCCGAGATGGAGCAGAAGTTCCCGGAAGCATTCGTACAGTTCAAACAGGTTTGCGAGACTCTTGAGAAACATTACAGAGACATGCAGGATATGGAGTTTACTGTAGAGCATGGTAAACTGTATATGCTTCAGACACGTAATGGTAAGAGAACTGCACAGGCTGCTCTTAAGATCGCTTGTGACCTCGTTGATGAGGGAATGAGAACTGAGGAAGAGGCTGTTGCAATGATCGATCCTCGTAACCTTGATACACTTCTTCATCCGCAGTTCGATGCAGCTGCTCTTAAAGCTGCTACACCGATGGGTAAAGGTCTTGGTGCTTCTCCAGGAGCTGCTTGCGGTAAGATCGTATTCTCTGCAGAGGACGCTGTTGAGTGGGCTGCAAGAGGAGAGAAAGTTGTTCTTGTTCGTCTTGAGACATCCCCAGAGGATATCACAGGTATGAAAGCTGCTCAGGGTATCCTGACAGTTCGTGGTGGTATGACATCTCACGCAGCTGTAGTTGCTCGTGGTATGGGATCCTGCTGTGTATCCGGATGCGGCGATATCGCTATGGATGAGGAGAACAAGAAATTCACACTTGCTGGTAAAGAGTTCCATGAAGGAGATGCAATCTCCATTGATGGTACAACAGGTAACATCTATGACGGACTTATCCCGACTGTAGATGCTAAGATCGCTGGTGAGTTCGGACGTATCATGGGATGGGCTGACAAGTACAGAACAATGAAGGTTCGTACAAACGCTGATACTCCTGCTGATGCTAAGAAAGCTCGTGAGCTTGGTGCAGAGGGAATTGGTCTTTGCCGTACAGAGCATATGTTCTTTGAGGGCAACAGAATTGATGCATTCCGTGAGATGATCTGCTCTGAGACAGTAGAGGAGAGAGAAGCAGCACTTGCTAAGATCCTTCCGGAGCAGCAGGGAGACTTCGAGAAACTCTATGAGGCACTTGAAGGAAATCCTGTAACAATTCGTTTCCTTGATCCGCCACTTCATGAGTTCGTTCCTACAGAGGAAGAGGACATCAAGAAACTGGCTGACGCTCAGGGCAAGACTGTAGAGCAGATCAAGACAATCATCGCTTCCCTTCACGAGTTCAACCCGATGATGGGACATCGTGGATGCCGTCTTGCTGTTACTTATCCAGAGATTGCTAAGATGCAGACAAGCGCTGTTATCCGCGCAGCTATCAACGTTAAGAAGAATCATCCGGATTGGAACATCAAACCGGAGATCATGATTCCGCTTGTTGGTGACATCAAAGAGCTTAAATATGTTAAGAAATTCGTTGTAGAGACAGCAGATGCTGAGATCAAAGCAGCAGGTTCTGACCTTGAGTACGAGGTTGGTACTATGATCGAGATCCCGAGAGCAGCTCTTACAGCTGATGATATCGCTAAAGAGGCTGACTTCTTCTGCTTCGGTACAAACGACCTTACACAGATGACATACGGATTCTCCCGTGATGATGCTGGTAAGTTCCTTAACGCATACTATGATGCTAAGATCTTCGAGAACGATCCATTTGCTAAGCTTGACCAGACAGGTGTCGGCAAACTTATGAAGATGGCTATCGAGCTTGGAAAACCGGTTAACCCGAAACTTCACGTAGGTATCTGCGGTGAGCACGGCGGAGATCCGTCTTCCGTAGAGTTCTGCAACGAGATCGGACTTGACTATGTATCCTGCTCACCGTTCCGTGTACCGATCGCTCGTCTTGCAGCAGCACAGGCAGCAATCGCTAAGAAGAACGCATAAGTAAGAATACATTTCAGGCTGAAGTTTCAGTCTGAGCATATATAAAGCTTCTGGCAGTCTGTAGAAATACAGATTGTCAGAGGCTTTTTTTTCTTTATGATATTTTTTGAAGTATTCCGACGGTTTACGAAAAATAGGATTCATGGTATCATGAAAGAAACAGGGCAGATAAAGCCGGAGGATAAGGAGAATTTTATGAATCAGGAATCACAGACACCTCATAAGAGACGTGTACGATATAAAGGAAAATATCCGAAGAAATTCGAGGAGAAATATAAAGAGCTTCAGCCTGAAAAGTATAAGGATACCATTGAACATGTGATCAGCAAGGGAAACACACCGGCTGGAATGCATATTTCCATTATGGTAAAAGAGATCATTGATTTTTTGGAGATCAGGCCGGGACAGGTTGGATTTGATGCTACACTTGGTTACGGTGGGCATACAAAGGCCATGCTGGAATGTCTGAGAGGTCAGGGACACATGTACGCCACGGATGTGGACCCGGAAGAATCTGCCAAGACAAGAAAACGTCTGGCAGAGCAGGGATTCGGAGAAGATATCCTGACGATTAAACTCCAGAATTTCTGCACCATTGATGAGATCGCAGAGGAAGTTGGAGGCTTTGATTTTATCCTTGCGGATCTTGGGGTGTCTTCTATGCAGATCGACAATCCCAAGAGAGGGTTTTCCTTTAAGGTGGATGGTCCTCTGGATTTAAGGCTGAACCAGGAAACCGGAATCAGCGCAGCACAGCGTCTGGATACCATTTCAAGAGAAGAGCTTGCCGGAATGCTGGATGAGAATTCCGATGAGCCGTACTGTGAGGAGATCGCGAAGGCCATCACAGATGAGATCCGAAGAGGAAACCACATAGATACCACTACGAAGCTTCGTGAAGTCATTGAGAAGACATTGTCTTTCCTTCCTGAAAAAGAGAGGAAAGACACGGTGAAAAAAACATGCCAGAGAGTTTTCCAGGCACTGCGTATTGATGTGAACCGGGAATTCGAGGTCCTTTATGATTTTATGGAAAAACTTCCCGGAGCGCTGAAGCCAGGCGGCCGTGTAGCAATCCTTACCTTCCATTCCGGAGAGGACAAGCTGGTAAAGAAAGCCTTAAAGCAGGGTTATAAAGACGGCATCTATTCCGACTATTCAAAAGATGTGATCCGTCCTTCCGCACAGGAATGTGCACAGAATGGGCGCGCCAGATCCACGAAGATGCGCTGGGCTGTGAAGGCCTGAGTGAAGAGTGAAAGAGCAGTTCTGATACAAATACAGAAACAGAAAAATCCTGGAATGCGTTGACATTCGGGATTTTTTTTGCTATGTTATATAAGTTTACATATGATAAAGCTACGGCTTAAACTGAATAGGAGAAAGGATATGGATGTGGAGGAAAAGAAGGACATTTTTGATAAACTGATGCATCTTCCGGTGCTGAATATATTTGAACCTTTTTATAAGAAACATAAGGAAGTTCTGATGTATCTGTTCTTTGGAGGGCTCACATTTTTTCTGAACATTGCGTTGTATGCATGGCTGGATAAGGGCCTGGGCATGAATGCGCTGATCGCCAATGTGATCTGCTGGGTGGTCTGCGTACTGTTCCAGTATTTTACAAACAGGACATGGGTATTTGACGGGCAGGTGGATTCCGCCGCCGGATTTTTAAAGCAGATGGCTTCGTTTTTCGGAGGACGGCTCTTTACTCTGATTGTGGAGGAAGCAATCCTTGCGGTATTTATCACCTGGCTTGGATTTAACAGCATGGCAGTGAAACTTGTTGCTCAGGTGGTTGTGATCGTATTGAATTATGTGATCAGTAAATTGATTGTTTTTAAAAAATAAAAGATAGTTATATTTGTGGAAAAGGAGTTGGACTGAAATTGACAAAGGACAAGACCAATGATATGACCGTGGGAAATCCGGTGAGCCTGATCATCCGCTTTATGATTCCCATGTGTCTCGGAAATATTTTTCAGCAGTTTTATAACATTGCGGATTCCATTGTTGCGGGTCAGTTCCTGGGAGTAGATGCGCTGGCTGCAATCGGAAGCACCGGTTCACTGATGTTTTTTGTTACCGGATGGCTTAACGGACTGAGCAGTGGCTTTGCCATTCTGGTATCCCAGTGGTTCGGGGCGAAGCAATATGATAAGATGCGTCATTACGTAGCTATGTCCATTTATCTGGCAGCAGCCTTTGCCATTGTGATGACCATTGGCTTTGAGGCTTTGAATGAACCGATTCTGCGGTTGATGAATTCACCGGAGGATCTGATGGGATCTGTGAAGGGATATATGGGAATTATTTATGCAGGCCTGATCGTAACAGCGGCATATAATTCACTGGCAGCGTTTCTCCGTGCACTTGGAGATTCAAAATCTCCGCTGTATTTTCTGATCATTTCGGCAGTGATCAATGTGTTCCTGGATATTCTGTTTATTGTAAAAATCGGGATGGGAGTGGAAGGCTGTGCCTATGCTACGGTTATCGCGCAGGCAATTTCCGCAGTCTGCTGCCTGATCTATATTATCAAAAAGTTCCCGATCCTGCATCTGAAGAAAGAAAACTTTGAAGTTTCTTTTACCAGCTTCCGTTATCTGCTGGCCCTTGGTATTCCCATGGGACTTCAGTTTTCCATCACAGCAATCGGAACCATTATTGTGCAGGGTGCGGTAAATATTTACGGTTCTGTATATATGGCAGGATTTTCCGCTGCGGGAAAAATACAGAATATCATTGCAACTGTATTTGTAGCTTTTGGTGCGACGATGGCAACCTATGTAGGACAGAACCGGGGCGCCGGAAAGATGGACCGTGTAAAAGCAGGAATGAAATATACCCAGATCATGATCCTGATCTGGAGTGTGATCACTATGATTATTATGTTCTTTTTCGGAAAGTACATGACTTGGTTATTTATTGACAAATCCCAGACGGATGTTATTAATGTTTCTGTTACTTATTTTCATACGGTATTCTGGGCATATCCGTTCCTTGGAAGTATCTTCCTCTACCGAAACGGACTTCAGGGACTGGGATATGGCTTGGTTCCCATGCTGGGCGGTGTGTTTGAACTGGCGGCAAGAAGTGCGATCGTTATGTTTGTTGCAGGAAAAACAAGTTTTGCAGGTGTATGTCTGGCAGATCCTGCCGCATGGATCGCAGCGCTGATCCCTCTGATCCCGTATTATATTTATGTGATGAAAAAGTGGAGCAGGGGAAAAAAGGAAACTGCTGCCTGAGTGGGTATAATACAGAAAATGAAAAGAATAAATTTAGGCTTGCAATTATGGAAGATACAGTTATAATGATATTATAACTGCGGAAAAAACCAGGAAACCGGGATTCCGGGTAAGATTACAGATCCAGAAGGGAGAATATAGATCATGGAAATCACAAAGGAAACAACAATGGGCGAGATGCTTGCATACGATGAGAAGATCGCATACATTCTTATGCAGGAAGGAATGCACTGCATCGGCTGTCCGTCTTCTATCGGTGAGTCTCTTGAGGAGGCATGTATGGTACACGGACTTGATGTAAACGCTGTACTGGCAGACATCCATCATTATGAGGAAACCAAGAAGCAGAAATAATCAGCAGTACAATTTATATTAGAACGTACAGATTACGGACCGCAAGGGATAACGACTGTGCATGTCTTTTTGGCATGCCGTCGTTATCCCTTTTTTTGTGAGCAGACGATAAAGAGAGTCTTAAATATCTGCTTGATATGGAGGAAAAAAGCATGTATGTGATGATCGATAATTTCGATTCATTTGTTTATAATCTCAAGGCATATTTTCAGGAGCTTGGAAGAGAGATCCTGGTCAGACGCTGCGACGAGATCACCCTGGAGGAGCTGGAAGAGCTGAACCCGGAAGGAATCATCCTTTCTCCGGGACCGAAGCGTCCCTGGGATGCGAAGCTCTGCGTAGATACCGTAAAAAGATTTCAGGGAAGGATTCCTGTTCTTGGTGTCTGTCTGGGCCATCAGGTGATTGGCCACTGTGCGGGAGCAGTAGTGGAAAAGGGAGTGTGTCCTATGCACGGAAAAGTAACAGAGATCCACAACCACGGAACAGGAGTGTTTGCAGGCCTGCCTGAGAAATACAAGGTGACAAGATACCATTCCCTGATCGTGCGGGAAGACAGCATTCCGGAGGAGTATCAGGTGGATGCGCTTTCTGATGATGGTGCTGTTATGGGAATTTCCCATAAAGCATTGCCTATCTATGGTGTGCAATTCCATCCGGAAGCCGTTCTTACGGAATATGGACATGAGCTTCTTGAGAATTTTTGCAGGATCGCGGAGAATTTTCAGAAGGAGGAGTAAAAATATGTACAAAAATCAGCGAAGAATAAAAGAACTGACCCCATATATCCCGGCAGTGGACATTTTTCGGATCTACGAGAGAGAACCCGGAGCAGCGTTTCTGGATTCCTCCCTTGTCAATGAGCTGGGACATTATTCCGTGATCGGAAGATGTCCGTATCTGAAGCTGGTAAAGGACGGAGAGAACTTTACTATCAACGGAAGGCCGGAAACAGAAACAACCTTTGAAGACTATATGCGGGAATATTTAAATACCCATGAAGACAAAAATAACAGCGGACTTCCCATCGTATCCGGTGCAGTAGGATATTTTTCCTATGATTACGGAAGAAAACAGATGGGAGTACCATCCGGAGAAAAGGATCTTGTGACTGTTCCGGAGGCAGTTCTGACGTTTTATGACTGTTTTATCATAGAAGACTGTCAGGAAAAAAGAACCTATCTTGTGTCAAATGGAATCAGTGCAGACGCTGCAGCAGAAATCGGAGCGATGGAAAAAGCAATCCGGGGATTTACAGAGGCGGGGAAACAGAAAGGATCGGAAACAGGGGAAAAAAAGGAATCCGGAAACAAGATGGTCACGGAAAATTCTCACCGTGAGAAATTCAGGATCCAGGTTCATCCCAACTTTGAGAAAGAAGAATACAAACAGGCAGTAGACCGGATGATCCGCTATATTATAGAGGGCGATATCTATATTGCCAATATGACGCAGCAGCTGACCATTGAAAGCGAAAAACCACCTCTGGATGTTTTTTATGATCTTCGGAAAAATAATCCGTCTCCTTTCGGCGGATATCTGGATTTCGGAGATTATCAGATCGTCTGTGCATCTCCGGAACGTTTTCTGAAGATGAAAGACCGTCATGTAAATACCCGTCCTATAAAGGGAACAAGAAAACGTGGCGTAACATCTGAGGAAGATGAAATGCTCCGTCGGGAGCTTCAGGATTCCGGAAAAGATAAGAGTGAACTTCTTATGATCGTAGACCTGGAGCGAAATGATCTGAACCGGGTGTGTACACCGGGAAGCGTGAAGGTAACCGAGCTTTTTACAGTGGAAGCATACGCTACGGTTTTTCATCTGGTATCGGATATTGAAGGAAAACTGGAAGACGGAAAAAATGTTATGGATCTTCTGAAGGCTGCATTCCCCGGCGGTTCTATTACCGGTGCGCCGAAATACCGTGCCATGGAGATCATTGACGAGCTGGAACACGGCAAGCGAAATCTTTATACAGGCTCTATCGGCTACCTGACACTGGACGGAAGCTGCGATTTCAATATTGTGATCCGTACAGCCCTTCATAAAGACGGAAAATATCACCTTGGCGTTGGCGGCGGGATCACAGCAGAGTCAGATCTGGAATTTGAGTATGAGGAGACTCTGCAGAAGGCGAAAGCGATCCTGGATGCAATGCAGTAGAGAAACATACAGAACGGTAAAAGTGAAAGGCTCTGTGGACAGATCAGAGAATCTGACAGGGACACTTCATAAGGAGGTCAAAGGAAATGAACAACATAACCTTAGACGAATGTTTTCAGTTTGGTCTGGGAGCATTTGAGACCATAGGAATAGAAAAGGGAACCCCCATACTTCTGGAAAAGCATCTGAAAAGACTGGAACGGGCGGCAGATTTCCTGAAGCTGGGTGATCCGGCAGTACGTGGGATCACAGCCGGGAGGATCGAAGAATATCTGGAAGAACAAAAAAAACGCCCGGAGGTGCAGAAAGAATTTGACGGACTGGAACACTGTGCGCTGAAGCTTATGCTTACAAAGGAAAATGCAGTGTATTCTCTTCGTGCCAATCATTATACGCCGGAGAATTATGAAAAAGGCTTTATCATGGATGTCAGCAAGGTGAAACGGAATGAAACATCGCATCTTGTATACCATAAAACCATGAATTACGGGGACTGTATCCTGGAAAAACGAAATGCAGTAGCAGCAGGAATGGATGAACGGTTGTTTCTGAATACAAAGAAACAGATATCTGAAGGGACAGTAAGCAATGTATTCTTTGTGCGAAAAGGCGTGATCTATACACCAAAAGTCAGCTGCGGACTTCTCCCGGGAATCCTCCGTGAATACCTCTGTGACACGGAAGAAGTGGAAGAAACTTATATCTATGTTCAGGATCTTAAATGGTATCAGGAATGCTTTGTCACCAATTCCCTGATGGGGATCATGCCGGTGCGCCAGATTGAGGGAATCCGGTTCGAGGAAGACAAAGTGACGAAGGAGCTGATGGGAAAATATCAGAAGATGGTCAGAGATACTGTGAATAAGAAACAAGTCGGATAAAGGTTATTGCGAAACCATCACATTCCGGAATGAGAAATAAAATGTGGATAGCTGATTTCTGAGAAATGTACCTGAAGATGGCGGAAGTATAATCAGGAATTCGAAATGATACATAGAATGATAACGGAATTTGACAGAATATGACCAAGACAATCAGGGATAAAGGTGCATCAACCTGGAAATACTAGGGATGATGCACTTTTTTTGTGCAAACTCAACCAAAATCGGTCATAAATTTTGTGAAGTAGTTTGGTTGACTTTGAACGAATTTGGAAGTATACTAAGTTCAACAAATAAGGAACAACAAAAAGCGGTCAGAAACCCGCAGAAATGCGAATACCCGCTTAACAAATAGGGAGGAGAAAGAAATGATCTGTACCGTTACTTTTAATCCATCTCTGGACTATATCGTTTCCGTAGAAAACTTCAAACTGGGGCTTACCAACCGGACCAGTTCCGAGCTGATGCTTCCGGGCGGAAAAGGAATCAATGTTTCCACAGTGCTGATGAACCTCGGGATTGAGAATACCGCACTTGGTTTTATGGCAGGATTCGTTGGAGATGAAATCGTAAGAAAACTTGAGGAAATGGGAGTAAAATCCGATTTTATCAAAATCCCGGAAGGTGTTTCCAGGATCAACCTGAAACTGAAATCCATTGACGGAACTGAGATCAACGGAATGGGACCGGAGATCAGCGCTGAAAAGGTTCAGGAGCTGATGAAGAAGCTTGACACACTGAAAGAGGGAGATGTGCTTTTTCTGGCAGGAAGTATTCCTTCATCTATGCCGGATGATATGTATGAGAAGATCATGGCGAGACTGGATGGAAAAGGCGTGATGATAGTTGTGGATGCAACGAGAGATCTTCTTGTGAATGTCCTGAAGTATCATCCGTTCCTGGTGAAGCCCAATAACCATGAGCTTGGAGAAATCTTCGGCGTAGAGCTTAAGAACCGTCAGGATGTGATCCCTTACGGAAAGAAGCTCCAAGAAAAAGGAGCCAGAAACGTGCTGATCTCAATGGCCGGTGAGGGAGCTGTCCTGGTAGCGGAAAACGGTCAGGTGTTTGAGAAACCGGCGCCGAAAGGAACACTGGTAAACGGCGTAGGAGCCGGAGATTCCATGGTAGCAGGCTTTATGGCAGGCTGGATGGAAAAACAGGATCACGAATATGCATTCCATATGGGGATTTCCGCAGGAAGCGCAAGTGCATTTTCTGAAAATCTTGCCACAAGGGAAGAAGTTCAGGCAGTATATGAACAGGTAACAGAGGGGTAAAGAAGAAAGGAGAAGGGAAGATGAGAATCACAGATCTGCTTGACAAACGAAGCATATCACTGGATGCTGCACCGAAGACGAAATCTGAAGCTCTGGACATGGCCGTAGATCTTATGGTAAAAAGTGAAAAGATCAGCGACAGGGAAGCTTATCGGAAACAGGTGTATTTAAGAGAGGAAGAAAGTACGACAGGAATCGGTGAGGGAATCGCTATTCCTCATGGAAAATGTGATGCGGTAAAGAAACCGGGACTTGCTGCCATGGTAGTAAAAAACGGCGTGGAATTTGAGGCACTGGATGATGAGCCGGTTACCCTTCTTTTCCTGATCGCAGCACCAAATACAGAAGATAACATTCATCTGGATGTACTCAGCAAGCTTTCCGTAATGCTGATGGATGATAATTTTACAGAATCCTTACGCAACGCAGGTTCTGTAGATGAATTTATGGAGATCATCGACAAGGCCGATGAGGAGAAAAAAGATATTGATGAAAGACTGGCAGATACAGGAAGTTCCGAAGGAGCCAGAGCTAAACTGCTGGCAGTTACCTCCTGCCCCACAGGTATTGCCCACACCTACATGGCAGCAGAGGGACTGGAAAAAGCAGCGAAGGCGAAAGACTGTTTCATTAAAATAGAGACACGAGGCTCCGGTGGAGCAAAAAATGTACTTACGGATCAGGAGATCCGGGAGGCAGACTGCATCATTGTAGCTGCAGATGCCAAGGTTCCCATGGATCGTTTCGATGGAAAGAAAGTCATCGAATGTCAGGTTTCAGATGGAATCAGCAAAGCGGACCAGCTTGTTGAACGTGCGATTTCCGGAGATGTTCCGGTATATCATGCAGCAGCAGGTAGTCAGAGCTCTTCCTCAAATGCAAAAGCAGGCGGCGGAGCAGGCCACAAGATCTATATGCAGCTGATGAACGGGGTATCTCACATGCTTCCGTTGGTTGTAGGCGGTGGTATCCTGATCGCTCTTGCGTTCCTGATCGATGGTTTAAGTGTAGATTTAAGTTCCCTTCCTGCAGACCAGAGAGCAAACTTTGGTACAATCACACCGGTAGCGGCTGTTCTGAAAAGTATTGGTGGCACAGCATTTGGTTTCATGCTTCCGATCCTGGCCGGATTTATTGCAATGGCCATCGGTGACAGACCGGCACTTGCAGTTGGACTTGTGGGTGGTATGATCGCGGCAAACGGAAAATCCGGTTTCCTCGGAGCACTTCTTGCAGGTTTCCTTGCAGGATATCTGATCCTTGGACTTCGTAAGGTTTGTGATAAGCTTCCGGAAGCACTGGAAAAAATAGCGCCTGTACTGATCTATCCGGTTGTTGGTGTTCTTCTTATGGGACTCTGTATGACCTTCGTTGTAGAGCCGATCATGGGCGGTATCAATACAGGATTAAATAATGCCTTGACAGGCATGGGAAATTCAAGTAAAGTAATTTTAGGGTTGGTTCTCGGTGGTATGATGGCCATTGATATGGGCGGCCCGTTCAACAAAGCAGCATATGTATTTGGTACAGCAGCTATTGCGGCAGGCAACTATGACATTATGGCAGCAGTTATGGTGGGAGGTATGACTCCTCCGTGTGCCATCGCACTCGCATCCCTGCTGTTTAAAGACAAATTTACAAAAGAAGAGCGTGAGGCAGGACCGACCAACTTTATTATGGGACTTGCATTTATCACAGAAGGTGCGATTCCTTTTGCGGCATCTGACCCGGTCCATGTACTTCCGTCCTGTATCGTCGGTTCCGCAGCAGCCGGAGCGATCTCCATGTTCTTCAACTGTACACTGATGGCACCACATGGCGGAATCTTCGTATTCCCGGTTGTAGGTAATGCAATGATGTATCTGGTCGCACTGGTTGTGGGAACTCTGATCTCAGCTGTACTTCTCGGGGTACTGAAGAAAAAAGTTGCTTAAATTTTTTTAAATTAAAATAAAAACTGGAGGATAAAGAAATGAAAGAATTCAAGTATGTAGTAACAGATAACGAAGGAATCCATGCACGTCCGGCCGGAGAGCTTGTGAAGCTTGTAAAAGGTTTCGAGTCCAAGATCACTATCGAGAAGGACGGCAAGACTGTAGAGTGCAGAAAGCTTCTTGCACTTATGGGACTTGGCGTAAAGAAGGGACATGAGGTTACCTTTACATTCGATGGTGCAGATGAGGATGCAGCATACGAGGCAGTAAGCAAATTCATGCAGGAGAACCTGTAATCTCAGAATGAGTGAACAGAAGGCATCCCGGTCCGGTCGATCGGGATGTCTTTTTTGAAGGAGGAAAAGGAATGCTGACGGAGCAGAGATACGAGATCATACTCGGCCTTCTCAGAGAAAAAAACAGTGTTACGGTAACAGAACTGAAAGATATCCTGGATGCATCGGAATCTACGGTCCGCAGAGACATCACGGCGCTTTACAAGGCGGGGAAGCTGACCAGGGTTTTTGGCGGTGCGGTGGCGCTGGAACATACTGTCAATGCCTATGAGCCTACCGTAGCCCAGAAAGTTGAGCTGAATATTGAAGAAAAAAAGAAGATCGCAGCCTATGCGGCAGCTCTGATCCGTCCGGAAGATTTTGTGTATCTGGATGCGGGAACGACTACCGGATATATGCTGGAACATCTGGAAGGCTCCGGGGCGACTTTTGTCACCAATGGTGTTTCCCATGCCAGGGCTCTGGCTCAGATGGGAGTTCGTGTATTGCTGATCGGCGGAGAATTGAAGGGATCTACGGAAGCTGTGATCGGAAGTCAGGCCATGCAGATGCTGAAGAATTATCATTTTACCAAGGGCTTTTTCGGGACCAACGGGATGACTCAGAGAGAAGGCTTTACCACGCCGGAATCCAATGAGGCACTGGTAAAGCGAACAGCCATGGAGCAGTGTCTGGAAAAGTACGTGGTGTCTGACAGCTCCAAATTCGGACAGATCAGTGCGGTGACATTCTTTTCATTTGACGGAGCGGTAATTCTGACGGAAAGCTGTTCCAAAGAATATAAAGATTGCAGAAATATACAGATCGTATCATAGAAAGATCACAAATAAAAAACCGGTTTGGAAGAAAAATTCTTCGTAAACCGGTTTTTTATTCGTTGAGGATCTGTCTCAATCTTCCTTGGAGATCATGGATTCCAGATCTTCCACGGAAATGTCTTTTTTGTGCATCAGCTTGAGCAGACGTTTCAGTTCGGTAGCTTCCTTTGCTTTTTGCTCAGCTTTGCGGATCTCATCCAGCTGAGCTGCCAGTGCAGTTTTTTCATCCTCCAGCGCTGCTATCTTTTCGGTGTAGGCAGCAATCTTAGAATCTACTTTGGAAATTTTCTCATTGAGTACTTCTATCTTTGTACGTCTCTGTGCCATATGAAACCTCCTGATAAAAATATTACTTCTTATATACTATACAATAGCATAAATGACGATGAAATACAATTGTGAATTGATGTACGATGTGTTATCATGGATGTATATAATATTTCAGAAACGTAGGAAAATACTATGAATAAAGATAAGGGCGTATTTATGACTGCCCAGGAAGTAAATAAAGAAATAGAAATTCTAAAGACGGTTTTTGACATTGTAAGACTGGTGGATGTCAGCCGTACAGCTCCGGTAAATATTGGCTCAGATGATTGCTCTTATGAAGCAGAACATAAATGCTTTGCAGTGTGGAATAAAAACAGAAGATGTGAGAACTGTATTTCTGCCAAAGTTTTTGCCCGCAAAAACAGAATGACGAAATTTGAGTTCGTCAATGATGACATTTACCAGGTGATCGCCAAATATGTGGTTATAGACGGGACACCTCTTGTTATGGAAATGGTCTTTAAAATGACGGATAAGATCTTTCTGGGAGCTTATGGAAGCGGATCTCTGATCGATAAGATCAGCAGATTCAACCGGGAATTATATGAAGATCCGCTGACTGGTGCCAGAAACCGGAGATATTTTGAGGAACAGCTGAAATCCCTGGATAAGATGGGGGCTATAGCTATGATCGACGTGGACAATTTTAAACAGATCAATGACAGCTATGGCCATGTAGCTGGAGATGCGGCGCTTTGTACCATTGTCAGAACGATCTTTGAGCATGTGCGGGCAGATGACGTGGTACTGCGTTATGGAGGAGACGAATTTCTTCTGATGTTTGAAGAAATCCCGGAAAAGGTATTTCAGCAGAAGCTGGAAGATATCCGGGAAGAGATCGCAATGGCAGATGTGCCGGAATACAAAGAAATCCGGCTTTCCATGAGCGTGGGAGGTGTATATGGAAGCTGTAAGGTCAGAGATGGAGTGATGGAAGCGGACAGACTTCTCTATCAGGCCAAGCGGCAAAAAAACTGTGTTGCCTACAAGAGGATCTGACGGAAATGACATGACAGTCATTGAAAGCAGAATTATGTAACAGGCGCATGAGGTGTATATCTGGCAAGTGAAAGGGAGAATAGGGATATGAAGATAATCGCAAGGATCAGAAGTGATTTTCCGACAAAATTCGGAATCCCGCGTCAGAGCGGTCGAGTGGAAGAACTGACAGCCTGTATTGTTTTTGAACCGGAATACCGGGTACGGGAAGCGGTAAAAGGACTGGAAGATTTTTCGCATATCTGGCTGCTGTGGGAGTTTTCACAGTCGATCCGTGAGAACTGGTCCCCTACAGTACGTCCGCCACGCCTGGGCGGAAATGAAAGGATGGGCGTATTTGCCACCAGATCGCCCTTCCGTCCCAATCCTGTAGGATTATCCTGTGTGAAGCTTGAAAAGATCGATCTGGGAAGCAAAGAGGCTCCTGTACTGATCGTATCCGGTGCGGACCTGATGGACGGAACTCCCATCTATGATATCAAGCCATATCTGCCTGTGGCAGACTGCCATCCGGAAGCGCTGGGCGGCTTTGCGACGAAGGTGGAGCAGCATTTTCTGCAGGTAGAGATCCCGGAAGAATGGAAGGTAAGGATTCCGGAGGATAAGCTTACTGCGTTGGAAGGCGTGCTCAGAGAGGATCCGAGGCCTGCCTACCAGAAGGATCCGGAGAGGATATACGGAATGCCTTTTGCAGGAATGGATGTTCATTTTCAGGTAAAAAACGGCATACTTACAGTATGTGAGATCACAGGATATAAAAAATCAGACAGAATTTAAAATTACCTTTGACAAATTTTTTGTGAGATGGTATTATAATAAATGAGTTAGCAAGTGCTAACTCAATATTTTAAAAGTAAAGTTAGTTTAAAATAACCTTAAAACAGTCATATAAAAGTTCAGAGATCAAAGGAGAGTGAATTATGAGCGTTGTAATTGTAGGCGGTAATGAAAGAATGGTATGTCAGTATGAGGATATCTGCAAAGGCTTCGGATGCAAGGCGAAAGTTTTTGCCAAGGAAAAAGGAGCCATGAAGAAAAAGATCGGGGTGCCGGATCTGATGATCCTGTTCACCAGTACCGTTTCCCACAAAATGGTAAACTGCGCAGTAGAAGAAGCAAAGAAAAAATCCATTCCGGTATGCCGCTGTCACACAAGCAGCGCTGCAGCTCTCGAGAACATTCTGAAGCAGTACTGTGCATAAGAAACAGGTCAGGAGATACTTTTCTCTTGTATAATTTGACTTTTTTTGCAGAAATGTTACGGAAAGGCTTGCAAAATTACAAATTATTCAATAAAATAGCCGTAGGTTTCTGTGGTAAAGCGTTGCAGTGAATGGTGAAAAGGCGGCGCTGGAAGTCGAAATTACAGGTGAGAGGTGTTATCATGAAAAAAGTTGTAAAATTCGGTGGAAGTTCTCTTGCAAATGCGGAGCAGTTCCAGAAAGTGGGCGATATCATCCGCAGTGATGAGAGCCGCCGTTATGTAGTTCCGTCAGCTCCGGGAAAGAGATTTGACGAGGATATCAAAGTGACGGATATGCTTTATGGATGTTATGACGCAGCATCCAAAGGGGAGGATATCACTGAGAAGATCAATGCGATTAAGGCGCGATATTATGAGATCATTAAGGGACTCGGACTGAGCCTTTCTCTTGAGGAGGAGTTCAAGAAGATCGATGAGGATTTCCGTGCACAGGCAGGAATCCAGTATGCGGCATCCAGAGGAGAGTTCCTCAATGGTAAGATCATGGCTGCATATCTTGGATATGATTTTGTGGATGCAGCTTCTGTGATCCGTTTTGATAAAGCTGGTAATCTGGAAGCGGAGGAGACCAATAAACTCCTTTCCAAAAAACTCAGCAAATCCCAGCATGCGGTTATTCCGGGATTTTACGGCGCATGTGCAGATGGCACAGTAAAGACATTTTCCAGAGGTGGTTCTGATGTGACAGGTTCCCTGGTTGCAAAGGCTATCCATGCAGATATTTATGAGAACTGGACGGACGTTTCCGGTTTTCTTGTAACAGATCCGCGTATCGTTCACAATCCGGAGCCTATCGAGGCGATCACATACAGAGAGCTTCGTGAGCTTTCCTACATGGGAGCTACTGTTCTTCATGAGGATGCCATTTTCCCGGTTCGTAAAGAGGGAATTCCGATCAATATCCGTAACACAAACAGCCCGGAGGATAAAGGTACTCTGATCGTAGAGAGCACCTGTAAGAAGCCGAAATTCACTATTACCGGTATCGCCGGAAAGAAAGGTTTCTGCTCTATTAATATCGAGAAATCCATGATGAACAGTGAGATTGGGTTCGGACGCAAGGTACTTCAGGTATTTGAAGATCAGGGGATCAGCTTTGAGCATGTACCATCCGGAATCGATACCATGACTGTATATGTTCATCAGGACGAATTTGAGGAGAAAGAGCAGCAGGTTATCGCAGGTATCCACCGTCTGGTGCAGCCTGATTTTGTGGAGATGGAATCGGACCTTGCACTGATCGCAGTTGTTGGTCGTGGAATGAAATCCCAGAGAGGCACTGCAGGAAGGATCTTCTCTGCTCTTGCCCATGCAAATGTAAACGTAAAAATGATCGACCAGGGTTCCAGTGAACTGAATATCATCATCGGTGTAGAGAATCGTGATTTCGAAAAAGCAGTCAGAGCAATCTACGATATTTTTGTTCTGACACGGATATAAACAAAATCCGGAAACGGATTTTGTTTATGAGAAAGTAGCGAAGCGGATTTCGAATATCCGATTGATATAAATCCGGAAACGGATTTTGTTTATGAGAAAGTAGCGAAGCGGATTTCGAATATCCGATTGATATAAATCCGAATATCCGATTTATTTAAATCCGCCGCAGTACGTGTAACATACCGTTCTGCGGCGGATTTTTTTGGAAAAAATCCAAGATTTATCTAAAAATAATACAATCAAATTCAACAGGATTTCCAAAGGAAAGACAAAGATATTGTACATTGTGTCGAAAAAAGTTTGATATGAAATAAACAGTATTGACAAAAACTTAACTTTTGTGTAAAACTGGAATATGAAAAAATCAGAAAGGCAGGCGGTCAGCTATGGAGAAACAGATCAAACTGGATGAAAAAAGTGCACAGGAGTTTGTCAGTGCAGCCAGCAGATGTAATTTTGATATTGATGTATTTTATAACCGTATTATCATTGATGCAAAGTCGATCCTCGGACTTTTGAGTCTGGATCTGACAAAGACTCTGACAGTAAAGTGTTACGGAGAAGATGAGGATTTTAATCGTGTTCTTTCCAAGTATGCAGCAGGTTGAGAAATATGAATAAAGAAAAACGGTGATAAAAGGGCGCAGTTCATGAGAAGAAAAGCAGAACATGCGTCCTTTTTATTATGGGAAGCTTTCGGATCATATTTTATGGTATAATCCTGGTATAGCATGGAAAAAGAATAGCTGCCGGACTGGAATTCCGGTAGCTGCCGGGAGTGAAAATATGGAAAAACCAAGAGTGCGGATTTCTGTCAGAAATCTTGTGGAATTTATACTGAGGAGCGGAGATCTGGATAACAGCAGTGGGACATCCGGAGATAAGGAAGCCATGTTAAAAGGCGGAAGGCTTCACCGCAAGATACAGCGGAGTATGAAGGGCGATTATCAGGCGGAGGTTTCTCTGAAAAAAGAAAGTGAATACGACGATGTGGTCATTCAGGTCGAGGGCCGTGCAGATGGGATCTTTACAGAGGACGGAGCCGTTTATATTGATGAGATCAAGGGGACTTACGGAAATGTCCAGGCAATGGACATGCCAATACCTGTCCACCGTGCCCAGGCCATGTGTTACGGAATGATCTGGGGAGAAAAAGAAGGGATTTCTGAAATCCACATTCAGATGACCTACGCTCATCTTGAGACGGAGGAAACCAGGAGATTTCGTGAGGATTTTTCCATAGAGGAGCTTAAAGGCTGGTATCAGAAGCTTCTGGATGCCTATCACAAATGGATCGCATATTCTCTTAACTGGAAAAAAGAGAGAAATGCATCCATGAAGGATCTGCAGTTTCCGTTTCCATACAGAGAAGGGCAGCGGGATATCGTTAGTGGTGTGTATCATACGGTTTCCAGTGGGAAGACCTTATTTGTTCAGGCGCCTACCGGTGTGGGAAAAACCATGTCTGCCATTTTTCCGTCCGTGCGCGCCATCGGTGAGGGAAAAGGTGAAACACTTTTTTATCTTACCGCAAAAACCATCACAGGAACTGTGGCGCAGGAGGCATTTCACATCCTGCGGGAAAAAGGTCTGAAATTCAAGGTAACGGCGATCACGGCAAAGGAAAAACTGTGTTTTCAGGATACTCCGGAATGTACACCGGAGAAATGTCCTTATGCAAAGGGGCATTTTGACCGGGTAAATGATGCGGTTTATGAGCTCTGGACCACTGAAGAGGTATATTCCAGAGAAGTGATCCGTGCTCATGCAGAAAAATGGCAGGTGTGCCCTTTTGAAATGTGTCTGGATCTTTCAATCTGGGTAGACGGGATCATCTGTGATTATAATTACGTGTTTGATCCCAATGTTCATCTGAAACGTTTTTTCGGGGAAAATATTTCCGGGGATCATATTTTTCTGATCGATGAGGCACATAATCTGGTAGAACGTGGCAGAGAGATGTACAGTGCCGGTATTTCCCGTCAGAGTCTGGTAGCACTTCGAAAGAAGATAAGAAAGCGGTTTTCAAAACTGGCCAGAGCACTGGATAAAGCAAATCGCCAGATGATGGAACTGGAAGAGAATCTTGCGGAAACAGGAAAAGGGTATCAGGTGCTACCCAATCCCGGAGTACTGCCGATCACATTTCTTACGATATCAGGTGAACTGGAAGAAATACTGGAGGAAAAAGAACTGGAAGAAGAACTACGCAGGGAAATACTGGAATTTTATTTTATAGTGCGTGATTTTTTAAATGTTTCAGAGCTGGTAGATGAAAATTATGTAGTATATACCGAAAACAGCGTAGAAGAAGGATTTCGTCTGAGGCTGTTCTGTGTGAACCCGGCAGAAAATCTGGGAGAATACCTGAAAAAAGGAAAAAGTGCAATTTTCTTTTCAGCTACAATGTTTCCCATGCTCTATTACCGGGAGCTTTTGACAACAGACCGTGATGCCTATGGGATTTATGTGCAGTCTCCTTTCCCAAAAGAAAACCGCAGGATTCTTATCGGCAGCGACGTAAGCAGCCGGTATACCCGGAGAAATCGTGCAGAATACCGGAAGATCGCCGGATATATTGCCAGATGTGTCTGGCAGAGGCAGGGAAATTATATGGTGTTTTTTCCGTCGTATCGTCTTATGGAAGACGTACTGCAGGTTTATGAGGAAGAATTTTCCGTAGACTGGGTGCGCTGCGTGTGTCAGACGCCGGATATGACAGAACAGGAACGGGAAGGATTTTTGGAGGAATTTCAGGAACGGGAAGGTACCCTGGTAGGGTTCTGTGTCCTTGGAGGGATTTTTTCTGAGGGTGTTGATCTGACAGGGGAAAGTCTGATCGGGGCAGTGATCGTAGGAACCGGACTTCCCCAGATCGGCAGTCAGCGTGAGATCCTGAAAGAGTATTACGATAAAAAGAATCACTGTGGTTTTGATTATGCATATCGCTATCCGGGTATGAACAAGGTGCTTCAGGCCGCCGGGCGCGTGATCCGCACAAAAGAGGATAAAGGCGTGATATTGCTTCTGGATGACCGCTTCTGGGATCGGGATTACCAGGAAATCTTTCCCAGGGAATGGCAGGACCGTACAGGCTGCAGGCTGGATACGGTAGAAGGTGCAGTGGAGACGTTCTGGAAGAGGTTTACTTGACAGAACGGAGAAATCCGATATACTTATAGAGTCTTTATCTGGAAAATCACTGGAGGAATGTGTGGATGCCGGATCAGGACAAGAAACTGTAAAATAGGATCATAAGAAAAGTGAAAGAAGTATATGAGACGAAAAAAAATATATAAAGCATTGGCATTTTGTCTGAGCACAGTGATGCTCGCACAGCCGGTTTTTGCGACAACAGTGCAGCAGACGGCACAGGGAAGCCTTGGTTCTGTTACGGAGGAGTCCCAGATACTTCCAATTCCCGGTGAAAACGGGAAATATATTCTGAAAAGCAATGGCTTTTACTGCCTGAATGAAGATGGAACCAAAGAAAATACTCCGGCAGTGTATTATTTTGATCATTTTGAGATCGACGGAACGGTTTTTGATGGATATTATTATCACGACGAAAGCGGTAAATTTACAGCGGGAAACTCGCATATGGTCCAGATCACCGATCTGAAGGCTCCGGCAAAAGACGGCAGCGGTGAGGAAGTTTCTTTTGACGGCTGTTATATGGTAAACAATCTGGGAAAACTCAGCGCCTCTCCACAGGTACGTTATATGGATGAGCTGGTGGTGGACAAAACAACATACAACGGGCTGTATTATTTTGATGAATATGGAAAAATGGTCACAGATCCAGGTATCCATTATCTGGAAATGAATGCTGCAGGACAGATGTTTGACGGATATTATTATTTTGGCGGAGAAAACGGCGTTCTGCTCCAGGAAGAGGGAGAAACTCCGGAGGGATTTTCCGTGGATAAATCTGGAAAAGTCGAGACGAAAGATCTGGGAATGGATGGCCTTGAGAAACGGCTTGCGGATCTTCTTGGAACCTATGAGGGTACATGGAGCGTTTATGTAAAGGATCTGACCAGTGATCAGGAGTTTGAACAGAACAGTCAGTCACTGTACTCAGCCAGTCTGATCAAAGTGTTTGTCATGGCCCAGACCTATGCCAACATGGATGCAGTCCTTCAGAATGAAGCGGCAAAAATGAAAAAAAATGTTACAGATCCGTCCGTATCCACAAAGGTCAATGACCTTCTCTGGAATATGATCACAGTCAGTGACAATGAATCTTTTAATGAGCTGGTACGTCTGCAGACAGCATCGGGTGTTTTTAAGGACGGAGCACAGGCTGTAAATGGATTTCTTGCGGAACAGAAATTTGCAGATACTTCCGTACAGCACATCTTAAGCCCGTCCTCTTCAAAGGACGTCGGCCTCGGTGGCAGGAACACCACTTCCGTAAAAGACTGCGCAGAGCTTCTTTTCCGGATCTATAAAGGAGAATGTGTATCGAAAGAAGCTTCGGAGGCTATGCGTAATCTGCTTCTGAATCAGCAGGTTACTACTAAGATCCCCAGCGGGATATCTGCGTCCGTGGAAATTGCAAATAAGACTGGAGAAACGGATACGGACCAGCATGATATCGCCATTGTATATGGAAAAAAGACTACATATATCCTCTGTGTGATGTCAGAAGACTGTAAACCTGGGGACGCAGTTTCGCATATCCGGGATATTTCCGGTATTGTTTATAATTATCTGAATATGGACCTTGACCAGGGGTGATCTGTGAGTTAGAATAAAAAACAGCTGAGCAAGATCCTGATGGATATTTCCGCCAGAGAAGTATCCGAAATGTTCATGAAAGGGGAATTCTATTATGAAGACAGTACATACAGACAAAGCACCTGCAGCAATCGGACCATACTCCCAGGCTATCATCCATGGAGATACACTTTACACATCCGGTCAGATCCCGGTGGATCCGGCAACTGGAGAGGTAGTTGGCACAACCATCGAGGAGCAGGCTGACCGTGTTATGAAGAATCTCGGAGCAGTTCTGGAAACTGCCGGTTCCAGCTATGAGAATGCGATCAAGACAGTATGCTTCCTTGCAGATATGAACGATTTTGCGGCATTTAATGAAGTATATGCCAAATATTTCGTAAATAAACCTGCACGTTCCTGTGTTGCAGTCAAGACACTGCCAAAGAACGTTCTCTGCGAGGTAGAAGTGATCGCAGCGATCGGATGATCTGATAAAAAATCCCTGTTGTCTGATTTCAGTCAGACAGCGGGGATTTCTTTTTGTGGGGATAAAGTATTTTTCTCTGTTTTGGAGCAATCTCTTTTTTTGTGTTTTCAGGCGTTAAAACGGTAATGTTTTTTCTTGTGTAAAGTAGAGCGCTGTAGTATAATAAAACCAGTTTTTTAGGATACGTATAAAAGCTTAATAAGGATGATCGGCAAACCAGATGAAAGTCTGGGACGCAAAGCTATAGGGCCTGTAAAATGGCAGCCAGTTGCATGAAATGAGGTGCACTGTCTGTGAGACGGTGCTTTTTTATGGTGTTATTTAACCGAATATCCGCTTGACTAGTGTACACAAAAAATGAAAAGGATAGTAAGGGATAGACGGAAAATGAAAGGAACAAGAGTGATTGCAGGCATTCTGCTTGCGGGCATTTTAGCAGTCACCCTGTCAGGGTGTAAAAACACAGATAACACGAAAGAAGAACCAGAAAAGCCTGTTATTACCCTTGGCAGCGATAATTATCCACCATACAATTATCTGAATGAGGATGGTGTACCGACGGGTATAGATGTAGAACTGGCTACAGAAGCTTTCGAAAGAATGGGATATCAGGTGAAGGTTGTCCAGATCAACTGGGAGAAGAAAAAAGAACTGGTAGAGAGTGGAGAGATTGATTGTATCATGGGATGTTTTTCCATGGAAGGGCGCCTTGACGATTACCGATGGGCAGGACCATACATAGCAAGCCGTCAGGTGGTCGCTGTAAATGAGAACAGTGATATCTATAAACTGAGTGATCTGGAGGGAAAGAATCTGGCTGTTCAGTCCACAACCAAACCGGAAAGCATCTTTCTGAACCGGACAGATGAAAGAATCCCCAAATTGGGAAATCTGATCAGTCTTGGACATCGGGAACTGATCTATACGTTTCTTGGGAAAGGATATGTAGATGCAGTTGCAGCACACGAGGAATCTATCGTTCAGTATATGAAGGATTATGATACAAGCTTCCGTATCCTGGAAGAGCCTCTTATGATCACCGGAATAGGTGTCGCTTTTGCAAAAGATGATGACAGGGGAATCTGTGAGCAGATGGATCAGACACTGGCGGAGATGCGTCAGGATGGCACATCCCTGAAAATTATTGAAAAATATCTGGATGATCCCCAGAAGTATCTGGAGGTGGATGATCTTGGATATTAAGAGAAAGACAAAAGGAAAACGAATCCAGCTGCTGGGAGGTCTGCTCGGAATCTGTGTGGCTGTAGTCTCTCTGTTTTATTTCTTTTACGCAGAAAAAGCGGAAGCAGAGAAAAGACTGGTGGAGATCGTAAACTATGTGAAAGTGCAGTGCTCAACCTACACCCATTATAATGAATCTTCGGAATCCAAAAGTCTTTTACGTGCCATTGAAAGTGCCAGACAGATGAGTACAAATATTAGCATGGAAACAGAAAACGGCGGTCAGCTAAGCCAGGATTTTCTGAAAGAAAACCTGCAGACTCTCTGGGTGGATGGCATCATAGTGCTGGATAAAGAAGGAAAGATGGACTATGAATACAGTATGGATGAGTCTCTGGCTAATGAGATCACGGAGTATCTGCAAAAAGAAATTATCATGGATTTTGCCGGATATGAAGAAAGATCTTATTCAGAACGGTTTGCCAGGAAAGATGGATCCTATGTTGACATTGCAGCCTGTGCCAGAAAAGATGTGCCAGGTGTCGTTGCAATCTATTATTACACGTCTCCTGAATTTACCAGAAATTATACCCTGACGATACAAGAGCTTTTAAATGGTTATAGTGTCCAGAAAGATGGAACGATCATTGTTGCAGACGATGGGATCGTTGTTGCCAGTAATGATGAGAGGCTGTTAGGGCAGAATACAGCCGACAACGAAGTTGTTCAGGCAATGAAAAAGCATACAGACAGTCAGCACATTTATCATTTGAAGAATGAAGGAACCAGATGCTACGGAATCATGGTGTGCGCCCCGTCAAGTAGACAATTAAAAAAATATAGGTTTTTTGCTACCCAGATCATGCTGGGTAGCATTTTTATGCTGCCATAAGCATGTCATGGTATTCCATTGGAGTTAGAATACCGAGACCTCGTTGAGGTCTGTCGTTTCTGTAATAATCTATATATTCAACAATCGCGGAGACTAATTCTTCTCTACTATGAAATTTCTTCTTATAATACATTTCTCGTTTTAAAATTCCCCAGAACCCTTCCATTGGACCATTGTCTGTACAATGAGCAACACGTGACATACTTTGAGTCATTCCAGCTTGTTCCAGTTTATGATGAAATGCCCTGGATGTATATTGGTAACCCCTGTCACTATGAAAAATCGGCTTAGCATCTGGATTCAAGGTTACTGCCTGATCAAAAGTATCGAATACGAGTTGATTATTGTTCGAATCACCTAAAACATATGCTACAGGTCGTCGGTCACACAAATCTAAAATAACACTAAGATATAGTTTATGAATATCGTCGAAGGATGTGCCGTATTTGAACTCTGTAACATCGGTTACCCATTTTTCGTTTGGATTATCTGCATGAAAATCTCTGTTTAAAACATTCTCTGCGATGAAGCCTGGATTTCTGGAAGGTCTGGTACAACCATCATAACGATGTTTCAAAGTGGATTTTATCTGCTTTTTGCGACAGATTCGTAAGATACGTTTGTCGTTTACGTCGATTTTATCATCATGATATAATTTGTCGTTTAATCGGCGATATCCCATGTCCGGATGCTGCTTATGCAATTCTTCCAATCTTTCTGCCAACTTCTGATTCAATTTGTCATTATCACTTTCTTTATGGTTTAACCATTTATAATAGGCTGCTCTGGAAACATGCCCAATCTTACATAATGAGCAGATAGAAAATTTCGTTTCTTCATGAAGCTCTTTGATTGCCAGATAAGTATGTTCGTTTCTTATTCGGTTTAGCCCCGCCTCCTTTCGATCTCCTCTAATTTTTTTAAGAATGCAACCTCCATTTCAGCACGTTCTTTTTCAGCACGTAAGATTTTAACTTCAGCACGGAGTTTTTCTAACTCACTCATTGAATCTAGAGATTTTCTTTTTCCACGATTATCCTTTAGAGCTTCTACACCTTTTGATTCATATTTAATAGTATAGTTACGTGCCTGCTGATAGGATACCTGATATTCTTCGGCTGTTTCGGCATAATTATGATCATGTGCAATACAATACTGTACGATTTCGATCCTTTCATCAAATGTGGTTTTTCTGCCTGTGGTCATGATATTGTTTCCCCCTGTTCCAGAAGATTTTAATACTTCACAACCATTATACTTCTTTATCCACTTTTTGAGTTGAGTTCCAGAACGAATCTGATACTTTTTTAATATTTCTGGGAATGTAAACTCATGAGACAAGTAATCTCTAACAGCTGCCTCTTTAGTTTCTTTTGAATAACGAGTAGTTTTAGAAGCGGTTTTCAAACCGCTCCATCCAAAGGTTTCATAAAGTCGTTTCCAATCTTTTAAAGAACCTTGATTAATATCATAACGTTTACATATTTCTCTGAACCCATATGTTCCATCAATGTATTCAGAAACTATTTTGACTTTTTCTTCATAAGTAAATTTATGTTTGAATGCCATAAAGAAAGCTCCCTTCTAAATAAACAAGATTTTATTATTTCTCTTGTCTACTTAGAAGGGAGCATATCATCATGCTGAAACAGCGGGATTATTATATTTATGCGTATCTTCCGGATACGGAAGTGTTTCATAATCTTCCATTAAATGTAGCAGGTGTTATTTTTCTTTATCTTCTGATATTCAGTATATTCTGGTTCTGGGCATATAGAACCAATCTGACACACCGGAAACAGGAACAGAAAAAAGACGAAAAATATAAGGCAGAACTTCTGATAGCTGCAAAAAAGGCAGAGGCTGCCAATGAGGCAAAAACAGAGTTTCTCCAGCGGATGAGCCATGATATCCGGACTCCGATCAATGGAATCTGCGGCTTGGTCGATATGGCAGACCATTATGCAGATGATATGGAGAAACAGACGGAATACAGGACAAAGATTAAAGAGGCATCCAATCTGTTGCTGGAACTGGTAAATGATGTTCTGGATATGAGTAAGCTGGAGTCCGGTGAGATCGTTCTGGAGGAGATCCCATTTAATCTGAGAAGTATTTCCAGGGAAGTATTTGTTGTGATCGAGCAGATGGCAGCAGAACAGAATATCCGGATCATGTGGGAGAAAAAAGAAATCATACACCGGAATCTTATTGGAAGTCCGGGGTATGTGAAACGTGTGATGATGAATATCCTGTCCAATGCAGTGAAATATAACAGAGAAAACGGACATATTTATCTTAGCTGCATGGAAATCCCATCCGAACAGCCAGGAATGACGACAATGGAATTTATCTGCCGGGATGCAGGAATCGGAATGACTGAGGAGTTCCAGAAACATATTTTTGAACCATTTGCACAGGAACATACAGGAAGCCGTACAAAATTTCCAGGAACAGGCCTGGGAATGGCGATCGCAAAGAATCTGGTCGAGAAAATGGGTGGAACCATTACCCTCGAAAGTGAATACGGTGTAGGGACTACATTTGTGATCCGGGTTCCATTTAAGATAGATCTGGATGCGGATAAACGTGAAGAACAGAAGGATATATCAGAAAAATCTATAAAGGGACTGCATATTCTTCTGGCAGAAGATAATGAACTGAATATGGAAATCGCTGAATTTTTGCTTCAGAATGAAGGGTCTGACGTGACAAAAGCATGGAATGGTCAGGAAGCGGTTGAGCTGTTCAGAAAAAGTGGACCTGGTGGATTTGATGTCATTCTTATGGATATTATGATGCCGGTCATGAATGGTTATGAAGCTACAAAGATGATCCGGTCTCTGGACAGAGAGGATGCAAAAGAAATACCGATCATTGCAATGACAGCAAATGCGTTCACGGAGGACAGAATAAGAGCAAAAGAAGCAGGGATGGATGAACATATTGCTAAGCCTGTTGATGTGGGGTTACTGATAAAAGTAATTCATAAATTGGTGAAATATAATGGATATGGCAGTGACAAATAAGCAGTGAAATATAGCCTGCAAATAAAAAGTCAAGGCTAAATTGAAAGAACATTGAAAATTTTATACAGGTTGAAAATTGGGTATCAAAATAAGGCCACCACACCAGTGCTGGTCTGAAAATATTAGTGGATAATTAGGATTCTGAAAGAGATGAAAGATATTCTTTCACTCGTCCGTAGTAGATTCTTAGAAACTTGTTGGCACCTGCAGTCATATAGACATAGTAAGGCTTGCCTTGAGTCCGTTTCTTATCTAAGAACTGATAAACAGGATCATCTTGAGGATGCGTTTTAATTAGGACATCCATTACCTGAAATAAAGCCTTTCTTAGATCAGCGGAACCTCGTTTTGAGGTAGGAACACTTTTTCGTTCATAGGTTCCAGATTCATTAACACCGGGATCTACACCGGCAAATGCAGTAATAGCACTTTTGTGAGTGAAACGGGAAACATCTCCGATCTCAGCCATCAACTGAGGACCAAGAGAAGTTCCAACACCTTTCATAGCCATAACGACAGGATATTCCGGGAGTTTGGATGCAGTTTCATTCATGAGAGTGCGTAGTGACTCAACAGTTGTAGAGGCACTATTAAGCTGGTCTACAGCTTGCTTGATAATAAGCTTTGTAAGGGCATCCTTTGGAAGTACAGGAACAAGTTCCTTTGCTTTTCCATAGATTTCTTCAGCTTTTGACTGACTGAAGTTGTACTTCTTGCGTTTGCACCAGTTTTGATAATGGTCAATAAAGGCATTCAGGGACATTTTACGGACACAGTCCACATGCCAGTATGTAGATGCAAAATCAACCCATTTCTGGCTGCCGTCATTGCGTGCAGGACTGTCAAAGTAAGTATTAACACCAGGATAGGTTTGGTCAAGGATGCTGATAAGATTATTCTTCATGGCTGTTTTATGCTTCATGTAGAAGCCAAACTGACGGTTCATGGTTTTAAGCTGATTGCGTAATTCATCCATAACACTATACTGTTTAAGATTTTGCCATTTGTCAAGTGCATAGCGTGCAATCTTAACGGCATCCGCTTTATCAGATTTGACTTTACGAAGGGAATCATTATCAAAATCCTTGATAAGTTTGGGGTTAATGGTACTGACGAAAAGGTTAGCCTCTGAAAGCTGATGGGCAAGGACTTCGTAGTAACGTCCTGTATGTTCCATCACGATTCGTGACTCACCTTCAACAGAGTTGATGAGTTCTACAAGTGAATTAATGTCACTGGTTGTGTGTTTGATTTCAAAGGGGGTGGAAACAATTTCACCGAAAGGCCGCATGATAGCAACCATACTTTTACCCTTAGAAACATCGATACCTACTGCGTTCATAAATTTGTCACTCCTTAAGATTATTGCAATGGATAAGTGCCAGTTTTACTCATTGCCTATTCAATCTACTGTGGTGTGACACGAATGCGCCTACGACGATTCAACCTGCATAAAACGAACGCTGCGAATGAGGAGCTGGTTATCAGTCTATTTTACGGACGCGAAGTCCAAGAAAGGAAGCCGATATACCAATTGCTCCACCATTATACAGCTTAAGCAACAAGATGGATAATTCCTTACTGGCTGTAAGGGATATTAACCATAAATATATTGTAGTAGATAGGAGGACAAAATCATGACAATACAGGAATGCTATGAAGCGATCGGAGGAAACTATAAAGATGTCTTGGGACGCCTTCAAAGTGAAGCACTGATTCGGAGATTTACATTAAAGTTCCTTGAAGACCAGAGTTATCTACAGTTAAAACAGGCATTGGAAAATAAAAATTATGAAGATGCTTTCCGCAGTGCACACACACTGAAAGGGGTTTGTCAGAATCTTTCTTTTGACCGTCTGTATGAGGTTAGTAATGAGTTAACAGAACTTTTGAGAGATAGAACCGGAGCGCAGCCTGGGATATCGAAGGCAATGGAAAAAGTAACAGAAGTATATGAGAGGATGATTGAAGAAATAAAGAAGGGACTGTCGAATTAAGTGATGCGACACGACGTTCTGTCTTTGACCAGGTGCTTGGAACATCATCAACCCATTGGATAAAGGAAATAAAAAATATGGATAAAAGACAAAAGATCCTGATTGTAGACGATTCAGAATTTAACAGAGATATGTTAAAGGAGATTCTCGGAGAAACTTATAATTACCTGGAAGCGGAAAATGGAAATCAGGCAATTCAGATGATAGGAGAAAATATAGGAATTGATCTGATGCTTTTAGATATCAATATGCCACAGATGAATGGTTTTGAAGTTTTGGAAATAATGAAAAGAAGCCAGTGTATAGAAGAAACTCCGGTGATCATGATATCTTCGGAAGATGCTGTTGATACGATGCGTAAAGCATATGAACTGGGAATCACGGATTATATCACACGACCGTTTGATTCTGTGATTGTAAAGAAAAGAGTTCAGAATACCCTGGGACTCTATATGAAGCAAAAGCATCTGATCAATGTGGTTTATGATCAGGTTTACGAAAAAGAAGAAAATAATAATATTATGATCCGGATCCTGAGTAATGTACTGGGATCACGTAACAGTGAGAGTAGAGAACATATCCTGCATATTAAAACAGCAACAGAACTGATGCTGAGACAACTGGTAAAAATAACAAATGCTTATCCTATGACAGAGGCAGATATTTCTTTGATCACAACAGCATCTTCTCTTCATGATATCGGTAAGATCCGTATTCCGGAAGAAATCCTGAACAAACCTGGCAGACTTACCGATGAAGAATTCAGGATTATGAAAACTCATAGTGAACTTGGTGCAGATATGATCCAGGATATGCATTTCCCAAAAGACAATTCATTGGTACGTGCTTCATGGGAAATCTGCAGATGGCATCATGAAAGATGGGATGGAAAAGGTTATCCGGATGGACTGAAAGGAGAAGAAATACCAATCTCCGCACAGGTGGTGTCGATTGTTGATGTTTATGACGCACTTACAAGTGAAAGATGTTATAAGAAAGCATTTGATCATGACACAGCAATCCAGATGATCCTGGATGGGCAATGCGGACAATTTAACCCCATCCTCCTTAAGTGCCTGAAAGAGCTGCGTCTTCAGCTTTCGAAAATGCTTGATAAAGAGATGGATGACAATAGCTATTACCATGAAGTGCAGAGACTTTCAAATGAAATACTCAGCGACAGATCTTTACCGAACCAAAATTATTCACAGAGTATTCTCAGGGTCATGAAGGAAAAGGTTGATTTCTTCAAAGCGAACAGCGGCATGGGTTCAATTGATTACAATACAAGTTCCGGTCAGCTGACTATATTAAACGGAAAACAGCAGATATTATATCAGAGAAATAATCCGGATTTTGATCTGTTCAAAGAATTCGGAGTAAATGAAGAAGATGTTCATCATATTCAGGTTTTATTACATCAGACATCTGTACAAAATAAAGAAATCTCTGTGCAGATAAAAGCAAGGGTGGAAAATGACCGCCAGATGTACAAACTGAAATTGCATACATTGTGGTCGCCTTTAAAGAAGGATGGATACATTGGGATCGTTGGATATTTTGATATTGTAAAATAGAAAAATGCAAAGGAAGCTCAGAAGGAGGATCCTAATGAAAAAGAAAATCCGGCACTGGCTGGAATTACTATTCTTGCCATGACTGCCAATGCCTTTGATGAGGACAGAAAGAAAGCACTGAAATGTGGTATGGATGGGTTCTTGTCCAAACCAATTGTCATAGAGGAATTGATCAGCATCCTGCAGAAGAACCTGGATTAGGTGTCCGGAGTATTAGAAAAACCGCACAAATAAAGGAAATAAAAAATATGGATAAAAGTAGGAAAAAATCAACCGTACTATGTGCAGGTATATTTGTGTTTCTGGGAATATGGATGGTATTGACAGTACCTTGCCGGGCTGCTGAGACGAACAACGATGAAAAGCAGTCACAGATCATCCGTGTCGGCTCATTTGAGGATACCTTTGATTATGTCGATAAAAACGGTGTAAGACGAGGATATGGATACGAACTTATGCAGGCTTTGGCAGGTTATACCGGATGGAAATTTGAGTATGTGAAATGTGACTGGTCTGACTGTTTTGATAAACTTGAAAATGGTGAGATCGATATCATGGGTGATATCTCTTACACCGATGAACGTGCACAAAAGATGCTTTTCCCGGATGAACCGATGGGGGAGGAAAAATATATCCTTTATGCTGATTTATCGGATACGGATATTGGAATGTCTGATTTCAAGTCTCTGGATGGGAAACGTGTAGGTGTGCTCATGGATACAGAACCTGAGATCATGCTGACAGAATGGGAAAATAAGAATGGCATACATACAGAACATGTAAATGTGAATAATGATGATGATGTCGAAAAGAAATTAGCAAATCATGAGATCGACTGTTTTGTATCTCTGGAGGAATCGATCTGGTCTGAACAGGGAATATCATCCGTTACCACGATTGGCAAATCAGGCATATATTTTGCAATAAATAAAGAACGCAGCGATATCAAGACGGAGCTGGACTATGCTATGCGTCAACTGGAACAGGATAGTCCCTTTTTTAAGGCAGATCTGTATAAGAAGTATTTTACACTTGATTATATTCAGATTCTTACAGGTAAAGAAAAGGTCTGGGTGGAAGAGCATGGAGGTATCCAGATAGGATTTTTGAACAATGATCCGGCAATCTTTTCCATGGATGAAGAGACTGGAAAAATTACCGGTATGCTGGCGGAATATATCTCCTATGCCAAAGATTGTCTGGGAAATCAGACACTGGAATTTAATATACATGCATATGATGATTATGATGAAATGATTCAGGCGCTGCAGAATTGTGAGATTGACATGATTTTTTATGCCGGCAGGAATCCATATTTTGCAGAACAAAACGGATATGCACTTACAAACACAGCCTGGACTTACAGTTTGATGGCGGTAACTGATGAGGAAAAATTTGATGAGAATAAGGTGTATACTGTAGCTGTGCCAAAGGAAAAATATGCCTTAAAACAGCATATTGCATTCAGTTATCCTGAATGGAAGCTTGTAGATTGTGATTCGCTTGACAATGCAGCAGATATGGTCATCCAAGAAAAAGCAGACTGTTTCCTCATGGGAGCAAGCCAGGCGCTGATATATGATAACAGTCAAAATTTCAAGAGTGTTCCACTTACAAAAACAATGGAGGCATGTTTTACTGTAAGAGAGGGAGAGGGAAGCCTTTTATCAATACTGAATAAAACTATAAAGGCCATGCCGTCTGACATGCTTACAAGTGCACTTGCTATCTATGACAGTACTGCAGATAAAGTAACATTTTCTGATTTCATAAAAGACAATCTGCTTGTTTTTTTGGCTACGGTAGGATTTTTGGCACTCAGCATCATTGGTATTATCCTCGTACTTTTGCGGAAGGCAAGGAAAGCAGAAGCTGTCGCAAAGCTTGCGGCAAAGGATACAAAAAAACTCAATGACAAACTGGAAATCGCTTTGAAAAAAGCAGAGGATGCCAGTCTGGCAAAGACTCGTTTTCTTAACAATATGTCACATGACATCCGTACTCCTATGAATGCAATTCTGGGTTATGCACAGCTTATGGAGGAAGAACTAAAAGAAAAGGATCTGCCTGAAACTTCAGATCATCTGGAAAAATTGCAGCAGTCTGGAAATCTTCTTCTGTCAATCATAAATAATGTACTTGATATGGCTCGGATTGAGAGCGGAAAGATGGAAATTGATGAGAACTATGGCCGGATTGAAGATATCCGGCAGACTTTATTTGAAATATTTGGTGATGAAGCAAAGAAAAAGAATATTGCACTTCATTACACAATAAATGTAGAGCATGAACATATACTGACAGATACTACCAAGGTAAAAGAAATATTTGTCAATATCCTGAGCAATGCCATAAAATATACCCCATCCGGTGGTTCTGTTATGATAAACATAGACGAATTAGTATGTGATGAGCCCGGGTACATGATGGTAAGGACCAGGGTGAGCGATACCGGAATCGGTATGAGCCAGGATTATCTGACAAAGATTTTCGATGCATTCACGCGTGAGCGAAACACTACAAAGAGCAAAATCACAGGAAGCGGATTGGGAATGTCAATCGTAAAGAGATATGTTGATCTGCTCGGCGGAACAATAGATGTAGAGAGTGAGCCTGGAAAGGGCAGCACCTTTACTGTAACATTAAAACACAGGATAGCGGATGAAAGCTATTATGTAAAAAAACATGATGAAGGCTCTGGAACAGCCAGTAAAATCCTTGAAGGCAAGAATATCCTTTTGGCAGAGGACAATGATCTGAATGCAGAGATTGCAGAAGCAATACTTGAGCGTGCCGGCCTTAAAACAGAACGTGTGGAGGATGGCATTCAGTGTGTAAATAAGATAACAAAAATGCCGGTGGGAACATATGATATGATCCTCATGGATATCCAGATGCCCCGAATGGACGGTTATAAAGCAACACAGGCAATCAGGCACTTACCGGATAAGGATAAGGCATGCATACCGATCGTTGCAATGACGGCAAATGCATTTGAAGAAGATAAGCGGGATGCTGTTGCAGCCGGAATGAATGGTCATATTGCAAAGCCGATCCAGATTGATAAACTGCTGTCGATGTTAGCGGAAGTTTTAAGGCAGTAAGAAAACTAATAATTTCGTGTTATACTGAATGGAGTGGTCATTCTTTCTGTATTGAAAAAACAGGAAAACTTACAGACTGGGAAGGACAACAGCATGAACGCAAACAGACTGCGTTTATGAGCAAGTAGCGAAAGCGGATTGCGAATGTCCGCTTTACTGGATGATAAAGAGGAAATGAATGAACAGAAAGATAGAAAAACAGATAAGAAAAAAGAGTAAGAATAATAGAGTATGTTTGAGCATTTTTGCATTTGTCATGCTGCTTTTTGTACCGTTTTTTGTTTATGCGTCGGAAACAAAAAGTGATGGGAATACAACTCAGGTAATAGAGGAAGAAAATAAAACCGTGAGAGTTGGCTATTTTCCATATGCCAATTTTCAGGAAGGCGGTTATGGGGAACATAAGCAGGGAGCCGGCTATGAGTATCTCCAGAAAATTTCTTATATAACCGGCTGGAAGTATGAATATGTCTATGGCTCATTTAAAGAGTGTCTGGATATGCTGGCAGATGGAGAAATAGATATACTTGGAAGTGTCAGTTACACACCGGAAAGAGCAGAATTTATAGATTACTCAACCTATGCCGCAGGAACAGAAAGATATTGGATCTATACCCGGGAAGATCATACAGATCTTACGGATGGTGATCCAAAGCAGATGAATGGCTGTCGTATTGGTGCAGCAGATGGAAGCTATCAGAAAGAACTTCTGGAAAAATGGCTGGACAGCAATCAGATCCAGGCAGAGGTGGTTGTTTGTAAAGGCTATGATGAAATGATAGAAAAACTGGATGCAGATGAACTGGATGCACTTGTGCTCCCAGTGCTGTCTGTCAACAGCGATTTTATTGCCATTGCCAATATTGGTGCAAGTGACTGTTATTTCGGTGTATCAAAATCCAGACCAGATCTGTTAAAGGAATTAAATTCTGCCATGGAAGAAATCAACAATACAGAAACGGACTACAGCAGCAAGCTGTATGCCCGTTATGAAGGAAAAGCGGTCATAAACTATGTACTCAACAAGGAAGAAAAACAATGGCTGGATGCACATGAAAATACGATCCGCGTGGGATATCTAAAGGATAATCTTCCTTTTTGTGGTGAAGAAAATGGGAAACTCACAGGAATCCTTGGAACTGTTCTGGATACTGTTCAGGAAAAATATAAAATTACGATCAAGGCAGTTCCATGTTCCACGGGAGTAGAGATGAATGAGGCATTGCAATCTGGCAAAATAGATATTGCCGGTCCTATCCTTCAGGATTTTTATACACAGGAACAGTTTCAAGTGGTTTTGACGGATGCAATCTTTGATATTACGCCGGTTGTTATTTACAAGGGAAAAGAATATAGCAGCAGTCTCTCTACGATCGCAGTGACAGAGACCTCACTGTATTCTGGATTGATGGTGTCCCTTCTTTTTCCGGATGCAGAAATCAAACAATATGATACACAGGAAGAATGCCTGGAGGCTGTAGCAAATGGAAAAGTGGGAGCAACTGTCGTTCCATCCTCAAAGATCAATATTCTTAATGAAAGTCCACTGACCCAAAGTCTGTCATTTGCAGAGATGGCAAAACGGCAGGAATTAGGAATGTTCACGACGAGAGAAAACAGAAGAGCAGCTACCATTATCAATAAAGCAATTGAGCAGTCATCCAATGTTTTAAATGGTGTTGTCCTTGCACAGAATTCTGTTTCAGAAAAGGAAATGACCTTGAAGGATATCCTTGCTGAGCATGCAGGCTTAGTTATCGGAGTTTCGTTTGTGATTATTTTTGTACTGCTTCTTCTGGTTTATTCTCTTTCCGTGAGTAGGAAAAAACAGATGGAAGCCCTGAAAGAAGCACAGAATGCAAATGCGGCGAATATTGCAAAAACGACATTCCTGAACCATATGTCTCATGATCTCAGGACACCAATGAATGCAATTGTTGGATTTACAGATATTGCCATGAAGAGGAAACCGGACAAAGAGGTGGAGAATTGTCTGAAAAAGATCAGGCAGAGTTCAGAATATCTGATGACACTGATCAACGATGTGTTGGATATCAGCCGCATTGAAAGTGGTAAACTGGAATATAAACCGGTACCGACAGATCTCAGGGATATGATAAATACTGTTTTGTCGATCGCAAAGGGATATATGGAAAATCGTGACCTTAATTTGTATGTTTCAAGAGAAAAACTAAAAACTCCTTATGTGATGGCAGATGAACTCAGAATCAGGGAAGTATTGCTCAACATTATCAGTAATGCAGTCAAATTTACAAAAGACGGAGGCACCATTTCATTCGCTGCAGAAAACGCTCCGGGTAATGATGAGAATCATATAATTGTACGCTATCGTATATCAGATACCGGAATTGGTATGAGTGAGGAGTTCCAGACCAGAATATTTGATGAGTTCAGTCAGGAAAATGGTGGGGCAAGAACCAGCTATAAGGGAGCCGGACTGGGAATGGCCATTGCCAAACAGTATGTAGATCTTATGGGTGGAAAAATTGAGGTCAGCAGCAGAAAGGGTATTGGCTCAACATTTACGGTAGAAATTCCCCTGCTTATAGCAGAACAGATACTGTCTGAAAAGGAAGAAAAGTTAAGGAAAGATATGGATTTACATGGTCTGCATGTCCTTTTGGCAGAGGACAATGATTTAAATGCAGAGATAGCAGCAGCTTTGCTGGAAGAACAAGGGATGATCGTAACTAGGACTGCCGATGGAAAATCTGCCCTGGCACAGTTTTGCAATACAGCTCCGGGGACCTTTGATCTGATTTTGATGGATATCATGATGCCAGAAATGAATGGCTATGAAACGACAAAAGCTATCAGAAATCTGTCGGAGCGTCCGGACGGAAAGGAGATCCCTATTATTGCAATGACAGCAAATGCATTTGCAGAGGATGTACAGGCTGCTTTGCATGCCGGAATGGATGACCATGTGGCGAAGCCGGTTGATATGAGGATTTTAATATCTGTCATCACAAAATATATAGAACGGTAATGTCAATGCTGCGTGGACTTCGGAAGTGGGAGAACAGTTCGATGTATATATCGGCTGTTCTTTTTTTATTTTTGGACGTTAAAACGGTAATGTTTTTCTTGTATATAGTAGAGCACTATAGTATAATAAAACCAGTTTTTTGTATACGTGTAAAAGCTATAATAAGGAAATCGGCAAACCAGATGAAAGTCTGGGACGCAAAGCTACAGGGCCTGTAAAATGGCAGCCAGTTGCATAAAATGAGGTGCACTGTCTGGTTGGCAGTGCTTTTTTTGAGGAATGATTTATCAACAGGAGATGATCTTCCCGATATTTGTACACAGACAGTTTATGATCCAAACATCAATGACATGAGTGGATTGATAAGCTGCTGTTGATGTTAGCGGAAGTTATAAAGCAACAAGAAAACTGCTGCAACTGTCATTCCATCTTCAAAGATTAATATTCTTAATGAAAGTTCGCTGACCAAAAGTATGTCATTTGATTCCCTGTAGGAAAGTAAATGAATATTATTTAAGGTTCGGGATAAATTGTGAAATGCAGACAAACAAGAAAAGTAAAAATATAATAGGTATTATACAGAGTTTCCTTATATTGATATTAGTAGTTCTTATTATTTTTATGATGATTCAGATTAGTAGGCTGCAGGGGACAGCACGCGTAATAAATTATGCAGGTCTGGTACGTGGAGCTACACAGCGTGAAGTAAAATTAGAAATTACAGGAAACCAAAATGAAGAATTAATTAAATATTTGGATGATATTCTTCTTGGATTGAGATATCAGGATGGACATTATGATCTGGTAAAACTCAATGACGAAGAATACCAGGAAAAATTGCAAATCCAGAGTGATTACTGGGATAAATTGAAAACAGAAATTGAAGCAGCAAGAAACAAGGGATACGAAAATACAGACATTGTTAATATGAGTGAAATATATTTTTCGATGGCAGATGAAACTGTCTCTTCCGCAGAAAGCTATTCAGAAAAGATCGCTGTAAAGATTCGTACTATAGAGCTTTTGTCGGCACTTGATATGTTGAGTCTGGTGATATTGGTTATTATGCAGACTCTAAGGGCAATGCAGATGGCAATGCAAAACAGACTGCTGGAACAGAAAGCATTCATAGATGCCCATACTGGGCTGCCAAATAAAAATGCCTGTAATGATCTTCTTAATAAAAAAGATATAATTACAGATCCTACAGCTTGCATAATGTTTGATTTAAATAATTTAAAAACTGTAAATGATACAATGGGACATTCCGCAGGAGATCAGTTAATAATAAATTTCGCAAAGCTTTTGCGCAGTGTTATTCCAGAAAAGGATTTTGTTGGAAGATATGGAGGAGATGAGTTTATAGCAGTCATTTATCATACAAGCGAGGCGAAAATTAAGGAAATATTAAAATCCTTGAACAGAGAAAAAGACAGATTAAATAGTTATGAAAATCAAATACCAATCGACTTTGCATGCGGATGGGCATTATCCTCCGATGATATGTCGTGTACAATGCAGATGTTATTGGATGCTGCAGATGCTAATATGTATAAAAATAAACAGATATGCAAGAAATATAATTAGCTTTCAGCTCAGAGTAGATAAAAGATAATAGACGCGATCAGACGAAATATTGTTTTGCGTAGAAACACTGGAAATCCTTGAAAACAAAGGATTCTTGGTATAAGATGAAACAAGTCAAAGCACGTTATTGCGTAATAAAAAAGAAAGCAATGTATTTATACTGTGAAGTCTGGAAAGTGTTGATTTTAAAGCATTTCTGGATGTGCGAGTTGATTTAGAAATATGATTTTGTGACATTTTTAGGACAAACGGTGGAAAAATCACGGATTTACAAAGACGAAGCATATTGATTTCATGATCGGCATATGCTATAATGCCAGTAGGCAAAAAAGATATGATGATGTTCCATGTGAACAAAGAACGAACCCCCGTATGTACCACCAATACATGCGAGGGTTCTTCTCTTTTTATTTCAGTGGTTGAGCATCCACTAGGCTATTCGTTGTCCTTGTTATGACTGTTTAACCATTTGCAAATGAGATGGCAAGTCACACCTGCCGCAACAGCCACCAAAAAAGATATGACGATGTTCCATGTGTTCACCTCCCCCCGTTGCCGGGTTTCGGTTGGACAACGCAGTCAGTATAACACAACTTAGAACAGAATGGAACATATAAAAATACCCGGTGCAAATTAATGTACCGGGTGTTTCTTTGGCTTTTTTGTCAATTCTTGATGTTTTTGTTTTAACCATTCTTCATACTGCTTTTGAGTTTGAATAGAAGAGTTATAGTCATTAGGGCAAGGAGAAACTTTCTTTCCCTTAATCAAATCTCTGTAATAGTAGGATTCTGTAACAAAATCATTGTAATCTTCGCCACGATTGCGGAGCATATCAACAATAGCTTTGTGTTCGATCTGGATAGGATTCTTTTTGCGTTTCCGGTCGTTATATTGCTTTTGAGCTTTTTTGTCAGCAGAACATTTAGGGCAAAAATTTACACGTTTACAGAATGAAATGAAAAAGCTTGAAAATGTAATGTAATAATCAGAGCCATTCCCTTTATTGGGCGTGGCTTTTTATTATGACAATTTTTGTGACAAATTTTGTGACAAACAAAAGAAAATAGACGCAACCAGACGAAACATTGTTTGGCGTAGAAACACCGGAAATCCTTGAAAATAAAGGATTTTTGCTATATGATGAAACAAGTTGAACTCTATCATTGCGTAATAAAAAAAAATCCTGTATAATACCAAACTGTAATATTGTATCATTCAGCGGACAGAGAAATACGCTGTGAATCATTAAAAGAAGTCAGGAGGACATAAGTACATGCGAGTCGATGCGGACGATTTTGCCCGACCTTGCAGCTGCGGGAGGGAGCACCACATAGACGTTAGAGAAATTGTAATTGAATCAGGAGCTATAGGGAAACTGGAAAAGGAAATGTCAGACGGTGATCTGAAAGAATGTATTTCCCCGCTTCTGATCTGTGACACGAACAGTTACAAAGCTACAGAGGAACTGATGGAGGATATCTACGACCGGTGTCAGGTACTGATCCTGGATGCTGAAGGTCTTGAGGCAGATGAGCGTGCCGTGGAGATCGTGGAGAATTATATGGAAGAGGACATCGATCTTGTTCTTGCAGTTGGAGCGGGGACGATCCATGATCTCAGCCGCTTTGTCGCCCATCAGTACCGGATCCCTTTTGTCTCTGTGCCCACCGCAGCCAGTTCAGACGGATTTACTTCCACAGTAGCAGACATGACCTGGAATGGTGTAAAAAAAGTATTTCAGGCATCTGCGCCACTTTTTGTTTTTGCGGATACGGATATTTTTGCTAAGGCGCCTGCAAGGCTTACAGCAGCCGGGGTGTCGGATATTCTGGGAAAATACATTGCGCTGGCAGACTGGAAGATAGCAAGTATTCTTATGGATGAATACTATTGTACAGCGGTGGTAGACCTGGAAACAAAAGCGATCCGGACTGTTAAGGATAATCTGAAAGAAATTGCAGCAGGAGAGAAAGATGCATGTGAGAAGCTGATGTATGCGCTGATCCTTTCCGGACTGGCCATGCAGATGACAGGAAACTCCAGACCGGCATCCGGGGCGGAGCACCATATGGTCCACCTCTGGGATATGGAAGTAGTCAATGGTCACCTGGATGCTCTTCACGGGGAGAAGGTTTCTGCAGCAACCATGCTGGTCCTTCTGGAATATAAAAAGCTTGCAGATGCTATCCGAAGAGGAGCCTGCAGAGTGCATGCCTTTACAGACGGAGACACAGAACTCCTGCAGGAGACCTTCGGCAGAAAAGGGATTCTTGGAGCACTTGAAAAAGAAAACACCCCGGAACTTCTGGACGATGTAAGCACAGAAACACTTTCCGGTGCACTTCCGGAAATCCTTAAGATCATAGATCTTCTTCCTGCAGTTACAGATATGCAGGAGATGATGAGTATCGTTGGCTGCGTGAGCAGAGTCCGGGATATCGGACTGCCGGGAAAAGCGATCGAGGAGAGTCTTAGACTTGCACCGTATACAAGAAGAAGGCTGAGCCTTCTGAGACTTCGGAAGATGCTCACATACTGAGCAGGAACAGCTCATAAAAGGTTCTTTTGACTTGACATAAATTTCAGGAAAGGCAGTGATGAACGGTTTGATGAGAGTAGGAATGGGATATGATGTACATAAACTGACAGAGGGCAGGAAACTGATCCTTGGTGGTGTTGATATTCCCTGGGAAAAAGGTCTTTTGGGCCATTCGGATGCAGATGTTCTGATCCATGCGATCATGGATGCACTTCTGGGAGCTGCGGCTCTTGGAGATATCGGAAAGCATTTTCCGGATACAGACCCTGCGTATAAGGGAATCTCCAGTGTGAAACTTCTGGTGCATGTTGCCGGATTACTGAAGGAGAATGACTATGTGATCGGAAATATCGATGCCACCATCATCGCTCAGAAACCGAAGATGGCACCACATATTCCGACGATGAGAGAAAATATCGCAGAAGCACTTGGGATTAAAATATCACAGCTGAATATCAAGGCGACCACAGAGGAAGGCCTTGGATTTACAGGACAGGGAGAGGGAATCTCCTCACAGGCGATCTGCTCCCTGTACAGAATCGGGAAATTGGAGGAAGAGTAACATGAAGATTTTTAACACACTGACACGCAGAAAAGAGGAATTTGTACCTCTGGAAGAAGGAAAAGTAAAAATGTATGTCTGCGGACCTACGGTATACAATCTGATCCATATCGGAAATGCCCGCCCTATGATCATTTTTGATACGGTGCGCAGATATATGGAATATAAAGGATATGAAGTAAATTATGTATCCAACTTTACCGATGTAGATGACAAGATCATCAAGAAGGCCATTGAAGAGGGCGTTTCCGCAGAGGAAATCTCTACCCGTTATATCAAAGAGTGCAAGAAGGATATGGCAGATATGAATGTAAAACCTGCTACAACTGCACCCCAGGCTACACAGGAGATCCAGGGCATGATCGACATGATCCAGACTCTTATTGATAAAGGATATGCATATCCGGCAGCTGACGGGACCGTTTATTTCCGTGTAAAGAAATTTAAAGAGTATGGCAAGCTTTCTCATAAGAATCTGGATGATCTCCAGTCAGGATTCCGTTCTCTTAAGGTATCCGGTGAGGATCAGAAGGAAGATCCGTTAGACTTCGTGCTTTGGAAACCAAAGAAAGAGGGCGAGCCGTCCTGGCCGTCACCGTGGTGCGACGGACGTCCTGGCTGGCATATTGAGTGCTCTGTTATGTCCAAGAAATATCTCGGAGAAGAGATTGATATCCACGCAGGCGGTGAGGATCTGATCTTCCCGCACCATGAGAATGAGATCGCACAGAGTGAGTGCTGCAATGGTAAAATTTTTGCAAGATACTGGATGCATAATGGTTTCCTGAACATCGACAACCGCAAGATGTCCAAATCTCTCGGAAATTTCCGTACCGTTCGTCAGATCGGTGAACAGTATGATCTTCAGGTTCTCCGTTTCTTTATGCTGAACGCACATTACAGAAGTCCGCTGAATTTCAGCGCAGATCTGATGGAGGCAGCAAAGAACTCTCTGGAGCGTATCCTTGAGGCGGCAGGCAAGCTCAGCGACCGTAGAGACAATGGGGCGGCAGAGAATATTACAGAGGAAGAGCTTGCGCTTCTCAAAGAGGCAGAAGGTTTTGTTACCAAATTTGAAGCGGCCATGGATGATGATTTTAATACAGCAGATGCGCTTGCGGCAATTTTTGAGCTTGTTAAATTTGCCAACACAAACGTAGATGAGAACAGCTCAAAAGAGTTTGCCGGTGGCCTTTATGAGGAACTTTTTAAGCTCAGTGATGTGCTGGGACTGAAAATCGAGAAAAAAGAAGAGATTCTTGACAAAGAAATCGAGAATCTGATCCAGGAGCGCCAGGCTGCAAGAAAGGCAAAGGATTTCAAGAGAGCAGATGAGATCCGTGATGAGCTCCTGAAAAAAGGTATCATCCTCAAAGATACAAGAGAAGGTGTGAAATGGCAGAGAGCTTAAAGAAACTTAAAGAGCTGTTTGATCTGAAAGACGCAGACCTTCGGACTTATTCGCCGCTGACGCTGGCCTATATCGGGGATGGTGTTTATGAGCTGGTGATCCGTACTATTCTTGTGAAAAAAGCAAACTGTCCGGTAAATCGTCTCCACAAAAAAGCCAGCAGCCTTGTAAAAGCATCTGCACAGTCGGGTATGATGGAGATCCTCGAACCACTTTTGACAGAAGAAGAAAAAAGTGTATATCGAAGAGGAAGGAATGCGCATTCCGCTACCATGGCCAAACATGCCACCATGGCGGATTACCGGCGTGCCACAGGGTTTGAGGCGCTGATGGGATATCTTTACCTGAAAGAGGATTTTTCAAGGATACTGGAGCTGGTCCATGCAGGACTTGAGAAGGAGGAAATTTAAATTGACTGAAATGATAGAAGGAAGAAATGCGGTCCTTGAGGCATTTCGTTCCGGTAAATGTGTTGATAAACTGTTTATTCTGGATGGCTGTCAGGACGGACCGGTCCGCACCATCGCAAGAGAAGCCAGAAAACATGATACCATTGTAAAATTTGTTCCAAAGGAACGATTGGATTCCATGAGCGAGACAGGTGCACATCAGGGTGTGATCGCACAGGTTGCGGCTTATGATTATTCTACAGTGGAAGATATCCTGAAAAAAGCAGAAGATAAGGGAGAGCCTCCGTTTATCATTCTTCTTGATAATATTGAGGATCCTCATAATCTGGGAGCTATCATCCGTACCGCAAATCTCGCAGGTGCTCATGGTGTGATCATTCCCAAACACAGAGCAGTAGGACTGACTGCTACGGTTGCCAAGACGTCGGCAGGCGCATTGAATTATACACCGGTTGCCAAGGTTGCTAATCTGGGACAGACTATTGATGAACTGAAAGAAAAAGGCATCTGGTTCGTATGTGCAGATATGGACGGAGAGGTGATGTACCGTCAGAATCTGACAGGACCTATTGGCCTTGTGATCGGAAATGAGGGAAATGGTGTAAGCCGCCTTGTAAAAGAGAAATGTGATTTTACTACCGCGATCCCGATGAAGGGGGATATCGATTCCCTTAACGCTTCTGTAGCAGCAGGGGTGCTTGCTTTTGAGATCGTGAGACAGAGACTGTCAAAATAAATACATCAAATACAGCCATAGCTGTTCGGAGAAAAAATGTGCCGATATAATGAGATGACGGATGAAGCTCTTATCGAAAGACTTCGTGCAGGGGAATCTGCAATTGCAGATTATCTGATGGAAAAGTATAAAGGTCTGGTCAGAAAAAAGGCCCGTGCCATGTTTCTGATAGGTGGGGACACAGATGATCTGATACAGGAGGGGATGATCGGACTGTTTAAGGCAGTCCGTGATTACCAGCCAGACAGGGAGTCGTCTTTTCAGTCTTTTGCAAATATATGTATTGACAGACAGATATATACTGCAATTAAAAGTTCAAACCGCCAGAAACATCAGCCACTGAACACTTATGTGTCTTTAAGCGACGGAGAGGCGGAGGAAAACTTCAGAGATTCCTGTGTGGAGCATGATAATCCGGAATCGATCCTGATCGACCGGGAAAATGTGGCGGCTCTCGAAAATGAAATGAAAAAGAGCCTGAGCCCTCTGGAAAACAGGGTACTGCAGTTGTATCTGGATGGAAATGGATATATGGATATTGCCCGGATCCTTGGAAAAACACCGAAATCCATTGATAATGCACTGCAGAGGATCCGTGGGAAAATTAAAAGCTATTTTTGAGAAGAGTAAATACCTCTTTCCTTTTGAATATAAAAGTATTAAAATAATATTCATAAGGAGCAGAATAAGAAAGGAGACCAAATTATGGCAAAGATCAATAAATATTGGGGACTTGTTGCAGTAGGAGCGCTTACCGCTGCCGCAGCAGGAGCTATCGCAGCACTTGTATCCAGACGATCCGTATGCGAAGAAGACTTTGAGGATGATTTCGAAGATCTTGATGATTTCAAGGATGACGAGAAGAAGGAAGAAAAAGAAGAGAAAGAAGTCTTCCAGGACTGGGACAAGACTGCATCTGAGACTGTAGAAGTTTCCAAAGAGGCAGAGGATGCTGAAGAGGCACCAACAGAAGCAGAAGAGGAAACATCTGCAGATGATGAATCGGAGGCCGAAGCGGAAGAAGAGACAGAAGCAGAAGAGACAAAGACAGAAGAGTAAAAAGAGAATCCTGCGTGCTGTGTCTGCGAGCGACAGCACACAGGATTTTTTGTGCTATAATCATGAAAATATGAATTTTTAAAAAAATAAAAATAATGTATTGACAATATGACAATCATCTGATAATATAAACAACTGTGAGCGGCACAAACGTCGCGAAACAAGCTGCTGTGGCTCAGTCGGTAGAGCGTCGCCTTGGTAAGGCGGAGGTCACGGGTTCGATTCCCGTCAGCAGCTTTTTTTGTGTCTAAAAACAGACAATTTTTTGTTTAGATACAGGTTTTGCGGGTTTCAAAAATTCCGGATTTATGATAAGATAAAACATCAGGATGATATTTAGGAGGGAAAGCAATGGAGAACGAAACAGTTTCCAAAAACTTTATTGAAAATATTATAGACAAAGATCTTGAAGAAGGCGTTTATGACACCGTGCATACACGTTTCCCACCGGAACCTAACGGCTATCTTCATATCGGACATGCGAAATCCATTCTTTTAAATTATGGACTGGCTCAGAAATACAACGGAAAATTCAATCTCCGTTTTGATGATACCAACCCTACAAAGGAGAAATCCGAATTTGTAGAGTCCATCAAGGCTGACGTGAAATGGCTTGGTGCAGACTGGGAAGACAGACTTTTCTTTGCATCTGATTATTTTGATCAGATGTATGAGGCAGCAGTGAAGCTTATTAAGAAAGGCAAGGCCTTTGTCTGCGACCTGACTGCAGACCAGATTCGTGAGTACCGAGGAACTCTTACAGAGCCAGGTAAAGAGAGCCCGTACAGAAACCGTACTGTAGAAGAGAATCTTCAGCTTTTTGAAGAGATGCGTGAGGGCAAATACGGAGATGGAGAGAAGGTTCTCCGTGCCAAGATCGATATGGCATCACCGAATATGAACATGCGTGACCCGGTCATTTACCGTGTAGCCCGCATGACACATCACAATACAGGAGATAAATGGTGCATCTATCCGATGTACGACTTCGCTCATCCGATCGAGGATGCCATTGAGGGTGTGACACATTCTATCTGTACTCTGGAGTTTGAGGACCACAGACCACTTTATGACTGGGTGGTAAAGGAACTGGAATATCCGCACCCACCGAAGCAGATCGAGTTTGCAAAGCTGTACTTGACCAACGTTGTTACAGGTAAACGTTATATCAAGAAGCTTGTTGAGGACGGCATCGTAGATGGATGGGATGATCCGAGACTAGTATCCATCGCCGCACTTCGCCGCCGTGGATTTACACCGGAGTCTATCCGTAAATTTGTAGAACTCTGTGGTGTTTCAAAGGCGAACAGTTCTGTAGATTATGCAATGCTCGAGTACTGCATCCGTGAGGATCTGAAGCTGAAACGTCCGCGTATGATGGCGATTCTTGATCCGATCAAGCTCGTGATCGATAACTATCCGGAAGGACAGGTTGAGTATCTTGAAGCTCCGAATAATATGGAGAATGAGGAACTTGGAACCAGAAAGATCCCGTTCAGTGGAGAACTTTATATTGAACGTGATGATTTTATGGCAGAGCCTCCTAAGAAATACAAACGTCTCTATATTGGAAATGAAGTTCGTCTTATGAATGCATATTTTGTAACCTGCACAGGTTATGAGGCAGATGACGACGGAACGATCCGTGTAGTCCACTGTACCTATGACCCGGAGACCAAGGGCGGAAATGCACCGGACGGACGTAAGGTAAAAGGAACGATCCACTGGGTGGAAGCATCCAATGCAGGTAAAGTTGAGGTAAGACTTTACGAGAATATCGTAGATGAAGAAAAAGGTGTTTACAATAAAGAAGATGGTTCTCTTAATGTAAATCCGAATTCTCTTACAGTAACAAGTGCTTATGTAGAGCCGGAGCTTCTGAAAGCAAAAGGTTATGACAGCTATCAGTTTGTGCGTAACGGTTTCTTCTGCGCAGATATCCATGACTCCAGGGAGGGAGCACCGGTATTTAACCGCATTGTATCTCTGAAGAGCTCTTTCAAATTACCGAAAGCATAAAAACTGTCAAAAAGAATACGAAACATATGACAGCAGTACACCGTGAACAGGTATCAGGGTGTACTGCTTGTTTTGTTTTATCGTCATCAGGAATAAATGGATAAGTACAAAATGCTCCTGCAACGATTTCGGTTGCGCCCATTTACAGAAACGGTTATACTGATAACACAGGAAAGAGAGGAATTACACATGAAGAAAATCGTGCTTGCTTCCGCATCTCCCAGGAGGCGGGAACTTTTAAGCCAGGTAGGAGTCGCCTTTGAAGTGAAGCCTGCCAGCGGGGAAGAACGGATCACCAGTGCAGAGCCTGCGAAAGTGGTGGAGGAACTTTCTCGTCAGAAAGCTATGTTTACGGCATACGCGCTGGAGGAAGAGGAGAACCGAGATCTGAGAGATGTGGTTGTGATCGGTGCAGATACCGTTGTATCTTATGAGGGTAAGATTTTAGGTAAACCGGCAGATGAGACAGCTGCAATAGAGATGCTCGCTATGCTGCAGGGGAATACACATCAGGTATATACCGGTGTAACTTTGCTGATAAGAGAAAAAGGGAGATGGAAAGCTCATACCTTCCATGAGTGCACAGATGTGAGCTTTTATCCGGTGACAGAGGAAGAAATAAAGGAATATGTAAACAGCAAAGACCCAATGGACAAAGCCGGAAGCTATGGGATCCAGGGCGCCTGGGGAGCCTATGTGAAGGGAATCCGTGGTGATTATAACAACGTGGTGGGACTGCCTGTGGCAAGACTGATCTATGAGACAAAAAAACTGGGAATGAACCTGAGAGGATGAAAGACAAAATGATAAAAGCTTGTATATTTGATCTGGATGGAACAATTGCGGATACACTGGAATCTATGGCATATGTGGCGAATGAGATCATGGAAAAGTTTTCCCTGAAACCACAGCCGGCAGATAATTTTCGTTATTACAGCGGTGAAGGTGCAGATATGCTGATCAGAAGATGCCTGATCGATGCAGGAGATCCGGAGCTGGTACACTACGAAGAAGTCAGGGAACTTTATCGCAGGAAATTTGATGAAGATCCGCTGTATAAAGTTGTGCCATATAAAGATATGCCGGAAACCCTTCAGAAGCTGAAACGTGCAGGCCTTAAGATGGCTGTATGCTCCAATAAGCCTCATGTTGCGGCGCAGAAAGTGGTAAAGGCGATCTATGGAGATCTGTTTGATGAGGTGATGGGACAGCAGGAAGGGATCCGCAGAAAGCCGGCGCCGGATGGTCCGCTGAAGATTGCAGAAGATTTCGGCGTAAAGCCGGAAGAATGTATGTATATCGGAGATACAAAGACAGATATGCAGACAGGAAGTGCTGCCGGAATGTATACCGTTGGTGCACTATGGGGATTCCGTGACAGAGAAGAGCTTGAAAATAACGGTGCAGATATTGTAGCAGCTGTACCTGGTGATCTGTTTACTATTTATGAGGAGAAGCAGCATGATTAAGATGGTTGCCAGTGATCTGGATGGAACGCTGCTTATCGGTGGAAGACAGACGCTGCCGGAAGAGATCTTTCCGCTGGTAAAGGAACTGAAAAACATGGGAATCCTCTTTGTGGCAGCCAGTGGCAGACAGTATGCCAATATGAGGAATCTTTTTGCGCCGGTAAAGGACGAGATGGCATTTATCAGCGAAAATGGTGGGCTTGCTGTTCAGAATGAGAAGCTTCTGTACTGTGACAGCTTTGATAAGGCACTGGTCAGTGAGATCATTCAGGCGATATGGGAAAAGCCCGGAGCGGAATTTTCCTGTTCTACAAAGGATTTTTATTATATCATGCCCAAGACAGAACATTATCGCCATCTGATGATCGAAGAAGTAAAAAATCAGTGTAAGATCATAAAGAGTTTTGATGAGATCATAGAGCCTTGTATGAAGGTTGCAGTTTATGAGAGAGAAGGAATGACGGAGGAATCCATCCGGTACTGGAGAGAACGGTTCAAAGACAGATGTACTGTTGTGACATCCGGATTTGCGTGGGTGGATTTTGTTCCATTTACCACGAACAAAGCAAAAGGGATCCGTAAATACCAGGAACTTTTGGGAATCGGACCGGATGAATGCATGGCGTTCGGGGATGAATACAATGATATTGAAATGATGAAATCTGTAAAATACAGCTTTGCCATGAAGCATGCGAAGCCAGGGGTAAAGGCGGCGGCTTTCTATGAGACAGAGAAGGTGGAACCAGTACTTCGCAGACTGATCGCGGCGGGCGGAGATATAAAGGAGGTACTTTAATATGTACAAGAAAGAATATGTCCAGACATTTCTGGAAAAACAGGGTCAGCTTTTTGATGAGCCGGTAGCAGAGGATTTTGAGGAGGCAGAGGAATTTCTAGAGGATTGCATGGCAGTTGTGCTGGATTCCCTGAAGGATGTTAAAAAATATCTGGATGGAATGGGCGCAGATGTGGAGGGGATTTCCCTGAAGGAGCTGGAAGAAGAAAGCGAAGTATTTAAACTCCCGGACGGAAAATATATGATCGTAGAAGGCTGACGGAAAGCAGGGATTACACCTCTGAAAATTAAATATGATAAACTTGCATCAGCAAAAAGAAAGCCCTGCGTAGAAAGGGTAAATGTGGGGAAAATAAAATGATGTAAAGGAGGATGGGATATGAAAAAAAGCAGAGTGCTGGCAGTCGTCATGGCTGTGCTTATGATGGTAACGCTGCTTCCATCGATGGTATTTGCCACTGCAGTTCCATCTGGAACTCTTGATGGAAAGTTGAAGGTCAAAGGAACACTTGCGATCGGGTCTACTTTAAGTGCAGATTACTCAAAGGTCAAGCCGGAGGGGATCACAGATGATAATGTGAGTTTTTCCTGGTCATTAAAGGACGGAGACCTTCTTACAGAGGTAGGAACTGACAAGACTTATAAAATCGATGAAAAAGATCTGGGTCTTCCGATCATTCTGAAGATCACCGGAAAAGAAGAGACGGGAGTCAGTGGTGAGCTTACGGTGACGACCCAGGAGGTTTCCGAAACAGAGGAGGAAGCCAAAGCACTGGCAGAAAAGAAAAAGGAAGAAGCCAAAGCAGCAGGAGAAGATCCGGATGCGGAGGAAAGTGAAGCTTCGGAGTCTTCAGAGAACACGCCGGATACAGAAGCTGGAACGTCAGAGGAGCCTGATAGTGCTCAGCCTGAGGAAACCATAGAGCCGGCAGAAGAAACGGAGTCTGCGGATGTGCAGGAGAATACAGATGCACAGGAACCTGCAGATACCCAGGAGCCTGCTGAAAACTCTGTTATAGAAGTAAACGGAGAACAGTCAGGGCCTCAGAATACCGATGAGGCAGATACATCTGGAGATAGTCAGACAGAGACACCGGATTCCGTAGATACAGCAGCAGACGCTTCCGAAAAAAATGAGGAACCGACATATTCGGCATCTGCATACACGGAAGATGGAAGTGGAATTCTGGATTTTGGTTCCGTGGAAGAAGGATATACGGAAATTCCGGAAGCACAGATGGTTACTATCAAAAATAACGGAACCGGAGATCTTAATTTTAAAGAGATCGCCCCGGAGAATTTCATGGCTGCAGATATTGATGATGCGCCATTAAAGAGTGGTGAAAGTGTTACTGTGTGGGTAAAACCACGAGAAGGTCTGAAGGCTGGAGAATACAAAGATCTGATCACGTATCAGACAGAAGAAGGTGCCGATGTCTTCTTTGAAGCGGACTTTACAGTAAAAGAACCGGAAAATAAAAAAGTCGAAGATAATGAAAATAATGAGCAGACAGATCCCGGGGAAACATCGGACCCTGCAACGGAAAAAATATACAAGCTAACTGCGAATCCGACAGAACTGCCTTTTGATGATCTGACTGCCGGTTATGAAAAGGTAGAAACAACAAGTACAGTCACGATCAAAAACGAAGGTACAGAAGCTGTGACGTTAGTACAGCCTGAGTCGGAGTTTTTTGATATTGCGCCGGTCAGTGAAGTGGAGAGCAGCGGAAATATCCAGTTGGCGCAGGGAGGAGAGCAGACCTTTACCGTACAGCCTAAACTTGGACTCTCTGCAAAAGATGATCCATACGTGGAAGAACTTGTATTTGCTTCTGATGAAAGCACTGAAGCATCTGCTACAGTGACGGCTTCGGTTATGGTAAAGACAGAAACACCAAAAACAGTTACTGCAACAGTGAAACCGGAAGGTCCTCTGTCTTTTGGAACACTGGAACAGGGCTATGAGACCGCGCCGGATGCACAGCCTGTAACCGTAGAGAATACAGGTACAGAGGCTATCCGGATCCAGCTTTCTGCTCCGGAGGATTATGAGGTGGGAGAGCCTTCTGCGGAAGTGCTCAATCCCGGAGATGAGGCGGCAACCTTTACCGTACAGCCCAAGACCGGTCTTCAGGCCGGAGATCACAGCGGTACGATTTCTGTGACAGATCAGAATACCGGAAACACACTGGCTGAAGTCCGGCTGGAATTTACAGTTTCGGAGCCGGAACCGGAACCCAATCCAGGTCTTTCGGTAACAGACAGTCTGGAGTTTGGAACCAAAGAAGAAGGCTATAAGGAACTTCCTGATGAGCAGACAGTTACAGTTACCAACACCGGAAATACAAAGATCGTTCTGAAACAGCCATCATCAAATGCATATACAATTGGTACACTTTCTGCCACAGAGCTGGAAGCAGGAGATAATGCAACCTTTAGCGTACAGCCGGTCAGCGGACTTTCACAGGGGGAATATCTGGAAGACATTGTGATCGCCAATGATGCAAATGTGGAAGCTTATGTAAATGTCCATTTCAGCGTTACAAAGAAAAAAGCAGATAACGGTGAAAAAGCGAATAACCTTACAGGCATCAAAAAACCATCCGATATCAAAGATCTTCCTAATGGAACCCAGAAAACCCAGAAAGCCCTGAAGCTTCCGGGAACAGTAAAGATCACTACAACAAAGGGAGAGCAGAAGGCATCGGTTAAATGGGATGTTAAGGGGTCTTCTTATGATCCGTCTTCTGCAGAACGTCAGATATTTAATGTAAAAGGTACTGTCATTCTTCCGGAGGGGGTTAAGAATCCCAACAAGATCAGTACAGTGATCGCAGTAAGTATTACAGTAAATGGATATCAGGGCACGGAAGCCGCTGCATCGGACAATAAGATCACAGGAATTGATTCCAATGGCAAGTATGATACCAATACAAAGATCACCTTTACAGCAGCTGGTGCAGGGATGGATAATACAAACCCGCGTAAGGGAGATACCAGATATCAGCCGAAGAGCTGGAAGATCACAGAGACCCGTACCTGGGATGGAGAGCCTTATACTGCAACATTCCGTGTCAGCAAGCCGGGAAAATATACTCTGAAAGTTACCTTTGGACAGCAGAAATATGACGGCTCCAGCTGGAAGGATACCGGTACACAGTCAGAAAGTACGGTTACTTTTACGGTATCACAGGCAGCAGTTCTTACTGCGACTCCGAGCCCGGCAGTGACACAGACAAATCAGAAATCTGCAGTGCAGACGGGAGACAGTACACCGATCATGACATTTGTGATCATTTTGATCGTGGCTGTGGTATGCATTGGAGGAATTCTTGTATATCGTAAAAAGAAAAAATAAGAACAGAATGTAGAAGATTGTTTTACAGCACCCTCCGTACAAAAAAATGTACGGAGGGATTTTTTTGCACATAGAGATCCGTTTTACATGCTGTTACTAGCACTCTGTAATGATGAGTGCTAAATTTTTCTTGACTTTTGTAAAAAGTCGTATTAGTATATATTTATTGAAAAAAACAACAGGTTTCCGGCTCTGCCGGAACATCAGAAATAAAAATAAAAACAAAAGGAGAGTGACATATATGTCAGCAAAACATGGCAGTTTATCAATCAACAGTGAAAATATTTTTCCGATCATCAAGAAATGGTTATATTCCGACCATGATATTTTTGTAAGAGAGATGATCTCCAACGGATGCGATGCGATCACCAAACTGAGAAAGCTGGAAGTTATGGGAGATTATACATTCCCGGAAGGTTACAAACCGGCTGTAAATGTTATCGTTGATCCGGATCAGAAAACTTTGAAGTTTATTGATAACGGTATTGGTATGACAGCGGATGAAGTAGAGGAATATATCACACAGATCGCTTTTTCCGGTGCCACAGAGTTCCTTGAGAAATATAAGGATAAAACAACGGATGATCAGATGATCGGTCATTTCGGACTTGGATTTTATTCTGCATTTATGGTTGCAGATGAAGTACATATCGATACTCTCTCTTACAAAGAGGGTTCCACACCGGTACATTGGACCTGTGACGGCGGTACAGAGTATGAGATGGCAGACGGAAACAAAACAGAGCCGGGAACAGAGATCACTCTTTTCCTCAATGAGGAAAGCCTGGAGTTTGCCAATGAATATCGTATGAGAGAGGTTATTGAGAAGTACTGTTCTTTCATGCCGGTAAATATCTATCTTTCCAAAGCAAATGCTGAACAGGAGTATGAAACCATCGATGAGGCAGATCTCCGTGAAGATGATGTGGTAGTTGAGCATATCCATGAGGATGCCAAGACAGAGGAAAAGGAGAATGATAAAGGCGAGAAAGAAGTTGTGGAAGTTTCTCCTGCCAAAGATAAAGTAAAGATCAATAAACGGCCGGTATCTTTAAGCGATACACAGCCGCTCTGGATGAAACACCCAAATGAGTGCACGGATGAAGAGTATAAAGAATTTTACCGTAAGGTATTTATGGATTACAAGGAGCCGCTGTTTTGGATCCATCTGAACATGGACTATCCGTTCAATCTGAAGGGTATCCTGTATTTCCCGAAGATCAGGACAGAGTATGATTCCATTGAGGGAACCATCAAGCTTTATAATAATCAGGTATTTATTGCAGATAACATCAAAGAGGTGATCCCGGAATTCCTTCTTCTTCTGAAAGGTGTGATCGACTGCCCGGATCTTCCATTGAATGTTTCCCGTTCTGCACTGCAGAATGATGGTTTTGTGAAAAAGATTTCTGAATACATCACCAAGAAAGTAGCAGATAAGCTCACCGGAATGTGCAAGACAGACAGAGAGTCTTATGAGAAGTACTGGGATGATATCAGCCCGTTTATCAAATTTGGATGCATCAAGGATGCGAAATTTGGTGAGAAGATGAACGATTATATCCTCTTTAAGAATCTGGACGGCAAATATCTTACCCTGAAAGATTGCATTGAGGAAAATAAAAAAGAAGAAACAAAAGCAGTTGAAGAGGAGAAGACAGAGGAGAAAGCTTCCGAAGGATCCCAGAATGAGGAACCGGAAAAAACGGTCATCTATTACGTGACCGATGAGGTACAGCAGAGCCAGTACATTAATATGTTCCGTGAAGCGGGTAAAGATGCTGTACTGCTGAAGCATGTGATCGATTCACAGTTTATTTCCCATCTTGAACAGCAGGATCAGGCAATCCAGTTCAAGAGAATTGATGCAGATCTGACAGAAGAGCTTCGTGAAGACGGAGAAGCGGATGAAACAACAGTCAAGACACTTACTGAGGTGTTCCGTAAGAATCTTGGCAAGGATAAACTTGAAGTAAAAGTAGAGAAGCTGAAAAATGAGGGAACTGCAGCGATGATCACTCTTCCTGAGGAGAGCCGCCGTATGCAGGATATGATGAAAATGTACAATATGTACGGAATGGATCCGAATATGTTCGGCGGTCAGGAAGTACTTGTACTGAATGCAAATCATCCTCTTGTAAGATTTATAGCTGAAAATCAGGGATCAGAATATATTCCGGTGATCTGTGAACAGCTTTATGATCTTGCAATGATGAGTCATAAACAGCTTTCTCCGGAGGAAATGACAAAATTTGTAAAGAGAAGCAACGATATCCTTATGGTTCTTACAAAATAAAACGACATACAAAACGATCGAAAGGCTTTGCCCGTAATGGGGCGAAGCCTTTGCTTTTTTTATAACAATATGTGTATCTTTAACACAATTATAGGAATTTTAAATAAAATAATAGATATTAAATAAAAATAACCTGTAAAATATGACTAAAAATTTAAATTAGTATCTAATATGTATAAAATAAATTTTCAGAAGAAAGCGAAAAATATAGATAACTGTCGTATTATACATAAGGGAGTGCTTTTAAAAAGAGAAAAAAATGAAATGGAGGAACAAATGTATGAAAAAGGTGTATGGATTGATCAGAAGACTTGGTGCAAATTCGAAATACAAAGGATATTTTTTCGTTGCGGAAGCGGTAAAGATTTCCATGGGGTATCAGTATAAACCATTGCGGATCACAAAGGACATTTATCCATGTCTGGCGCGGAAGTACAGATCAACACCTACCAATATTGAGCATGATATCAGAACAATGGTAAATGTGTGTTGGGAAGGAAATAAAAAACTGCTGGATGAGATTGCAGGATATCCTCTGGAATACAAGCCTACCAACAGTGAATTTATTGATATGCTTGCGTATTACCTGAGGGAAATAGAAGAAGAGAATTGACTATAGCCTTTCAAAAAGAATCTGATTCCTGGACAGAAAGCTCAGGATCATATCATCCCAGAGCTGCTCCGGGCGTTTATCCATAGAGAATGTTTTAAGAGAGGTTCCGGTAGTACAAAGAAGGCTGTTATTTTTAAATTGAAGATTTAAGAATAGTCCGTCTATCTGTTCGGAGGAAATTCCGAAATCTGTATTTCTCATTGCAGCTTCAACTCCACTCCGACTTAAATGCAGCACGATCCTGAAGCTTAAGGGCGTACGCTTACCGCGGATCACAGACCAGCAGAAAGGTCTGATATCCTTCCAGAGAGAATGTGTCCGGCCGTGCTCTGTGAGTCTGTTCATGCTGTCTGTATCAAAAAAATCTTTCTGAAGCCTGCCATCAATGGTAAAAGTATTAAAAGTAGTCACAGTCGCTTCGGATAGACAGAATTTGTCAAATACTTCTCCTATAAAAAGTTTGTTTGTGAAATCCCGGATATCTGTGATCTTTAATGCAAGCATGCCGCACTTCCTTTCTTTTATGTGATCGCGTGTAGACATTATATCTCAGATAAAGAAAAAAGGACAGACTTTTTAAAAAACTCTTTTCAAATATCTGTTTATGTGATACGATAGATGTGGTATTGAATACTACATATAATGGAAAAGAGGACGATATAATTGAGCTATAAGATTGCGATAGATAGCTGTGGGGAGCTTTTAGATGAATGGAAAAATGACGGCAGGATTGAATCCATACCACTGACGCTGACGGTGGGCGGTGAGAATATTATAGATGATGAGAATTTCGATCAGAAAGATTTTTTAAAGAAGGTTGCGGCCTGCCCGGAATGCCCCAAGTCTGCATGCCCTTCTCCGGAACGCTATATGAAGGCATATGAGTGTGATGCGGAACACATTTATGCGGTGACGCTATCGGCAGAATTGAGTGGTTCCTATAACAGTGCGATTCTTGGAAAAAACCTGTTCCTGGAAGAGCAACCGGAGAAAAAGGTTCATGTATTTAATTCCAAATCTGCATCCGGTGGTCAGAGTCTGATTGCCATGAAGATCGTGGAGTGTGAAGAAAAGGGACTTTCTTTTGAAGAAGTAGTAAGTGAAGTAGAGAAATATATTGAAGAGATGAGCACATTTTTTGTGTTGGAGAATCTGGAAACTCTGCGCAAGAACGGACGTTTGAGCAGAGTGAAAGCTCTGGTGGCCAGTGCGCTGAAGATCAAGCCGGTTATGGGATCTACTCCGGAAGGAACGATCTGTCAGCTGGATCAGGCCAGAGGCATGAATAAAGCAATCGTAAAAATGGTGGATCACATTGGAGAGAAGGGGATCAACATCCCGGAAAAGACAGTTGCCATTACTCATTGCAACTGTCCGGAAAGAGCGAAGATGCTGGAGGAGGCTATCCGTGAGAAACTGCACCCAGCAAAGATCGTAGTTATGGATACTGCCGGTGTCAGCAGTATGTATGCCAACGATGGTGGCGTTATCGTAGCAGTCTGATCAGAGAAAATCTCCAGTTCAGAAAATTATCACATTTCTTCAGGGAGTTGCCGCTTTTCTTTTGAAAACAAGTGTGCTATAATGAACGAAGTACTGAAGCGGCAAAGGAGAAAGACAATGAGCCAGAAGAAAGTTGACAAATATAAAAACAGCAAATACTCGCGAAACAGTGCCCTAAAGAAGGAACGCGCAGAATTTGTACTTGAGATGGCGGCATGGATCCTCATCGCGGTTCTGCTTGTAGGCTGGATCGGATATTCCGCATATGCCAAGATCCAGGCGAAGGAAGCCAGTGTGAAGGTGGATACTGTGATGGATACTTCTGCATTGACAGATTATATTTCCGGATTATCTTCAGACAGTGCGGAATAGAAAACACATATGAAATGATGGGTTCCCGGGATGTGTTGAAGCATCCCGGGGATTTTTATATACAGGATAAATACAATGCAATAAAAAACGGGTCTGCCATAAAGCAGCCCCGTTTTGACTTATACGTTTTTTATGGTTATAGAATTATAACTTTGTAACGTTAGCAGCCTGCATTCCGCGAGCGCCCTCTGTTAAGTCGTAGGATACAGCCTGTCCTTCTTCAAGAGATTTGAAGCCTTCACCGTTGATAGCGGAGAAGTGTACGAATACATCCTGTCCGTCCTCACCTGTGATAAAACCATAACCTTTTTCTGCGTTGAACCATTTTACAGTTCCCTTGTTCATTTTGTGTTACCTCCATAAAAATAAAAAAAATTAAAATAGCCTTCTGATGATAATAAAAAATCACCAGATTTTACAGACTATATTCATGTAAATATAATCTCTAAAAACTAGTGATTTTACATTAAATATTTTGCCATGCTCTGATTATATAACCCGTGTTTTGAAATGTCAAGGAGAAAATTCCAACAATTCCGGGGTGTAAAAAGGGGCGAAATTGCTTTGTAAAAAAAATCTTTATAAATAGAGAGATTTCGTGTATGATATAGTAGAATACAAGTGGATTGAAGGATCTGCTTTGAAAATACAGGATGAGAGGAGAACAGAAATGGGGATTCTGATTCGAGGAGGCCGGATCGTGGATGCGGCTACAGATACGGATAAAACAGGCGATATTTATCTGGAAGACGGAATCATTGCGGAAATAGGCCAGAAGCTGAAAAAGAAAGACGGCGACCGTGTGATCGATGCGAAAGGAAAGCTGGTCATGCCGGGAATTATCGATCTTCATGTCCATTTTCGTGATCCGGGCCAGACACATAAGGAAGATATCAAGAGTGGTGCTGCTGCGGCAGCACGTGGTGGTGTGACAACTGTAGTTGCTATGCCAAATACAACTCCCACTATTGATAATCCGGACCGGGTAAACTATGTACATAACAAGGCGGCGCAGGTTTCCGGTATTCATGTACTTCAGGCAGGTGCAGCCACTATGGGAGAAAAAGGTACTGAACTTGCAGATATTGCCGGAATGGTGAAAGCAGGGATCCCGGCAGTGTCCGAGGATGGTAAATCTGTGATGAATACAGCACTTTGTAAAGAAGCAATGAGGATCGCAGCAGAATGTGGCGTGCCGTTTTTTGACCATTGTGAAGATATCGATCTGCGTGGAGATGGATGCATGAATGAGGATGAGAACGCCAAAAGACTGGGGCTTCCCGGAATCTGCAATGCAGTGGAAGATACCATTACAGCCAGAGATATCATTCTGGCGCTGGAGACAGGAGTCCATCTTCATCTCTGCCACTGTTCCACTTATGGGGATGCCCAGATGATGAAGATCGTAAAAGAGAAAGGATACGACAATATCACAGCTGAAGTATGCCCGCACCATTTTATCCTTTCATCCGATGATATTAAAACAGATGACCCGAATTACAAGATGAATCCGCCGCTCCGTACACCGAAGGATGTGGAAGCACTGAAACAGGGCCTGAAGGACGGTACCATCGAGGTGATCAGCACGGACCATGCACCGCACAGTGCACAGGAAAAAACAGGTTCTATGAAGAATGCACCATTTGGGATCGTAGGTCTGGAAACAAGCCTTCCGCTCACCTATACAGAGCTGGTGGAAAAAGATGTGATCACACTGAAACAGATGGTTGAGAAGATGTGCCTGAACCCGGCAAAAATCCTCGGGCTTGACAGAGGAACTCTCCAGAAAGGCCATCCGGCAGATGTGATCATCGTGGATACGGAGCAGGAGTATGCTATCGATAAAAATAAATTTGTTTCCAAAGGACATAACACACCGTTTGATGGCTGGAAAGTAAAGGGAAAAGTGCTTTATACCATCTGTGACGGAAAAATTGTATTTAATAACCAGGAGGAGAAAGAATCATGATTAACAAACTGATCAGCAATATCCGCAAAACAAATGCACCAATCGTTGTAGGACTGGATCCTATGCTGAATTATATTCCGGAGCATATCCAGAAAAAGGCTTTTGCAGAGTTTGGGGAGACTCTGGAGGGCGCTGCAGAAGCAATCTGGCAGTATAACAAAGGAATCGTGGATGCGACCTTTGATCTGATCCCGGCAGTGAAACCACAGATCGCTATGTATGAGCAGTTTGGTATCCCGGGACTGATCGCATACAAGAAAACGGTTGAGTATTGTAAATCCAAAGATCTGGTTGTGATCGGTGATATCAAAAGAGGTGATATCGGTTCCACATCTGCAGCATATGCAGTTGGTCACCTGGGACAGGTTCAGGTAGGCTCAAAAAAATATGCAGGTTTTGATGAGGATTTTGCAACTGTCAATCCATACCTTGGTTCTGATGGTGTGAAACCCTTTATGGATGTATGCAAGGAAGAGAAAAAGGGTATCTTTGTTCTGGTCAAAACTTCCAATCCATCAAGTGGTGAGTTCCAGGATCGTGTCATCGACGGTCGCCCGCTCTATGAGCTGGTAGGTGAGAAGGTTGCACAGTGGGGCGATGAGCTTATGGGCGATGGATATAGTTATGTTGGTGCTGTTGTAGGTGCGACCTATCCGGAAATGGGAAAGGTATTAAGAAAGATCATGCCGAAGACATTTATCCTTGTTCCCGGATATGGTGCTCAGGGTGGAAAGGGCGCAGATCTTGTCCATTTCTTTAATGAGGACGGACTTGGTGCTATCGTAAACTCTTCCAGAGGAATCATCGCTGCATATAAGCAGGAGAAATATAAAGAGTTTGGCGCTGAAAATTACGCAGATGCTTCCAGAGCGGCAGTAAAAGATATGATCGCGGATATCAGCGGTGCGCTGGAGAACAGATAATACAGGAGGCATTTTATGAGTACATCAGAAAGTAAAAAAACAAAAAAGCCCTGTAAGATACTCAGCCAGGAATGTATTGGTACAGATATTTACAGTATGTGGCTGGATGCAGGTGAGATTGGAAAAAATGCAGTGCCGGGACAGTTTGTATCACTTTACAGCCGCAATGGCGGTAAGCTTCTGCCAAGACCCATCAGTCTCTGTGAGATCGATAAAGCAGAAGGAAAACTGAGACTGGTATATCGCGTTACAGGAAAAGGAACCGGTACGGAGGAATTTTCCAGACTTCATGCAGGGGTCCCCATTGAGACTATGGGACCTCTGGGAAATGGCTTTCCACTGGAGGCAGTAAAAGGCAAAAAAGTGTTTCTCATGGGTGGAGGAATCGGAATCCCGCCAATGCTGGAAACTGCTAAACAGCTGGACGCAGAAAAGATCATGGTTCTCGGATACAGAGATGAGCTGTTTTTAAACAAGGAATTTGAAGCTTATGGAGATGTCTATGTGGCAACAGAAGACGGCTCTGCAGGAACAAAGGGAAATGTTATGGATGCTATCCGTGAGAACGATCTTGAGGCAGATGCGATCTTTGCCTGCGGACCTGCCCCGATGCTCCGTGCCATCAAGGCATATGCCCTTGAAAAGGGGATTCCGTGCTGGATCTCCATGGAAGAGCGTATGGCCTGTGGCGTAGGCGCGTGTCTTGCCTGTGTGTGCAAATCCAAAGATGTGGATTCTCATTCTCATGTCCATAACAAGAGAGTATGTAAAGACGGACCTGTATTCCTGAGCACGGAGGTAGAGTTATGAGCAGAATGAATGTAAATCTTGCCGGCGTAAAACTTAAGAATCCGGTGATGACAGCATCCGGAACATTTGGTTCCGGAGCGGAATACAGTGAATTTGTGGATCTGAACAGACTTGGCGCAGTTGTGACAAAGGGTGTGGCAAATGTACCATGGCCGGGAAATCCTACACCGAGAGTGACCGAGACAGCATCCGGAATGCTCAATGCCATTGGTCTTCAGAATCCGGGGATTGATGTTTTCTGTGAAAGAGATATTCCGTTCCTTAAAAAATATGATACAAAGATCATCGTCAATGTCTGTGGAAAATCTGCAAAGGATTACTGTGAGGTTGTAGAACGCCTTGGAAATGAGCCTGTGGATATGCTGGAGATCAATGTTTCCTGCCCGAATGTCAAGGAAGGCGGAATTGCCTTCGGTCAGAATCCGAAAGCTCTTGAAGAGATCACAAAAGAAGTAAAGAAATATGCAAAACAGCCGGTGATCATGAAGCTGAGCCCAAATGTAACCGATATTACCGAGATGGCGAAAGCAGCAGAAGCTGGCGGCGCAGATGTTCTTTCTCTTATCAATACCCTGACAGGAATGAAGATCGATATCAACAGACGTACATTTGCACTGGCAAATAAAACCGGTGGAATGTCCGGCCCTGCAGTAAAACCGGTAGCTGTCCGTATGGTATATCAGGTGGCAAATGCAGTATCCCTTCCTATCATCGGTATGGGAGGAATCGCAACTGCTGAGGATGCCCTGGAATTTATTATGGCAGGTGCTACTGCAGTGTCTGTGGGAACTGCAAACTTTTTTAACCCTTATGCTACTGTGGAGATCGCAGATGGTATTCAGGCATTTCTTGAAAAACAGAAAGTGGAAGACATCAATGAGCTGATCGGAGTAGTGAAATAACGGAGGATTGCCGTATTTGCAATTCTGTTGTTCATATGTTAGAATTAACAGGATAAATAAAGGGATTTTACACTGGGATTGCAGCAGAGTGTGGATTCTGGGTTTGTCGTATATATGAAAAACATGGAGGATTAGATAAATGGAACAGTATAAGCAGGAATTTATTGAATTTATGATTGACTGTAATGTCCTGAAATTTGGAGATTTTACTACGAAATCAGGAAGAAAGACACCATTTTTTGTAAATACAGGATTTTACCGTACCGGTGCGCAGCTTCGCAAGCTGGGACAGTATTATGCAAAAGCGATAGAAAGCAAATTCGGACTGGATTTTGATGTGCTGTTTGGACCGGCATACAAAGGAATTCCGCTTTCTGTAGCAGCAACTATGGAGATCAGTGAAATGTACGGAAAGGATATCCGTTACTGTTCCAACCGTAAGGAAGTGAAAGACCACGGAGATAAAGGAATTCTTCTTGGCAGCCCGATCCAGGATGGGGATAAGGTAGTGATCATTGAGGATGTTACGACTGCAGGAACATCCATTAAAGAAACACTTCCGATCATCAAAGCGCAGGGAGATGTAAATCCGATAGGTCTTGTGGTTTCTGTTGACCGTATGGAACGCGGCCAGGGAACAAAGAGTGCGCTCAAAGAGATCGAGGAAACCTACGGCCTTCAGACTACAGCTATTGTAACTATGGCGGAGGTTGTTGAGCATCTCTACAACAAAGAATACAAAGGCCGTGTTGTGATCGATGATAAGCTGAAAGCTGCCATTGATGCATATTATGACCAGTACGGCGCAGAATAATATTGTTATAAAAGGTCATAAAAGAGCGGCGGATTCCGAAGGTCCGCTTTTACTGGGAGGACGCAGCCTTATGAATGAAAAAATTTATAAAACTATGGCGAGCAGCGGGGCGGGAAGCCTTGCACTCGGTATTGTCGTTCTGGTGACGGGACTTGTCACAGGAATTCTGATGATCGTGAACGGTGCGAGACTGCTCAGAAGAAAATCAGAGATATTAATCTAATATGATCTGAAAAGCCGCACGTTGTTCCGTGTGGCTTTTCGGACTATTTAAGCAGGGGAGAATATTGGAAAAAGGGACAAAACGCAGAGTAAAAAAACTCGGGACAGCTTTTTTTGTATTGTATGTTCTTGTTCTTGTGTATCTTCTGTTCTTTTCCGAAGGATACGGAAGAGTGGCGGATGCAGAAAGAGAATACCGTTACAATCTTGTTCCGTTTGTGGAGATCAGGCGTTTCTGGACTTATCGAAAAATAGTGGGTACATTTGCGCTTTTCACAAATGTTTTTGGAAATGTGCTGGGATTTGTGCCATACGGATTTATTCTTCCGGTAATAACCGGAAAAATGCGAAATGGCTTTTTTATCATATTATCCGGCTTTGTTATCAGTCTGACGATAGAAGTGATCCAGCTGCTTACAAAAGTTGGCTGCTTTGATGTGGATGATATGATATTGAATACTCTGGGCGCAGCGCTTGGATATGGGATTTATGCAGTCTGCGACAGGATTAGGAGAAAAATTAATGGCAAGAAGATATAGATATGCATTTGCAAAAAAAAGAGAAGCTTCCAAGGGAAAATGGTCTGTAGGACTTGCGGCGGCTTCCCTCGTGCTGTTTATCGCGGCAGTTGTGCTTGCACTCTTTTTTGATGGAAAGCTCGGGGGCCTGATCGGCGGAACCGGGCTTTTTGCCATGCTGCTTTCTGCATATGGCTTTACACTGGGGCTTTCCAGCTTTTCGGAAGAAAACCGGAAACACAGGACGAGCATGGTCGGGTCTATTTTGAACGGAGTGATCCTGGTTATCTGGCTGGGACTTTTTTTATCGGGGGTATAACAGATGGATAAAAAAGAACGCTTAAAAAAACAGCTGGACTTTATTATGGAAATAGATAAAGTCAAGAATATTTTCCGACAGACATATCTTGCAGACGGAAAGCGGAAAGAGAATGATGCGGAGCATTCCTGGCATCTGGCGTTGATGGCGGTGCTTTTAAAGGAATATTCCAATGAGGAAGTGGATCTTTCGAAGGTGATTCCTATGGTACTGGCGCATGATCTGGTAGAGATCGATGCAGGTGATACCTATGCATATGATGAAAAAGGAGCGACAACCAAGGAATACAGGGAGAAGCAGGCAGCAGAACGGATCTATGGACTATTGCCGGAAGATCAGGGACAGTGGTTAAAAGCATTATGGGAGGAGTTTGAGGCTTACGAAACCCCGGAGGCGAAATTTGCCCATGTGCTAGATAATTGTCAGCCATTGTTTCTAAATGATGCTTCCAACGGAAAAAGCTGGGAAGAGCATCAGGTGAAGAAAAGTCAGATTTATAAGAGAAACCGGAAAACAGGAGAGGGTTCTGAAGTGATCTGGGAATATATGAAAGAACTCGTTGACAAACACATTGCCCTGGGGCATGTGATCGATGATGAAAAAGATGGGAGATGAAGTCTTGGAAGAATGCATGAAAGAACGTTATGGACTTGCAAAGGAACGGATCCGTGAGATCATAACAGAAGAAACCGTAAAAAAACCGTTTGGAGATTTTTTCAGAAACAGGGCAAAGTTTCTTTCCATGGCAGCAGATGTGATGGATGAGAGCGTAGCAGAGCTTACGATGGAGGCGTTGAAAGAGAGAAATCATTGCTTTTATCAGGATATCCTCCCGGAAAATTATGAAAGCAGCTATGGAAATCCGGCGTATGCAGTACAGCAGATGGGAGAATATGGAAAAGCCTTCAGTTTTCTGTATGCAGAGATCGCAGGAACTGTAGCTTATGCTCATGAGAAAAGGCTGTGGGATATGACTGTATCCATGGAACTGTTTCTGGAAGTATATTCTGCATTTTGTGAGGAAGAACTTCCGGAGGCGGCAACAGTGGAGGGGATTCTCCGTTCCTATGTAAATGATTACTGTCAGGATATGATGGAGCAGAGGATACAGGAAGGTGTAGATCCGGAGCTTGACTTTGCAGCAGATATCATCATGAATTCGGATCTTTCGGATCTGAGATATCTGTATCGCTATGGCGAGTTTGTTTCAGAGAATGAAACAGGAGTTGCAGAGTTTCTGAACTCCCTTTCTCAGGAAGAGATCGATAAGATGGCTTCTACCTATACAGAAGGCTATCGGATCGGATTTATCACCGGACGGAAGGATATCACAAAAAAGAAAACAGTAAATATCCGATATAGTCTTGGTTTTGAACGGATGGTAAAAGCAGCGATCCTCCAGTTTGAAAAAATGGGTCTGAAGCCGGTGATCTATCGCCATGCAACGCATGTGGTAAATAAGAGAGGCGCAGTGAGAGTAGGCTATACCGGCGGCGTTGCCAATCCGCAGTACGATTACGATCATCGTCAGGACAGTGCATTGTTCCTGGATGGGGATTTTGTTCAGCGAAAACTTCGTGCTATGCAGACCTCCTATGAGAAGTACAGAGAACTGGCAGAAGTACATGGCGGTCCGGCCTGCATTGATACATTTGGAGAAATTCCTTTCTCTCCGATAAGTAAACCGGAAGCTTATGCATTAAGCGAGATACAGCAGAAGCTTCAGACAGAACTTGACAATGAATCCGGACAGATCGTAAACCGATACATCAAAGGTGATGAGAGAAGTTTTACGATCATTGCATATCCGGTTCCTGAGATTGGTGGAAATTATGAGGAAATTTTCCGTGAGATCGTAAAGATCAATACATTGGATTACCATCTCTATCAGGAAATCCAGCAGACGATAATCAATACCCTGGATACCTGTGAGTGGGTGGAAGTCAAAGGACGTGGAGACAATGAGACGGATCTTCTGATTCATCTTCATGAACTGACAGATCCGGAGAAACAGACGAATTTTGAGAACTGTGTGGCAGATGTGAACATTCCGGTGGGCGAAGTCTTTACATCTCCGCAGCTGGCAGGCACAGGCGGAATCCTTCATGTGAAAAAAGTATATCTGAACGGTCTTCAGTTCCGGGATCTGAAGCTGGTATTTGACTGCGGCCAGGTTATTGATTACACCTGCTCGAATTTTAAAACCGAAGAAGAGAACCGGAAATATATTGAAGATAATATCCTCCATCACCATCCGAAGATCCCCATGGGAGAGTTTGCCATCGGTACAAATACCACAGCTTATGTGGCGGCGCTGAAATACGGAATTGCGGATAAGCTTCCAATCCTGATCGCAGAAAAAATGGGACCGCATTTTGCTGTGGGCGATACCTGTTACAGCTGGGCAGAGGATACACCGGTATATAATCCGGATGGAAAAGAGATCATCGCCAGGGATAATGAGATTTCCGAGATGCGAAAGGATGACGTAAGCCTTGCTTATTATGGTTGTCATACAGATATTACGATACCTTATGATGAGCTTGGAAGTATCCGTGTGATCGATGATGAGGGAGAAATGATCTCCATTATCGAAAACGGAAGGTTTGTTCTTCCGGGAACAGAGGAATTAAACCGTCCTTTTGAGAATCTTCCATTAAATAATAATATAAGTTAATTAGTAAATTTACAGTTTTTTCGATCGTATTGACAGAAAGTGAGAATATACGTAGAATAACCATAACAATAGTCAAAGGACACAGGCTAATATTCAGTTAGTGTACCATGAAAGGAGAACACAATGGCAAAAGTAGGAATTGTAATGGGTAGTGATTCAGATATGCCGGTTATGAGCAAAGCAGCAGATATCCTGGAGAAACTGGGGATTGATTATGAAATGAAGATCATTTCCGCACACAGAGAACCGGATGTATTTTTCGAGTATGCAAAGACAGCAGAAGAAAAAGGCTTCAAAGTTATCATCGCAGGCGCAGGAATGGCAGCTCATCTTCCGGGAATGTGCGCAGCGATCTTTCCGATGCCGGTGATCGGTATTCCGATGCATACAACATCTCTGGGAGGAAGAGATTCCCTTTACTCAATCGTACAGATGCCAAGCGGTATCCCGGTTGCTACAGTAGCGATCAATGGTGGCGCCAATGCGGGACTTCTTGCTGCCAAGATCCTTGCAACTTCCGACGCAGAGCTTCTTTCCAGACTGAAAGCTTACAGTCAGGAGCTGAAGGAGCAGGTTGAGAAGAAAGACGCAAGGCTTCAGGAAGTTGGATACAAAAATTACTAAATAAATCTTTTACCATAAAAATAAAAAGGTGTTGTCATAAGGAGGACATTATGGATTACAAGACTTCAGGCGTAGATATTGAGGCAGGATACAAATCAGTAGAGCTGATGAAAAAGCACATTGCCAAGACAATGAGACCGGAGGTACTTGGAGGAATCGGTGGATTCTCAGGTGCATTTTCCATGGAGAAATTCAAAGATATGGAAGAGCCTACTCTGGTTTCCGGAACAGACGGATGTGGAACCAAGGTTAAGGTAGCCATGGTTATGGACAAGCATGATACCATCGGAATCGATGCTGTAGCCATGTGTGTAAATGATATTGCATGTGCAGGCGGCGAGCCATTGTTTTTCCTGGACTACATTGCCTGCGGCAAAAATTATCCGGAAAAGATCGCAGAGATCGTAAAAGGTGTTGCAGAGGGCTGTGTACAGTCTGAGGCAGCTCTGATCGGTGGTGAGACAGCAGAGCATCCTGGACTTATGCCGGAAGATGAGTACGACCTTGCCGGATTTGCAGTAGGAGTCGTTGACAAAAAAGATCTTCTTACAGGAGAGGCCCTGAAACCAGGAGATGTCCTGATCGGTATGGCTTCCACAGGAGTTCACAGCAATGGATTTTCTCTTGTACGTAAAGTATTTGACATGACAAAAGAGTCTCTGGATACTTATTATGAAGAGCTTGGAACAACTCTGGGAGAGGCACTGATCGCACCGACCAGAATCTATGTAAAAGCGCTGAAGAGCATCCGAGAGTCTGGCGTGAAGATCCATGCATGCAGCCATATCACAGGTGGTGGATTCTATGAGAATATCCCGCGTATGCTGAAAGAGGGAACCAGAGCTGTTGTCAAAAAAGACAGTTATCCGGTACTTCCGATCTTTAAGCTTCTTGCCGAAAAAGGAAATATTGATGAGCATATGATGTACAATACATATAATATGGGTCTTGGAATGATCCTGGCAGTAGATCCTGCAGATGTTGACAAAACAATGGAAGCTATCCGCAAAACCGGCGATAAGCCATATGTGGTAGGATCCATTGAAGAGGGAGAAAAGGGAGTGACCTTATGTTAAAGATCGGTGTTCTTGTTTCCGGTGGGGGAACGAATCTTCAGGCGATCCTGGATGCCATTGATGCAGGAGAGATCACAAATGCAAAAGTGGATATCGTGATCAGTAATAATGCCTCCGCTTATGCTCTGGAAAGAGCCAGAAAGCATGATATAGAGGCGGTATGCATCGCACCGAAAGACTATCCGGACCGAGAAGCTTTCCATAAAGCATTACTGGCAAAGCTTCAGGAAAAAGAGGTGGATCTGATCGTTCTTGCAGGATACTTGGTTGCAATCCCTCCGATGATGGTGGAAGCGTATCCCAACAAGATCATCAATATCCATCCATCTCTGATCCCGTCTTTCTGCGGAAAAGGTTTTTATGGACTTAAGGTCCATGATGCAGTTCTTGCAAGAGGAGTGAAAGTAACAGGCGCTACGGTCCATTTCGTAGATGCCGGAACGGATACAGGTCCGATCATCCTTCAGAAGGCAGTAAAGGTAAAAGACGGAGATACATCCAAGGAGCTTCAGAGACGTGTAATGGAAAAAGCAGAGTGGAAGATCCTTCCGGAAGCAATCAATCTTATCGCCAATGACAAGATCACAGTGACAGATGGAATTGTTTCTTTAAAGTAATCAGCAGACAGATGAAACAAAGGAGTAAACAGATGAAAGTATTAATCGTAGGAAGCGGCGGAAGAGAACATGCAATTGCATGGAGTGTTGCAAAAAGCCCGAAAGTTGACAAGATCTACTGTGCACCTGGAAATGCAGGAATCGCAGAGTATGCGGAATGTGCAGATATCGGAGCAATGGAGTTTGAAAAACTGGCAGCCTTTGCCAAAGAAAAAGAGATCGATCTTACTATCGTGGGAATGGATGATCCTCTTGTGGGTGGAATCGTAGATGTATTTGAGGCAGAGGGACTGCGTGTGTTCGGACCGCGCAAAAATGCTGCTATTCTGGAAGGCTCCAAGGCTTTTTCCAAGGATCTTATGAAAAAATACGACATTCCTACAGCTGCTTATGAGAATTTTGATGATCCGGAAAAAGCTCTGGAATATTTAAGGACCGAGGCAAAATTCCCGATCGTTTTGAAGGCAGATGGCCTTGCTCTTGGAAAAGGTGTTCTGATCTGCCAGGATCTTGCAGAGGCAGAAGCTGGCGTAAAAGAGATCATGGAAGACAAAAAATTCGGAAATGCCGGAAATACCATGGTAATTGAAGAATTTATGACTGGCCGTGAGGTTTCCGTACTTTCTTTTGTAGATGGAAAGACGATCCGTACCATGACATCCGCACAGGATCACAAGCGTGCGAAGGATGGGGATCAGGGACTGAATACAGGCGGAATGGGAACATTTTCTCCAAGTCCGTTCTATACTCCGGAAGTAGATGAATTCTGTAAGAAATATGTTTATCAGAAAACAGTAGATGCCATGGCAGCAGAGGGACGTCCGTTTAAGGGAATCATTTTCTTCGGACTGATGCTTACTGCAGATGGCCCGAAGGTTCTGGAATATAATGCAAGATTTGGGGATCCGGAGGCACAGGTTGTTCTTCCGCGTATGGAGAATGATATCATTGAAGTAATGGAAGCCTGTGTAGACGGCAAACTTGATCAGATCGATCTGAAATTTGAGGACAATGCAGCGGTTTGTGTTGTTCTTGCAAGTGATGGATATCCGGTAAAATACGAAAAAGGTATCCCGATCCATGGATTTGAGAATTTTAAGGACAAAGACGGATACTACTGTTTCCATGCGGGAACTAAATTTAAAGATGGAGAGATCGTTACAAACGGTGGACGTGTTCTTGGCATCACTGCCAAAGGAGAGACATTAAAAGAAGCCAGAAAGAATGCATATGCTGCTACCGAGTGGATCAGCTTTGCAAATAAGTATATGCGTCACGATATCGGAAAAGCTATCGACGAGGCTTAAGTTGGTCATTTTTCACAGGCACAGCTTGACGAAAACAGGGATTTCATTGTACAATAGTAACAACTATGAAACACAGTGAGTAGTTACGAACATGAAAAGCTGGATGCTGACAGGGCACAACAGGAACCAACCATTTTCCTTGATGAGGTGTCGCATCCAAGTGATGAGGCAGAGAGGACAGAAAAATGGGAATCAGTGTAGAAGAAGCAATCCATGAGCTCAGAAACAGGGAGGAAGTATTTGTTGCATATTCACAGGCAACCAGACTTCCATATGTGACCTGTGATGAAGAAACATTTAATGACCAGGCAAGGATTTTTGCCACAGAAGAAGAGATCAAAGAATATGGTAAACAGCTCCTTGAGGATAAGATCCTTCTTATGGGCATGAAATATGAGAAAAAAGACTATCCAAGACTGTATGGTACGCTGTACGCGATTGGAGTGAACAGTGTGATCTGGATCGACGGAGAAGAGAAGATCGAGATTGAGATCGGAAAGATCGCAAACCAGAGAGATATGAGTAAGATCGAGCCGTCAAAGAGACCGCTTCTGAACCCGTCTCTTGAACTTTCCGGAATCTATTTTATGCAGGAATTGCGTCGCCCGGTAAAACAGGAAGAGCACAAGAATATCCGTGAGTTGGAAGAAGAGCTGATAGCAAACCTGCGTAAGGCAGAATTCCTGATCGCGATCAATGCAGAGCAGGAAGAAGATGGAAAGCTCCATATTCCGTATCTGAAAAATAAAGAGGATAAGATCATGCAGCCTGTGTTTACAGATGTTATGGAATTTGAGAAATTTGGAAGAGGCAAGAATCTCCGTGTTGCGAAAGTGACTATAGATAAACTTCCGAGCCTGATGATTCCGCAGGCAAACGCTTATGTGGTAAATCCAATGGGATTTAATCTGGTTCTTAACAAAGAACAGATAGAGAAGATTGCAGGGATCAGTAAATAAAAACAAAAATCACAGCAGGCTGCCAGGATGAAACTGTGCAGCCTTTTGCTGTTGTAGAGGAGAGATTACCCTATGGTGATAGAAATCGATTTTAACAGTGATGAGGCAATCTATATGCAGATCACCAATCAGATCATAATGGGGATCGCTACATCAAGGCTTCATGAAGGGGATACTCTGCCTTCTGTACGGCAGCTTGCAAGCATTGCAGGAATCAATATGCATACTGTGAATAAGGCATATGCGCTGCTTCGTCAGGAAGGCTTTGTGACTATTGACAGGCGAAAGGGAGCGGTGATCTCCATAGATGCAGATAAGGTCAGAGCACTGGAAGAAATGAAACAGAATCTGACAGTAGCAATGGCATGGGGATGCTGTAAAAATGTAACAAGAGAAGAAGTCCATCAGCTGGTGGACGAGATTTTTGACGAGTATGACACAGACAGATAGGAGGAGACATCATGCAGGAACGATATACAAAACAGGCAGAGAATGTTCTTGCTCTGGCAAAAGAGGCAGCCAGCTCCTGCGGACATAGTTATATCGGCACGGAGCATCTGCTGGTCGGGCTTGTAGAAGAAAAGGAGGGCACAGCAGGAAGAGTTCTGGAGGAGTTTGGGATCCAGGCTGATAAAGCGATGGCTCTGATCGATAAACTGATCGCACCTCCGGGAAATACGGCTGTTTCACAGAGACCGGGATTCAGTCCGAGAACCAGAAGAGTTCTGGAGGGTGCATATGCAGAAGCAGAATCCATGCGTTTTGAGGAAGTCGGGACAGAACATATTCTGCTGGCAATGTTGAAAGAAACAGACTGTGTGGGTACCAGACTGCTGTACACAATGGGTGCCAATATCCAGAAGCTTTATGCGGCAGTGCTGACAGCTATGGGAATGGACAGCGATGCCATTGCGGAAGAATTCCAGGCTGTAAAAGCTTCAAAGGGAAGAAACAGCAGTGTAACACCAACTCTGGATCAGTATAGCCGAGATCTGACGGCCATGGCAGAAGAAGGTAAGCTGGATCCTGTAGTGGGAAGGGATAAAGAGATTGCCAGACTGATCCAGATCCTGAGCAGAAGAACAAAGAACAATCCCTGCCTGACTGGAGAGCCGGGAGTAGGAAAAACGGCTATTGTAGAGGGACTTGCACAGCGGATCGTCACAGGAATGGTACCGGATACTGTGAAGGATAAGAGGGTTGTAGTTCTGGATCTTTCCGGAATGGTCGCAGGAAGTAAATATCGCGGTGAGTTTGAAGAACGTATCCGAAATGTGATCGATGAGGTAAGCGAACAGCAGGGAATATTGCTCTTTATTGATGAGATCCATACGATCATCGGAGCAGGTGGAGCGGAAGGTGCACTGGATGCTTCCAATATCCTGAAACCGTCTCTTTCCCGTGGAGAGATCCAGCTGATCGGAGCAACGACACTGGAAGAATATCGGAAATACATTGAAAAGGATGCAGCGCTTGAACGGCGTTTTCAGCCTATCATCGTGGAAGAGCCTACAGAAGAGGAGGCTGTTGAAATCCTGAAGGGGCTGCGCCCATATTATGAAAAACATCATGGTGTAGAGATTCTGGATGAGGCCCTTGAGGCGGCTGTAAAAATGTCCGTTCGTTATATCAATGACCGGTTTCTTCCGGATAAAGCCATTGACATTATTGATGAAGCAGCGTCGAAAGTACAGCTGGCGGGATATCGTCCGTCTCCGAAAGCAGAAGCACTGGAAAGAGAGATCCACGATATTCTGAAACAAAAAGAACAGGCAGTCATAAATGCAGATCTTGAAGGTGCAAAAGCAGCACAGGCAAAGCAAAATGAGGCGGAAGCAGAATTGGAAAAGATCCGAAGAAAGGCGGAGCGGAAAAATCGGAAAAATCCATTTACAGTTGATGAAGAGGCAGTTGCCGGTATTGTGTCTGACTGGACAAAAATACCTGTACAGCGTCTGACAGAGGGGGAATCCCGTAGGCTTGCAAATTTGGAAAAGGTTCTGAAAAAACGTGTGATCGGACAGGATGAGGCAGTTTCTGCAGTTGCCCGTGCGGTAAAAAGGGGAAGAGTAGGATTAAAGGATCCCGCAAGGCCTATAGGTTCTTTCTTATTCCTGGGACCTACCGGAGTGGGAAAAACGGAGCTTTCCAAAGCGCTGGCGGAAGCTGTATTTGGAAGTGAGCAGGCAATGATCCGTGTAGATATGTCCGAATATATGGAAAAACATAGTGTTTCTAAAATGATCGGATCGCCGCCCGGATATGTAGGCTATGAAGAAGGTGGACAGCTCAGCGAAAAAGTGCGCAGAAATCCATACAGTGTCATTCTTTTTGACGAGATTGAAAAGGCTCATCCGGATGTGTTTAATATTCTTCTGCAGGTACTTGATGATGGTCATATTACAGATGCTCAAGGCAGAAAAGTGGATTTTAAGCAGACGATCATTATCATGACTTCCAACGCAGGTGCGCAGATGATCATGGAACCGAAACATCTTGGATTTATGTCCGGAGATACGGAAAAGCGTGATTATGAACGTATGAAGTCCGGAGTGATGGAAGAAGTGCGGCGGATGTTTAAACCGGAATTTCTGAACCGGATCGATGAGATCATGGTATTCCATTCTCTGAATAAAGAAAATATCAGGAAGATCGTTACTATTCTTTTGAAAAACCTGGAAAAACGCTGTCAGGAACAGCTGGATATCATACTGAAAGTTACCGGAGCAGCTAAAGATCTTATCGCAGATGCAGGCTTTGACAGTAAATACGGTGCAAGACCGCTGCGTCGTGCAATCCAGACAAAGATTGAGGATGAGATGGCAACAGAAATCCTTGAAGGTCGGATCAAAGCCGGTGATACCGTACAGGTGAAGGTCAAAGACAAGAAAATCTACTTTGAAGTAAAAGATGCGGAGAAAGCGTAAGAATTTTATTACTTTCTATAGCCAAAAAAACAGAAATAAGTTATAATTAACAAAATTAAAACTATACAACGAAAGATTTCAGGAGGACATAAGATCATGGCAGTGGTACAGGAATTGATCCGCACAGAAGATAATGGGACTATCAGTTTTGGAGATTATGAATTAAATCAGAAATCCAAATTGTCGGATTATCAGTATCAGGGAGATATGTATAAAGTAAAAACATATAAGGAGATCACCAAACTTGAGCGTAATGGAATGTTCGTATATGAGTCTGTTCCGGGAACCAGTGTGTTCCATCTTCAGCAGGATGGAACAGCAATGAGTTTTGAGGTTCAGGGCTTTGAGGATTCTCAGATTACTGTTGAACTGGAAGCTGAGACAGAGTATCAGGTATTTATTGATGATGTAAGTACAGGTACAATGACCACAAACCTGGGCGGCAAGCTTTCTTTCAGTGTTGAACTGGATGCGAACACCAAAGCAGAAGTTAAAATTGTAAAATGCTAAAAAATAAAAAAACGGTTTATTTCTGTCAGGAATGCGGGTATGAATCAGCCAAGTGGATGGGGCAGTGCCCGGCATGCAAGGCATGGAATACTTTTGTGGAGGAAACGGTTTCTTCCAAAAAATCTTCCTCAGGGAGTATTAAAACTACACAAAAGAAAACGGAGCCTGTAGTTCTGAAAGATATCAGTCTTTCTTCAGATGAACGTCAGAGCTGCGGAATCGGTGAACTTGACAGGGTGCTGGGAGGCGGAATCGTCCCCGGCTCCCTTGTTTTGGTAGGTGGAGATCCAGGTATTGGCAAGTCTACATTGTTGTTGCAGGTGTGCAGAAATTTATCTTCACAGGGGATTTCTGTTTTGTATATTTCTGGTGAGGAGTCTCTCAGACAGATCAAGCTCCGGGCAGATCGGCTTGGAACGTTTAATGATAAATTGAAACTGCTCTGTGAGACGAATCTTGAAAATATCCGGGAGATCATTGAGCGGACGAAACCAGATGTAGCTGTTGTGGATTCTATCCAGACGATGTTTCATGAAGATATTTCTTCTGCACCGGGAAGTGTTTCTCAGGTGAGGGAATCTACCAATGTACTGATGCAGATCGCTAAGGGTATGGGTG
>NZ_NANC01000007.1:0-70000 GCF_008679485.1 Blautia sp. LMAG:89 | reverse complement strand
GGTGAAAGCCCCGTACGTGAAAGCAGAGCTGACTGAGCAGGATCCGGAGTACCACGAGACACGAGGAACCTTGTGGGAAGTAAGGGGGACCACCCCCTAAGGCTAAATACTACTTAGTGACCGATAGCGCATAGTACTGTGAAGGAAAGGTGAAAAGGACCCCGGGAGGGGAGTGAAAGAGAACCTGAAACCCTGTGTCTACAAGCTGTGGAAGTACTTTATGTGTACGACCGCGTACTTTTTGTAGAACGGTCCGGCGAGTTACGCTTACTGGCAAGGTTAAGCACTTCAGGTGTGGAGCCGTAGGGAAACCAAGTCTTAATAGGGCCAGAGTCAGTAGGAGTAGACCCGAAACCGGGTGATCTATCCATGTCCAGGTTGAAGCTGCCGTAAGAGGTAGTGGAGGACCGAACCCACATCCGTTGAAAAGGGTGGGGATGAGGTGTGGATAGGGGAGAAATTCCAATCGAACCCGGAGATAGCTGGTTCTCCTCGAAATAGCTTTAGGGCTAGCCTCGGTGTGAGTCTTGCGGAGGTAGAGCACTGAATTTCCTAGGGGGCGTCAAAGCCTACCGAAGAATATCAAACTCCGAATGCCGTGTAGATATCACCGGGAGTCAGACTGCACGAGATAAGTTGGGCGGTCAAAAGGGAAAGAGCCCAGACCTACAGTTAAGGTCCCAAAGTGCGCGTTAAGTGGAAAAGGATGTGGGATTTCGAAGACAACCAGGATGTTGGCTCAGAAGCAGCCATACATTCAAAGAGTGCGTAATAGCTCACTGGTCGAGAGGTCCTGCGCCGAAAATGTCCGGGGCTGAAACGCGCCACCGAAACTAAGGAATCTGAAAAGATTGGTAGAGGAGCATTGCATGCGGGAAGAAGCAGTACCGGAAGGAGCTGTGGACTGCATGGAAGAGAGAATGCCGGAATGAGTAGCGAGATAGAGGTGGGAATCCTCTAGGCCGAATATCCAAGGTTTCCAGGGTAAAGCTGATCTGCCCTGGGTGAGTCGGGACCTAAGGTGAGGGCGAGAGCCGTAGCCGATGGACAACAGGTTGATATTCCTGTACTGCAGTATGACAGAACTGTGGGGACACGTAAGGAGAGCGGGAGCCGGGAATGGAAAGCCCGGTACAAGCGAGGTACCAGTATGGTAGGAAAATCCGCCATGCAATGGGAAGACGTGATGTGGAGTGAATTTTAGTAACGAAGCCCGTGAGCCATGCGTCAAGAAAAGCCGCTATCGTTCATATTGTACCCGTACCGTAAACCGACACAGGTGGATGAGGAGAGAATCCTAAGGCCGGCGGAAGAAGTATTGCCAAGGAACTCGGCAAAATGGCCCCGTAACTTAGGGAGAAGGGGTGCCTGCGAGAGCAGGCCGCAGAGAATAGGCTCAAGCAACTGTTTAGCAAAAACACAGGTCTATGCGAAACCGAAAGGTGAGGTATATGGGCTGACGCCTGCCCGGTGCTGGAAGGTTAAGAGGAGAGGTTAGACGTAAGTCGAAGCTTTGAATTTAAGCCCCAGTAAACGGCGGCCGTAACTATAACGGTCCTAAGGTAGCGAAATTCCTTGTCGGGTAAGTTCCGACCCGCACGAAAGGCGTAATGATTTGAGCGCTGTCTCGGCAATACATCCGGTGAAATTGAAGTGCCAGTGAAGATGCTGGCTACCCGCGCCAGGACGGAAAGACCCCATGGAGCTTTACTCCAGTTTGGCACTGGGGTCCGGTGTTGCATGTACAGGATAGGTGGGAGGCTGAGAAACGGTAACGTCAGTTGCCGCGGAGCCGCTGTTGGGATACCACCCTTGTGATATTGGGCTTCTAACCAGCCGCCGTAATCCGGCGGTGGGACAATGCCAGGCGGGGAGTTTGACTGGGGCGGTCGCCTCCGAAAGGGTATCGGAGGCGCCCAAAGGTTCCCTCAGAATGGACGGAAACCATTCGAAGAGTGCAAAGGCAGAAGGGAGCTTGACTGCGACACCGACGGGTGGAGCAGGTACGAAAGTAGGGCTTAGTGATCCGGTGGTATTAAGTGGGAATGCCATCGCTCAACGGATAAAAGCTACCCTGGGGATAACAGGCTTATCACTCCCAAGAGTTCACATCGACGGAGTGGTTTGGCACCTCGATGTCGGCTCATCGCATCCTGGGGCTGTAGTAGGTCCCAAGGGTTGGGCTGTTCGCCCATTAAAGCGGTACGCGAGCTGGGTTCAGAACGTCGTGAGACAGTTCGGTCCCTATCCGGCGTGGGCGTAGGATATCTGAGAGGAGCTGTCCTTAGTACGAGAGGACCGGGATGGACGGACCGCTGGTGGACCGGTTGGCTTGCCAAAGCCATGGCCGGGTAGCCAAGTCCGGAAGGGATAAACGCTGAAGGCATCTAAGCGTGAAGCCCCCCTCAAGATGAGATATCCCATTCTTATGAAGTAAACCCCCTTGAAGACGACGAGGTAGATAGGGCAGAGGTGGAAGTGTGGTAACACATGGAGCTGACTGTTACTAATCGGGTGAGGGCTTGACCAAGAAACGCAGGTTAAGAATTGATTCAAAGAGTTTGATTAACGATCAACAGGCATGTATGTAGTTTTTAAGGTACAAACCTTAATTAAATATTTAAGTAATCCTCCTTAGCTCAGTCGGTAGAGCATGCGGCTGTTAACCGCAGTGTCGTTGGTTCGAGTCCAACAGGGGGAGTTTTTTATGCCTGTAAACAAGGAATTGTTTACAGGTACTTTTTATATGTTTGTATAAATATCCGTTATATATATCGTAATATTTAACCGAATTAAGTAATCCCCTATAGAATGCTTTCTGATAACAGACTGGAAACTATTTCGAAATCATGCTAGAATGAAATTGGTTTGGTTAAGAAAGAATAATTTATGAGAAAGAAGCAGAAAATGGAATTATTTGATATCATAGATGAAAACGGAAATCCCACTGGAAAGATCGTAGAACGGAGTATTGCTCACGCAGAAGGAATCCCTCATCGTACTGCTCATATCTGGATCATCCGTCGGAGGAATGAAAAAACAGAGATCCTTCTTCAGAAAAGATCCAGAAACAAGGACTCCTTTCCTGGAAAATTTGATACTTCATCTGCAGGTCACATACAGGCGGGAGATGAACCAATGGAATCGGCATTACGGGAACTGAAAGAAGAACTGGGAATCCATGCGGAATCAGCTGATCTGCAGTTTGCAGGAAAATTCCCCATATCTTTTGCCAGAGAATTTCATGGAAAAATATTCCGGGATGAAGAAATCGCTTTTGTTTATATCTACGATCACCCGGTAGAGATCGATCATCTTACACTTCAAAAGGAAGAAGTAGAAGAGGTACAGTGGTTTGATCTGGAAGAAACGTATCAGCAATGCAGTCAGCACAGAGATAAATTCTGTGTTCCGCTGGGAGGTCTGCAGCTTGTACGTCAATTTATAAAAAGTAACGGCAATACAATAAAGGAGTGAAAGATCATGAGAAAAGATTTCGGAGCAAAGCCTTACACTTATCCACAGCCGGTATTAATGATCGCTACATATGGTGAGGATGGAAAACCGGATGTTATGAATGCAGCCTGGGGAGGAATCAGCGATGATAAGGAAATTTCCATCTGTGTCAGTGAAAATCATAAAACAACTGAAAACATCCTGAAAAAAGGCGCTTTTACAATAAGTATGGCAGATGTGGAGCATATGACAGCCTGCGACTATGTAGGAATTGTTTCCGGAAACAAAGAGCCGGATAAATTTGTAAAAGCCGGATTTACAGCAGAAAAATCTGAAAAAGTAGATGCACCTATTATCAAAGAGCTTCCAATCTGTATAGAATGTAAGCTGAAAAGCTATGATAAAGACACCTGCCGGCTGATCGGTGAGATCGTAAATGTCAGCGTGGATGAGAGCGTTCTGGATGAAAATGGAAACGTAGATGTTGCAAAAGCAGCACCGATCACTTTTGATCCGTTCAACAATGCATATATCCGTCTTGGCGAAAAAGTCGGCGATGCTTTTAAAGCCGGAACGGCACTGAAATAAATAATATCTACTGAAATACAGAAAGTCTCTTTCACAGGTACAGATAAAAAATTATCTTCTGGAAGAGACTTTCTATTTGTTATAAATATTCTTTAATTCAGAACTCCCAATTCTTTAAAGGCCTGAAAAATCCCGTCCTGATCATTACTCTTTGTTACAAAAGAGAAATGTTTTTGCAGCTCAGAAGGTGCATTTCCCATCAAAACTCCACATCCTACTGCCTCCAGCATTTCCAGATCATTATAATTATCTCCGAATGCAATAGTACTGGTAAGAGGGATTTTTCGAAGATCACAAAGATATTTTACAGCTTCCGCTTTGTTTATGCCGCCAGCCATGATCTCCAGAAGAGAATCGGAAGATCTTGCAATAGATAATTCCGGAAAATATTTGCGAAGAAGTGTTTCTGACGGTGACATATATTCAGAATCGCACATACACAGGATTTTATCTACCATAAGCGTATCTGAGAGAGACTGAAGGGATCCCTCTATAGAGGTAGTTTCCACAACCGTTTCTTCATGGATCACATGAGGGTCTGTCCGGTCTTTTACGATCCAGTCTTCTGAGGTAAAAACATTCCAGGTCACGTGAGGACATTTTTTTTCGATCACATCAATGATTTTGGAAGCGTCGGAAATGCTTATTCCTTTTTCGTAAAGGATATTTTGATCTTCATCCAGGATTAGTGCACCACTGAATGCAATGGTACAACAATGGAAATCATTTTTTTTAATAATAGGACGGATGCCGGAAGGGCTTCGTGCTGAAGAAATAGTAAACAGAACGCCCTGATCTGTCAAAGTATGAATGGCGGAACTAGTCAGCGGAGATACCACATGTTCTGAGGTTAGTAAAGTGCCGTCAATATCGCTGAAAACAGCCTGTGGCTTAAATGAAGATAATGGTTTCATATTCGAGATCCTTTCTGCAAAAGATGAGTATCGGTGTTTCTGCATATAAAAATAGCACATAAATAACAAAATAAAAATGTTTGTTTATGTTTTGTTCATGATATAATAAAGAAAATATGGTGGTGCAAGCCTAAAAAAAATGTATCCGGTGGGCTTAAGTTTTTCCTTACGTCAGGAGAAACTTTACCAGAATAAACTGGACATTGCAAGAAAAGTTGCGTCTTATATTAAAGAAGGTGAAGTTCTCTTTTTGGATACCAGCACAACACTTCTTCTCATGCTACGTTTTTTGCCCGATATGAATCTTACGGTTGTGACCAATTCATTTCCGGTGATGGAAGAACTTTACAAAAATCCTAAAATACAGCTTCATATGGCGTCTGGGATCTACTAGGAAGAGTACGTCGGACCACTGGATCATTCAACTGCAGAATATGTATCCAGATTTCATTATGACAAAGCTTTTTTGGAGCCAGTGCAGTAGATGCCTCTTTTGGAGCATCGGCCACTAGAGAGATCGAAGCAGCTGTGAAACGCTGCGTGTATGCCAATGCAGAGGAAGGCTATCTTCTGGCGGACCATACCAAGTTTGGCAAAAAAATCTCATAAAATATAATGATGTCAGTGAGTACCAGTTGATCTTTACCGATGAAGAATTGGAAACGGAGCAGAAAAATAAAGTGATCCGACAGAGTGGAAGATTTTGTGAATAGCAAAAATACAGAAATCTGTTGACAGAAGATAAATCTGCAGATTATATATAAATATAACAGATTCACGAAAAAGCCTCGGATTATTCAGAAAATTCATGCTTGTAGGTGAATATAGGATATGATAACATAAAAAATATCATTTTTGTAAAAACGCAAAAAAGGAGGTGTTGACATGCGCTCAATGAGAAAAAATGCATACAGGAGAGCTATATCTTCCTAATGATGATGAGATCATCCAGGATCAGATCAAAAAGCTGGATCGACTTTATGATTTCAATATGACACGTCCCACACAGTTGGATAAAAGAAAAGCTGAAAGAGATACTACACTATGATATAAGAGTGGAAGGAATGTCCGGCTTTTGAAAAATCAAAAAGAAGCAGGTTGATAGGAACAGGAATGGATGAGGACCTGTCTGATGCTGAAAGAAAAGAGGATAAATTATGGGAATGAATGAAACACCGTCAGCAGACCGTGTACATATCGGTTTTTTTGGCAGAAGAAATGCAGGAAAATCCAGTATCGTAAATAAGGTGACAGGCCAGGAGCTGGCTGTGGTATCCGATGTAAAGGGAACTACTACAGATCCGGTAAGTAAGGCCATGGAACTACTTCCTATGGGCCCGGTGGTGATCATAGATACACCAGGTATTGATGATGAAGGACATCTTGGAGAACTTCGCGTCCGCAAGGCGAAACAGGTGTTGAACAGAGTGGATGTAGCAGTTCTTGTAGTAGATGCCACTGAGGGAAAAACCAGTGTGGATGAAGAATTGATCCATATTTTTAAAGAGAAGGAGATTCCATATCTGGTTGTTTATAACAAGGCAGATCTGCTGAAAACAAAAGATGGGAACCGGCTTTCTTCAGATAATAACTTAAACCGGAATACCCATGCGGGTGCGGTCAAAGAGAGTAGTGTCAGCCAGAAACAGGATCATGAAAACCAGAACACAGAGCAATCTATTTATGCCAGCGCCGCCACCGGTCAGAATATCTACGAATTGAAAGAAAAGATCGCTTCGCTGGCAGTAACGGATGAACTGAAATTGCGTCTGGTAGGGGATCTCCTTGAACCATCAGATTTTGCGATTCTTGTAGTTCCCATAGATAAAGCTGCACCAAAAGGGCGTCTGATCCTTCCGCAGCAGCAGACGATCCGTGATGTGCTGGAAGCCGGAGCAGCAGCCATCGTGATCAAAGAGGATGAGCTTTCCAATACACTGGAAACTCTGGGGAAAAAACCAAAGCTTGTGATCACAGACAGCCAGGTCTTTGCCAGAGTCAGTGAAGAAACTCCAGAAGACATCTGGCTTACTTCATTCTCTATTCTGTTTGCTAGATTTAAAGGAAATCTAAAGACAGCGGCAGCTGGGGCAGCAGCACTGGACCGGCTGAAAGACGGTGACAAGATCCTGATCTCAGAGGGATGTACCCACCACAGGCAGTGTGATGATATCGGAACAGTCAAGCTTCCACGCTGGATCCGTAATTATACGGGGAAAGAGTTGGAATTTGAGTATTCCTCCGGAAGAGATTTCCCGGAGGATGTGACGAAGTACAGTCTGATCGTGCATTGTGGCGGATGTATGCTTAATGAGAGAGAAATGCGTTACCGTCAGAAATGTGCATTGGATCAGGAGATTCCTATCACCAATTACGGAATTGCCATTGCCTACATGCAGGGAATCCTGAAACGTTGTGTGGAAATGTTCCCGGATGTGAGGAAAGAACTGGATCAGTAATTTTTTTCAGGTGTTTACATTTTTTCCGAAAAATGCTATAGTAGCGATTGTTCATTTTATAAATTTGCAAAAGGTGACGATAAGGAGTTGCAGATACAATGATCGATCAGACACTTTCACAGGCCCTGCAGAAAGAAATTCCAATACTTACAGCTCAGATCCGAAGTCTCTATGCAGAATTCGATAAAAAATTTCATCTTAACGGAGCAAAGATCCCTATAACTTTTGGCATGGAGCCGGATCTGCTGGGATCTTATACAAGAGGTAGCTGCCACGAAAAAGAGCATTTCCATTTTTCTCTGCTGTTTATCGGCTATGCGGTAAAAAATCCTCTGAAAAAAGAAGACCGACTGGATCTTTACAAACATGAATATGCCCACTATATGCAATATAATTTTCACATTCCCTCAGAGTATCAGTGGCAGCACGGAACCCACGGAAGTGCCTGGAAATACTGCTGTTCCCTGACTGGTGCGGCACCAACGCCATATTATAAGGCAGGGGAAGCTCTAATGAAACACAACTATGAGAAAAAACTCCGAAGCCCGATCCATGACCGTACTGTAACGGTGCGGGATACTTACAGAAGAGAGCAGCAGCACAGGAGTACTCAGAACAGTATTGTACGCTATGAGATCGGAGAGGATGTCAGTCATCCGAAATTCGGAACCGGAAATATTGAGCATGTAGAGCAGCTTCCAGGTTCTGTAAGGCTTCACATCCGTTTTGGAGAAGAGCTGAAAGTGATCGATCAGAAATGGCTTCTTCGGACAAAATATAAAAAGAGCTGAATATAGTTTTATAAAAATAGACATCATTGATACAGTATAAAAAAATTCTCCGGTACAGAAAATCTGTGTTCCGGAGAATTTTAAGTCAGGCGGATATTTGCGATCCGCATTTAGCCAGTTGCCTGATTCGGTTAAAATCAGCTTATATTACTCAGAAACCTTCACAAACTGGCTGTTATAAAGCTTCTGATAGAATCCGCCTTTTGCCATAAGCTCTTCATGGTTTCCCTGCTCGATGATGCTTCCGTCTTTCATGACAAGAATCTCATCTGCATTGCGGATGGTAGAAAGACGGTGTGCAACGATAAAGCTTGTTCGCCCCTGCATCATCCGGTCAAATGCCTCCTGGATCAGCATTTCTGTTCGGGTATCAATACTGGAGGTTGCCTCGTCAAGGATCAGCATTGGCGGCAGACACAGCATGACACGGGTGATGCAGAGAAGCTGCTTTTGTCCCTGGCTTAAGCTGTCTTCATAAAGAATGGTATCCAGGCCATTTGGAAGACGGCGGATAAATTCCCAGCTGTGGGACATTTTAGCTGCCTGGATCACTTCCTCATCGGATGCATCCGGCTTTCCGATGCAGATGTTATCACGGACAGTTCCATGCTTGATCCAGGTATCCTGGAGAACCATGCCATAGCTTCCGCGGAGGGCATGTCTGGAAACATCGGTGATGGGGGTTCCGTCCACGGAAATACTTCCACCGGTCACGTCATAGAACCGCATCAGCAGGTTGATAAAAGTTGTCTTGCCACAACCGGTAGGGCCTACGATGGCAATCCGTCGGCCGGGCTCTGTGTGAAGGTTAAATCCTTCGATGAGAGGTTTGTCCTCTTCGTAGCGGAAGGAAACATTCCGGATATCCACTGCACCTTTTACATCATCAAGAGTTCCGGACGGATCCGGGCTTTCCGGCTCTTCCTCCAGAAGATCAAAGATCCTGGTAGCGCAGGCCAGAGCGTTCTGAAGCTCTGTGATCACGGAGCTGATATCGTTGAAGGGCTTCATATACTGGTTTGCATAAGCCAGCAGTACGGAAAGTCCACCGACAGTCAGATGACCGCCCGGGATCAGAAAGGCACCTGCAAGAGCTACACCTGCGTAAATGATGTTGTTGACACATCGTGTGGACGGGTTGGTGAGGCTGCTGTAAAAAACAGCCTTCTGGCTGGCATCACGGAGTTCTTCATTGATCGCAGCAAAACGTTCGGAAGAACGATTTTCGTAACCAAAGGCCTGAACCACTTTTTGATTTCCGATCATTTCCTCGATCAGTGCAGTCTGACGTCCACGGGCATCACTCTGCGCACGGAACATCTGGAAGGAATGGGAGGAGATGAATTTCGCCACAAAAAAGCTTACAGGTGTCAGGACAATGATCATCAGAGTGATCCACACATTTTTGGAGAACATGAAGAGCAGGGTTCCGATGATGGTGATGACACCGGAAAACAGCTGTGTAAATCCAAGGAGCATACCATCGGAAAGAATATCCGTATCTGCGATGACACGGCTGATGATATCACCGGTGCTGTGTCCGTCCAGGTAGGACAGAGGAAGCTTCTGGATATGGCGGATGGATCTTGCACGGATATCCTGTACTGTGCGGTAGGTCATACGGTTGTTGATGACACTCATGATCCAGGTGGCAATGCCGGAAAATACGATCATGACAAGAATACGGGAAAGATAGAATCCCATTCTTGTAAAATCAACTTCGTGGGCAGCAACGACCTCATCAATGGCATAACCAAAAAGTACGGGAACATACAGCTGCAAAATTACAGTGACTGCTGCCAGGATCACACTTAATACGAGAAGAAAACGGTATTTTCCAATGAAACGTAGTACCTTGAAAAAGGTTGCCATGCTGTTTTTGCTTTTGGCGGTTGTATCTGTTTTACTCATGCCAGGACCTCCTTTCCAGTCGCTTTTTCATATTTGGTACGCTCTTCTGGGAACTGTGAGAAAAAGATCTCACGGTAGGTTTCACAGGTAGAGATCAGTTCCTGATGGGTTCCTTTTCCGGCAAGCTGACCATCGTCCAGTACCAGGATCAGATCGGCTTGGCGGATGCTGGCTGCTCTCTGGGATACCAGGAAGGTGGTGGTGTTTCCACCAAGCTGGTGAAGGGATTTCCGAAGTGCCGCATCTGTGGCAAAGTCAAGAGCACTGGCACTGTCATCCAGGATCAGAATCTCTGGCTTTTTCACAAGGGCGCGGGCAATGGTAAGTCTCTGACGCTGGCCACCGGAAAGATTCCGGCCGTTCTGTTCCAGACGGAAATCCAGCTGACCGTCCTTTTTCTCTACGATCTCACGAGCCTGAGCGGTGGTAAGTGCTTCCCACATTTCTTCGTCCGTGGCATCTTCCCGTCCCCAGCTTAAGTTATCGCGGATGGTTCCCTGGAAAAGTGCTGCTTTTTGAGGAACTACGCCGATTTTTTCCCTGAGTTCCTGCCTGGAATAGGTCTGTACATTCTGACCGTCGAGGGTAATGACTCCGGAGGTTGCGTCGTAGAAACGGGCGATCAGATCCACAAGAGTGGATTTACCGCTTCCGGTACCGCCGATGATTCCGATCGTAGAGCCTTTTTTTGCGGAAAAAGTGATATCAGAAAGGCTAGGTGCGCCGGTTCCTGCATAGGAGAAACTCACATGGTCAAAGGCAACTGCATAGTCACTGTTTTCCGCAGTCGGTAAGGAAGCTTTGTCCGGGTAAGTCATGGTGGAATCGACCTTCAGGATTCCGGCAACACGATCCGCACAGGCCATGGATTTGTTCAGGGTGATGATCAGGGACGCAAGCTTGATCAGTTCTACGATCATCTGTGCCATATAGTTGTAAAGAGCAACTATTTCACCCTGCTGCATGTTTCCGAGGTTTACCTGTACACCTGCAGTCTGGATCAGGATTACTGTTGCGATATTGATCAGTACATAAGTTGCAGGATTTAAAAGTGCAGAGATTTTTCCGACAAATTCGTTCAGTCTGGTAAGTGCAAGATTGCTTTCGTCAAACTCCGCAACGGCATCAGCTTCACGGCAAAATGCACGGATCACACGGACACCGGTCAGGTTTTCTCTGGTAAGACGGGTGACGGAATCCAGACGTCCCTGTACTTTTTTGAAAAGCGGGATACTTAAAAACATGATCACAAAGACAACCAGGAACAGTATCGGAATGGCAACAGCGAAGATCAGTGCACAGCGCACATTGATGGTAAAAGCCATTACCATAGAGCCTAGAACAATAAACGGGCTTCGAAGAAGAAGACGGAGTCCCATGTTTACTCCGTTCTGTACCTGATTGACATCGTCTGTAAGACGGGTGATCAGCGTGTCAGTGCCAAGGGTGTCCAGCTCCGTATAGGAAAGCTTCTGGATATGGTCAAATACAGCCTGACGCACTTCTGTGGCAAAGCCTACGCTGGCTTTTGCAGCAAAAAACTGTGCAGTAATGCTGACTGCAAGTCCTGCAGCAGCCATCAGTATCAGGATAAAAAACTTCTGAACGATATAGCCGTGGTCATTATTTGCAATTCCCACATCGATGATCTGGGCGATGACGACAGGCACCAGCAGATCAAATACAACTTCCAGAAACTTGAAAAAAGGAGCCAGAACGCTTTCTTTTTTGTAGTTTTGAAGATATTTTGCAAGTGTTCGCATTTCTTTTTCTTCCTCCGTTTCCTTATTTTTCTATAATAAACCTCTGTTATTATACTCCTATGGAGATAATACGTATAATATTGTTTTTAATGTATGATAATATAATTTTGCTATTGCCTGGGACGGAAATCTGTGGGATGATAGAAGTATGGTTTTTCGGATAATTGCGTGGGAAAGATATTCATAGTATTTACAAAGTATTGCAGATATAGTATTTCTTAACCGAATTAAGAAAGTACTCTGTGGGACAGCGAAAAGCAATAAGCAGTAGATGGGTTTTGCCTGTGTTATATACCAGATAAAGAAAGAAGGATTTATATATGGAAATCAGACAGCTGGAATATTTTCATGAGATCGCAGCAACAGGAAGCATCAATGAAGCCGCAAGGAGACTGAACATGTCCCAGCCGCCGCTGAGCTATCAGATCAAGCAGCTGGAAGCAGAGCTGAAGGTGAAGCTTTTTGAGCGGACCAGGGCAGGCGTGACACTGACAGAAGCCGGAAAGCTTCTTTATGACAGGACAGAGAACATTTTGAGCTACGTTCGTTCCACAGAACTGGAAGTATCCAAAGCAGGGAAAAAACAGGTTTTACGTATCGGGATCACGCCAACCACAGTGACCACCATTATGCCTTATATTTCCAGATTTTCCAGGGAAAATTGTGATGTAAACTTTGAGGTAAGGGATGCGATCACCTTTACACTTCTGAATTATCTGATGGATGGGATCATTGATGTTTCGGTAGTGCGTACACCTATCAAGCTGGAAGGTTTAAATTATCTGGAACTGGATGAGGAACCCATGATCGCGGTCCTTCCTCCGGAGATCCCGGAAAATGAGACAAAAAAAGAGGGCATCAGCCTTAAAGAGCTGACCGGATGCCCTCTCATTATTTACCGGCGGTACGAAGAATTTCTGATGAAAGCTTTTGGAGAAAAAAATCTCCAGCCGGATATTTTCTGTGTCTGCGATGATCCCAGAGACGCCATGCTCTGGGTGCAGGAAGGTCTTGCAACCGCCGTTTTTCCAAGATCCATGGAAGATCTCTGTACAGATCTTCCGATCCGGATCATTGAAGAAGAGAAGCTGAAGACCAGGATCCTTCTTGCCTGGAAAAAGGATCGCAGGCCTTCTGCCGTGATGCAGGATTTTATCAATATCTGTGAGAAATATGCAGGAAACCCTGCAATCTGATCATGAACCTGGAAAGGGGATGTATGCAGAAATCAGTTTTTGAGATGCTCCTCCTTCCAGTGCTTCCATTTCTGAACAGCTTCCGGATTCTGCTTTTCCAGCCGTTCCTCCAGCTTTTTCCGGCGCTGTTCCAGTCGTTCCAGGACTTCCGGATGCTCGGCAAGGATTTTTTCTTTCAGCTTGCCACGGCGCTTTTCCAGAAGCTGAAGGATCAGTTTCCGGTCGGAAGTTAATTCCTCAGGCAGCTCATCCATATGTAATTCAATTCTTCGAAGCAGTTCATCCTCATCCAGAACACCCAGCCCATGCCAGTTATCCAGAAGCTCTTCCAGACCTTCTTCGGAGAGACGTTGGATATCCGGGATCTGATGCAGCTGTTCAATAATGTGATGGACAGATTCTTCGATCTCTTTTACTGCATCATCACCAAAAGCCCAGGCGAACTCTTCCAGGGTATTTTCTTCCTCTGCCGGAAGAAAAGCGATACTGCGGCACAGAAGCTTTGTCTCGTCTTCCTTTGGAACATCCAGTTCATAAGGGGCTTCGATCCCTGCGTCATGCAGAGCAGCAAGAATGGTACGGCGGACCATACCGTCCTTGATCATATGACCGATGCCGAATTGACGCAGCTGATCATTGATCTGGGTGGAATGCTCTGTGAGGTAAAAACGAATCCCACGTTTTTTCAGGCTTGCGGAGATAGCATCCAGACGGTCTGCTGCTGTGACATCAATGCTGTTGATAGCACTGGCATCTACGATCACTACCCTGGTATCTTTTCGGATGCTGTTCTCAATATCTTCCTGAAAAATCTTTATATTTGCAAAAAACAGGTTTTCACTGAAACGGTAGATCACAACGCCCTTAATAGGGTAGGCGAAACGGTTTTTGGACAGATCAAAATAAGCATCTCTTCCAGGGATCATACCACGGAAGGAGCGCGGCGGGTTGGTGGCCTTCAGGATCACAGCTACGAAAGAGAGCAGGATACCAATGATAACCCCATAAATGGTTCCAAGACAGAGCACACTGAAACCGGCAGCCATGAAGATGTAGAATTCTGTACGGCTTACTTTGAAAAGACGTACAGCCAGATGGGTTTCCACCACATCCATCAGAGCAGAGATCACAATGGCCGTCAGTACAGGAACCGGAAGATATCCGATAAAACCGGTGCCGAAAAGAAGGATCAGAGCCATGGTGATCCCGGCAGTGATGGAAACCGCCTGAGATTTTCCACCGTACTGTTCATTGAGGGAGGTGCGGGAGATACTGCCGTTTACCGGGCAGCAGCCTACTGCGGCGGCAGCAATATTTCCGGCGGCACAGGCCAGGATTTCCTGACGGTCGTTCAGCTTATAATCATTGCGGAACGCAAAGGTATTCTCTGCAAGAAGAGTTTCTGCCATAATGACAACAGCAACCATAAGACCGCGGCCTGCCGCCTGGGTCAGATCAACATTTCCGAAATCCGGGATCACCAGGGAGGGAATCCCACGTTCTACAGACTGCAGGAGGACTACGCCTTTTTCGTCCACATGAAAAACAACGGTGGAAAGAACACCCAGAGCCATAATAACGATAGCCATGGGGAATTTCGGCGCCAGCTTTTTAAATGTGCGGATCAGCACCAGAGCACCAAGCCCCATGAAGAGGGAAAGCCAGCTGATATTTTTGGCGGCAGCGAAGATATGCTCTGCCAGTTCCAGGAGCTCTCCGGATCCTGCAGGACTTCCCATAAGTTTCGGGATCTGCATCAGGATGATGGTAACTGCGATACCGCTGATAAAACCGCCCATAACAGGTGTGGAGATAAAGTCCACGATCTTATCAGCGTGGAGCAGAAAGAAGATAAACAGCCACAGACCTGCAAAAAGTGCGATGGCAGGAACATAATCCATGGCAGCTTCTGACTCTGCAGCAATGCCAAGAGTAGACAGTGCACCACCTACAATGGCAGCAGGTGCCGCATCAACTCCGAAGATAAACTGTCTTGAAGTGGAAAATAGAGCAAACAAAAGGATTGGCAGAACAGAACCGTACAGTCCGTATACCGCCGGGATCCCGGAAATCTGGGCATATCCCATGGAAATAGGGATGGAAACAGCTGCTATGATGATGCCGGAGAAAATATCTTTGGGAAGATATTCTTTACGGTAACCCCGCAGTGTGGAAAACAGGGAAAGTTTCATATAGTCACATCCTTTTCTGAAAAATATTTTCTATTATATACCAAAGAGAGCCTGCAGGAAAGAAGCAAAGCAAAGGTTCCGGGTGAAAAATCGTGGACAAAGAATAACTGCCATATTATAATAAATGCGAAATTGCAGTAACCGTAAGAGAATACAGGCTGCAAAGCTGAGAAATCATCAATCATCAGGAAAGGTTAAGATATAAATGAAAAAAGCGATCATAGCAATGAGCGGCGGTGTAGACAGCTCCGTGGCAGCTCTTTTGACAAAGGAATCCGGTGACGAGTGCATCGGCGCTACCATGAAACTTTACAACAACGAAGATATCGGTGTCCACAGGGAAAAGACCTGCTGTTCCCTGGACGATGTTGAGGATGCCAGAAGCGTAGCCTATCAGATGGATATGCCTTACTACGTGTTTAATTTTACCGCAGATTTCCATACAGAGGTTATGGACAGGTTTGTAGATGCCTACGAAAACGGCTGCACCCCTAATCCATGTATCGACTGTAACCGATATCTGAAATTTGATAAAATGTTTCACCGCATGCAGGAGATTGGCTACGATTATATTGTAACTGGACATTATGCAAGAGTGGAGTACGATGAGAAACGGGACCGCTATCTTCTGAAAAAAGCAGTGGACGATACAAAGGATCAGTCATACGTTCTCTATATGCTGACCCAGGAACAGCTGGCACATGTAAAGCTTCCGCTTGGAGGTCTCCGGAAGGACCAGGTTCGTGTCATTGCCGAAAAACATGGCTTTATCAATGCCAGAAAGCATGACAGTCAGGATATCTGCTTTGTACCGGACGGCGACTATGCGAAATTTATTGAGAAGTACACAGGCAAAAAAACACCGGAGGGTGATTTTGTAGATAAAGAGGGAAACTATATCGGACGCCATAAGGGAATCATCCATTACACGATCGGCCAGCGCCGCGGCCTTGGCATTCCGGCGGCCAGCCGTCTTTATGTCTGTGAGATCTCTCCGAAGACCAATACGGTAGTTCTCGGGGACAACGAAGATCTTTTCAGCAGTGAACTGGAGGCAGACAATGTAAATCTGATCTCTGTGGACAGCTTAACTGAGCCGAAAAGAGTGACTGCCAAGATCCGTTACCGTCACAAAGAGCAGCCTGCCACTGCATGGCAGACACCGGATGGCATCCTTCATGTGAAATTTGATGAACCGCAGAGAGCCATCACAAAAGGCCAGGCTGTAGTGATGTATGACGGAGATGAGGTTGTAGGTGGTGGGGTTATAAATAAAATCTATAGCCAGTCATAAATAAAGGTGAGAGCCTAAATAGATAAACCCCATTGACATACTAGGAAAAGGGTGATATGATTGCATCATCAAAAAACGGAGCACACAAAACAAGGTGAGCAACGTGATGATCAGGAGGAAATCATGAAGGTTTTACAGAAGTCAACAAGGGTGTTTATCGAAGAAAAGCGAATGTGTTGTTGTCGCTGATAAGCAGATGATCATAAGATAAGCAATTACTATTTTACCGAATATAAGAATAAAAGAAAAGAGGACAAACACATGAGCAAAATTACAAGAGATCAGAGAAAATTCAAATTTGAGACATTACAGCTTCACGTAGGACAGGAACAGCCGGATCCGGTTACAGATGCAAGAGCAGTACCAATCTACCAGACATCTTCCTATGTATTCCGCAACTGCGATCATGCAGCAGCACGTTTCGGACTTGCAGATGCCGGTAACATTTACGGACGTCTTACAAACCCGACAGAGGACGTATTTGAGAAGAGGATCGCAGCACTTGAGGGTGGTTCCGCAGCACTTGCAGTAGCATCCGGTGCAGCAGCTATCACATACACGATCGAGAATCTTGCACAGCAGGGAGATCACATTGTAGCAGCCAAAAATATTTACGGCGGTACAACAAACCTTCTGGAGCATACGCTTCCGGCATACGGAATCACAACAACATTTGTTGATGTATTTAATCTCGAGGAAGTGGAGAATGCGATCCAGGAGAACACAAAAGCTGTTTATATTGAGACTCTTGGAAACCCAAATTCTGATGTTGTAGATATTGAGGCTCTTGCAAAAATCGCTCACAAACATAAAATTCCGCTTGTTGTAGATAATACATTTGCAACACCATACCTCGTAAGACCAATTGAGTATGGCGCAGATATCGTTGTTCATTCCGCAACAAAATTCATCGGTGGCCACGGAACTACTATCGGTGGTGTGATCGTAGAGAGTGGTAAGTTCGACTGGGAGGCATCCGGCAAATTTGCATCTCTTACAGAGCCAAACCCAAGCTATCATGGCGTAAGCTTCACAAAAGCATGCGGACCGGCTGCATTTGTTACAAAGATCCGTGCGATCCTTCTTCGTGACACAGGAGCAACAATTTCTCCGGTGAGCTCCTTTATCTTCCTTCAGGGACTTGAGACACTGTCTCTCCGTGTAGAGCGTCATGTTGAGAACGCACTGAAGGTTGTACAGTATCTGAATGATCATCCGCAGGTAGAGAAGGTTCATCATCCGTCTGTATCCACAGATCCAAGCCAGCAGGAGCTTTATAAGAAATATTTCCCTAACGGCGGCGGTTCCATCTTTACATTCGAGATCAAGGGAGATGCACAGAAGGCAAAGGATTTCATTGATAACCTTGAACTGTTCTCACTTCTTGCAAACGTTGCAGATGTGAAATCCCTTGTTATCCATCCGGCTACTACAACACATAGCCAGTGCACAGAGGAAGAACTTCTTGATCAGGGAATCAAGCCAAACACGATCCGTCTTTCCATCGGAACTGAGAATATCGATGATATCATCCAGGATCTTGATGAGGCATTCAAGGCTGTCCAGTAAATAAGACAATTAAATAAGAAGAACACCTTCTAAAATCAATAGCACAGAAAAATCTGCTCCGGAACATATGAGAACATAGTCCCGGGGCAGATTTTTTATGTGCTTATCTGGAGAATTCAAAAGTGGGAAGATCCGTGCCGATGGCACTGAGGATGCATGGATCATGTGCGATTTTTTTCAGGCGGATCCCGATGCCACAAGTTCTTCTAATGTTCCGAAGGTATATCCCATCTCTTCCCATTTTGTCAGCAGTTCATCCAGAATAGAAGCATTGGTGGAAGAGGTGCTGTGCAGTAGCACGATGGCACCCGGATGGATCCGTCCCAGAAGCTTTTCAAAAGCTTCTTCTTTCGAAGGCTGCTTATCTTGATACCAGTCCACATAAGCCAGACTCCAGAAAAAAGTGTGATATCCAAGCTCTTTTGCCATCTCTAAATTTTCCGTGCTGTAGATGCCCTGGGGTGGCCGGTAAAATTTTGTCATTTCTTTCCCAGTGGCTTCCTTATAAAGAACCTCCACATCCGTAAGCTGCTTCTGAAAGGCGTCCTTTGTGGAGATACCGGACATATCCGGGTGTGTCATGGTGTGGTTGCCTATGATATGGCCTGCATCTACGATCTCACGGATCAGTTCCGGTTTTTCACGGATCAGTGTTCCCACAACAAAAAATGTGGCATGTACCTGATGCTTATGTAAGGCATTCAGAATGGCAGGCATATTTCCATTGTCATAGCCTGCGTCAAAGGTAAGATAGATTTTTTTCTCATCGCTATCGGCTGCATACCAGGCATTGTATTTTTTTAATTCTTCCATAGAAGCATTTCCTGTGGGCCGTTTGCCTTCTTCCTGAAAACCGAGCCCCCAGTTTTCATTTTGGAATGTCATAGAAGCAGAAGAGGTCTGGCTGTTTTCGGCAGAATTCGGATCGGATCGTGGGTCGGAAGTAAAATGAGAATAGATCTTTCCTACAAGACTGCCAAGAGCAAAAGCCATGACAAAGAAAAAAATAAGACGGTAGATGTGTTTTTGTTTCATGGGAACCTCAGAGAAAGTGGAGTTATTAATATGTTTATGAACACAGAGAAGAAGATATGAAAGCAGAAGATCATAAGACTATGTTTGTAAGAAAGGGATAAAAATAAGCAAAAAATAAGAGCCATCAGCGATTGATTTCTTCTGCCGATGACTCTTTTAATTTTCATTATCCAATGGAATATACCTCTCATTTCTTAGATTTAAAACTTATACGGAATTAAAATTTACGTTCTCGGTGGTCCGTACCTCCTTGTTTTAATTATGATGGAAAATCTTTAAATCTTCTGGTGGACTGTACCTCTCTTTCTTAGATTATGGGAAGTAAGTTATGTTTTCGGTGGGTTCACGCTCCTTTTTGATTTAGTTTTTTGTTTTCCGTTTGTTTTATTTGATGGTTAAACTATAACAGATAAAATAGAAAATGTCAATACTAAATTTAAAAAAAAACAAAGATAAGCATAAAAAGAAAAATAATAAAAATAAAAGAACTGAAAAATCAGACAATATCAAGGCCGGATAAAAGGTATAGACCCAACCCTTTTCGGACAAGCTACCCTCATGAACATAAGAAGAAAATCACAAAGTGCAGGAGATCATAAACAGTATTATTATTTTCAAGGAGGGAAAAACTTATGCTACGTTATCTGCCTGTTCGAAAAGTTCATGCAAGACAGGTCCTTGATTCCAGGGGGAATCCTACAGTGGAAGCGGAAGTGACGGTAGGTGAAGGAATCGTGGGGATTAACGGATACACAGGAAGAGCCATGGTGCCGTCCGGAGCATCCACAGGTAAATTTGAGGCTGTGGAGCTGCGGGACGAAAACCGGGAGGAATATCTGGGACAGAGTGTGAAAAAAGCAGTGGAAAATATCAATACACGTCTGGCAGATGCCATTATCGGAGAGAATGCTCTGAACCAGGCATGGATCGACCATCTTCTGATCGAAACCGACGGAACGGAGAACAAAAGCAGTGCAGGAGCCAATGCCACACTGGCAGTATCTCTGGCAGCAGCCCGTGCAGCAGCCGGGGCCCTTCGGCTTCCTCTTTATCAGTATCTGGGCGGCTGCCATACCATGCAGCTTCCGGTACCGATGATGAATATTTTAAACGGGGGAAAGCATGCGGACAATACGGTAGATCTTCAGGAGTTTATGATCATGCCAACCGGAGCTGACTGCCTGGAAAAGGGTATCCGCATGTGTGCGGAAGTCTACCAGCACTTAAAGCTTCTTCTCCGGGAAAAAGGACTCTCCACAGCGGTTGGAGATGAAGGCGGCTTTGCTCCGGATCTTTCAGATTCGGAGGAAGTGCTTACCCTGATTGTTCACGCCATAGAAAAAGCAGGATATAAACCAGGAGAAGAGATCACCATTGCCATTGATGCAGCCTCCAGCGAGCTTTATGATGAGGAAAAGGGCGTGTACTTTTTCCCTGGGGAGAGCCGCATGAAAGGAGAAAAGATCTACCGGGATGCTGGTGAGATGACAGAGTATTATGAAAAACTGGTGGAAAAATTTCCCATTGTTTCCATTGAGGACGGTCTCTGGGAGGATGACTGGGAAGGCTGGAAATATCTGACGGAACACCTGGGAAAAAAGATCCAGCTGGTAGGCGACGATCTGTTTGTCACCAATATCAAACGGCTGCACTGCGGCATCGGGCTTGATGTTGCCAATGCTATCCTTATTAAGGTAAACCAGATCGGAACTCTCACGGAAACTCTGGATGCGGTGGAGATGGCTCAGCATGCCGGGTATCGTGCAGTGATCTCTCACAGGTCCGGGGAAACAGAGGATTCCTTTATCGCAGATCTGGCAGTTGCCTGTGGGGCAGGACAGATCAAAACTGGCGCACCCTGCCGTTCGGACCGGAATGCCAAATATAATCAGCTTCTGCGGATCCATGAACAGCTAGGAACTCTTGGAAGATATACAGATCCTTTTGCAAAAAAATCTCAGAAAAAGCCCTGCATAAAATAAACGGAAAATGGTTGAAATCCCGGTTTAGCTATGGTAAAATAACCTCTAGTTGATTAGGAGGTGTAACCGCGTGAACATTTTGAAGATTATTCTGACTGTAATTTATGCAATAGATTGTATTGCTCTGACTGTTGTCGTACTGATGCAGGAGGGCAAGCAGCAGGGTCTTGGCTCTATCGCCGGAGTAGCTGATACTTACTGGGGTAAGAATAAGGGCCGTTCCATGGAAGGTGGTCTTGTAAGAGGTACCATTATCATGGGAGTTATTTTCTTTGTACTGTCAGTCGTACTGAACATTATCTGATCTGCCAGGGGCAGAACGGAAGTTGGTAACACTCTTGCTGCGTTAGCATGCAGAAGAAACTCGGATGGGGACTTCTTTTGTTAATCAGCAGGAGTGTTTTTGCGTTGATACAGGGGCACGGGTGAACCTTCCTTCGGAATGATAACAGGGTAAAAATGAAATATAAATATGAAACAGGAGAAAATGTGAAAAGATCGAAAAATTTTGAAAAAAGAAAAAAATTTATAATGGAGCTTCTGGGAGATCCGCTGTATAAGCCCATGCGCCTGCGTGAGATCGCATCCCTCCTTCAACTGGATAAGAGTGAGAAAAAAGAGCTTTTTGATGTGCTGGACGAGCTTTGCGCCCAGGGCAAGGCTGAAGTAGATAATAAAGGAAGATACAGCAAGGTTTCCGGCAAGCGCAGAGATAGACGAAAGAATAAAGAAGCTCTGAAGGCAGAAAAGCCGGAGCGTGGCCGTAAGGGAAGAGAACGCAAAGAGAAGAATCATGAGGAATATCGTTTCTCTGAGAAGGACGGAACCCTCATGGAGGGAACTTTTATTGGCCATTACAAGGGCTTTGGCTTTGTGGAAGTGGAGGATCAGGAACAGGATATTTTTATTCCGGAAAATGACACGGGAAGCGCCATGCATCAGGATAAGGTGCAGATCCTTGTACGGAACGGACATAAAGAGGGAAAACGTCAGGAAGGTGTTGTGCTGAAGGTTCTGGAAAGGGGAATGCCTTCGATCGTGGGAACATACCAGAGCAGTCGTGATTATGGCTTTGTGATCAGTGATAACCCCAAATTTTCCAAAGACATCTTTATTTCCAGAAAAAACTCCATGGGAGCAAAGGACGGAGACAAGGTAGTTGCAGAGATCACAGATTACGGCTCGAGAAACCGGAAGCCGGAAGGAAAGATCACAGAGGTGCTGGGAAACTTACGTTCACCTGGAACAGATATCCTTGCTATTGTGAAGAGCTTTAACATACCAAGTGTATTTCCTGACAAAGTACTTCGCCAGGCTGATCGTGTGCCGGATTATGTACAGGAAGCGGATCTGGATGGAAGACTGGATCTCAGAAATCTTGTTACAGTTACCATTGACGGTGAGGATGCAAAGGATCTGGATGATGCCATTTCCCTGACAAAGGAGGATAGAATCTACCATCTGGGTGTGCACATCGCAGACGTGAGCAACTATGTTCAGGGCGGCAGTGCCCTTGACAGAGAGGCACTGAAGCGAGGAACTTCCGTCTATCTTGCAGACCGTGTCATTCCCATGCTTCCGGAGCGACTTTCCAACGGTATCTGTTCTCTGAACCAGGGACAGGACCGTCTGACTCTAAGCTGTCTGATGGATGTTAATGAAAATGGAAAGGTGGTTTCCCATAAGATCGCAGAAACAGTGATCCGTGTAGATGAGCGTATGTGTTACACAGATGTGAAAAATATTCTGGAAGATACCGATGATGTGGCGAAGAGACGCTATGAAGCTTTGATCCCTATGTTTTTCCTGATGAAAGAGCTTTCCGGGATCCTGCGCAGTCGTCGACATACAAGAGGTTCCATTGATTTTGATTTTCCGGAGAGTAAGATCATCCTGAATGCTGCAGGAAGAGCTATTGATGTGCAGCCTTATGAGGCCAATGTGGCAACCAGGATCATTGAGGATTTTATGCTTCTTGCCAATGAAACAGTTGCACAGGAATACTGCACCGGAGATTATCCTTTTGTATACAGAACTCATGAAAATCCGGATCCGGAAAAGATTGAAAGTCTTCTGATGCTTCTTCATAATGAAGGAGTCAACATACAGAAATCCGGACAGGAGATCACGCCTGGTGAGATCCAGGAGATCCTGGAAAGTATTGAGGGAATGCCCAATGAGGCACAGATCAGCCGCCTGACCTTGCGTACCATGAAACAGGCAAAATATACTACGGAATGCAGCGGACATTTCGGACTTGCAGCGAAGTATTACTGCCACTTTACTTCTCCGATCCGAAGATATCCGGATCTTCAGATCCACAGGATCATCCATGACCGTCTGAGAGGCCGACTGGTAAGGGAAGGACGTACCGAGCATTACAAGGAAATCCTGGATGAAGTGGCACGCCAGTCCAGTGTATGCGAACGGCGTGCAGACGAAGCGGAAAGAGAATCCGATAAGCTGAAGAAAGCAGAGTATATGTCCTATCATCTTGGAGAGGAGTATGAGGGGATCATTTCCGGCGTTACAGGATGGGGACTTTATGTGGAGCTTCCGAATACCGTGGAAGGACTGATCCATATCAATACATTACGAGATGACTATTATGTATTTGACCAGGATGCATATGAACTGCGGGGAGACATGACAGGAAGGATCTTCCGCCTTGGGCAGAAGGTCCGTGTCCGTGTGGCAGATGCGGATAAAATGCTGAAAACCGTGGATTTTGTCCTGGCTGAGGAAGACTGAGGGAGCGCGAAATGGCAAAAAAAACAGGAATGAAACTGATCGCAAATAATAAAAAGGCTTTTCATGATTATTTTATCGAGGATACTTATGAGGCCGGGATCGCACTTGCAGGAACCGAGGTGAAATCCTTACGTTCCGGTAAATGCAGCATCAAGGAGGCCTTTGTCCGTGTGGAAAACGGAGAAGTTTATGTATATGGAATGCATATCACTCCTTATGAGAAAGGAAATATTTTTAACAAAGATCCTCTTCGTGTGCGTAAGCTTCTGCTGCATCGCTACGAGATCAATAAGATCGAAGCTAAATTAAAGGAAAAAGGACTGACTTTGGTACCACTGAAGGTTTATTTCAAGGACAGTCTGGTAAAAATAGAGATTGGCATGGCGCGTGGTAAAAAGCTTTACGACAAGCGCCAGGATATTGCAAAGAAGGATCAGAGAAGAGAAGCGGAGCGGGACTTTAAAGTAAAAAATCTTTATTGATCAGCTGATTTCAACCGAAAAAATAAAAGTATGATAAAATGCGGGGAATGAGAAATGACAGAGGTACAGGACAGACGTAAAAAAACGGTAGAAGCATCAATGACGGAGCAGGTTCATCTGATCATGCAGCAGCATCTGAACGGAGGCGGAAGACTTTTTGGCGGAGCGCTGATGCAGTGGCTGGATGAGGTTGCCGGAGTGGTAGCTATGCGTCATGCGGAGACATATCGGGTAGTAACTGCGGCAGTGGACAATCTTCAGTTTAAGCATGCGATCTATGAGGGAGAGATCGTAGTACTTAAGGGATATGTGACTGATGTGGGAAGAACTTCCATGGAGGTTGAGATCGATACGTATGTGGAACGGCCGGATGGCATGCGTCATACTGTAAACCGGGCATTTTTTGTGATGGTGGCTGTAGATGAAGACCAGAAACCGATCCAGGTACCGGAACTGATCATTACCACAGAAGCGGAAAAAGCCCGGAATGAAGCTGCGAAAATGCGCCGTGATATGCGCAGGCAGCGAAGGGAAAACGGATTCTGACCTCAGCTGTTCCAATTTTTGACATAGTTTAAAATATCTAAAGATTCTGTGAAATTCAGAACGGTCAGGTTGACAAGAAAGTGATACTCTGTAATAATAGAAAAGGAAAACCTGACAGCGAATAGGACCATTTTATATGGAGGAGATATAATGAAAAAACGTTATTTGATTCTTGCCGGAATTCTTGCAGCGAGCATGCTTGCAGCCGGTTGCGGAAAGAAGAACTCTGTGGCACCGGAGCAGAAGGTGGAGGCAACGGCAACCCCGACGGTAACGGAAGCTGCGAAAACGGATGTGGTGGAGATGCAGACCTCTACGGATGAAACAGCAAATATCAAGAACGTAATGGGAACCAAGAGTGAGACCACTACCAGTATTGTATTTACCAATAAGATGAACTCCACGATTTCTGCAATTTATGTCCGTCCGACCAGAGATGATGGCGATGACAGTGATGAGACCTGGGGAAGTGATCTTGTAAATGGTAAATTCACACTGGCTTCCAACGACAAGGCTGTTTATTATATGGAGAAGAGCCAGAAGGACGATAACGGAGATACAGCAACAAGCTTTGATGTAAGGATTACATTTTCTGACGAAGAGCAGAATGAATGTTTCTTCCGCCAGCTGCCGCTTCTGACGATCTCACAGCTGAGTCTTTGTATGGATGGTGAGGGTGAAGACGGAATCCCATATGCTACATATCTGGCGAGCGGAAGCACCAAGGAGGTGTCTACCCTGAAGGATGTAAAGGCAAGACTTGGCATTGAGGATGACAGTGAAAGTGACAGTGACAGTACAGATTCTTCAGACAGTACGGCTGTGACTCCGACTCCGGAGAGTTCTGATGATAATGGAGACAGTACAGACAGCAGTTCGTCCGGCAGTTCGGACTCCACATCCACACCGGATCCAACATCTGCACCAGCTTCCTCTGATTCTTCCGATGCGGATCCTACGGAAGCACCATCCGGCGAGGATGATCCGGCATCTGTAGCAGCAAGATATATCGGTCAGTCCATGTCTGAGCTTGAGAATGCATGCGGCAGCCCAAATGGCAGTGATTATGAGGACGAGCCGGAGTCCGGTAAGACAGGTTATTATTATTATGATACGTTTACGGTATCCACAACTTTTGACGATGACGGCAATGAAGTTGTATCCGGCGTATGGTAAAGGAGAATAAACATATGAAAAGAGTGTTACTGAAATTAAGCGGAGAGGCTCTTGCAGGAGAGCAGAAGAGAGGCTTTGATGAAGCAACTGTTACAGAGGTTGCCAAACAGATCAAGACGATCGTGGATGAAGGACTTCAGGTTGGTATCGTGATCGGAGGTGGAAACTTCTGGAGAGGACGTACCAGCGGAGCCATGGACAGAAGCAAGGCGGATCAGATCGGCATGCTTGCTACTATCATGAACTGTATCTATGTGTCTGACATTTGCAGATATGTGGGACTTAAGACAGAGGTGTTTACCCCGTTTGTATGTGGTGCATTTACCACACTTTATTCCAAGGATGCTGTAGAAGAGAGCTTCGCAGAAGGAAAGGTTGTATTCTTTGCAGGTGGTACCGGCCATCCGTATTTCTCTACAGATACAGCTACTGTACTTCGTGCTGTTGAGATCGGCGCAGATGCCATTCTTCTTGCCAAGGCTGTTGACGGAATCTATGACAGTGATCCGAAGGTAAATCCGGATGCCAAGAAGTATGATGAGATTTCCATTGATGAAGTAGTTGCAAAGAAGCTGGCAGCTATGGATCTTACCGCTTCCATCATGTGTATGGAGCAGAAGATGCCGATGCTGGTATTCGGTCTTGATGAAAAGGACAGCATCGTCAATACCGTACATGGCAAGTTCTCCGGAACAAAGGTAACCGTGTGATCAAAAGGGAATAATAAAAAAACCATACAGGGAGATATGTGAAATGGATGAGAGAATTCAGGTATACGAAACAAAAATGGGAAAAACACTGAATGCTTTGGAGAGTGAGCTGACAACCATCAGAGCCGGCCGTGCAAACCCGCATATTCTTGACAAACTTACCGTAGATTATTATGGAGCACCGACTCCGCTCCAGCAGGTTGCAAACATTTCTGTACCGGAGGCACGTATGATCCAGATTCAGCCGTGGGAATCCAGCATGATCAAAGCGATCGAGAAAGCGATCCTTTGCTCTGATCTGGGATTAAACCCGAGCAACGATGGAAAAATGATCCGTCTTGTTTTCCCGGAGCTTACCGAGGAGCGTCGTAAAGAGCTGGTGAAGGACGTTAAGAAAAAAGGCGAGGGTGCCAAGGTTGCAGTAAGAAATATCCGTCGTGATGCCAACGATGCATTTAAGAAACTTGCAAAACAGGATGTTTCTGAGGATGAGATCAAAGAGCTTGAGGATCAGATCCAGAAACTTACAGATAAGTACATCAAGGAAGTTGACAAGGCGATCGAGAACAAGTCTAAAGAGATTCTGACTGTATAATTGTAAGAAATACGAGGATAGAGAGGGCTTCTTTGAAGAAGCTCTCTTTCTGTATGGAGGAGATTTATGAACGTACCAAATCATATCGCGATCATTCTGGACGGAAACGGACGTTGGGCAAAGGAACGAGGAATGCCGAGAACCTACGGACATGTAAAGGGATGCGCCAATCTTGAAAACATTTGTTATGATATCAAAGACCTTGGGGTGAAATATCTTACGGTTTACGCTTTTTCCACAGAAAACTGGAAACGCTCCAGAGAAGAAGTGGAAGCACTGATGAAACTGTTCCGCGGTTATCTTAAGAAATGTATCAAGATTTCCAAGAAAAATAATATGAAGATGAAAGTCATCGGAGATGTTACTGCCTTTGCACCGGATATCCAGCAGAGTGTCCGGGAACTGGAGGAATATTCCAAAGATTTTGACGGTATTTATTTTCAGCTGGCATTAAATTACGGAAGCCGTGATGAGATCCGCCGTGGAATGCAGAGGATGGCACAGGATGTAAAAGACGGAAAGGTTGAGCCGGATGGCATTACAGAAGATACGATTGAGAGCTATCTGGATACTGCAGGTGTACCGGATCCGGATCTTTTGATCCGCACAAGCGGTGAGCAGCGGCTTTCCAATTTCCTGCTTTGGCAGCTTGCCTATTCCGAGTTTTATTTTACACCGGTTGCATGGCCGGATTTCAATAAAGAAGAGCTGATCAAAGCCATCGAGAAATACAATCAGAGAGACAGACGCTACGGTGGCGTCAAGGAGGAGTAGATCATGTTTAAGACAAGACTGATAAGTGGTATCGTCCTTGTCATTATTGCCCTGGCAACTATCATTTCCGGAAGCTGGATCTTATTTTTTACACTTCTGGCTGTTTCATTGATCGGAATGAGAGAGCTTTACAAGGTAATGAAGGTAAGCGATGAGCATGTTACCGTGCTGGAACTTGTAGGATATCTTGGAGCAGTGCTTTATTATATTGCCATGAAAGCTGATTTTGGAAATTACGGAACAATGGCGATCATCATCAGTATGATCCTGATCCTGTTTGTTTATGTATTCGGTTATCCGAAATACCATGCAGAACAGGTGATGGCAGCATTTTTTGGAGTTGTATATGTTGCTGTGATGCTTTCCTTTATCTATCTTACCAGAAGCCTTCCGGACGGAAAATTCCTGGTATGGCTGATATTCCTGTGCTCCTGGGGATGTGACACCTGTGCTTACTGTGTGGGAATGCTTATCGGAAGGCATAAAATGGCGCCGGTTTTAAGCCCGAAGAAATCCATCGAGGGAGCTGTAGGAGGCGTTGCGGGAGCGGCGCTTCTTGGAGTGATCTATGCAGCAGCAACACAGGGAAAAATGGCTGAGTATGCCTTGATCTGCGCAGTTGGAGCTCTGATCTCCATGGTGGGTGATCTGGCTGCATCTGCGATCAAAAGAAACCAGAACATCAAGGACTATGGAAAGCTGATACCGGGCCATGGAGGAATCCTGGACCGTTTTGACAGTGTGATCATCACAGCCCCTGTTATTTACTATCTTGCAAAAACGATTCTTGGAATTTAGGAGACATTGAAATGAAGAATATTGCAATTTTAGGTTCTACCGGCTCCATCGGGACCCAGACACTGGATGTGGCAAGAAAAAACGAAGACCTTCGTGTTGTTGCAGTCAGTGCAGGCAAAAGTGTGGAGAAGCTGGAAGAGCAGATCCGTGAGTTTCATCCGCTTCTGGCAGCAGTCTGGGATGAAGAAGCAGCCCGGGATCTGAAAACGCGTATTGCGGACACGGATACAAAGGTAGTCAGCGGAATGGAAGGACTTCTGGAGCTTGCGTCCATGCCGGAATCCGAAATTCTTGTCACTGCGATCGTGGGAATGATCGGGATCCGTCCTACCATGGAGGGAATCCGTGCCGGAAAGGACATTGCCCTGGCAAATAAGGAAACCCTTGTCACAGCCGGTCATCTGATCATGCCCATGGCAAAAAAGTATGGCGTATCTATCCTTCCGGTAGACAGTGAACACAGCGCTATTTTCCAGGCTATCCACGGAGAAGAAAACAAAGAGATCCACAAGCTTCTGATCACGGCATCCGGTGGTCCCTTCCGCGGACGTACCACAGAAGAGCTGCGAAGGGTCACTGTTGCAGATACTCTGAAGCATCCAAACTGGGTAATGGGACGAAAGATCACCGTAGATTCCGCAACCCTGGTAAACAAAGGGCTGGAAGTTATGGAAGCCAAATGGCTGTTTGACATGGATCTGGATCATATTCAGGTGGTGGTGCAGCCGCAGAGTATCATCCATTCCATGGTGGAGTTTAAGGATGGTGCGATCATGGCACAGCTTGGAACTCCGGATATGAGACTTCCGATCCAGTACGCTCTGTACTATCCGCACAGACGATATCTGGACGGAGACCGTCTTGATTTCACGAAGCTTCATGAGATCACATTTGAGGTTCCGGATATGGAGACATTCCGGGGACTTCCTATGGCGATCCAGGCATCCCGGGAGGGCGGAAGTATGCCGACTGTCTTTAATGCAGCCAATGAGCTTGCAGTAAAGAAATTCCTGGAGGAAAAGATCGGCTTTCTGGATATTTATGAGATTATTGCACAGTCTATGGAAAGACATAAAAAAATCGCACATCCGGATCTGGATGAGATCCTTTCTGTAGAGCAGGATACTTATCAGTGGATCGAAAGCAGGTGGTAAATTGAGATTTGTGATTGCTGTAATTATTTTCAGCGTTGTGATACTGATCCATGAGCTGGGACATTTTCTTCTGGCAAAAAAGAATCACATCGAGGTATTGGAATTTTCTCTTGGTATGGGACCCAGGATCATAAGTACGGTAAAGGGCGGCACACGTTATTCCGTGAAACTGTTTCCTCTTGGAGGTTCCTGCGCCATGGCCGGAGAGGATGCGGAAGATGACAGTCCGGGAACCTTTAATTCGGCTCCTGTGTGGGGCAGGATCGCAGTGGTTGCTGCCGGTCCGATATTTAATTTTCTGCTGGCATTTGTTTTGTCTGTGATTATTGTAGGCTGTATGGGCTATGATCCGGCAACCGTATTAGAAGTAACCCAAAATTCTGCTGCGGAAAAGGCCGGATTGAAAAAGGGTGATGTGATCACGGAATATCAGGGCTATCATATTGATCTGGGGAAAGATCTTTATGTATATTCGTATCTCAACGAACTGAAAGAGGGAGATACCATCCGGCTGAAAGTAAAACGTGATGGAAAGGAACTGGAGATTTCCTATAAACCAGATGTAAATGTGCGGTATCTTCTTGGCTTTAACCGTTCTGATGTAAATTCCATGACAGTGGAATCACTGATCAAGGGAATGCCACTGGAAGAGGCAGGTCTGGAAGTAGGCGATGTGATCACGAAGATCAACGGTGTGGAGGTTCCGGACGGAAATGCATATGAAAAATACATCGAGGAGCATCCATTGTCCAATGAACCTGTGACGATCACCTATGAGCGTGACGGACTGGAATATGAGGCAGAGATAACACCAAGGGAATACAGAACACCGGTTTCCGGTTTCGGATATAACACATACAGTGAAAAAACTTCCGGCTTTAATGTTCTGAAATATGGTGCTGTGGAAGTGAAATACATGATCCGTACTACGATCTTAAGCCTGAAAGAGCTTGTGACCGGTCACCTTGGAATGAAAGACTTAAGTGGTCCTGTGGGTGTTGTGGATGCCATTGGCGACACTTACGAACAGTCCAAGAGTGAGGGAACGCTGATGATCTGGATGAATTTGCTGAACATGGCAGTTCTTCTTTCTGCAAACCTGGGAGTGATGAACCTTCTTCCTCTTCCTGCGCTGGATGGAGGAAGGCTGGTATTTCTGGTGGCAGAAGCGATCCGGAGAAAACCGGTAAACCGTCAGGTAGAAGGCATGATCCATTTTGCAGGGCTGATGCTTTTGATGGCGTTGATGGTTATCGTTATGTATAATGATATTCTGAAGATATTCTGATATCTGGCGGAAGAAGGTAAATATTAAGTGTTACTGAGAACGGAGTGAACAATAACTAGCAAGTGCTGTATGATCTGTGAGGAGATGATACAGCACTTTTTTTGTGCAGATATTTATTATATAATAAAGGCATCAGAGTAAAGGGGGATATATAAATTTGAAAAAGGATATTTTAATACTGGTGGCATTGATAGCAGTTGTTATAGCAGTTCCTTTTCTGGCTACAAAGGCAGAAGAGGCAATCCAGATCAAAAATGAGGAATTTAAGGAAAAACAGAACAGGGAATGTTATGAAAAAGCGGAAGAATGCATGGATGCAGGCAAATATGATGAGGCGATAGAGCTGCTGGAAAAACTTCCGGGATATTATGAGGATGTAGAATATATTATCCAATATGCAAAGTTTTGCGATGCTGTTCAGAATGGAGAAGGAATTGAGGAACTGTATAAGCTTATATGGTATGTTCCAAAGGGAGATGAGTACAGTAGCAAATATATAGAAGAATTGAGGAAGGCCCAGAAAGATACAGAAGAACAATACAAAAAATATATGGCACAGAAAGAAAAAGAAGAGGAAGAAAGAATGAGAAAGAAGGATGAGCCATATAAGGGAATGAAAGAAAAATACATAAACATTACGCTTCTGGGAAGGGCAAAAGAGAAAAGAACAGAACATTACTGGCGGGACACACCGGGAAAAAGGACACAGGACATTCAGTACAGATATATGTGGTATAACAGCAATGGAGCAAAAAAATTCATGGCAGTCTGCAGAAACGGACGGGTCAGCAGTGTAGTGGAATTTGTTTCATCCACAACATCCGGGAAAAAAACTTACCGTGGAAATATCAGCAGGAATAATGACAGAAAAGATATGTACGATGTGCAGGATTATGATGATCCGGAAGATTTTTATTATGATCATGCAGATGAGTTTGATGATATTCAGGATGCGGAAGATTACTGGGAGGAAGCACAGTAGGAGATATGGCATTTTGAGATTTTGTACATATACTAGCAGAGAACCAGTGTGCTTTCAGGCACAAAAAGGAGCCTCTGTTTATGAAAAATCATTCTTATATTTCAATGCAGCAGGATATGCCGGATCAGGGACAGCTGCAGGTGACGGTGCTGGACAGTGCCAGTAACCGTCCTGTGGAAAATGCTGCAGTGCGGATCTCGTACACAGGAGTCCCGGACAATGTGATCGAAGAAGTTCACACGGATTCCTCCGGAAGAACGCCGATGCTGGAACTGGCAGCTCCTCCGCTGGAATACAGCATGAAACCGGTGGAGCAGCAGCCCTATGCAGAATACACAGTTCAGATCAGTGCAGAGGGTTTTACACCAAAAGAAATAGCCGGGACAGAAGTTCTTCCCTATTCCATTGCCAGGCAGGGAGCATCCCTTAGCAGACAGCAGGGTAATGGAGTGGATTATCAGCGGATCGTCATCGGACCCCATACACTTTTTGGGGAATATCCTCCCAAAAATCCAGAAGCAGAGATCAAGCCGATAAATGAAACCGGCGAGATCGTATTAAACAAAGTGGTGATCCCGGAATATATCGTAGTCCATGACGGGCCGGTAGGGGATACCTCTGCACAGGATTATTATGTAAGATACAAGGATTATATCAAAAACGTGGCCAGCAGTGAGATCTACGCAACCTGGCCGGAGGACACGATACGTGCCAATGTTCTGGCGATTATGTCGTTTACTCTGAACAGAGTTTATACAGAGTGGTACCGGAATAAGGGATATGATTTCACCATTACGTCCTCTACAGCATACGACCACAAATGGATCTATGGCAGGAATATTTTTGAGAGTATCGACCGGATCGTGGATGAACTTTTTGAAAACTACCTTTCCAGACCGAATGTGCGTCAGCCGATCCTGACCCAGTACTGTGACGGACGCCAGGTGCAGTGCAGGGACCGGGGATGGATGACCCAGTGGGGAAGCAAAGCTCTGGGAGATCAGGGATATTCCGCCATTGAGATCCTGCGGAGCTTCTATGGAAACGATATGTATATCAATGTGGCGGAAGCAGTTTCCGGGATTCCCGCATCCTGGCCGGGATATGACCTGACTATCGGTGTTACCGGAGAAAAGGTACAGCAGATCCAGGAACAGCTTAATGCCATAGCAAAAGCCTATCCTGCCATCCCGTCAGTGATCGTGGATGGTATTTATGGTCCGGCTACTGCTGCATCTGTAAAAAAATTCCAGAATATATTTGGGCTTCCTGCATCCGGAGTGGTGGATTATCCAACCTGGTATAAGATACAGGACATTTATGTAGCAGTGACCAGGATAGCGGAGCTACAGTAAATATAAAAATAATAAAAATGTTCCTGGCCATTTTCGGAGTGATCTGATCGGGGCTGGGAGTGTAATGCGTGAACATGATTTCAGAAAAAAATGTTTGACGTTTCAGAATAAACCAAGTATAATGGCTGTTTGTATCTTTGAACGTAAATTGTAAAGAGATTGCGTTTATGAGCATGTGAAAAAAGCGAAATGAGAATGTCTGCTTTACAAAAGGAGTGATGAAAATGACATTTTATCAGGAACTGCAGTTAAGCTCAACCGGATCAAAACAGCTGATCAGAAATACCACAGACAAAAAGGAGAAAAGAAGGCATATTCTGATCTATAATTTTAAAGTGTATCTTGTCATGGCATTTTGTGTGGCGGTTGTGACATTGTACAGTAAGATAACCGGCAATGACAACAGTGTTGTAGGAGTAACCGTACTGCTGGCAGTGCTGGTTTTAAGACAGGCGGATTTCGGGATCCGGACGTCCCACGGATTGTTGTCCATTGCCGGGATTTTCTGTATTCTGATCGCAGGACCGAGATTATCCAATATGGTTTCACCGGTACCGGCATTTTTTGTTAATGCGATAAGCATCCTGTTACTGATGATCCTGGGATGCCATAATGTAATTATGTATAACCATTCCACATTTGTTCTCGGATATCTGCTTCTGATGGGATATGACGTAACCGGAAAGGCGTATCTGCTTCGTGTAGAGGGGCTTTTGGCCGGAATGGTTCTCTGCATGGTAGTTTTTTATAAGAATCAGAAAAACCGCCCGTATCGCAGGACGTTTCTGGACCTGTTCCGGGAATTTGATCTGCATTCCGCAAGAGGCAGGTGGTATTTAAGACTGACGCTGATCGTTTCCAGCGCTATGCTGATCATGTCTCTTCTGGGACTCCCAAGAGCAATGTGGGCCGGAATTGCCTGTATGTCCGTGTGTCTGCCGTTTACCGCGGATTGCAGGGGAAGAGCCGGAAAAAGAGCTATGTTCAACATCGTTGGCTGTATTCTGTTTGCAGTGCTTTATCTGATACTTCCGGAATCTATGTATCCCTATATTGGAATGATCGGAGGAATCGGTGTGGGATATTCCGCAGGTTATGCGTGGCAGACTGCATTTAATACATTTGGAGCACTGTCCATTGCATCAGGACTGTTTGGAATGCCGGCAGCAGTGCTGCTCCGTATTGGAGCCAATGTATTTAGTTCAATTTATACTATGCTCATAAATAAGCTTGGGGATAAGCTTGTGCAGCATATGTGGGTACGAAAGAGTGCAGAAATCTGAGATATTGCCCTGAAAAAAGTTTTGCCGTATAATGGGTAATAGCATAACAGCCTGGATATTACCGGGCCGACAGAGGAGAAGATTATGTACGAAGAAACAACAGAAAAACTGCTGGAATTTATCAGTAAAAGTCCTACAGCCTTTCAGGCGGCAGAGGAAACAAGAAGACGTTTTTTGGAGGAAGGCTTTACAGAATTGAAGGAAGAGGAGCGCTGGGAGCTGGAAAAGGGCGGAAAATATTTTGTCATGAGAAATCATTCCGCGATCATCGGATTTTCCATTCCTGTCAATGACTGCAGGAGATATCATATCATTGCAAGTCACAGTGACTCCCCGTCTTTTAAAATAAAAGAAAATCCGGAGATGTCTGTAAACGGAGCTTATGTGAAGCTGAATGTGGAGCGGTATGGAGGAATGATCCTTTCTACCTGGTTTGACCGTCCCCTTTCTGTGGCAGGCCGCATGATCGTCCACAAAAACGGAAAAATTCTGGAAAAGCTTGTAGATATTGATAGAGATCTGGTCATGATCCCGAGCCTTGCGATCCATATGAACCGAGATATTAACGGAGGCTATCATTATAATGTCCAGAAGGATATGCTTCCATTGTACAGTGGCAGTGGCGAAAAAGGCAACTTCATGCGGATGCTGGCAGAAGAGGCAGAGATCCGTCCGGAGGATATCCTGGGCCATGATCTGTTTCTCTATAACCGGATGCCCGGAACGATCTGGGGATCCAGGAATGAATTTGTTTCCAGTCCAAGATTAGATGATCTGCAGTGTGCTTTCGCTTCAATGGAAGGCTTTCTTCAGGCAGATAAGAAGAAGGTCATTGCAGTCCACTGTGTACTGGATAATGAAGAAGTGGGAAGCACTACCAGGCAGGGAGCTGCATCCACATTTCTTAAAGATGTACTGTTTCGTATCAATCTGGCCCTTGGCGGAGATCAGGAAAGTTATCTGATGGCCCTTGCAGAGAGCTTTATGATCTCTGCGGACAATGCACATGCATTACATCCGAATTATACAGACAAGGCAGATCCTGTAAACCGTCCGGTGATGAATGGTGGAATTGTGATCAAATATAATGCCAATCAGAAATATTGTACCGATGGGATTTCCACAGCAATCTTTAAGGAACTCTGCAGAGAAGCAGATGTGCCATATCAGACATTTGTGAACCGTTCTGATATTGCCGGTGGTTCCACTCTGGGAAATATTTCCAATACCCAGGCAGCCATAAATACGGTCGATATCGGTCTGCCGCAGCTGGCGATGCATTCCGCTTATGAAACAGCCGGAGTGAAAGATACGGAAAGCCTGATCCGTGCGGCAAAGGTATTTTACAGGTGATATCGGAGGACAGGAAAATGAGCAGAAAAGCAGTATTTTTTGATGCGGACGGAACAGTCTGTGATATGAAAAAAGGAGTGCCGGACAGTGCCATAGAAGCCATCCGTGCGCTGGTAGATAACGGACATGAAGCGTGGCTCTGCACAGGAAGAAGTCGTGCGTTTGTATCCTGGTATCTGGAGCAGATCCCTTTTACGGGAATGATCAGTGCCTGCGGATCCACCATTGAGAAGGACGGGAAGAGACTTTTTAATAAAGAGATGACGCCGGAGGTTGCAAAGCTTTCTGTGGAGGTTCTCAGAAAATACGGACTGATCCCGGTAATGGAAGGCGCGGATTTTATGTATTATGACAAAGAGGAGTATACCGATGAAGTGAACTGGTATGCCAGTCTGATCACAGAATCCCTGGGCGATAAATGGAGGCCTATCCGTGGAAATGAGGATTGTATGCGGATCAATAAGATCAGTGCAAAAATGACGGAGGGATGTGATGCGGAGGCAGCGTTATCCATTTTATCAGAATACTATGATATCATCCGCCATGAAGGCAGCAGTTCGTTTGTGGGAAATACCATTGAACTGGTGCCAAAGGGCTTTAACAAGGCTGTTGGGATCGCAGCTGTGATCCGCCTGTTTGATATTCCGTGGGAGAATACCGTTGTTTTTGGAGACAGCAACAATGATCTTGCCATGTTTGAATACGCTGCAACAAAGGTTGCCATGGGAAATGCTTCTCCGAAGATCAAAGAACTGGCAGATTATGTTACGTCTGATATGTTCCACTACGGCATTCGGGATGGCTTGAAATATCTGAAGCTGATCTGAGAGAATGCTTCGTTTGTTTTGTAGGCTATGAGATTGTAAGAACAGAAACATCCACATCAGAAATGATAGCTTTATGTGAATATGCTTTTATAAAAAAATGCTGTAAGAACCAGAAATCATAGTTCTTACAGCATTTTATGTTACAGATTTTTTCGGGTAGATAATATGCAGAAGCTGCAATATCAGATCAGTCCCAGACCTTTGCAGATAAACAGCCAGAGTGTCAGGGTAAAGGCACTGAATAATGTGGTAAGAAGCACGACTCCCGAAGAAAAAGAGCCCTCATGTCCCATGTTTTTTGCCATGACAAAGCAGGTAACGGTGCTGGCAGACCCCAGCATGATAATGATGGAAACCAGCTTGTCCTTTGTAAAACCGCAACGGATGGCAAGAGGAAGAAAAAGTGCTTCATAACCGACAAGTTTCATAAATGTACAGGCAACAGATGCTTTCAGCCGGGAAAAGGCTTTTCCGAAGTGCAGAGATCCGCCCATAGCCATGAGGCCAAGAGGAGTGGCGGTTTTTGCAAGATTGCCTGCCGTAGAGTCCAGGATCTTCGGAAATGGAAGACGAAGAAGGGACCAGAGTGTACCGGCTGCAATGCCGAGAATGATGGGATTGGTGACAATTCCCTTTAAAGTGCGCTTCAGAACGGTACCATCTATTTTTCCCTGACCTGGTTTAAAGAGAGAGAGAACTACAACAGCCATTACATTGTAAAGAGGGACGCTGGCAATGATCATCAGTGGTGCCATACCTGCATTTCCGTAAAGGTTCTGGATAATGGCGATACCAAGGATCGCTGCGCTGCTGCGGTAGGATGCCTGGATAAACTCGCCCTGGATATCGGAAGGGTGGAGAAAACGGGACAGGAGCACGGAGATCATAATACTGAGCGATGTGATCGCAAAACAGAAAAGAACCATCTTGGGATCCCAGGCCTCATAGATATCGATTTTAGCGATGTCCTGAAACAGAAGCACAGGCAGGGGGATGACAAACACAAATTTGTTCATACGATTGACAAATGTTTCATCAAACAGTCCGATCTTCCGGAAAAAATATCCCAGGAGCAGTGTAAAAAAGATGGGCACGGTAACATTCAGACAGAAAATAAGATTGTCCATAAAAGAAAGCCTCCCTGTGGTAAAATTTCTCTGTTTATTATATCCAAACTACGAAAATTGTCAAACGAGGTATACGGGACTGGAGATTTCTGGTATGATAAAAAGTGTTGCGAAGAAAGCAGCACAGGGGTTGAGAAGGAGAAAGGAAAGAAAATGAGATACGGAAAAATACGGATCGAAGATGGCTTTTTTGTGTTTACCAGACATATGATGCTCAACAGTCTTCCGTGTAAAGATATTCTCTGGGCGTACATGCGCCGTGAGGGAACCGATAAAACCGGTGAAAAGCAGCTGATCATCAATTATCTGGTGATCATAACCAGACGTCAGAAGCGTTATAAATTTGATATGACAGAGCAGGAGGTACAGGATTGCCTTCAGCTTCTTAAAGTACTGAATCCGGATCTTGCGGTTGGTTTTCCAAAAGGAAGCAGGCTTCCGCTTCAGAATCTTCCGAATACAAGAGATCTGGGTGCATTGATGACAGTAGACGGTTCGCATATTCTTCCCAGAAAACTTTTGCGCAGCGGAGAAATCTATCATGCTTCTGCTGCAGACAACCGGATCCTTTCAGAAGAATATAATGTAAAAACAGTGATCGATTTCCGGTCAGCTGCAGAAGTAAAGAAAAAACCGGATGATATCATGGCAGGAGTGGAGTATTATCACATTCCAATCCGGGATGAGGACAGCAGTGGAAACAGCTTTTTTGAACATGTGATGTCCTGCTATGGTGATGTAGACCGGTATATGCAGGACTGGTACCGGAATTTCGTTACGGATGAGTATTCTCTGAAGCAGTATGCACGTTTTCTGGATGTCCTGCTTCATGTAAAGAATGGAGCTGTTGTTTTTCACAGTGCCACAGGAGAAGACCGGACAGGAGTCGGAACAGCACTTTTGCTCTTTGCTTTGGGTGTACCTAAGGAAACGATACGAAGGGATTATATGCGGTCGAATTTATGTCTGGAAGATGAACTGAAATATATGCGCAGGCTTTACCGGGCAGACCGGCCGGAAAACAGCCGGAAGCTTGCAGATCTGAAAGCCTTCTATCAGGTGAAGGAGTCCTATATCAATACAGTTTTTGATGTCATCGAAAAAGAAAACGGAGGAATTGAAAGATTCCTTCGGAAAAAACTTTATCTGACACCAAAGGCATCCGAGGAGCTTAAGAAAAAATATCTGATCTGAGGATAAAAACATTTCTTATCATCCTGAAGGAATTTTGCAGGAAATTTTGATTGACAAAATTTTCGAAGTTGTTATAATGGTAAGAAAGCAAGGGTTTATTAGATTAAAGCGTTAACTGACGAAGTCGGTTTTCTATACATAAAAGTGTTGAAAGCAGGTGTATTATGGAAAAGAGAATACTATCCATCCTTGTGGATAATACCTCCGGAGTCCTTAGCCGTGTGGCTGGTCTTTTCAGCCGCCGTGGATATAATATTGACAGCATTACCGCAGGAGTGACTGCAGATCAGAGATATTCCCGTATGACAGTTGTATGTGAGGGAGATGATCAGATGCTCCAGCAGATCACTAAGCAGCTGGCGAAGCAGGAAGATGTACGGGATGTTAAGGTCCTTGAACAGGACGACAGCGTTGCCCGTGAGCTGATGCTCGTCAAGGTTGCTGTGAAGCCGGAACAGAGACAGGGAGCTCTTTCTGTTGCAGATATCTTCCGTGCCAAGGTGGTGGATGTAAGTAAGGATTCTCTTATTATGGAGATGACCGGAAGCCAGAACAAGCTGCAGGCGTTTGTGGAGCTGATGGCTGACTATGAGATCCTTGAGCTTGCAAGAACAGGAATCACAGGTCTGTCACGAGGCAGTGACGATGTCCGTTACCTGTAAATTTTTTACATATGTTTGCTAGGAGAGCAGCTACTCTCTTAACGATAAATAATTTTTATGAAGAAGATGTTGTAAACATCAGAGGAGGAAAGTAAAATGGCAAATAAGATTTTTTACCAGGAAGACTGTAATCTTGGATTATTAGATGGTAAGACAATTGCGATTATTGGATACGGAAGCCAGGGACATGCACATGCACTGAACCTTAAAGAGTCCGGATGTAATGTAATCATCGGTCTTTACAAAGGAAGCAAATCCTGGAAAAAAGCTGAGGAGCAGGGCTTCGAGGTATATACATCTGCTGAAGCAGCTAAGAAAGCAGATATCATCATGATCCTGATCAACGATGAGAAACAGGCTGCACTTTACAAGAAGGATATCGAGCCGAACCTTGAGGAAGGCAACATGCTTATGTTCGCTCATGGCTTCAACATTCATTTCGGATGCATCAAACCACCAGCATATGTTGATGTTACAATGATCGCGCCGAAAGGACCTGGACATACAGTAAGAAGCGAGTATCAGGCTGGTAAAGGTGTTCCTTGTCTGATCGCTGTAGAGCAGGATGCTACAGGTAAAGCTCAGGATATCGCACTTGCATATGCACTTGGAATCGGCGGAGCAAGAGCAGGTGTTCTTGAGACAACATTCCGTACAGAGACAGAGACAGACCTCTTCGGTGAGCAGGCTGTACTTTGCGGTGGTGTTTGCGCACTTATGCAGGCTGGTTTCGAGACACTTGTTGAAGCTGGTTATGACCCAAGAAACGCATACTTCGAGTGTATCCATGAGATGAAACTGATCGTTGACCTGATCTATCAGTCAGGATTCGCCGGAATGAGATATTCTATCTCCAATACAGCTGAGTATGGTGATTACATCACAGGACCGAAGATCATCACAGAGGATACAAAGAAAGCAATGAAGAAAGTTCTTTCCGATATCCAGGATGGTACATTCGCAAAAGAGTTCTTACTCGACATGTCCGATGCAGGTGCACAGGTACACTTCAAGGCTATGAGAAAATTAGCTTCTGAGCATCAGTCTGAGAAAGTTGGCGAGGAGATCCGTAAACTCTACAGCTGGAACGGCGAGGACAAGCTTATTAATAACTAAGCAAAATTTATTGCAGGTGCAATAAATTTTGCGCTACTCGAACGAAGCGCAGCGAAGTTTGAGTCAAAAAAGTCACACACGTAATACAGTGGCAGGAAACTTTTTTGAAATTTAAAATTCCCATCTGGTCGCAATGATCAGATGGGAATTTTTTTACATTCCTTTATTTATCCGGATGCTCTGTTTCATCATCAAAAAATGGCGCGATCAAAGCCGAATCAGCATCTTTCTGTCTGCATACAAACCCGATCTCACGCAGCGGAAAAGAAAATCCTACCGGTACTTCCACCAGAGTTCCTTCTTCGAGCTCTTTTTTTACAAAATCACGGATCACACATGCAATCCCAAGACCAATTTCCGCAAACTGGATCAGAAGATCCATAGTTGTTACTTCCAGAATATGACTTAATTCCACATGATGTTCTTTCAGCTGAGTGTTCACGGTCTGACGTGTAATATTGTCCTCATCCAGCATCATGAAAGTTGCTGCCTGAATCAGAGGTTCATCCGGATAGAGCTGTTTCTGGTTTTCCAGATACTGTTGTGTACAGACAAAGGTATCCTGGATTTTCAAAAGAGGTTGAAAATAATATCCCCGAAGCTTCTGCGGCCGTCCGATGAGTCCCAGATCGATTTTTTCCTCATCCAGAAGCTGCAGAGTCTGATAAGTAGACTGGCAGGAAATTGTGATACGTACATGAGGAAAACGAGCGATATAGTTTTTCAGGTGGGAGAGCAGTACATATCTGGTAAGAGTAGAACTGGCACCCAGACGCAGCTTTGGAATGTCCCGGGAACGGTTATGGCGAATGGAATTTTCTCCTTCATCCAGAAGTGAAAGAGCTTCTTTTACTTTTTCAAAAAGAAGCTCACCGTCCGGAGTCAGAGTGACACCCCGGGAACTTCGTTTAAAAAGAACGGTATCCAGATTCTGCTCCAGCTTCTGAATCGCCTTGCTGATAGCGGGCTGACTGATATAAAGATCCCGGGAACTGTGGGAGATACTGCCGGTACGTGCTACCGTATAAAAAATATGATAAAGAGACAGATTATCCTGCATGTAAAACCTTCCTTTCGAAAAATAGTAAGGTAATAAAGGTAATAAAAAAATCCGAAGTCATCAGACCTCGGAAACCTTAGCTGTTATAATATCTATAATTTTCAATCGGGGCAACAGGATTTGAACCTGCGACCTCACGGCCCCCAGCCGTGCGCGCTACCAAGCTACGCCATACCCCGCAACGCATACAACTATAACATAAATGAATTGAAAATGCAACCATTTTTTGAGGAGAAAGAGTGTGGTCCCTTGATACTTTCATAGGCTTCACACTCTTCACATGATATGCTCAGACTGTCTGTATTGTGTTACCCGGGTCAGGTAAAATACCTCTTCCCTGAAGTACAACAACAAGAGTTTCTGTTGTGTCCTGTAAATTCTTGATATCTTTTCGGATATCCCGTTCTGCAAGCTTAACATCCAGTGAAAGGTCGTCCAGGCGTTTTCTGTTGGTATCACATTTCAGATCGATCATTTCAAGTCTGTTTTCTACCCGGTTGAAGCGGGCATCTATTTCATCGAAGCGAACATCCATAGCATCGAGACGAGCGTCGATACCGTCGAAGCGAACATCCATAGCATCGAGACGAGCGTCGATACCGTCGAGACGAGCATCCACAGCATCCAGTCTGGCGTCGATACCATCTAATCGATTATTTATATTGCCCAGCTGGACATTGATCGGGTTTATCATACCGGCTAATAATTCCAAATCTTTCTGATCTAACATATGCGCATCCTCCCATAAAAACTGTACCGCATATTTCTCTGTGCGGATATTGTATCATGTTTCGAGTGTGAAGTCTATGAAATTATCAAAGAACAAACTGGACAGGAACAATGAGTTCTTAGTTAGTATAATATATGAAAGAGGAAAAAACAAGAGATATTTTTATATCTTTAATAATAGAAAATGCAGGCGAACTGCCTGAAGAACAAAAAAAGGAGGCCGGGAGTTGTGCAGACTCCCGGCAAAAAAGTATGAAAAAGAAAAAGATTATTTAGCATTTGCATTTGCTATCTACGGTTAATAATATAGTAAAAAAATGTGTGCATTGTGTGAAAGGAAAATGAAGAGAATGTGAAAACTGCCGCTTAATGTTAGATTAAGCGACAGGACCTGAAAAAACCTGTATATAAGGGAATTCGCCATTTTTCTGACCACAAAAGCTGACCACTTATGACCATGAATCTTATACCAAGAATCCTGATATTTCCCGCAAAATACAGGTCCCTGGGACTATACATCTGACCACTTATCATGACCACTTATCATGACCACTTTTATATATTGATATGTATTTTTCTTTCTCTGATATATAAAAAGTTGCGTAAAACGGCACAAAAAACGACATAATTGGACAGCTATGGCAGTTTCAGATCGCTTGACAAGCATTAAAGCGGATGTTATCATTACATATGGTTCAAAATCTTGGATCAAACAACAGAATAATCCAAAAAAATTACTGTCGCTTAATCTAACATTAAGCGACAAGATAATAATATTGGATAAGTTATATAAATAAATGGAAGGAAGAGAACATGCCGTCCAATACAGGCTACAGCATAACAACCAGAAGACTCCGACTTTGCTGCGGACATCCGGAATGGCTCAGGAAAACCCAGGATTTCTATAATGAAATTGAAAGCTTTTATTATGATCTTCTGCTGGCTCATGAGGAACTGGGAGAACTGGGGAGCCAGAAAATTCTTCGGGCCCTGGAAGTTCTGACTATTATGGGAAGAGACAAGCAGGTTCCCCAGAATCCCCTTCCCTGGGAAAAAGTCCCATTGTATTTCAGGCGGGCTGCGATAAACAGTGCTATAGCCGCAGCAAAGAGTCACATATCCAGGCAAAAGTCCATTCCGGGGAGGAAAGCAGAAAAGCTTCATTCAGCAGTTACCTATTATAAAGGAATGTACAGAGATTTTTCTTATAAGGAAATCACACTGAAGGTATGGACAGGAGAACAGTGGAAATGGATGAGATGCAGACTGTATGGCAGAGAATTTCCCACAGAAGCAGAGCTGATGTCACCCTCAGTAACCTTTGAGAAGAAATATTTCATGCTGCATGTTCCCGTGAAGGAATTTACAGCAGACACTGCAACAGTAAAGCAGCGTATCCAGGAAGGGCGGAAGATCTGTGCCATCCAGTTTACAAACGGAGATGTTTTTGCTGTGGGGACAGTATGTGACGGCACAGGGAAGGAAACAGATGTGAAATTCTGGGGCGGCGGAAAAGAATATACGCATCGCTGCGATCAGATCAGGAAGAAAATCGAGAAAGCCCGGAAATCTCTCGGCGGGGAAAAACAGCCCGGAGAAAACAGGAAATACTGGATGCATCTGAAGCATCTGTCGGAGCATTATGCCCATGAGATTAGTTCACAGATCATAGGCTTCTGCCTGGAAAAGCAGGTTTCGCTGATCGTCCTTCCAAAATACAAAAAAGAATACACAGACTATGTGATGATCGGATCAGGAAACTGGAGCACTATGCATCTAAGCTCCGGGATTAGGAGCAATCTGCCCTATAAAGCATGGAAAAACGGCATTCTGGTCATTGAAACCTATGCAAAAGGGATATCCGAAACCTGTTCTGTCTGCGGTGCGCCAGTTAAGACCGCAAACCGCAAAACAGATGAATATATCTGTGAGAACGGGCACAGAGGAAGCCGAAGCCTGAACAGTGCCAGAAACCTGAGCCATAAATGTATTCTTCAGTTTGGAAAACAAGTGGTATGACCACTGTTTTATAGAGCGAGAGCACAACTCAGCTTCTGCTACAGGCAGATGCTGACAGGTTGAATACCGCCTGTCGTGTCTCCCTTATCATAAGGAAGAGTCGGCCAAGAATTTCCGCCAGAAGCTCCGGCACAGCCGAGACAGCGGATAAGAGTATTCGAAGTTATGTAAAAAAAAGAAAGTATGAAAAAGCAAAGGATAAGGATAGCAATGAACACAGAATACAGGAAACTGAAAAATCTTTTTCTGCGGCAAAGCTGCCAGGATGCATGGGAAGACTATGCACGAAGCATCCGCAAAGTAAATTTTCCCAGATGGGACTATGTGATCCTGACCTCATCAAACGAAGAACAGGCCAGATCCTTCCGCAGCCAGATCGCAGACAGATTGGAACAGGGCGTACTGCCGGGATGGACAAAATATTTCGTGCTCCCGGATCCGGAAGGCAAGAGAGTAGGCTCCGGCGGAGCAACTCTGAATGTACTCCGATTTCTTTCAGAGGAAGAAGGACTCCGGGGAGATTTCCATAACAAAAGAATCCTTGTGATCCATTCCGGCGGAGACAGCAAAAGAGTCCCACAGTATTCTGTGTGCGGAAAGCTTTTTTCACCTGTACCAAGAGAACTTCCGGATGGAAGAGGTTCTACACTGTTTGATGAATTTCTCATCAGTATGGCAGGCGTTCCGGCCAGGTTCAAAGAAGGAATGCTGGTACTTTCCGGAGATGTGCTCCTCCTTTTTAATCCTTTACAGATAGATGCCCAGTTCCGCGGAGCTGCGGCAATCTCCATGAAATCTCCGATAGAAGTGGGAGTCGATCATGGAGTGTTTTTGAATGATGGAAGCGACCATGTAAAAATGTTCCTTCACAAACAGCCGGCAGAAACACTTCGCAGGCTGGGAGCCGTGAATGGACAGGACTGCGTGGATCTTGACACAGGCGCCGTACTTTTGGACGCCGAAATACTGGAAATACTGTTCAGTCTGATCGCAGATGCATCAGGAAAAAAAGCAGATCCGGATAAATACGAAAGCTTTGTAAATGAAAAAGCAAGAGTTAGCTTTTACGGAGATTTTCTGTATCCGCTGGCGGCAGATTCCACCTTTGAACAATATCAGAAAGAAAAACCGGAAGGCGAATTCTGCACAGAGCTTTTTACCTGCAGAGAAAAAATATGGAAGGCATTAAGTCCTTTTCAGATGAAGCTGATCTGTCTTTCTCCTGCAGAATTTATCCACTTTGGGACAACGAGAGAGCTGCGTGCTCTGATGACAGAAGAAGTAACCGATTATGAGTTCCTTGACTGGAAAAAACACGTATTCACCAATGATTTAAATTGCCAGGGAGCTTTGCACACAGCACTGATCGGACCGGAAGCTGACATCGAGGAAGGAACCTATATTGAAGACACCTGCCTTGAGGGAAGAACCCACGTCGGAAAGGGCGCTGTAGTATCCGGACTTTCCCTGAAGGATGTACATATACCGGCGAATACAGTATTTCACGGTGTGAAGCTGAAGGACGAGATCACAGAGCTTTACGGCGGTCAGACAGGACGATGCGTGATCCGTACATATGGAGTCATGGATAATCCGAAGAAAACGCTGGAAGAACGAGGAAGCTTTCTGCGGGGAAACCTGGCAGATTTTCTTTCAGCCAATGGACTGGCGCCGGAAGATATCTGGACCGGCGAACCCCACGCACTCTGGAATGCAAAACTGTATCCGGTCTGCAAAACATTCCAGGAAGCAGCACAGGCAGGAAACCTTCTTGTAAAAATGAGCGAAGGACTTGCTGAACCCCTGCAGATCGAGAGCTGGAAAAAACAGCCGAGACTGAGTCTGGAAGAATCCTTCCGGTATGGAAATACAGAAAATATCCTTTCCTGGAAAAAAGATCTGGAAGCAAGGATCCTGGTGGCAGTATTTCTGGGAGAGCTGAAAAAAGGCGGACATTATATTCCTGCACTTAAGATCTTTGGTGAAAAAGAAATCCAGGAACGACATTACCATCTGCTGATGAAAGAAGCTGAAAAAGCAGATTTTTCACAGAAAATACGGATCCTGTATGCAGTATCACGCTCCATGAAATTCACTAAAAAATGCTTTGACGGAAAAACATACGATGTGCTGGAGCAGGAGTGCTTTTCCCAGATCCAGAAAGAGATTGCATCTCAGACACAGCTGACAGGAAACAGCGGCTATACGATCGCAAAAGAACAGGTAAAGGTAAATCTGCCGGTACGTGTGAACTGGGGCGGCGGCTGGTCAGACACACCGCCATACTGCAACGAACACGGAGGAACTGTTCTTAACGCAGCAATCCTGCTGAGAGACTGTGAACCCATCGAGGTAGAGATCCGGAAGATACCGGAATTACATATTGAGCTGGCAAGTACAGACACAGGTGCTTACGGAACAGCAGAAAGTGCAGAAGAGATCCAGGACTGCCATAATCCATACGATCCTTTTGCCTTGCACAAGGCAGCCATTATCGCCTGCGGGATCCTTCCGCTGGAGGAAAAGGCCGACCTGAAAAAGGTCCTGGAAAAAATGGGCGGCGGATTCTACCTTTCCACCTGTGTCAAAGGCGTTCCCAAAGGCTCCGGCCTTGGAACAAGCAGTATCCTTGCAGGAGCCTGCGTCAAAGCTTTTGCAGAGTTTCTTGGAGAGAGCTGGGATGACAGCCAGATCTATGATACAGTCCTCAACCTGGAGCAGATCATGAGCACAGGCGGCGGCTGGCAGGATCAGGTTGGCGGACTGACACCCGGAATCAAATTTATCACATCAAGACCCGGAATCCGGCAGCAGTTGAAGGTAGAAAAGGTAGAGATCTCGGAAAAAACGAAACAGGAGCTTCAGGAACGATTCGCTCTGATCTATACAGGCCAGCGGCGCCTTGCCCGAAACCTTCTCAGAGAAGTCGTAGGAAATTACATCGGCGGCCGAAAAGAATCTCTGGAGGCACTGGATGAGATGCAGAAAGTAGCAGCACTCATGAAATTTGCCCTGGAAAAAGAAGACATCGACGAATTCGCGAGCCTTCTCAACCAGCACTGGGAAATCTCCAAAAAGCTGGATGCCGGCTCAACCAACACCTGCATAGACCAGATCTTCAGTGTATGTGAAGACATGATCGACGGAAAATTCATCTCCGGAGCCGGAGGCGGCGGCTTCCTGCAGGTAATACTGAAGAAAGGCGTCACACAGGAGATGCTGCATCAGAGGCTGAGAGAGGTGTTCCAGGATTCCGGGGTGGATGTCTGGAGCGTGGAGTTTGTGTGAAGATAAGTTTTGAAAAACCTCATTTCTTAATAAGGAATGAAGTAAATTTGGAGGAATATAGCAGATGAAGAAAGAGAGAGCAGGTAAGAAAAATCTTCTGATTTATGCTCATTACTATATTCCAGATACTGCGTCAACGGGGCAGATCCTCCGTGAACTGGCGGAGGGTATGCTGGATAAATTTAACATCACAGTCATTTGTGTAGTGCCGAGTTACTTAGGAACTATCGAAGGAAAATACAAGACGCAGAAGTATTACGAAGAAGAAATCAATGGCGTGAAGGTGTTGAGAATCCGCGTGCCGGAGTTCAGCAAGACCAATAAGAAGAGCCGTGTGAAGAACATCGTTTCTTATTTCTTTGGAGCAATGGGTGCGACATTCAAGATTGGCAAGATGGACTATGTATTCTCCATCTCTCAGCCTCCAATCCTCGGCGGCCTGCTGGGCGTCTGGGGCAAGTGGGTAAAACATGCCAAGTACATCTACAATATTCAGGACTTTAACCCGGAGCAGGTGCTAGCCGTTGGCTATACCAAGAGCAAGTTCGTCACGGACGTTATGATGTGGTTTGACAAGTTCAGCTGCAAGCGGAGCGACCTTGTGATCACAGTCGGCCGTGATCTGGTGGAAACTGTGGAGAAACGTTTCAAAGGGAAGAAAGTTCCCAAAACCGTCATGATCAACAACTGGATCGATGAGAACGAGATTTATCCGCTGGATGAAAATAATGAGAAGGTTCTGGCGTTCAGGAAGAAGTATGGTCTGGATGGCAAGTTCGTCATTATGTATTCCGGAAATATTGGATTGTACTATGATCTGGAGAAATTGATTGAGGTCGTGGAGCGATTCAAACCAGGCACGAAAACCGCAGATGGCAGAGAAGTTGTGTTTGCATTCGTTGGTGCCGGATCTGTGCTGGAGAAGCTGAAGAACTATGTGAAAGATCATTACATGGACAATGTGGTTTTCATTCCTTATCAGGATAAGTCAGACCTGATCTATAGCTTGAATGCCGGTGATGTTCATTGGTGTGTGAATGCAAAAGGCATTAAGGGCGTGAGTTGTCCATCAAAGGCATACGGAATAATGGCGGCGGCTAAGCCGATATTAGGAGTTCTGGAATCAGGCTCTGAGGTTCGCTGCCTGATCGAAGATACACAAGGTGGTCTTTGTTGTGAGCCAGGTGAGTATGACAAGGTTGAGGAAAACATCTGCTGGTTCATTGAGAATGCCGGAAATAGTGAGCTGAAGGCAATGGGAGCCAGAAGCCGTGAGAATCTGGAGAAGAATCTGACCAGAAATGTATCTGTGAGAAAGTATGCTGAAGAGATTCTGAAGATGTAAAATAGGGAGAAAATAAGAATGGCTGCAGATATTACAGCGATAATACTTACAAAAAACGAAGAAGTTAATATAGAAGAATGTATTAAATCTATTATTACGACAGTTAAAAGAATTGTAGTAATAGATAGCTTCAGTACTGATAAAACAGTAGAAATAGCAAAAAGGATGGGAGCAGAAGTTTATCAGCATCCATTTGAAAACTACGCCAAGCAGTATATGTATGGTGTGGAAGTTGCCAAGGCTGAAACTGTGTGGACATTAAGAATTGACGCAGACGAGCGGTTAACTCCGGATTCGGCAAATGAATTGACACAGCTTTGTGATAGCAATATGAAGACCGATGTTACTGGAATTGTTTTAAGGTTTAAAAAGAATTTTTTGGGAAAAGATTTGTATCACGGTGGAGTTTATCCTTGGAAGAAAATGAACTGTTATAAAACAAAATTCGGTGAAATAGAAGATCGTAATATGGATGAGCACATCATATTAAGTTCTGGAAAAGTAATCGAAATGAAAAATGATTGTTTGCATTTTGATTTTAAAAACCTTGAGTACTTTGTTAATAAACATAATTGGTATTCATCTCGTGAAACAGTGGATTATTTTGAAAATCTAGAAAATGCAAAAGCCAAAAGTGAAGTGGATGCAAAGTCTTGGTTTAAAATGAATGTGTATTATAAATTGCCGATAGGTTTTAGATCGCATTTATATTATCTATATCGATATTATATAAAATTGGGCTTTTTGGATGGCAAGGAAGGAAAAATATATGCGTTCCTTCAGGCATACTGGTACCGGTATTTAGTAGATGCAAAAATATATGAGTGTAAAAAAATGAATATTAGCTATAATGCTAAGGGGAGTTTAAAGAGTTAAAATATGTGAGAGATATGCCAGGAGTAAGTTATGAACCTCAAAAAGAAAATGAAAAAAATATTATATTTATTTCCAGTCAAATGGATAAATAAGTTTTATTTGTTTTATAATCGAATCTTTTATCCAGAATTAGTAGAAAGAAAAATGAGTTTTGGAGAAAAAAATGAAGATAAGATATTTTATGTAATTAGACCACGTAAAAATTCAGTAGAAGGTTTAATGGCATTGCTATTTTATGTAATACAGCAAATTGGATATGCAGAGAAAAATAATTATATTCCTGTTGTGGATTTTAAAAACTATAAAACACAATATAATATTGCAGATGAAAATGCATGGGAATGTTTCTTTGAGCAGATAAGTAATTATTCATTAGAGGAAGTGTATCAAAGTAAGAACGTGGTTTTGTCTGGGATTAATGCTATATACGATACATATTCATATCTTTATAATAAATCTTTTAATGAAGATGATTTGCAGAAGACACATCTTTTGGCGAAAAAATATATTAAGTTTTCTAAAAAGGCATATGAACTTTATAATAAAGAATTAAAACATATCAGTCCACAAAAAAATATAGGATTATATTTAAGAGGAACAGATTATATAAATTTAAAACCAATAGGAGAACCTATTCAGCCTACAGTAGCACAAGCGATAGAACATGTGAATACATACATAGAAAATGAAAAAAATGCTAATGTTTTTCTTGTTACAGAAGATGAACGTATTTATAAAGAAGTTAAATCGAACTTAGGAGAAAGAATAGTAATAGTAAGTTTTGATAATTACATAAAAAACTATTCAGAGAGAGATTTTTTAGCTAATGGACATAGCCTCACGCAATTAGGAGAAAATGCACATATACGAGGGCTGAACTATTTGGTCAAGATAATGCTGCTTTCCAATTGCAAGTACATTGTAGGCGGAAAAACATGTGGATCTTGGGCTGCTTGTATGTTGGCAGATGTAAATACTAAGATAGATATATTTGAATTAGGATACTATTGAATGGAGAGCAGAGAAAATGATATTTAGTGTAGTAGTACCAGTATATAATGTAGAAAAATATATAACAGAATGTTTAGAGTCAATTCTAAAACAAATTCCTAATTCTACAAATTTTTGTGAAGTTTTGTTGATTGATGATGGATCTACTGATTCGAGCGGAGAAATATGCGATTATTATGAGAAAATGTATCCGAATATAATTAAGGTGTTTCATAATCTTAACCAAGGTCTTCTTATGACACGAAGATTCGGATATAAACAATCAAGTGGGAAATATATAATTAATTGTGATTCGGATGATACACTTGAACCGGATTTTTTTAATAGCCTAACTAATACAATTGATAGATATTCAGAGCCAGATATGATTTTGTTTAATCAAAATATTTATGATGGAGAAATTAAAAAAGTAGCATTTAAAAATGTTTTATCAGAGGAAAAAATATGTGTAGTTAAAAAACAGGATGTTTTGCGAAAATTCTTGACAGATAATAGCATAGTTAGTTTGTGTGGAGCGGTGTATAAAAGAAAGTGTATTGAGATTAATAAAGACTATTCCTTATATAAGCGTATAAGTAATGGAGAAGATAGCCTTCAAAAAATAGAATTATTTGATAATGCAGAGTCATATGTATATTTAAATAAAGCTATGTACAATTATAGAACAGGATCAGGAATGACCGCTAAATTTGATTATAATTATTATGCTTCATTCAAAGTTGTATTGGAAAATATTCTGCAAAGAAAAGAAATATGGAAATTGGAAAATTTTGATGAATTATTGGGAATAAAAGTTTTATCAATTACCGGAAGAGCCATTACGCAATCAAGATTAAATAAATGGAAGTCCTACAAAGAATATAAGAATTATTTAAAAACAATTAGAAGTGATTTTTTTGTAGAAAAGTATATTAAATATATTACAAAAGAAAAAAGAAGGCTTCAAAGGACACATATTATATTAATCTATTTGCTTAAATTTAAACTATATGGATGTATTATTGCTTTGTTAAATGTAAAAAATATTATTGAATAAATTGGTAAAAATATGAAAAGTTAAGAATAAATTTGCTAGATAAACTGTGAATTGTATTTGATACGCGGGAGAGTTTCCAGGGACGCGTTAAAGATATCTTTATTCAGGTATTAGTATATTATATTCGAGCAAATACAATGTTAAAGATATATATTTGTGGGAAAAGGATTATATATCTGAAAAGAGCATTTGTGATTACTGGTGTAGAATTTAAATATGAAATTTTTTAAAAGATTGTAAGGAAGCTGATTAAAATGGAAAAAATTTTAACGATAAGTATTGCTGCATATAATGCAGAAAAAGATATCTCTAATTGTTTGAACTCTTTGATTAATTCAAAAGAATTTTCTAAATTAGATATAATAGTAGTAAATGATGGATCTACTGATCAGACAGTTGAAATTACAAATAAATATGTTGAGAAATATAAACAATCTATTCGACTCATTAATAAAGAAAATGGCGGACATGGATCAACAATTAACACTAGTATAAAACACGCAAAGGGTAAATATTATAAAATTTTGGATTCTGACGATTGGGTGAACAGTGAAAATTTGAATAGACTTGTAGCATTTTTAGAGAAAACAGATACAGACATGGTATTAAATCCTTATGATGAGATTGAATATAATACCAGAACAAAAAAAAGGCAGATGAATCCTTGGGATAATGAGGTTAGTTATGAAGAAGTTCATGGATTGGAGGAATTGGACAAAGTTATATTATACATGCATTCGCTTACATTTCGTAGAGAAGTAATCCAGAAAATGGGGGCAATTATTGATGAAAATTGTTTTTATGTAGATATGGAATATTGCATATTTCCACTTTTGTATATAAATTCTTTTGCATGTTTAGATTATCCTGTTTATCAGTATTTACTTGGTTCTCAGACACAGAGTATGAATATGGAAAATATGATTAAACGCCGAGATCAGCATCTAAAAGTAACTAAACGACTGGTTTCATTTTATAAAAAACATGAGGATGATTTGAATATCAAGGTGAGAGAAATTGTTATATTGAGAATTAAATATGCGATTTATAATCAGTATGTAATTTATCTACATATGTCTCCTAAAGAAGCTATAAATGAAATTAAAAGATTTGATGAATGGTTAAAAAAACGGAATAAAGAGTTGTATAACGGACCTAAAGGCAAAATTATGGAATTTATTAAAATTAACAGAAAAACTGGCTATAGTTTATTTGTACCAACTACAATTTTGTTTAAGAAGATTGGAATGCTTAAGTAGTCGATTCTTTTTAATCAGAGTTATTGGAAAAAGGTAAATCAGAGTAGGATGATATGAAGAAATTAATAAAGATTAATAAAGAAACTTTATATTTAGTAGGATATTTTCTCATGGGATTATCAGCAGTGGTAATTGGAAATTCATATCTGTTTGGAGTTAATAGATTTCAAATATGTGAAGTGGTACAGTACTTATCGGCTACTATATTTTTATGGTCTTTCTGCATCGATAAATATAAAATCTTTGATTTTGTGAGTGCTTTTTTATTTGGAATTGTAATACTTATATCAGCAATTATCATGCACGATATTACTTTTGCATTATATGGAATATCAATTGTTACATCTATTCATATTGATGTACGAAAAATTATAAAGAGTAGTGTAATAAATAATGCTATCTTTTTATGCATAGTTATTGTACCAGCTTTGTTGGGATTCATACCGGATGATATTTATTATCATGAAAATATGAAAGCACATTGTTTGGGATTTGCATATTATTCAAATGTTCCATGTGTTATTTTAATGGAAACTTTTGCAATTTATTGGCTTATTCGGTCTAAAAAGATGGAACGATTGTTCTTGATTTTAAGTTTACCTGTACATATCTTGGTATATAAAGTATGCACAGTACGTCTGGAATTCTATGTATATATTATTTTCATGTTGGCTGTTTTGATATTAGGCAGCATAAACGTGAATAAGCAGCATAAGTTTATGACCTGTATTGCTACGTTTATGTATCCACTTGCGGCAGTATCAGTAATTTTAGCATCTTTAAAATATAAGAGTTCTGCAATTATATTTGCGTTCAATGAAATGATTAATTCTAGGTTGAAATTTAATCTGCAAGGTTTTGAGCAATATGGAGTAAATTTGATAGGACAGAGAATAAAGTCTAACCAAGAATATATAGATCAAAATTTTGTTAATCATTATTTTTATATAGATTGTGGATATGTTTATATGCTCATAGGATATGGATTGATTTTATTTGCAATAATAATGTTTTTGTATACTTATCTTTCTCATTATGCTATGAAAACGAATAATATTAAATTAATTAGTTGGTGTTTTGCTATATGTGTTTTTTCAATAATTAATAATATTATGTTTAATACAGCATTGAATCCATTATTAATTTTAGGAATAAAATTATTGTTGTCCAATAAGACTTCGGATGGAAAAAGAGGATGGATGCCAAATAGAGTGGTTACAAAACGAAGACGGATCAAGATAAAACTTTGATAACACTGAGAATATTTAGAAATTAGTTTTTATAAAACACAGATTGAAAGCTAAACTTTAATCTTTAAGAAATTGAAATTTATGAAGGAATCATAATATATGGCAAATCATAAGAAAATGGTGCAAACCAGCATTAAAAAAAATTATATATATAATACGATATATCAAGTGCTCTCTTTAATCACTCCATTGATTACTGCACCATATATTTCCAGAGTATTAGGTTCAAACGGAGTTGGAATTTATAGTTACACAAATTCAATTGTGACGTATTTTACACTATTTGCAGCTTTAGGAACAGCTTCTTATGGACAGCGAGAAATAGCGATGCATCGTGATGATCCAGAAACATCTTCTAAGTTGTTTTGGGAAATTGAAATTCTTTCACTTACGACTACAGCAGTATCATTAATAGTTTGGATAGCATGGATTTTTATTTCAACACAGTATACAGCAATTTATAGTGTACTGACTTTATCTGTTTTGGCGGTTGCGTTTGATATATCCTGGTATTTTGGAGGATTTGAAAAATTTAAATATATTGTTATTCGAAATACTTTGGTGAAAATCACAGGAATTATATTACTGTTTCTTTTTGTAAAAAAAGAAACCGATATATTCTTGTATGTAGGCATTATGGCTGCTACAGGATTGATCGGTAATATTTCTATGTGGACTTATCTTCCTAAATTATTAGCGAAAGTAGAGTTTAAAACGCTTCATCCATTCAAAATCCATTTAAAGCAGACGTTTGCATACTTTATACCTACAGTTGCTACATCTGTTTATACTGTGTTAGATAAAACAATGATTGGCGCAATTACTAAGTCTGAAGAATTAAACGGTTATTATGAGCAGGCGACAAAAATTATCCGTATGATAGAGAGTCTGCTTTTTTCTTTGAATACTGTAATGGTTTCCAGACAATCGTATCTTTTTGCCGAAGGTCGGACAGAAGAAATTAAGGATAAAATTAATAAAAGCTTCGAGTTTATTTTTGCGCTTGCGGTTCCAATTATGTTTGGAATTTGGGGAGCTGCAAGGAATTTTGTTCCATGGTTTTTTGGAAATGGTTATGAACCGGTAGTTACGCTTCTGTATTTAATGAGTCCATTACCGTTGGTGATCTGTATTAGCAATATTATGGGGTCACAATATTTAACCCCTTCAGGTCAGCGTGCCAGAAGCTCCAAAGGAATTATTGCGGGAGCAGTAACCAATTTTTGGCTGAATCTGGCATTGATTTATAAATATGGTGCAAATGGTGCTACGCTTGCAAGTGTTGTGGCAGAGTGTGTCATCAGTGCTATTTATGTTCACATGAGCAAGGGATTTATAAATTGGAAAAAAATCTTGAATGTTCTTTGGAAGAAACTGCTTGCTGGTTTTGTGATGTTTTGGGCAGTATTGTTTATAGGTGGAAATTATCAGGGAAGTATAAGCATTTCTGTATGTCAGGTCATATTTGGCATGGCATTATATGGAATTATGTTAATTGTGTTAAAAGATAATGTTATTTATGATGCTTTGAAAATCATAAGAAGAAGGAAATAATACTTGAAGAATATTTTTACAGCATATTTTATGTCCGGAAGAGTGGAGGAATAAATACTAAAATGGTTGATTTAAATATAGAGTTGCCAGATGGATTTTTAGATGAGGAAGTCAGATGTGGATATACGGTAACATCAAAGATGAAAGAGGTCTGGGCAGTTGAATTAGATATTACTGCGAAAATCATAGAAGTCTGTGAAAAATATAATATAAAGATTTTTAGTGATGGTGGAACAACCCTTGGAGCTGTCCGGCACAAAGGATTTATCCCATGGGATGATGATATTGATTTTGAAATGGACCGTGAAAATTATAATAAATTGTGCGAGGTTGGAATGAAAGAATTTAAATATCCGTATTTTTTTCAGACCGAATATACAGATCCAGGTTCTTTGCGCGGACATGTTCAGATCAGAAGAACTGATACGGCAGCTATATTGGCAAATGATACTAGAAAAAATATAAAGTTTAATCAAGGTATATTTGTAGATATATTTCCATTTGATAATATCCCGGATGATGCAGAAGAAGAAAAAACACTTCGGAAAAAAGTTGCCATGCTGAAGGAAAAAGCTTATAAAACCAGCCTAGTCTGGAGTGATTTTGCATCATCAGATAATAAAATAAAACAGTTGATAAAGACATTATATTATCCACTTTATAAACTAAAAAGCAAGAGTTCTCTGTATTATTATAAAAAAATGGAAGAAGCGGCAGTAAGCTATGATTCAATAATCTGTGAAAAAAAATGTCCCTTATCATTATCTCCATTGAATACAAAGTTTTACAGATATAAAGAGGATTTTGATAAATGTGAAATGATGGATTTTGAATTCTTAAAAATACCAGTACCAGTTAATTATCATGCTATTTTATCGCGGACATATGGTGATTATATGAAATTTGTTATAGGTACTTCGCTACATGGAAACGTTTTCTTTGATACAGATAAATCATATACAGAATATACAAATAGATAGAAAGAGAAAAGGTGAGATAGTGAACAGATATTTGTTTGAAGTTTTATGTTTCATTGAGAAAAATGGGAAAAAGGAATATGGAATCAGAGAAATATCAGATGCGATTCAGATTTCGGGGAATACTGTATCTAAAAGTTTGCAAGAAGCTAAAATTTCTGGGTATATTGAGGGAAAACAGATGCTTTCTATAACTTCAAAAGGTATAGAAGCACTTGAACCCTATAGAGTTAAAAAGGCGGTGATTATGGCAGCGGGGTTTGGAGCAAGAATGATGCCTGCTACAGCTGACAGACCGAAGCCCATGGTAACGGTTAATGGCAAACGAATTATAGACACGTTGCTAGATGCACTGGTGAATGTTGGTATTAAAGATATTGTAATAATAAGGGGATATAAAAAGGAACGGTTTAATGAAATTCTTGAGAAATATCCATTTGTGCGTTTTATAGATAATGACCGGTATGATAAAGAAAATAATATATCTTCAGTGATCTTAGCTTCGAAAGAGATTAATAACGGTTATCTTTGTGAAGCGGATCTATATATTACAAATCCAGAGGTGATTAGAAAATATCAATATGTATCTAATATTTTAGGTTCCTATTCACTGGAGACAGATGATTGGTCATTCAGGATTAAAGATGGCTATATTTCGGAATATCAAAAGGGTAATACCTATTGCTATAATTATTACGGTATTTCCTACTGGACAAAGGAAGATTGTCAGAAATTGAGATCAGACTGGGCTGAAATATATAAGGACAATAAAGGTGTTTTCTGGGAGGAAGTTCCATTAATTCTCAAAAAAGAAAATTATAAAGTAGAGATAAGACAATGCAATAAACAGGATATTATGGAGATAGATAATTATTATGAACTTGCTCAATTGGATGAAACATATAGATAAGGATGATTGATATGAATATAACGATAGTAGGAGCAGGGAATATAGGGACTCAATTTGCTGCTCATTGTGCAGAAAATGGGCACAAGGTTGTAGTTTACGGCTCAAAACCGGAGAAAATAAACAAACTTTTAACAGTTGTAAATGAAGAGAATGAAATTATTCATCGTGGAATCATTGAGAAAGCAACAGATGATGAGAAGGAAGCATTTTCCAATGCTGATCTGATCTTTGTGACCATGCCTGCTACACTAATGCGGCTGAATGCACAGAAAATAGAGCCTTTTGTTAAACCAGGGCTGAAAATATGTATTGTTCCGGGCACTGGTGGTGGAGAGTGTGCATTTTATGGATGTATTAAAAAAGGTGCTACAGTTTTCGGGGTACAAAGAGTGCCAAGTGTTGCCCGCCTTATTGAATATGGAAATACTGTAAAGGCAATTGGATATAGAGATGAAATGTTTGTAGCTGCGATACCACATAAAGAGACGGGAGAATGCTGTAAGATAATTGAAAGTATTATTGGTGTTAAAACAACGCCACTTCCTAATTATTTAAATATTACACTTACTCCTTCGAACCCTATTCTTCATACCACGCGGCTCAGAAATTTGTACGGAGATTGGAAAGAAGGGGTTGTCTACAAAAAAGTTCCCCTTTTTTATGAAAACTGGAATAACGAAACGTCAGAGCTTCTTATCGCCTGTGATACAGAGGTTCAGCAATTATGCAAGACGTTGCCGTTTAACTTATCCTATGTAAAATCATTGTGTGTTCATTATGAAAGCCCGACTGCAGAAGCGATGACAAAGAAGATATCGGGAATTACCGGATTTAAGGGACTGACAAGTCCAACGAAAAAAGTAGAAGGGGGATATATCCCTGATTTTAATTCAAGATATTTTACCGCTGATTTTTCATACGGGCTGGTGATTTTAATACAGATCGCAGAGTATGTAAATATTGATGTGCCAAATATGAGGGAAACCCTTCAATGGTATCATGATCTTGTAGGTGAGAGAAAGGAATATAATTTCAAAGATTACGGGATTAATACATATCAAGATTTTGTGGATTTTTATTCACTCTAATAGTTATGAAAATGTAAATAAAAGAGATGTTACAGTTTCTTATCTTGTTGAGAATAGTATATAACTGAGGAAATAATTAAATTGGGTGAAGATATATTACTTCTTGATTTTGTAAACATATCATCAGCAAATTATTTCTTTTCTGACTTTTATGTAAGACTTAACGTAACAAGTGAAGGCGGTAACGAAAAACTATATTTGAGCAAAGAGCATAAAAGCGGCAGAGAAAATATATTCAAATCAGTTATGCGATGGATATTTTGCGAAATAACGCATGAGAGGAAGAAGAGTTAATGAAAAAAGATGAATTCAATATATTAAATAGTTTTTATAATGGTAACGTTGGACGAATTAATTGTTCTTCTGATTTAGATGTTAAAAAGTCATTACAAAAACAAGAGGTTTTCAATTATTTGATACAGGCGGGACTGATAGCGAAAAATGGATCTAAAATCACTGATACTGGGCTTGAAGCTTTGGAACCATACCGTGTAAATAATGCGGTGATTTTAGCAGCCGGGGCATCTACCCGCTTTATTCCTTTATCGTTGGAACAACCTAAGGGTTTATTTGAAGTAAAAGGAGAGAAGCTGATTGAAAGACAGATTCAGCAACTTCAGGATGCTGGAATAAAGAACATCACGATTGTGCTTGGATACAAAAAAGAAATGTTTTATTATTTGGAAGACAAATATGGAGTAAATTTTATAATTAATGAGTCTTTTAATATAAAGAATAACATAGAGAGTTTGTACCTGGCAAAAGAAAAACTAAGAAACACGTATATATGTGTAAGTGATAGCTATTTTGTTGAAAATCCTTTTAATCAATATGAGTATCAGACATTTAACGCAGGGATAAGTATTAAGAAAAAAACGAATGAGATGTATGTTGATACTGATGAAAATGGAAAAATCATTATGATGGAAAAGTACAGGGATTCAGGAAAAGTATTATTTGGACATTCGTTTTGGAATGAGGATTTCTCGAACGCTTTTATTAAACTTATGGAAGCAGACAGGACTGTCGGAAAGTATAATCAGAGCTTTTGGGAATGGATGGTTAAAGATAATCTGAATAATCTGCCATCATTCTATTTTAAAGAATATGAAGAAGGAAATATTTATGAATTTGACTATTTCGAGGATTTGCGAAGGTTTGACAGCCAGTATCAGGGACATACACATAGTGAAATTATCCACAATATTAAACTTATTTTCAGATGCGATGAAGAAGATATCGTAAATTTTCGTAATGTAAATGAGGGAATGACAAATACATCATTTATTTTTGAAATTAATGGTATGGATTACATATATCGTCATCCCGGGGATGGGACAGACAGCATTATTAGTCGTAAAAATGAAAAAAACTCTCTGATTAAAGCAAAAGAAATAGGGATTGATCCTACTTACATTTATGCTGACATTAATGAAGGATGGAAGATATCAGTATTCATATCAGAATTCAGAGAACCGGATTACAATTCATTTAAAGATTCAAAAAAAATTATAAGTGTACTCAGAAAACTTCATGGTTCGGGTATTAAAGTTGATTATGGGATGGACCCTTGGAAAGATTCTTTGAAGATTGAAAAACTACTTCGAAAAAAAGCTCCGGAATGTTTTGAAAAAAATGAGAAATTAAAAAGAAAGATTGAATTACTTTATAAAAAGACTGCTGGTGATGGGGTCGAAAAATGTTTTTGTCATGGTGATACCTATAAATCTAACTGGATGATCAAGCCAGACGGTAATGTAATACTTATTGACTGGGAATATTCAGGGTATTCTGATCCAGGAATTGATGTTGGATATTATATTGTTGATGCAATGTATGATTTCGATGAAGCAGAACGTTTTATAAAAGAATATTTACAAGATAGTTATACTGAGAAGAGATATTATCATTTTTGGGCATATACGGCTATTATTGCTTATTATTGGTACGTATGGGCATTGTATCGGGAATCCTGTGGAGCAGTTATGGGAGACGCTCTTATTAATTGGCGGGATATGGCAGAAAAGTATGCAGATCATATTTTAGACTGTGAAGGAGAATGATATATGAAGGAGAATAAACTGGTTCGAGTACTTGGATTAAAAGAATCTATCAGCATGACGATAGGAACTGTAGTAGGGGTAGGATTGTTTACCTGTGGCTCAGCACAAATTGGCTTAGTGGGATCGTGGATTATAGGATTTACATTTATAGCATTGCTGATTTCAATTTGGCCATGTCTTATTTATGGAGAGATGTCCGCTGCGTTGCCCTGTGCAGGAGGAACATATAATTACGCAAAACGAGGATTAAACAGGGTTTGGGCCAATATGGCAGGATGGCATTATATCATTTCAGTTGTAGCAATTGGTGCAGGAGAGACACTTGCATTTGCTAATTATTTTAAAATTCTATTGGAACAATTTAATCTTAACATTGCATGGCTGGATTCCCGTGTAATTGCAATTGCTCTTGTAGCTGTTTTTTTAATATTAAATTATCGAGGAATTGAACAATCCGGGAAGGCGCAGATAGCATTTATGTTTTTTTTCTGGGGCTGTTCTGTTTGTTGGTTTTTGTATATGATTCCCAAAATACATATAGAATATTTTGGTGGTATTGCAATGAATAGTCTACCACCTTTTAATGAGATGATGTATATTTTTGGACTTGTATGGTGGTGCTATACAGGATTTGAAACTTGCGTATCTATGGGAGCAGAGACGAAATATCCGCAGTATACGTTACCCAGAGCTCTTAAGATCTCTGTGTTTTTAGTATTTGCGTTAAATGCATTATTCCAGTGGTTTCTTGTTGGACTTGTTCCTAAGAAATTTTATGGTGTTTTGGCAGTGGCAGATGCGCCTTACGCTGAAGGATTAAAGGCTGTTGGACTAGTCGGATTTCCAATTATACTTTTATGTATTGGTATCGCATTTGGCGGAGATTTATCTACAATTAATCCAGGTATCGCGGCACCAGCTAGATATATTTATACAATGGCAGAAGATGGAGCCCTTCCGTCGTTTCTTAGCAAGATTCACCCTAAGTTTAAAACGCCGTATGTGGCTATAACAGGCGTTGGGCTTATTAACTTTATTTTGATTGCAACAGGATCTATAAATTATATTGCTTCTGTTTCATTGATTTCATTAGCTATATGTTATATGATTGGCTGTTTATCTTATATAGGACTTCGTAGAAGTTATCCGGATATGAAAAGGCCATATAAAGCTCCTTTAGGCGTATTAGGTTGTTTGGTTACTATTGTAATATATTGCTTTATGTTACTCTTTGCTGATAAAGTTGCCTTACTTACAGCAGGAATTATTACAATAGTATGTATTGTATTTTATTATGCATATACACATAATAAGGGACATCAGATGCTTTCAATTGAGGAAGAAATTGGTGATATTGAAGAACCAGATGTTTTAACTAAAGAAAAAATGGATAGAGAATATAATATTTGGAAAATTATTACTATAATAGTAACGATAGTTGCCTTGGGAATATATATTATTCCGATGTTGTTTTGATTATTGTGATTTTCTCCAAGTTCTGTCTTTTTTAATTAATATGATTCCAAATGCTATTTTTAAGAAACAACAAAATTTCAGGTATTGAGAATCAAAAATGATTATTATTACAGTTGTCAATGGTGAGATCGTGATGATTTTAGCTTTAAAATTACAAAATATGAGGAGTGAATGATAATGTATGATTATTTGGTAGTGGGTTCCGGCTTATACGGTGCGATTTTCGCTCACGAAGCAAAAAGATCAGGAAAGACAGTTCTTGTAGTGGACAAACGGCCTAATATTGCAGGAAATGTCTATACAGAAAAAATCGAGGGAATCAATGTACATAAATACGGTGCACATATTTTCCATACAAATAATAAAAAAGTATGGAATTATGTCACACAGTTTGCGGAGTTCAACCGTTTTACAAACAGTCCGGTTGCAAACTATAAAGGAGAGTTATACAGTCTTCCTTTTAATATGTATACATTTAATAAAATGTGGGGTGTGGTAACACCGGAGGAAGCTGTAGCGAAGATTGAGGAGCAGAGAAAAGAAGCTGGAATTACAGAACCAAAGAATCTGGAAGAGCAGGCAATTTCACTGGTCGGACGTGACATTTATGAAAAGCTGATCAAGGGGTATACAGAGAAACAATGGGGACGTGACTGCAAGGATCTTCCTTCGTTTATCATTAAACGTCTGCCGGTTCGCCTGACATTTGATAATAATTATTTTAATGCTTTGTATCAGGGTATTCCAGTTGGTGGTTACACGAAGATGGTAGCAAATCTTCTGGAGGGTATTGAGGTTCGTTTGAATACAGATTATCTGGAAAATAAAGATGAATTAGATGCATTGGCTGAAAAAGTAGTTTACACAGGTCCGATTGATGCATATTTTGATTATAAGCTTGGTACACTGGAATATCGTTCCGTGCGTTTTGAAACAGAAACTTTGGATAAACCGAATTTTCAGGGAAATGCAGCTGTGAATTATACGGACCGGGAAACTCCATGGACGCGTATCATTGAGCATAAGTGGTTTGAATTTGGTAAGGATGAGGAAGGCAATGATCTTTCAAAAACAGTGATCAGCCGGGAGTTCAGTTCTGAATGGAAACCAGGAGATGAGCCGTATTATCCTGTTAATGATGAAAAGAACGGAGCTCTTTACGCAGAGTATAAAAAGCTGGCAGAAGCTGAAACAAATGTGATTTTTGGCGGACGTCTTGGTGAATATAAATACTATGACATGGATCAGGTTATTGCAGCTGTATTGGACCGCTGTGAAATGGAATTACATTAAAAATAGAAAATAGAGATGAACAATATTGTTAATCATAGTAACAAGTATTGATTCATATTTTAGCAAGCTTAAAAATGATGGAAGTTAGGCTTGTCAGAAAGAAAACAATAAGTGAACTAGTTACTACGTTTAAGATTTATCCGCAGGTGTTGAAGAATGTTTGCATTACAGACAAAAAGGCATCAAAGGCGGATGCGTTTGTTCAGAAGGTTGTTGCGAAAGTTGCCGATGCGTTGGGGGGATGCCAGAATATTTTTGCCAGAGAATCGGGCACAGAACCGTTGGTACATGTTATGGTAGAAGCATCAGATTATGATATCGGTCAGAAATTGGTGGATGAAATTGTTGACGTAATTAGCAGCAGAGGATATCAAATCTAAAGAAATTAGAAACGACTCTGGTACAACCGGAGTCGTTTCTGATATTAGAAATATGAAAGAAACTGCAAGCGTTATTCACATATCGTTTGCAAAATTGGAGGACTAGAATTATGTGTGGAATCGTAGGATTTACCGGAAATCACAAGGCAGCACCTATTCTGCTAGATGGATTAGCTAAACTAGAATATCGGGGATATGATTCAGCAGGGCTTGCTGTCCGTGATGGAGAAAAGCCTGCTGAAGTTGTAAAATCAAAAGGACGATTGAGTAATTTAATTGAAAAAACAGATTCCGGAAATTCATTAAAGGGTACCTGTGGTATCGGTCATACCCGTTGGGCAACTCATGGTGAGCCGAGCCAAACAAATGCACATCCACATGTTTCTGGTAATTGTAGCAAATCTGGTTCGGGTGTAGTGGAATCGGAAGTAGTTGGGGTACATAATGGCATTATCGAGAATTATACAGAATTAAAAGAAAAGTTGTTGAAGCACGGATATACTTTTTACAGTCAGACGGATACAGAAGTTGTGATTAAACTCGTAGACTATTATTATAAAAAATATAATCTTGGGCCTGTTGATGCAATCGCAAAGACTATGGTTCGTGTCCGTGGTTCTTATGCATTGGAACTGATGTTTCGTGACTATCCGGGTGAAATTTGGGTGGCCAGAAAAGACAGTCCGATGATTATTGGCATTGCTGATGGCGAGACTTATGTGGCTTCTGATGTACCGGCAATCCTGAAATATACAAGAAATGTATATTATATTGAAAATCTGGAATTTGCAAAGCTGACACCGGGAGAGGCTCATTTTTATAATCTTGATGGTGATGAGATCGATAAGCAGACGTCAGAAATCAAGTGGGATGCAGAAGCAGCAGAAAAAGCTGGTTTTGAGCATTTTATGATGAAGGAGATCCATGAGCAGCCAAAAGCTGTAGAGGATACCATGAATTCTGTACTGAGGGATGGTGTAATCGATCTTTCACATGTGGAAATTTCCGATGAGGAAATTAAAGCTTTTGAGCAGATATATATTGTTGCCTGCGGTTCTGCATGGCATGTAGGTATGGCGGCACAGTATGTGCTGGAGGATCTAGCGGATATTCCGGTAAGAGTGGAATTAGCATCGGAATTCCGTTATCGAAAAATGCCGATCAATCCGAAAGCTCTTGTTATAGTGATCAGCCAGTCTGGTGAGACTGCAGATACTTTAGCTGCATTGCGGATGACAAAAGAAAAAGGTATCACCACGATGGCTGTTGTTAATGTAGTTGGCAGCAGTATTGCACGTGAAGCTGACAAGGTATTTTATACTTTGGCTGGGCCGGAGATTTCTGTAGCGACAACAAAGGCTTACAGTGCGCAGCTTGTAGCAATGTACTGTCTGACAATAGTGTTTGCGAAGGTTAGGGAGAAGATTACAGATGAGGAGTATAAGTACTATATTTCTGAAATACAGACTCTTCCTGAAAAAATGCAGAAGATTCTGGAGGATAAAGAACGAATCCAATGGTTTGCTGCAAAATATGCGAATGCTCATGATGCATTTTTTGTAGGGCGTGGCATTGATTATGCAGTTTGCCTAGAAGGCAGCCTGAAGCTGAAGGAAATAAGCTATATTCATTCGGAAGCGTATGCAGCTGGTGAACTGAAGCATGGTACGATTAGTTTAATTGAACCGGAAACTTTGGTGATCGGAGTACTAACACAGAGTAATCTGCATGAAAAAACGATTTCCAATATGTTGGAGTGCAAGAGCCGAGGAGCATATCTTATGGGACTGACTACATATGGTAATTATGAGATTGAAGATCAGGTAAATTTCACAGTTTATGTGCCGAAGGTGGAGGAACATTTTATTGGCAGCCTGACGGTGATTCCGCTGCAGCTGCTAGGGTATTATGTTTCTGTGGCGAAAGGGCTGGATGTGGATAAGCCTAGAAATTTGGCGAAGAGTGTTACTGTGGAATAGTTATTCCATGGCTATAATAATATATATGGCAAAGAGAATGTAACCAGTAGAACGCAAGTGCCTTTTTATATCGGTAAACGTGTGCCATAATCATACTCAACAAAATCCATAGTCAAAATAGTTTAGGACTCAATTTTTTAATTAGTCATAATCAGAAGAGAGTATGGATTCACAAACCAATCTTGTGGCTTGGCAGATCAGGATTTCAGCATTGGGGAGAGTTGCTCCACGATGGACAAAGTTACCCGAAGGGAATATTTGCGAATAATCTGTGGTCAACAGGAATTTCCAAGTTTCAATGGGGCTAGAGATAGTAAGGAAAAATTATTCCGCGTTGCGAGTTCGCTAGGAATTTCAATTGGAAATATTGAACAGTTGCTGGTAAGACAATTTATTATAAAAAAGGAAGAGGACTATCAAACAATAGCTAGACTTGTTCGCATGATTGCAGAGCAATGATAGGCAACTTTACGAAAAAAAGGGTTCATAGTATCATTATTATATATATAATTGATGCTATGGAACCTTTTGAACATAACAGGCATATAAAGTGGTGATTTTAGTGAATACAATTTATCGGATTCGTGAAAGTTTACAATGGAATCAGGAAAAAATGGCTGATGAGATGAACGTTACAGTTGTTATGTATTGGGTGGGATATGTGTATCGATACTGGCATTATGTAACAGGTGAATCAAGCAGAGAGATTTATCGTCAGGCTCCGACAAAAACCATGAATGTAAATTACCTGATGTTTCACACGATGGATCCGGAGATGGCGGTGGAGGATCTTAAGGAAATCTACAGGCAAAAAAGTGGTGTGTAAAATATGGGTGCATCGCAGATCGAGCAATATAAAAAAGATTGATGCACTGCTGATAAAAAATCAAAAAGCTGACAGAAGTACGAACCTGTGTCATTGTAAAAGCAGGTTTTATTCTGTCAGCTTTTTTATGTAAGTATAATTTGAGCGGCGGATGATGTCCTGTGAAATTATACCAGTTTATTTAATTTTTCAATAATTTCTGTAAGTTCTTCTCTGGAATATCCGCCGAAGCTTACCAGTGCGCGTAATGGCATGGAGTCGGTCATGGCTTCTGTCATTTCTTCAGTGATAGCTTCGGAAGCGGCTTCAGAAGAGGACTCTTCACCAACGTTCATGGCTGAGATATATTTTTCTGTCAGTTCTTTTGCTGTTTCGCTTGTTTTCGGGTTGCGGAACAGTTCGCCCAGGGTGGTGTTCATATGAACATGCATCGGAAGCTCCTGGCTGCTGTTCAGATGGATCCTGCTTTCAAGATGGATATCTCTGGAAGATGTACCGACAAGGAGCTTATATTCGCCGCTGGCTGCGAACCAGTCATGAAGTTCTGTATTGTACCATGCGAAGCTTCTCTTGTCCAGCTCCATGGTTACTGTTTTGGTTTCGCCTGGATTCAGGAAAACCTTTTCGAAGCCCTTGAGCTCTTTTTCCGGACGGATTGCGGAATAGGTGCAGTCTTTGACATAGAGCTGTACGACTTCTTTTCCTGCCATATTTCCTGTGTTTGTTACATCAACCGAAACGGTGATGGTGTCTTTGTCTGTAGGATTTTCATTGGAGATCTTCAGGTCGCTGCAGGCAAAGGTAGTGTAGGAGAGTCCATAGCCAAACGGATATGCTACATCCATTTCTTTTGTATCGTAGTAGCGATAGCCTACGAATACGCCTTCACGGTATTCAACCTTTTCACCGCCGCCGAAGTTCAGATAAGATGGATTGTCGGAGAGCTTGAGCGGCATTGTCTCAGCAAGCTTGCCGCTGGGATTTACTTTTCCGTAAAGGATGTTTGCGACAGCGGTACCGCCTGCCTGACCGCCGAGGTATGCTTCCAGAAGGCCTTTTATATCATTGAGCCATGGCATCTCCACGGGGGAACCGTTGTGGAGGACGATCACGGTATTCGGCTGTACTTTAAGGATCTCAGCAATGAGACGGTTCTGGCATTCAGGAAGCCTCATGTGGGAACGGTCGTATCCTTCAGATTCAAAGCTGTCCGGAAGTCCGGCGAAAATCACAACCTTGTCAGCGGCGGCAGCAGTTTTGATCGCTTCAGCTGCAAGTGCGTCATCGTAGAGATCTTTGTCTGCAGGAAAACCTTCTGCATAAGTAACCTGTGCATCGGAAGGAACGGAATCCAGTGCATTTGTGATCTTGAAGCAGTTGATATGAGAGCTTCCGCCACCTTGGAAACGAGGCTTCTTTGCAAAACCACCGATGAAAGCAATTTTCTCGGATGCTTTCAGAGGGAGAATTTGCACATCGTTTTTCAGAAGAACCATAGATTCTTCCGCAATGTGGCATGCTTCTTCATGGTCTTTTTCCATAGTGAAGTTCTGCGGTGCACGGTTATCTGTATATTCAAAAATTATGCGTAAAATACGTTCAACAGCCTCGTCAAGAATGTCTTCCTTGAGGGAACCGTCTTTTACGGCCTGTACGATAAGGGAATCGTTGACTCCATTGGAGGAGGGCATTTCCAGATCAAGTCCTGCCTCAAGGCCTTTAACGCGGTCATTGACTGCGCCCCAGTCAGACATCACATAGCCCTTGAAGCCCCAGTCGCTGCGGAGAACATCTGTGAGAAGCCATTTATTCTCAGATGCGAAAGTGCCGTTGATCTGGTTGTAGGAGCACATGAAGGTGTATGGCTGAGCTTTTTTTACTGCAGTTTCGAATGCAGGGAAATAGATTTCACGTAAAGTGCGCTCATCAGCCTCGGAAGAGTTGCTCATGCGGTGATATTCCTGGTTGTTTGCTGCAAAGTGCTTGATAGAGGTTCCTACATGCTGGGACTGTACTCCGTTTATAAAAGCGGCTGCGATCTCACCTGCAAGATATGGATCCTCGGAATAATATTCGAAGTTTCTTCCGCAGAGAGGAGAACGTTTGATGTTTACGGCCGGTCCGAGAACTATGGATACATCGTTGGCCTGAGCTTCTTTTCCGATAGTTTTGCCCATTTCTTCCATCAGCTTGCGGTCAAAGGAGCAGGCACTTAAAGCAGCCGGCGGGAAGCAGACGGCTTTGATGCTGTCATTCAT
>NZ_NANC01000006.1:0-28752 GCF_008679485.1 Blautia sp. LMAG:89 | reverse complement strand
GCCAAGCAGAGAAACGGTCCTATCGGAACTGTGGAGCTGGTATGGCTGCCGAGATATACCCAGTTTGTAAATATGAAAAAATAGAGCCGTGCAGACGGTAAATGAAAGGCTGTCAGGATGAAAGCTTATAGTTATCCTGGTGGCCTTTTGTATTTTTGTCTGTGTGATCGTGGAGTTCGGGATGCTATGGATATAGGCAAAGAGTCATATTTGGTAAAATTATGTCAACCGATTATTCTTGCTATTTCCTGATCTCAGGGGTTATACTGTAGACAGCAGCAGTGAATCTCTATATAAGGGGGCGTTCACAATGGAAAAAAGATATACAGTCAGACAGGCCGTAACACTGACCGGAGTGAAATCTTATGTCCTGCGTTACTGGGAGGAAGAACTAGAGCTTCGGATCGGACGCAATGAACTGGGACATCGCTATTATACACCGTTTGATATCCAGCTTTTTCTTAAAATAAATGAGCTGAAAAGTAAAGGACTTCAGTTGAAAGCAATCCGTACACTGATCCCACCGGAGGCAAGAAAGGCAGATACACCGGATTTTTCAGAATCTGGTATCAGGATCCTGGATGGAGAAGCTGTTGAGCTTGAAGATATCCCAATGAAAAAAACGGGATCTGAAAAGGAGTTCATGGAAAAAGCGGAATCCGGGAATACAGAGAAGTGCGGAGCAGATAACGATAAGATACTGGAGTTTCAGGAAATCATGGAACGCCTGATCCGTGAGGAAATGCAGAGAAAGAAAGAAGGAGAGTACCGGTGTCGTTCTCTGGATGAAGCGATCCGCAGGCAGCAGCAGGCAAGAAGAGAAGCGGCAGCTTCCTGTGAGGGAAAAAAGAATAAAAAAAACAGAAAAGGCTGCCGGTAAACCGGCAGCCTCACTCATTATAGCAGCTTATCAAGCTAATGATGCATTACTCAGCAGAGATAGCACCAACTGGACAGGCCTCAGCGCATGTTCCGCAGTCAACACAAGCGTCTGCGTCGATTACATAATGCTCGTCTCCCTGAGAAATAGCCTCGTTCGGGCACTCACCCTCACATGTTCCACAGCTAACGCACTCGTCAGAAATTACATATGCCATAATTGATATCCTCCTTTTAAATTGTGTATTATATGTATCCCCTACCAGGGATTCTATTCCCATTCTAATATATCTGCATAAAGAATACAAGTATAAATTTATAAACAAAACTGAAAATTCGTAACCCGTTGATTCCATTCCGGATTCGTATTATAATAGCAGAACGGAATGAAAATATTTCGATAAAACAGTAAAGGAGAATACAATCATGGTAAAAGTTACAAAGAGCATGCTGATCGGAGAACTGCTCACTGTAGACCCGAATATCGCACCGATCCTGATGAGAGCAGGAATGCATTGTCTTGGCTGCCCGTCTTCACAGATGGAATCTCTGGAAGAAGCAGCAATGGTCCATGGCCTGGACGCAGATGTCCTCGTAGCTCAGATCAATGATTTTCTTGGTGAGTAATAAACAGAAGCTTTTTTGCTGAAACAAAAGGACCGCTGTCGGGAAATGCAGATCATATGGATCGCATTCCGACAGCGGTTTGTTTGTCTGTAGGATATTTGGTTTGTCAGATATTCAGAAGCTTCTGAAGTGCATGATCAGCGATCAGTGCACAGTGCTCTCTGAGGTAGGCTTCACCGGCTGGTGTGAATGCGCGGCCGATGCCATACTCGGAAAGGATATTGCAGACCTTGTTAAATTCTTCAGGTGTACAGTCTGACTGATGAAGTACCAGCTGATAGACACCGTCTTCTCCTTCACGATAGAGAGTATTATCACCGGTAAAGAAACCATTCATACCATGAGATGCGGCAATAACATCATCCAGCCCCGGGAAAGAGTACAGGCGTATAAGCTTTACAGAACTCTCAGCCGGCTGCTGTGATGCATCCGGAGTTTCTGTTGCCTGAGAGGCGGAAGTTTCCGCCCTTTTTTCTTCCGGTTTCTGTGAAAGATCCTTAAGCTTGGATTCACAGAGCTTCTGGAAGATATCGATGATATTGTCAGCGCCATCGATCTCTACGGTATCGGAAGGTTTGTTGCCCTTGAAGGGTGCAAATTTGGAAAAACGTGTATCCAGTTCTTCAGGATCTTCCACTTTAGTGATAATGAGGATAATACTTTCGGCATTGACAGGAATAGCCTCGATCATCAGAGGAATATTATCTGCTTCAAAACCAAATTGTATCTGTGCCTGCTGCATCATATCACGAAAGAGACGTTTGGCTTTTTCGGTACCGTATGCAAGTTCGCTGATACGGATCTGATGACTGTCCAGATCTTCTTTCGTCAGGGTACAGCGGATCTGATTTTCATTGATTTTTTCTATTTTCATATGATCACATCCTATAGGTAAATAAATTTAATCTTTTACATACTGTATTATATAACAGTTATACACAAGATGTAAAGATGTAGAAACCGGAGAAAAAAGAAAATTTCTGATTCTTTTATAAAAGACTTGCATCTGAAGGGAAATCAGGTATAATGAAAAGCAGAAAAGCTGTCTCCTCCCGGAAACAAGAAGACAGTAACGATAACTTAAAGTCATATTTTTCTGAAGATAAGGATTCTGTGTGAAATTCATCGGCGAGTCTGTCGGTACACAGAGAAATTTCCCCCATTTTATTATTTATATTTTATTACAAGTATCATCCTAACAGGGAAGTTGCAGCTTTTCGAGAACCATTGCTGGTGTTTTCTGAAAATCTAACCAGGAAAGGAGGTCGGGATACGCCAAATATATCACAGGAAAAAAAGAAATCCGCAAAACCCCTTCGAAGGGAGCTGGAGCTTTATCGTGAGAACGGAGTTTCTCTTTATCTCAATGGAGCACCAAGCACTCCGAAAAAAATCGCAAAAGCCTGTCAGATTGCGGAAAACGGGGTCTATATGCGGGATTATACGGAAGATGAAGACGGCCATATCGCCTGTGTAAGCTTTGATCTTATTCGCAAAGAATGACCGTACATAAGAAAAAACGGTTCCCCGGATAACGATCATCCCCTGCACTCATGCATACCATACGGGGAACCGAAATTCTAAAGAAATTGTGAAAAATTATTAAAAGTCGATTTTTATAACGAAATGTAGACAAGATATGTTATAATAAAACAAATTATGACATTTTATACCGAAAGGAAAAAAACATGATAAAAAAACACATACCGGTCCTTGTGGTAGGTCTGCTGATCGTTCTGGTCGCTCTTGCCGGAGGGGCTGTTTACGGGATCAATAAGCTTATACCAAGCAGGAAACAGATGGATCTGACAGAATACTATGGCCAGAATGCAGACGGTGAGGCTGCGTTGATACTTGGAACTGAGAAACTGGAAGAGAAGGCACTTATCTCAGGAGAAGATGTATATCTTCCGCTGGATGTAGTGAACGGATATTTGAATCAGAGATATTACTGGGATAGCGAAAACAAGAAGATACTGTATGCAACACCATCCAGTCTCACGGAGGAACCGGCTTCAGATAAGGCAGACGGAAACGTGTGGCTGAAGGATGACACGGTTTATCTGAAACTGGATTATGTAAAAAAGTATACAGATATCGATTCTTATATAGAGCAGGATCCTGCAAGGGTTGCGATACAGTACAAATTTACCAATGTGGAGACCGTGACCACGAAGAAAGATACCGTGATCCGTTACCGGGGCGGGATCAAGGCGCCGATCCTTTCCAAACTGGCGAAGAATACAGTTCTCCGGCTGATGAATGAAGGAGAGGACTGGGATCAGGTGGCAACCGATGACGGTTACATCGGTTATATTCAGAAGAAAAAAGTAAGTGCTGTGGATACAACGGATTATGAAAGGGATTTTAAAACAGAGTCCTATACATATCTTACCATGGATGAGCCGGTGAACCTAGCATGGCACCAGGTTACCAGCACAGATGCAAACAGCTATTTCGCAGATGCGGTACAGAATATGACAGGCGTGAATGTGATCTCTCCAACCTGGTTTTCTGTAACAGATAACTCCGGAAATATTTCAAGTCTTGCATCTGGGGAGTATGTGATGCAGGCACATGAAAAAGGACTGAAGGTATGGGGACTGGTGGATAATTTTAATGAGAACATGAGTACCACAGAAGTTCTTTCAAAAACCAGTTCAAGGCAGAATCTGGAGAATCAGCTGATCACTTATGCACTGAAAGCAGGAATGGATGGAATCAATGTTGATTTTGAATCTTTGAGCGAAGGAGTAGGAATCCATTTCCTTCAGTTTTTAAGAGAGCTTTCTATCCAGTGTCACGCCAATAATTTGGTACTGTCTGTAGATAATCCGGTTCCGGAAGATTTTACCAGTCATTATGACCGTGCGGAGCAGGGCAAGGTTGTGGATTATGTGATCATTATGGGCTATGATGAGCATTACGTAGGCTCCGATGCCGGTTCTGTGGCATCTCTGCTATGGGTAGAACAGGGGGTTAAGGATACGCTTTCAGAAGTAGCGGCTCAACGGACGATCCTTGCGATTCCGTTCTACACAAGGCTCTGGAAGACTACAGATGGCGGTGCACTGACAAGTGAGGCCATCGGTATGGATCAGGCACAGCAGACGATCAGTGATAACGGAGCAGAAACATACTGGGACAAGAAGACAAGTCAGAATTATGGAACCTATGAAGGGGACGGTGCCACATACCAGATCTGGCTGGAGGACTCTAAGTCTATTGCGGAAAAGGTTAAACTGATCAAAAAATACAAACTGGCAGGTGTGGCAGAGTGGAAGCTTGGATTCGAGAACAGCGGGATCTGGAGCGTGATCACAGAAAACCTGTCATAAACAGAAGAAAACATTGTGATCTTCACAATGCTAAAAACACTCCCGGCAACATATATTAAAATAAATATGCCGGGGGTGTTTTGTGTTGAAAAAACATTTCATAGAATTGGCAATGGCAGTTCTTATGCTGGTCTGTTTTTATATTCTGTCATGGGAAGCGGCAGAAACTGCAGGCAGACTTATAGATGTATCTGGAAATATAAAAGCAGATCAGGTGATCCTGGTGGATGCCGGTCATGGCGGTGTGGATTCCGGAATGGTGGGAATCGGTGGACTGAAGGAAAAAGGAATCAATCTGGATATTGCCATGAAGCTAAAAACGATCCTGGAAAAAAAAGGCCTTGCCGTAGTAATGACCCGGGAAGAAGATAAAGGTCTTTATGAAAATGGTACAAAAAATATGAAAGCACAGGATCTGCAGAATCGTATTGAACAGATCCGGAAATATGAACCGGTGCTTTCTGTGAGTATCCATCAGAACAGCTACAGTGATCCCGGAGTAAAAGGTCCGCAGGTATTTTATTATGAGGATTCGGAAGGCGGAAAAGAACTGGCACTTGCGATCCAGGAAAACATGAATCGGAAGCTTTCCATTGCACGGCCGCGGGTGGCAAAAGAAAACAGAACCTATTATCTTCTGAAGAGAAGTCCGGGTGTGATCAATATCGTAGAATGTGGATTTCTTACAAATCCGGAGGAAGCTGCCCTGCTTCAGACAGAGAAGTATCAGAGAAAGGTAGCAGAGGCTGTGGCTGATGGAATCGTTACATATCTGAAAAAACAGAAGGAAAACGAAAATAATTGAAAAAAATGTGAATAGCCTTTTCATAGGAAGGTGATTCTGCTATACTTTACGTGAATTAAGGAGAATCCTATGCTTGGAATCATTTATCTTATATTATGTATGTTAACAGGAATGGAAATGGCAGGATGTCTGTTTCCGCGTCAAACAACTGAAAGAGGAAACAGGATATGGGTGGTCCTGCCGGCAGCGTTTGGGATGGGAATCCTGATGCTGACCTGGGCAGTCTATATTCTTTCCTGGATGTTCAGCATATGCGCGGGGGCAGAGCATCCTCTTTTTTATGGAAATCTGATCGTATTTCTGGTAGATATCCTGCTGCTTTCGGGAATCTTCCGGTGGAAAAAGAAAAAACAGCAAAAAATGTTTGTGATATCCGAACGGATGATCAGCAGAAAATGGATCCTGAAAAAAGAGCTTCTGCTTTTGGGCATTTTGACGGTTTTTGTGACATGGATGATGTTTTACGTTTTCCATATGAAAGACGGCATTCTGTACTCCGGCTTTTCGGTATACGGAGATTATGCACCCCATACGGCAATGATGCGATCTTTTTCAAGGGGAAATAATTTTCCTACCCAGTATCCGCATTATGGCGGGCAGGATGTGAAATATCATTTTATGTTCCAGTTCCTTGTGGGAAATCTGGAGTATCTGGGCCTTCGTCTTGATCTGGGATATAATCTGGTAAGCATCCTGTCTCTGGCGGGATTTCTTATGGTGCTTTACGGGATCAGCTACCGGATGTTCAAAAGCTTCTGGGCAGGGGCAGCTGCTATTGTTTTCTTTTTTTTCCGCAGCGGAACAGCGTTCTGGCGTTATCTGTGGGAACATCTTCAGGCGGGGGACCTTGTACGGACTCTGGAAGAAAATACGGCGTTTATCGGTTATACTACCAATGAAAACTGGGGATTATGGAATTTCAATGTATATCTGAACCAGCGTCATCTGGCTTTCGGCCTTCTGATGGCAGCTGTAGCGATATGGACCTTTATGGATTGGGTGGAAGCCGGATGCAGTCACAAGGAGCAGGGATTTTTGTGGGTCCGTAATCGCTTTTTTACAAAAAAAGCCTGGATCTGCAGAAATGTGGATACGGCGATCCTTCTGGGGCTGTTTTTGGGATTAACTGCCTTCTGGAACGGGGCTGCGCTGATCGGCGGCCTTCTGATCCTTGCCGGACTGGCAGTGTTTTCTGACGGTAAGCTGGATTATGTGATCTGTGCCGGATTGGCGGTGCTTTTTTCGGAACTGCAGTCGAAGATCTTTGTGTCGGGAAGTGTTATGAGTCCATCCTTTTACTGGGGCTTTCTGGCAGACAATAAAAGCATTTCCGGTGTACTCTGGTATCTGGTGGAGATCAGTGGATTTTTCTTTGTGGGAATGATCGTGGCAGCAGTATTTCTGAAGAGAGGTCAGCGGGCAGTGCTGATGGGCTGTTTGCTTCCAATGGCATTTGCATTTCTGGTATCTCTGACTCCGGACATCAATGTCAATCATAAATATGTGATGATTTCCTATGCCTTTGTGACAGTTTTCTGGGGCTGGATCGTAAGATGTGTTTTCCTTGCAGGGAAAAACAGCTGGAAGAAATGGGCCGGTCGCGCAGCGGCAGCGGTCCTTTGTATCTGTCTTAGTGCAACGGGAATCTATGATTACGTGATCATCTTAAGAGACAATGATTCCGCACACAGGATGACTGTAAATATGGAAAGCAGCCTGACGGACTGGCTCAGTGCAAATCTTAAGAAAAATGATCTTCTGCTGACACCGGAATATACCATGAACGAGGTCACTATGTCCGGTGTCATGCTGTATTGCGGATGGCCTTATTATGCATGGTCTGCAGGGTACGATACGGGCTATCGTGCCGGCCAGGCAGTGCTCATGTATACCACGGATGATCCGGAGCTACTGAAAGCTACCGTAAAACAGGAAAAGATCACATATATCCTGTTTGAGGAGGATATGGAATTTGAACAGCAGGAATGTCGTGAGGATATCATCAGGGAGACATATCCACTGGTGTATACCTCAGAGGATGGGAGAATAAGAATCTATGAAACATGACAGCTTATATATCATTATGCCGGCATATAATGAAGAAAAAAATATCGGGACCGTGATCGAGCAATGGTATCCGGTAGTGGAGAGGATCGGCGGGGACAGCCGCCTGGTGATCCTGAATGATGGAAGCAAAGATGATACCTACAAAAAAATACAGAATTATCAGAAAAATTATGACCGTCTTATAGGAATCGATAAACCGAATGAAGGACATGGAGGAACAATACTCAGGGGATATCGTTACGCAGTAGAAAAAGGTGCCGATTATATTTTTCAGACGGATTCAGACGGCCAGACACTTCCGGAGGAATTCTGGCAGTTCTGGGAAAAACGTCAAAAGTGCGGGCTTCTTATCGGCTACCGGCAGAAAAGAGAGGACGGGCTTTCCAGGGTTTTTGTGACAAGAATACTGCGGCTTGTGCTTTTTCTTATTTTTGGAACCTGGGTAAAAGATGCAAATACGCCATATCGGCTGATGGATGGAAAACAGCTCGCCAAAGTACTGAAGCGTATCCCAGGCGGATTTTTCCTTTCCAATGTGCTGATGACCGTGATCTATGAAAAACATCATCTTTATGTGGAATATATCCCCATTACATTCCGACCGAGACAGGCCGGAAAAAATTCTATCAACATGAAACGGATCATAAAGATCGGAAGACAGGCATTTGCGGACTTTTACCGTCTGCGGGGCAGGATCTGATACAGGAGGAACAGAAGGATGAAAAAAAAGATCAAAGAATTATTTCCGGAGCTGACTGCAGCAGTGCTCCTGACAGTACTTTCTGCGTATCTCCTGGGAGGAGATGTATGGACATTCTGGACCTGGTGGTTGCTTGCGCTGTTCATGGGAATGGTGACAATGCCGGTCACAGGAAGGCTTTTTGGTGGCTTTGAAGACCGGGGCTGGCTTTTTTCAAAGGTACTTGCCATTGCGGTTACCGGATTTCTCACCTGGCTTCTGGTAGCGGTGGAAATCCTTTCTTTTACAGCAGCAGTGTGTGTAGGAGTATCTGTGGCTGTTGGCATTTTGTGTGCTGTACTTTTTCATGTTCAGCTGAAGCAAGGGATTGAATGTTATCCGTCAGGAAAGATCCGGTTGATCTTTCGGGAGGAGCTTTTGTTTTTGGGGATTTTTCTGCTCTGGACTTATCTGGCTGGATTCCGGCCGCAGGCATACGGAACAGAAAAATTTATGGATTATGGCTTCATGGAGGCCATGATGCGAAGCAAAACTCTTCCTGCACGTGATCTCTGGTATTCTCAGGGAACCATCAATTATTACTATGGCGGACAGTATTTTGCAGTATTTCTTACGAAGCTTACAGGAAGCAGAGTGGAAGTGACTTATAATCTGATGCGTACCTTTGTGGCAGCGTTTGCCTTTGTGTATCCGTTTTCGCTGGTCCGTCAGATGACGAAGGACAGGCTGTATGGACGGCTGGATGGAAAGAAGAAATATCTTCCGTCACTGGCAGGAATTACTGCAGGCATTGCGGTATCTATCGCAGGAAATGTACATTATATCGTCTATCGTTGTGTGTTACCGCTGATCCGGAAGATACAGGGAGTGGCAGAAACAGCCAGCTACTGGTTCCCGGATGCAACTCGTTACATAGGGTATAATCCGGTGAATGACAGTGATAAGACCATACATGAATTTCCATGCTATTCCTTTGTCCTGGGGGATCTTCATGCCCATGTGGTAAATGTGATGTTTGTGACATTTCTGGTGGGAATGCTCTATGCATGGCTGAAAATGATCCGAAAAAGAGGGCCTGAGCCTGAAAAACAGGAACGCAGTGTTTTCTGGCTGAGACAGCTTCTGATGCCGCATATCCTTCTGGCGTCCGTTTTTCTTGGCATGTTCCAGTGGACCAATTACTGGGATTTTGTGATCTATTTTGTAGTGACCGGTGGAGTTGTCCTGATCGCAAATATCATACGATTTGAGGGAAAGATAATCAGGATCCTGGCAGTGACGATCGTACAGGCAGTGGAGATCATAGGTCTCTCTTATCTGGTGATCCTGCCCTTTACATTGAAATTTGATACGATGGTACAGGGGGTGGCACTGGCACAGCATCATTCACTGTGGTATCAGCTTCTGATCCTCTGGGGACTTCCGGTGCTCCTTACTGTTTTGCTGATCCTGTCTGTTATCACAGAAAAAATGAAGGGACTGAAGCATAAAAGTCTTTACAGGCTGCTGGAGGCAATCACAGTTCCGGATCTTTTTGCAGTGATCATGGGCTTATGTGCTATCGGACTGGTTTTGATCCCGGAGCTTGTATATGTGCGGGATATTTATGAAAATGGAAATGCCAGAGCCAATACTATGTTCAAGCTGACGTATCAGGCATATATCCTTTTCGGAATGACAATGGGATATGGGATTTATCGTATGCTGGTGATATCCAGACAGAAGATCATCCGGATCCTTTCAGGTGTGGGGCTTTTTGTACTGCTCTGGACCGTGGGCTATTTCGGAAATGCCGTGCATTCCTGGTTTGGGGATGTCTGGAAGGTTTCGGAGTATCAGGGACTGGATGCAATTACATTTCTTGAGCAGGATTTCCCTCAGGATGCGTCGGCGATCCGCTGGCTGAAGCAGAATATCAAGGGCTCTCCTGTGGTGCTCGAGGCTAACGGGGACAGCTATACCGGATATGAGAGAGTTTCTGCATCTACGGGGCTTCCGACCGTACTGGGATGGTATGTGCATGAATGGCTCTGGAGAAATAATGTACCTGACCTCAATGAAAAAAGTGCGGACATCCAGACTATTTATACATCTACAGATGCAGAGACGGTAAAAAAACTGATCAGCCGTTATGATATTTCCTATATCTTTGTAGGAGGACAGGAAAAAGAAAAATACGGAACAGAGCTTAATGACAGTGTTCTTCAGAGTCTGGGAAGCATTGTCTTTGAAGATGATATGTCAGGAACCTACATTGTGAAAGTGGAGCAGGATTGACATTTTTTCTATAATAACGCTATAATGTAACTATTATGTAGCTATCTGTTAACGGATATGCTCAGCAGGAGATTTCTGCTGAGCAGTATACAGAAAAAAGTGACAGTTGCAGGATGGCAGCAGAGAGGAGGATATTATGAACAGAATCGACAGACTTTATATGGAAATGATCCATTATTATCAGGGGGATCCGAAGCATATCCAGCATTTTGTGAAGGTGCATGATCTTTCAAGGCTGATCGGCCAGGGTGAGGGTCTGGACGAAGATACGATGTATGTTCTGGAAGCTGCGGCTCTCGTTCATGATATCGGGATCAAAGTCGGTATGGAAAAATACGGACGCTCTGATGGAAAGACGCAGGAAGCAGAAGGTCCGGCAGCTGCCAGAGAGATGCTTACCGCACTGGGCTTTCAGGAGAGGGTGATCCGCAGAGTGGAATATCTGGTAGGACATCATCATACCTATAAGGATATTGACGGGCTGGATTATCAGATTCTTGTGGAAGCTGATTTTCTGGTTAATTATTTTGAAGATGGACTGGATAAAGAACATATAAAGAAAAGTGCAGAGAAGATCTTTAAAACAGAAACAGGTAAAAAAATAGTAAAAGACATGTTTTTCCCGGAGACTTTTCAGAAATCCGAAACCTGGGCACAGGATGCCCTTCAGGATTTGGAAGATTTTATTGAAGAGCAGGGGATTTATATCAGACAGTAAATGGAGCGTAAAATGAAAGCAGAAATAGCAGTTATGACAGCGGATAATATAGACAGAAAGGCAATTGCCAGAGGTGGCGAGATCCTGAAAAACGGCGGGCTTGTGGCATTTCCCACAGAGACTGTATACGGCCTTGGAGGAAATGCCCTGGATCCGAAAGCATCGATGAAGATCTATGCAGCCAAGGGAAGACCTTCGGACAATCCACTGATCGTACATATCGCAGATATCCGTGACCTGGATAAGATCGTTACGGAGGTTCCTGAAAAAGCCAGAGTACTGGCTGAGAAATACTGGCCGGGTCCGCTGACAATGATCCTTCCCAAGGCAGATATCGTGCCAAAGGAAACAACCGGAGGACTGGACAGTGTAGCAGTACGTTTTCCAAGTGATCCTATCGCACAGGAGCTGATCCTTGCGGCTGGCGGATATGTGGCAGCGCCAAGTGCCAATACTTCCGGAAGACCAAGTCCTACGACAGCGGGACATGTGGCAGAGGATCTGGGAGAAGCCATTGATATGATCATTGATGGAGGACAGGTAAATATCGGTCTGGAATCTACGATCGTAGATTTTACAGAAGACATACCGGTAGTCCTGCGGCCGGGATATATTTCCCTGGAAATGCTCCGGGAAACACTTGGAGATGTAAGGATGGATAAGGGGCTGATCAAACCGGACAGCAAGGTCCATCCAAAAGCACCGGGAATGAAATACCGTCATTATGCACCAAAGGCAGATCTTGCCATTGTGGAGGGGGCCACAGAGGGTGTGATCGCGGAGATCGAAAAAAGAGCCGGAGAGGCTGAGGAGAAGGGACTGACGGTGGGGATCATCGCAACAGATGAAACAAAAGGCCGATATTCACATGGAATCGTAAAGAGTATCGGAAGCCGGGAGCAGGAAGAAACGATCGCGCATCATCTGTACGAGGTCCTGCGTGATTTTGACAGCTGTAATGTAAGTGCCATTTATTCAGAGGCATTTTTTACACCAAGAATGGGACAGGCGATCATGAACCGCTTACTGAAAGCGGCTGGTCATAAAATTATCAACGTTGAGGAGGAGAAAGAAAATGATAGCACTGGGATGTGATCATGGCGGCTATGAGCTGATGCAGGAGGTAAAGAAGCATCTGGAAGAGAGAGGACTGGAGTACAAAGATTTTGGATGCAATGGTCCGGAATCTGTAGACTATCCTGTTTATGGAAAGAAAGTAGCACAGGCAATCGTGGACGGTGAGTGTGAGAAAGGAATCCTGATCTGCGGAACAGGTATCGGAATTTCCATCACTGCTAATAAATTCAAGGGAATCCGTGCTGCACTTTGTACAGATTGCTTTACTGCAGAGGCAACAAGACTTCATAACGATGCCAATATTCTGGCCATGGGCGGTCGTGTAGTAGGACCGGGACTTGCTCTGAAGATCGTGGATACATTCCTGGATACACCATTTTCCGGGGATGAGCGTCATATCAGAAGAATCAACATGATCGAGGATTGATCGATCAGTAAGAAACCAATAGAAAAAGAGGATTCTGTATGGATAAAAAAGGACAGAAACGACAGGGATATCTTTCCTGGGATGAGTATTTTATGGGGGTTGCCATGCTTTCCGGCATGCGTTCCAAAGATCCTCATTCACAGGTTGGTGCCTGTATCGTAAGTGAAGATAACAAGATCCTGTCAATGGGGTACAATGGATTTCCAAAGGGATGTTCCGATGATGAGTTTCCCTGGGGAAGAGAAGGAGATCCGCTGGATACCAAATATCTTTATGTGACACACAGTGAGCTCAATGCCATCCTGAATTACCGGGGAGGAAGTCTGGAAGGTGCCAAGCTTTATGTGTCCCTGTTTCCCTGCAACGAATGCGCCAAGGCTATTATCCAGGCAGGGATCAGGACTATTGTATATGACTGTGATAAATATGCAGATACTCCGTCGGTGATCGCATCCAAAAAAATGCTGGATGCAGCCGGAGTCCGGTATTATAAATATAACCGGACAGACCGTGAGATCACCATTAAAGTGTAAAAGAGAACAAAAATAAGAGAAAAACAGCAGCCTGGCTCCTGATCCATCATATCATCAGGGCTTCCGCTGCTGTTTTTTTATGAATGGTTAAGAAGATGTTTCGGAATGAGGATCTTCCGGTGCGGATAAGACTGTGGGAGAGATCTTCTGTGGAAAACTTAAGCAGACTTTGAAAAGGTCACCGTCCAGATAAAGTTTAAAGGTGCCACCTTGAAGCTGGGTAAGGCTCTGTGCGATGGATAATCCAAGTCCGCTGCCTTCTGTATTTCTGGCAACATCGCCGCGGATGAAACGTTCGGTCAGTTCTTCAGCCGGAATGTTCAGAGGTTGTGCGGAAATATTTTTCAGGGTAAAGATGACTTGATCTTTTTCCAGAATAACTTCTGCATAGACCCTTGTGTTCTCCATGGCATATTTCAGAATATTGCCGAAAAGATTTTCAAGGATACGCCACATCCGTCTGCCGTCGGCATAGATCATGGCAGGAGAATCAGGCAGATGTGTCATCAGGGTCAGATGTCTGTTTTCCATCCGTTCTTCGAATTCACCCATCACCTGGTAAAGCATTTCCACAAAGTTCAGTTCCGTCATTTCCAGAGAAAGATTTCCGGTACTGGCTTTGGAAGCTTCCACTACATCTTCGGTCAGACTTTTCAGACGATGTGCCTTTGAGTCCAGGATCTCAAGATATTTCAGTGCTTCCGTATCTTTGAGGTTCAGCCTTTTCAGCAGATCAATGTAATTGATGATGGAAGTCAGTGGCGTTTTCAGATCATGGGAGACATTAGTGATCAATTCGGTTTTCATACGCTCATCTTTGAGGCTTTTTTCCACGGCAGCGTCCAGCCCGTCACCAATGCGGTTGATATACTGTGCCATTGCTTTCTGATCACCACGGAGTTCCTTTTCCGGGATCTTGTAAGTGAGCTCTCCATCGGTGATTCGTTTCAGGCCATCAAGGAGGAGTTCCCGTCCAAGAGCAATTTTGTAGACGCAGAAAAGCGCACCCAGATCCAGAAGAAATAGAAGCAAAAACATCAGGAACCATCCATCAGATGCCGCGAGCAGGGCACTGAAGAAAAATTCAAGGAATAGAAATACGCCAAGTCCCACTACCATACGTATTCTGCTGATAGTATTCCTGGAGAAAAAATCGATCAGCTTACCGGCTTTACAAAGACACAGACGGGGAAGCTTCAGGCATTTGCGAAGCAGGCTGTTTTTCCACAGGGTGCGAGCTTTGATCCTGCGGATCAGGCTTAAATAGCCGATCCAGAACAGGCACGTGATCAGGAAAATCGTGATACCCAGGATGATCAGGGAGGAGACAAGGTTATAGGTGGAAGCTTGCATGCTCAGTCCTGCGGTCAATACACCAAGTGCCGGGATACACACGAGTCCGGCTGCTGCTTCCGTATAGATCCTGTCAAAAAAGTTCAGTTCTGGCTGAGCCGTGTCTGTATTACCGCTATCGGAATTTCTTCTTCCGGTGTGGACAGTAAGCCAGATAAAATCTATGATAAAGAGCAGAAAACTGATCATGGTGATCACAGCAGCTGGGATAAATAAAGTACGGTAAGTCAGGAAATGCTGTCTGTCAGTTTTAATGGAATCCTGTACAGGAAGGCTGGTATCATCGATCCAGGCAAGAAAACTGCAGTTTTCATCGTATGTGGAATTTCGAAGGAGATCGATCCAGTTTCCTACAGAAGGGTTTGCAGCAGCAGAAAGATTCAGATTCATAAGACCATTCCGGGCATTTTTCTCATCTGTGGCAGCTTCGTTGACACTTAGGAACACGTAAGGCTTTTTGTCTGAAAAACCGGAAATATCAGTCAGGTCGGAAGTATAGGCTGCATCTGTATTTGTGAAGATTTTCTGTGAGGTGTTATCCGTATAGGCATAATGGATATTGGAATTATCACTGCTGTACTCATCCAGTGTCTGAGCAGCTTCTGTCCAGCTGGAAAAAAGATCCCGGGCATTATCCAGCTGCTCAAAGGCATCGTTCAGGTTCCCCTTGAAATTCCTGGTTTTGGATGAGGTGGAATTCATGTAATCCAGGAGACTGTCGTAACCTTCCGGTGCACAGGGGATTTCAAGAATCGGAGTGAGCATATCTGCCACATCTGTGTAAACCACGTTTCCGTTTTTGTCTGTAATGTTTTTCAAAGGTTCCTGTGACTGGATGCCACCGTCTGCATATTCGGCGCTCAGAGCGGAAAGAATCCTCTCAGTCCAGTCTTTCTGGGAAATTCCCTCGTATTTCAGGGCACCGGAGTTGGCATTTAGTTGCAGGGTTCCGTCTTCCAGAGCTTTTTTGAAATCGGAATAGTACATATATTTTGTTTCACCCTCCGGGGTGGTAAGGCTCAGGACGATCCAGCTATCATTGGAATGGATCGTCTGTGAGCTCCATTCCTTAAGATCATTGAAGGAATAGGCTAGTCCGGAGGTGTTTTTGAAGGAGAGAGAATCTCCGTTATAAAGCTCTCCGAGATCAATGTATGCATCTTCGTTTGTTTTATCCAGGATTTCTCTGGCTGAGATTCCGGACAGGATTGTGGAAGCTTTTGAGTAAAAGCTGTCAGCAAAAGCAGAGGTCTGGAAATAATCCTTTGTTTTAAGATCTTCTGCAGAGTCCATCCGGATACCTGCCTGGATCACCAGTGCCGCTGAAAAGACCATGATCAGAGGCAGGATAAGGGCAAGGACAAGAGCAGGAATGCGCATAAATGAACGGTTTTTTTCCGTATGTTTATTTTTATTCATAATACCCCTTTCTGAAGTACAGATACTTCATGGCCGGCTGGCTCACCGGCTCAGTTTTTCGATTTTATAACCCAGGCCCCAGACAACTTTCAGATAGCGGGGATCCCTGGGGTTGATCTCAATCTTTTCGCGAATGTGACGGACGTGGACGGCTACCGTGTTATCCGCGGCCAGAGCATCTTCATTCCAGATGCTCTCGTAGATCTGTGTGGTGGAAAAAACACGTCCGGGATTTTTCATGAGAAGAAGCAGGATATTATATTCGATGGGCGTCATCCGTACCGCTTCTCCATCTACCAGCACCTCTTTTTTGTCATCGTTTACCGTAAGACCTCCGGTTGTGTAGATGTGTTCCGATGCTGCCGGTGCAGCGGAGCCAAGCTGTGTGTACCGGCGCAGCTGGGATTTTACCCTGGCGATCAGCTCCAGAGGATTGAAAGGTTTGGTGATATAGTCATCTGCACCGATGTTAAGGCCCAGGATTTTGTCCGTGTCTTCAGATTTTGCGGACAGGATGATGATGGGCAGAGGATTGCTTTCCCGGATCTTGACTGTTGCCCGGATCCCGTCGAGACGGGGCATCATCACATCGATGATCAGCAGATCTACAGTTTCGCTGTTCAGGATATCCAGTGCTTCCTGTCCGTCATAGGCTTTCAGAATGTGATAGCCTTCCTGCGTAAGATAGATTTCGATAGCTTCCACGATGTCTTTGTCGTCATCGCAAACAAGTATGTTAGCCACTTTTTTGTACCTCCCTGATGTTATTAGAATAGCAGCCGGAAATTAAGACGAAAGGGGTAAATTCTTAAGATTCCATGAAATCCATTGTACTATATTAAGAATATAGTGTAAACAGAGAAAGCCTTGTTGGCAGCAGACGTGATGTGCTAAACTAGTACTAGATAACAGAAAATAACGATAATGGAAGAAAGATCAGGAGAAAAGTGAAAGTGGAGAATGAAAATAAAATCAGCAGTATGGCAGGGAGCGCGCACTGTACGGAAGAAATTATGTCAGCTTGTGCTCTTTGTCCAAGAGAATGCCTGGCAGACCGGAGTGCAGGGAAAAAAGGCTTCTGTGGCATGGATGAGAGAATTTATCTGGCAAGGGCTGCACTTCATATGTGGGAGGAACCCTGTATCTCCGGAACAAAAGGCTCCGGGACAGTGTTCTTTTCCGGGTGCGGGCTGCGCTGCTGTTTCTGCCAGAATCATGATATTGCTATGGGGAGCAGGGGACGGGCTGTAAGTGTGGAACGGCTTGGAGAGATTTTTCTGGAACTGAAGGAAAAAGGAGCTGCAAACATCAATCTGGTAACAGGGGCACACTATGTACCACAGATCATAGAGGCACTGGATATGGCCCGGAGGAAGGGTCTGGATATTCCGGTAGTGTATAATTCCAGCGGGTATGAAAAAACAGAAACTTTGAAGCTTCTGGAAGGATATGTGGACATTTATCTTCCGGATCTGAAATATCTGGATCCGGAGCTTGCACAGAAATTTTCTTATGCGCCGGATTATGTGCAGGCTGCAAAGGCTGCAATTGGAGAGATGGTGCGTCAGACCGGGAAATGTGAGTTTGGAGAGGATGGATACATCCGGAAAGGAACCATTGTCCGTCATCTGATCCTGCCGGGACATACAGGAAATTCCATAAAGGCTCTGAGGTATCTTCATGAAACCTATGGGGAAGATATTTATATCAGTATTATGAATCAGTATACGCCGGTGAGAAAATTTGTGGAATTTAAGGAATTAAACCGAAAAGTTACAAAAAGAGAGTATGAAAAAGTTCTGGATGCTGCTGTGGATATGGGGATTCAGAATGGATTTATCCAGGAAGGAGAAACTGCTTCAGAAAGCTTTATTCCGGATTTCGATTATGAGGGAGTGGAAAAAAATACTCCATAAATGGAAGGAGGCCGGTACTTTCGTACCGGCGCGTATGAAAAAGAAAAATATTATAGAAAGTTCATCACCTTCTATGGTTTATAATATACAGTAAAAATGTGAAGAAAGTGTGTCTAACATTTGAAATAAATGTGAAAAGAACAATTTATGCCACAAACATAGCAAAATATGACGAATATTTATCAGAATTTCTTCCAGGTTTCACGAAGGAAAAGGATCAGGATCGGAAATAGCTCCAGTCGGCCGGCCAGCATATCGAAAGAAAGGACCAGCTTGGACAGCGGAGAAAAGATCCCGAAGTTTCCGGTAGGACCGATCAGGGAAAGACCGGGACCTACATTGTTTAAAGTGGTGACTACGGCTGTGAAATTTGTTACAAGATCAAATTCATCAAAACTGATGATAAAGATAGATGTAGCCACGATCATCAGATAAACGATCATATAAATATTGGTGGCACGCATAACTTCGTGAGACACCGCTTTTCCGTCCATTTTGATCTTTTTTACTGCATTGGGATGCAGATAAAGATGCAGTTCCTTGCGAACAGATTTTGCAAGAAGCAGAAGACGGGAAATCTTGATTCCGCCGCCTGTACTGCCGGCACAGGCACCACAGAAGGTAAGCAGTACCAGAATCGTTCTGGATACCGCAGGCCACTGGTTAAAATCCGTAGTGGCATAACCGGTGGTGGTGATAATAGAACCAACCTGGAAAAATGCCTGTTGAAGTGCTTCCCACATATTGTCAAACAGATGTCGGACATTGAGTGTGATCATCAGGGCAGAAGCGATGATCACAAAGAAGTAGCAGCGGACCTCTTCAGATTTCAATGCCTGAGAAAACTTCCTGGTGAGAAGAAGAAAATAGACATTGAAGTTAACGCCAAACAGAATCATAAAGATAGTGATGACGATCTGAATATATAAGCTGTAACTTCCCATACTGTCGGATTTGATTCCGAACCCACCGGTTCCGGCAGTTCCAAATGCTGCACAGAGACTGTCGTAAAGAGGCATCCCCCCAAGAAGCAGGAGGATGATCAGTGCAACAGTGAGTGCAATGTAGATCTTGTACAGGATCTTGGCAGTTGACTGGACTTTTGGAAGAAGCTTTCCTACGGAAGGACCGGGGCTTTCTGCCTTCATAAGGTTCATATGATAGCCACCTGCAAGCGGAAGCAGTGTCAGGATAAATACCAGAACACCCATACCACCGATCCAGTGGGAAAAACATCTCCAGATATTGATGCTGTAAGGCATCTGTGATGGATCGGAGAGAATACTGGAACCGGTTGTAGTGAAACCGGAAACAATCTCAAAAAAAGCATCAATGGGATTCGAGATAGCCCCGCTGAGCACAAACGGCACAGCACCGACAATACTGAGGACGATCCAGCTTAAAGCAGTAGTCACAAGGCCTTCACGGGCGTAAAACGCTTTCTTGGACGGTTTGCGGCTGACCAGTGGAACACCGATCGCCAGGCATGCCAGAATTGTGATCACAAAGGCGATTCCGGCTTTTTCACGGTAGATAAGGGCTGTGATACTGGGAACCAACATGCAGACTGCTTCCACGTTCATGATCCATCCCAGGATATAAACAATAATTGAATAATTCATTTTTCAGTACCTCTATTTTGCAAGTATGTCTGTGATGTCACGGAGGCCTTTGTGAGTGGTTACAATGATGACCGTGTCGCCTACCTGAATGGTATCCTGACCACGGGGAATGCGGATGCGGCCGTTGCGGTTCAGGCATCCCACCAGAAGATTCTTGCGGAGATTCAGCTCTGCAAGAGGGATATAAGTTACGGCAGATTCCTCACGGATCGCAAATTCCAGTGCTTCTGCATTGCCATCCAGAATATGATAAAGGGTTTCTACGTTGCTGCCGATGCTGTTCTGAGTGGCACGGACATACTGCAGGATATAATCAGCAGTGATATTTTTCGGGTAGATGACACTTCCGATATCCAGGGAGTCGATGACATCATCAAATTCCAGACGGTTGACCTTGGCAACCAGCTTGGCATCGGAGATGCTTTTGGCAAAGAGAGCAAGAAATACATTCTCCTCATCCAGATTTGTCAGAGTGACAAAGGCTTCGGACTCGGAAAGTCCTTCTTCGAGAAGAAGAGAACGGTTTGTTCCGTCACCATTGATGATAGTCGCATCTGGAAGCAGTTCGCTTAAGTGCTCACAGCGGTTTTTGTTCTGCTCGATGATCTTGACACTGATCTTCATATCCAGAAGTGCATGGGCAAGATAATAGGAAATGGTTCCGCCACCTACGATGATACAGTTTTTGACCTGATTGGTCTTGAGACCAATCTTACGGAAAAATGCCGCTGCATTAAGCGGAGAGGCCAGAATGGAAACCATATCTCCGTCGTGTATAATGTGATCACCACCAGGAATGGATACATTGTCACGGCTCTCGATCGCGCAGACCAGAATATCACTTCGGAAAGCATCTGAGATCTGGGAAACGCTCATTCCGTCCAGCTTGAATTCCGGGAGAACTTTAAACTTGAGAAGTTCTACACGACCACGTGCAAAGGTGTCAATCTTGATCGCAGATGGAAAACGGAGAAGCCGTGAAATTTCCTGGGCAGCAGCAAACTCCGGGTTAATGATCATGGTAACACCAAGACGTTCTTTGATGAATCCGATTTCTTTTTCATAAATGGGATTACGGACGCGGGCGATAGTCTGGCAGTGGTTGGCCTTCTGCGCGATCAGACAGCAGAGAAGGTTCAGCTCGTCAGAAGCGGTAACTGCGATCAGGATATCTGCAGTATCAACACCTGCCTCCATTAAAGTATTGATGCTGGCACCATTACCGACGATTCCCATAGCGTCGATATTTTCGCAGAGATCATTGATCTTGTCGGCAATAACGTCGACAAGAGTGATATCAATATCCTCTGCCTGAAGCTGCTCTGCAAGATTTCTACCGACTTTTCCGCAGCCTACAATAATTACCTGCATAATTTCCTCCTTCAATAGCCGGTCAGGGCTACAAATCATAAGTAAAAGCGCCCATCCGTGTAAAGATAGGCAAGGATATTATAGCATTGTATATCTGATTTTTAAACAGTAATATTTTCCTGTATATATAGAAAAAAATGGCAGAAAGATAGATATATGTGAAGGAAAGTGAACATTCCTGTTTTCACAAGTTTAAAAAACCGTCATAAAATATAGCGTGATCATGAATGAAAGGATTTCGATTATGGACCGATTTCAAATGAATCGTTCGGGCTGCCGGCCATATCAGTATACCTGTGGGATGAATAGCGGGATGGCAGGCCGGACGGATCGATCATTTTCTGATATGGCAAAACAGGTTCCTGCAATGGCGTATGTGCCATACCAGGAATTTGCGCCTACCTTTGAGCTGAAAAAAGCTCTTCAGGTCGGAACTATTTTCCCTGAGCTTTGCAAGCCGTTCTGCGGCAGGAGAGGAGGAAGTCGATGATGTCCGGAAATTGTACTTCCAAAAAAGAACTGCTGCAGTTTATTGACCAGGTAAGCTTTGCCATTGACGATCTTCTCCTTTTTCTGGATACGCATCCAAAAGAAAAAAGGGCTCTTGAATATTACAGTGAGCTTTCAGCCAGAAGAAATGAGCTCCTGGAAAAATATGCAAAATTTTATGGACCGCTGACCATTGATACCGGAAATGACAGCGATCTTAAGTCATGGCAGTGGATGGAACAGCCGTTTCCATGGGAACAGGAAGGAGGGTGCAGATAAGGTATGTGGAATTATGAAAAAAGACTTCAGTATCCTGTAAATATCAAGACGCCCAACGCAAAGCTGGCACAGTTTATATCCAGCCAGTATGGCGGGCCGGACGGAGAAATAGGAGCTTCCATGCGGTATCTTTCCCAGCGTTTTACCGCACCGAACCGGATGGTCGCGGCAGTGCTCAATGATGTGGGAACAGAAGAACTGGCACATTTGGAAATTGTATCCACCATTGTCCATCAGCTGACAAAGGATCTTTCTATGGAAGAAATCGAGAACAGCGGACTTGGACCGTATTATATTGACCACACGGTGGGAATCTGGCCGCAGGCTGCAGGCGGAGTGCCGTTTAATGCCTGTGAATTCCAGAGTAAGGGTGATCCGATCACGGATCTGTTTGAAGATCTGGCGGCAGAACAGAAGGCACGCTCCACCTACGATAATATCCTCCGGGTGGTGAAAAATATCCCGGAGGTTGCAGATCCCATCCGTTTCCTTCGGGCAAGAGAGGTAGTCCATTTCCAGCGTTTCGGTGAAGCACTGAGATCCGTGCAGGAGCAGCTGGATGCCAAAAATTTCTATGCCTTTAACCCGAGCTTTGATGCTCCGTGCAAAGCCTCCTGTGAAGAGTGATGGATCAGAGAAAAAATCTGTCTGACAGGAATCATATCTGAAATAAAAAGAGCTGCACAGCCGGCAGAAATCCTGCGGCTGTGCAGCTTTGAATTTGTTTTTTTGGAAAAAGATGTTTGTAACCTGCATTTCTTGTTATGCGTCTTTTTTATCGTCTTTATGAAGATTCTTCTGTGCTGTGGAAAGCATAAGCTTGATCCTGTTCAGCTGATTTACTTCGCTGGCACCTGGATCGTAGTCGATGGCAACAATGTTGGCTTCCGGATGCTCACGGCGAACTTCCTTGATGACACCTTTTCCTACGATGTGGTTCGGCAGGCATCCAAAAGGCTGGATGCAGACGATGTTCGGGATACCGCCGTGGATGAGTTCCATCATCTCTCCGGTCAGGAACCATCCTTCACCGGTCTGATTTCCGGCAGAAACGATGGGCGCAGCCATTTTTGCAAGATCACGGATATCTGCGGCCGGTGTAAAGTGGCGGCTCTGCTCCAGGGCCTCATTTGCTGTTTTTCTCAGCCAGTCGATGGCTCTGAGACCAAGATTTGCGATGGTTGCCTTGGATTTCTTGAATCCAAGCTTTTCAACCTTGAAATTCTGGTTGTAGAAGCAGTAGCAGATAAAGTCGATAAGATCCGGAACAACCGGTTCAGCCCCTTCTGCCTCCAGAAGATCTGCCAGGTGGTTGTTGGCAGCAGGGAGGAACTTGACAAGGATCTCACCTACGATACCAACGCGAGGCTTTTTCTCATCGGAAATCGGGATCGTATCAAAATCATGGACCATCTCACGGCACATTTTTTTGAAGGTACCATGGCTGACGCTGCTGCCTGTTACGAAGGCAATGACGCGCTGCTCCCAGATCTTGTGCTTGCGGTTTACGATACCCTTTTCCAGTTCGTAAGGACGCATGCGATATACGCATTTCATCAGGATATCACCAAATACGGCACCGTAAACGATACGCTTGATCAGCGGCAGTGTCAGTTTAAAGCCAGGGTTGCTCTCCAGTCCGCTTAAGTTGAGGGAGATAACCGGAATCTGCTCCATACCGGCTTTTTTCAGGGCGCGGCGGATGAATGCGATATAGTTGGAGGCACGGCAGCCGCCGCCTGTCTGAGACATGATGACTGCAGTTTTGTTCAGGTCATATTTGCCGGAAAGAAGAGCATCCATGATCTGTCCCACAACCATCAGGGACGGATAGCAGGCATCGTTGTTTACATATTTAAGGCCCACATCAACAGCATGCTTGTTGTCGTTGGGGAGGACTTCCAGGTTATAGCCGGATGCTTTAAAAGCAGCCTCAAAGATTCCGAAGTGGAATGGAGACATCTGCGGGCAGAGAATGGTGTACTCCTTACGCATCTGCTTGGTAAAGGATATCTTCTCAATGGAAGCCGGCTTGATGTTCCTTTTTTTATTCTGTGCCTGTTTTGCACGGATAGCAGCGATCAGGGAACGGATACGGATCCTTGCCGCACCCAGGTTGTTGACCTCATCGATCTTCAGGCAGGTGTAGATCTTGTCACTTCCATCCAGGATCTCATAAACCTCATCGGTGGTAACGGCATCAAGTCCGCATCCGAAGGAATTCAGCTGGATCAGATCCAGATCCTCTCTTGTTTTTACAAAATTTGCGGCAGAGTAGAGACGGGAGTGATACATCCACTGGTCGTTGACACGGATGGGACGCTCCAGATGTCCAAGGTGTGCAACGGAGTCTTCGGTAAATACGGCGATTCCGTAGCTGTTGATCATATCCGGGATACCGTGGTGGATTTCCGGGTCAATATGGTATGGACGGCCTGCAAGAACGATTCCGCGGCGGCCGGTTTCTTTCAGGTACTGCAGGGTTTCCTCACCCTTTTTCTGGATATCCGTATGTACGGCTGCAAGTTCTTCCCAGGCCTTATGGGCAGCAGCTTTGACCTCGGCAGCAGGAATATCCTGGAATTCTTCCACAAGGCGGTTTGTCAGGATATCCTCGGAAGTAAATGCCAGGAACGGGTTGCGGAAGGTGATGGATGGATCACTGAGCTCGTCCACATTGTTTTTGATATTTTCCGCATAGGAAGTAACGATCGGGCAGTTATAATGGTTGACCGCATCCGGGAACTCGTTGCGTTCGTAAGGGATGCAGGGGTAGAAGATAAATTTCACACCATTACGGATCAGCCATGTGACATGTCCGTGAGCAAGCTTGGCCGGGTAGCATTCGGATTCACTTGGGATGGACTCAATACCCAGCTCGTAGATCTTACGTGTGGAAGTAGGAGAAAGCACCACCTGGTATTTCAGCTCTGTGAAGAAGGTATACCAGAACGGGTAATTCTCAAACATATTCAGAACACGTGGGATACCAACCTGTCCACGGGTAGCCTTATCTGCGGAAAGAGGTTCATAGGAAAAAATCCTTTTATATTTGTAATCGAAAAGGTTCGGGATATGATCCTTGTTCTTTTCCTTTCCAAGTCCGCGCTCACAGCGGTTTCCACTGATGTATTTACGGCCGCCGGAGAATTTGTTGATGGTCAGACGACAGTTGTTGGTACATCCGCGGCAGTTTGCCATGGAGGTGGTGTACTGGAGGCTGTTGATCTGATCGATGGAAAGCATGGAGGTTTTTTCACCCTCCTGATAGCGCTCCCTTGCGATCAGAGCAGCACCGAAGGCACCCATGATCCCGGCGATATCTGGACGGATGGCCTGGCAGTTGGCAATCTTCTCAAAGCTGCGGAGAACTGCGTCATTATAGAAGGTACCACCCTGTACAACGATATGCTTGCCAAGCTCGGAAGCATCGGAAACCTTGATAACCTTATAGAGGGCGTTTTTGATAACGGAGTAGGCAAGACCAGCGGAGATATCGGAAACCTCAGCGCCTTCCTTCTGGGCCTGCTTAACTTTGGAATTCATAAATACAGTACAGCGTGTTCCAAGATCAATGGGATGTTTTGCAAAAAGAGCTGCTTTTGCAAAGTCCTGTACTGTGTAGTTCAGAGATTTTGCAAAGGTTTCGATAAAGGAACCGCAGCCTGAGGAACATGCTTCGTTGAGCTGTACACTGTCAACAGTCTGGTTACGGATCTTGATACATTTCATATCCTGACCGCCGATATCCAGGATGCAGTCTACTTCAGGATCAAAGAAAGCAGCTGCGTAATAATGGGAAACGGTTTCGACTTCACCTTCGTCAAGAAGAAGTGCCGCTTTGATCAGGGCTTCGCCGTAACCGGTGGAGCAGGAAAAAGCAATTTCTGCATCTTCCGGGAGAAGGCTGTAAATCTCCTTGATGGAGTTGATGGTGGTTTTCAGCGGGTTTCCGTTGTTACTGCTGTAGAAGGAATAAAGAAGAGTTCCGTCTTCGCTTACCAGCGCGGTTTTTGTTGTGGTAGAGCCGGCGTCGATCCCCAGGAAGCATTTTCCCTTATAGGTGGAAAGATCTCCGGTTTTTACCTTGTAGGCACTCTGACGGTCATGGAAAGCCTGGTAGTCGTCCTCTGTGGCAAAAAGCGGCTCCATACGTTCTACTTCAAAATCCAGCTTAATGGTGGTCCGCATGCGTTCCTTCAGTTCAGTCAGGGAAACGGTAACATCCTGCTTTGCATTCAGGGCGGAGCCGATGGCTGCGAACAGATGAGAGTTGTCCGGTGCGATAATATGTTCATCATCCAGCTTCAGGGTTCGGATAAAAGCGGTCTTCAGCTCAGAAAGGAAGTGAAGAGGCCCGCCAAGGAAAGCAACGTGTCCGCGGATCGGTTTACCGCAGGCAAGACCAGAAATGGTCTGGTTGACAACTGCCTGGAAAATGGAGGCAGAAAGGTCTTCCTTAGTTGCTCCGTCGTTGATCAGTGGCTGGATATCTGTTTTTGCGAAAACACCGCAACGTGCCGCAATGGGATAAAGTGCCTTGTAATGTTTGGCGTATTCATTAAGACCTGGTGCATCGGTCTGGAGCAGAGATGCCATCTGGTCAATGAAGGAACCGGTACCGCCGGCACAGATGCCATTCATACGCTGCTCTACATTTCCGTTTTCGAAATAGATGATCTTGGCATCCTCGCCTCCAAGCTCGATAGCAACATCCGTCTTTGGTGCCAGCTTCTGCAGGGAAGTGGATACGGCGATAACCTCCTGTACAAAAGGTACTTCCAGATGATTGGCAAGTGTCAGTCCGCCGGAACCTGTAATGACCGGACAGAGTGTCAGTTCACCAAGCTGATCCTCAGCTTTCTGAAGAAGATCTGCAAGGGTTTCCTGGATATTTGCAAAATGTCTCTCATAGTCGGAGAAGACAAGCGTATCGTTTTCGTCTAAGATCGCAATCTTAACAGTGGTGGAACCAATGTCAATTCCAAGTGTGTGTTTCTTCATAAAAAATTGATTTCCTCCTCGTTGTATCTATACAGGGGTTTCCCGACTCTGACATTTCTGTCAGATGGGAGTTGTTTCTTCTTATTATAAAGGATTTTTAAGCGAATATTCTATATTATACGATATCGTTTAAAAAATGGCAATGTAAAAGTTTAACAATCAGTAGCCGTAAAGAAAAAAATGTGTTATGATATTGACTAAAAGTTTTGAAAGATATTTGCATCGGCAGCTGGTTATGGCTGTACCTGTAACACAGATGCCGGACAGGGACAACTTTAAAATGTTTTTAGAAGGGAAATGAAATGGCAGAATATAAACTGATCACAACAGAAGGAAGAGCGAAAAGGGGCGAGTTTAAGACGGTCCACGGAACGATCCAGACTCCTGTTTTTATGAATGTAGGAACAATTGCAGCAATTAAAGGCGCAGTTTCCACTGTGGATCTTCATGAGATCGGTACACAGGTAGAGCTGTCCAATACCTATCATCTTCATGTGCGCCCTGGTGACAAGGTGGTAAAGCAGCTGGGAGGTCTTCATGAATTTATGAACTGGGATAGACCGATCCTTACCGATTCCGGCGGATTCCAGGTGTTTTCTCTGGCGAAGCTTCGTAAGATCAAGGAAGAGGGCGTGTACTTTAACTCTCATATCGATGGTCATAAGATTTTTATGGGACCGGAGCAGAGCATGCAGATCCAGTCAAATCTGGCCTCTACCATTGCAATGGCCTTTGATGAATGCCCAAGCAGTGTGGCAGACAGGGATTATGTACAGAGATCGGTAGCGCGTACAACACGCTGGCTTAAAAGATGCAAGGATGAGATGGCTCGTCTGAACAGTCTGCCGGATACCATTAATAAGAACCAGCTTCTTTTTGGTATTAACCAGGGCGCTGTTTATGAAGATATCCGTATTGAGCATGCCCAGGCTATCGCGGAGATGAATCTGGACGGCTATGCAGTTGGCGGCCTTGCAGTTGGTGAAAGTCATGAGGAGATGTACCGGATCCTGGATGAGGTGGTTCCGCATTTGCCGCAGAACAAGCCGACGTATCTTATGGGGGTTGGTACCCCGGCCAATATCCTGGAGGGGGTTGAGCGTGGTATTGACTTTTTTGACTGTGTATATCCCAGCCGTAACGGCCGTCATGGTCACGTGTATACCAACCATGGCAAGATGAATCTTTTTAATGCAAAGTATGAGCTGGATTCCAAACCGATCGATGAGGAGTGCCAGTGCCCGACCTGCCGTCATTACAGCAGAGCGTATATCCGTCATCTTCTGAAGGCGAAGGAGATGCTTGGCATGAGGCTTTGTGTTCTGCATAATCTGTATTTCTATAATCATATGATGGAAGAGATCCGGGATGCGCTGGATGCAGGGAATTTTGCGGCTTATAAGAAGATGCGTCTGGAAGGCTTTGAGGAAGGCAGGATCAACGGGAACCGGTAAGTTTTATTTATAAAATTTGTGTAAATTACTTTGATTTTATAAGAAAACTCTTGAAGGTTTTTTGGTTTTTGTGTATGATAGTACGAAGTGACACTTTTAGAGGTCAGTAACGGCGGGGGTACCGCAGATTATTTGTTTTTAGCAGGAGGAATTTGAAATGATCGCATCATCTACAGCGGCAGCTGGCGGACTTAGCGCGGGTCTTGGTATTGTCTGGATCGTAGTTCTGTTTGGAATTATGTATTTTATGATGATCCGTCCGCAGAAGAAGGAGCAGAAGAGAACTCAGACTATGTTGAACAGCATGGAGGTTGGTGACAGTGTTGTTACTACCAGTGGTTTTTATGGTGTTGTTATTGATATGACTGAGGAAGATGTTATTGTTGAGTTTGGTAAT
>NZ_NANC01000005.1:47500-122096 GCF_008679485.1 Blautia sp. LMAG:89 | reverse complement strand
AATGAAAAATTTACATCTTCTATTTTACTGATGAGATGTTAGGAAAGTTTGTTTAAAATATGAAAATATTGTGAATATATTTTTGTGATATACATAAAGTCTGAATGGTGTGGGTGGGAATGGGGAAAATTGAGGTTTTACAGAGGGGTGGGGGTGTGTGGTATACTGAGGGGCGTCGAAAAGGTAATGATGAGGTAATAAAAAGGCAGTAAAAGATAGTTAAAAATAGTAAAAGGCAATTTTTGATAAGGGCTGGTGCCCGTATGGAGGTTGAATATTATGAGAAGATTGAACAAGGTTACAGCTTTGATTGTTGCAGGTGTTATTTCATGTACATCTCCGATGATGGTTATGGCGTCTGATTCCGGTTCTGTTATGAGTCAGGCGGAGGAGATCCTGAAGGATAATGAGGTTGGGTCTCTTGCTTCTGATCCGGATAAGGTTGGGGATATCATTGTTTATGTGAAGGGGCTTTTTGATTCTAACCAGATCACGGATGATGAGATTTCTCAGGGGATCGATGAGGCTGCCGGATCATTTATGGGGTGAGTCTTAATGAGGATGATAAGAGTTCGCTGGTTAATATTATCAGTAAGTTCCGTGGGATCGAGATGAGTGATGATCAGATCAAGGGATATGTGAGTGATGCTTATAGTACTTTGAAGGATATGGGTGTTACGAAGTCTGATGTGAAGAATATTTTTGAGAAGGCGATTGAGTTTATTAAGGGGCATGCTTTCACGGCGGTGATGGTTTGTGATGGCTGGTTTCCTTGGCTGGTGTTTTTGATGATGTTTTAGATGGAGTTTGAGTTAGAGGTGAGGGTTGTGGCTCTTTTGTTGGGGTTGTTGTTGGTTTGTTTGGTTGAGATGTACAATATGTACAATGCTTAGGGTTTTCGGTTTTGTTGTTGTGAATGTGGTGTTTTTTATAAATTGGGGGAGGGTGTTTTGAAAAAAATTGTGCAAATGCGCTAATTGTTTACGAGATGTTCATTGTTTGTTCATATTTGTCTGGTAGTATAGGGATAGTTCGAAAGAACGTTACGAAAGACGCTGTAATGGTGTGTATCTGTATCATTACACATACAATTTTTTTCATAATAATCGCCCCGGTAAGCCACTACCGGGCACTCCTCGTTTTTTGGGCCTTTTTTGGGCTCTTTTTTTGTGGGTGGGGATGGATGGAGGGAGGGACGGACGGACTGCCGGAGGGGCGGCTGCATGGTCGTGCCTGGTGCGGTCGTTTCGCCGGGGCATACTAGCGTCTGAGTTTCTGCCGTGCAGGGCGCCCATAACTCGCCATGTACTCTGATGCGTACCTGGCTCAGACAGATGGGGCTTTACTTGCGGTTGTGGCCGCAGAGTACTTCCGTCAGAAGCTCAGGCGTAAGTATGACAGGGCTTACTCCGACGCACCGGGTCCGACCATGCAGCGCCCTCCGGCAGTCCGTCTGTCGTTGGAGAGAAACAAAGAAAGCATCTTGGAGAGAAATAAAGAAAGCATCAAGGTTGTGATAAATGGGCTGATCTGAGTCTGTTCTGTGCGTTGGAGAGAAATAAAGGGGGTAAGAAATTCAGTGCAAAAATATAGCCGGGTGGGTGTGCATGCTATAATGATTAGGATTATAGTGCTGTCGGCTGTTTTGGGGGCGGCGGTGGTTTGTTTTTTGTTTGAATGGGAGGTCTGGATATGGCGAGTCTATGAAGGATTTGAGAGGGAGCTGGAGCTTCTTTTAAGAGGATCATGAGGGTGATATTATCTCAGGGACTGTTGTGAGTGTGGATGAGTCGGGGGTTGTTCTTGACCTTAAGTTTTATGCTGAGGTTTTATTCCGGTGGAGGAGTTTTCCGGGTGCCGGGGTTTAATATTAAAGAGGCTGTTCAGCCGGGGATGAGGTTCAGGCGATGGTTCTTCGCAGGGATGATGGTCAGGGGAATATTCTTCTTTCCAGAGCGGATGCTGCGGATGTGCTTGCCTGGGACAGGCTGAAGGAGCTTCAGGATTCGGGTGAGGTTCTGGATGTTGTCGTGAAGGGGATCGTTAACGGGGTCCATTGCTTATGTTGAGGGTGTCCGTGGTTTTATTCCGGCATCCAGGCTTGCTTTGGAGTTTGTTGAGGATACTGAGGTGTTTCTGAATAAGCCGATCCAGGTGCGGGTGATCGAGGTTGATAAGGCGAAGAAGAGGCTGGTGCTTTCGGCGAGGGAGATTCTTCGTGAGAGGGCTGAAGTGGAGAAACGGAATAAGATTTCCAATATCCAGGTTGGCTTTGTGACGGAGGGTACGGTTGAGAGTTTGCAGCCGTATGGTGCTTTTGTAGAGCTTGGGAACGGGGTTTCCGGGCTGGTGCATATTTCTCAGATCTGTGAGAAGAGGATCCGGAAGCCTTCTGAGGTTTTGAGTGTTGGGGATAAGGTTAAGGTGAAGGTTATCGGATCAAGGATGGTAAGCTGAGCTTGAGTATTAAAGAGGCATCGGATCTGATGGCTAAGGAGGTTGAGGAGGAGTCTTTTGAGCTTCCGGAGTCGGGGGAGGAGGCTACTACTTCCCTGGGTGCTTTGTTTGCAAATATTAAATTATGATTATTTGGATGAAAAAGGATGGATGTGTATGAAAAAACCGGAGAGAATATTTGTAATCGGACATAAGAATCCGGATACGGATTCCATCTGTTCGGCTATTGCTTATGCGGATATTAAAAACAGAACTACGCAGAATAAAAAATATATCCCGAAGAGAGCGGGGCAGATCAATGAGGAGACCAGGTATGTGCTGAACCGTTTTGGCGTACAGCCGCCGGCTTATCTGGGAAATATCGGTACTCAGGTCAAGGATATGGATATTCGGACCAGTCCGCAGGCGGATAAGAATATGTCGCTGAAGAATACCTGGGATCTGATGCAGGAGAACGGGATCGTTTCTCTTCCGATCCGGGATAAGGATGGGTGTCTGGAGGGGCTTGTGACGATTGGTGATATCGCAAAGACCTATATGGATACTACAGACAGTTATCTTCTTTCCAATGCGAGGACGCAGTATCAGAGAATTGCCGAGACTGTTGGCGGTGAAGTGGTGGAAGGTAACGGACACGGATATTTTGTGAAGGGGCGTGTGCTTGTCGGTACTGCCAACCCGAAGATGCTGGAGGGCTACGTTGAGGAGGATGATATGATCATCATGGGTGACCGTGAGGAGGATCATCTTCAGGCGATTCAGCCAGAATGTCAGCTGTATCATCGTGGGGCTGAATATCGTGGTTTCCGAGAAGGTTATAAAGCTTGCTCATGAGAAGAATATCGTGATCATCCGGTCTCCGTATGATACGTTTAATATTGCGCGTCTGATCAACCAGAGTATTCCGGTCAGCTTTGTTATGAAGCGGGATAACATGGTTACGTTTAATACCGAGGATTTTACGGATGATATCCAGATGTTATGATCAAAAACCGTCACAGGGCGTTTCCCGGTGATCAAATCCTCATGGTAAGTGTATCGGTACGATCTCCAGACGTAATTTTCTGGATATGCATAAAAAAGAAAGTGGTTCTTGTGGATCATAATGAGGTGGATCAGGCTGTTGATAATATCGAGAAGGCGGAGATCCTTGAGATCATCGATCATCATAAGCTGGGTACCTTGCAGACCATGACGCCGGTTGCTTTTCGTAATGAGCCGGTGGGATGTACGGGTACGATCCTTTATGAGATCTACGGAGAGCAGAGACTGGAGATCCCGGAAAAGATCGCGGGGCTTCTCTGTGCGGCTATTATTTCGGATACATTGATGTTCCGTTCACCGACCTGTACGCAGACGGATAAGATCGCTGCCAGTGCTCTTGCGCTGATCGCGGGGATCAAGATCGAGGAGTTTGCCCGAGAGATGTTTTCTGCGGGAAGTAATCTGAAGGATAAGTCTCCGGAGGAGATTTTTTATCAGGATTACAAGAAGTTTATCGGTGAGGGTAATGTTTCCTTTGGTGTGGGTCAGATCAGTTCCATGGACAGCGAGGAGCTTAAGGAGATCAAGGAGAAGCTGATGCCGTTTATGGTGAGTGAGTGTGGCCGTCATGATATCACGAGAGTTTATTTTATGCTGACGAATATCCTGGAGGAGTCTACAGAGCTTCTGTTTTACGGGGAGGGCAGCCAGCAGATGGCGGAGATCGCTTTTGAGCGGAAAACCGGATGGAGATACTTTCAGTCTGCCGGGTGTGGTTTCCAGAAAGAAGCAGCTGATCCCGGCTATGATGGAGGCTGCTCAGCTGATGAACAGCGATTATGCGTAAGAGGTGACGGAAAATGGCGAAACAGTTATGGAAGCCGGGAACATGATCTATCCGCTGCCGGCTGTAATGGTGAGTGTTACCGATGGTGAGGGGCATGATAATATCATAACGGTTGCGTGGACGGGTACGGTGTGTACCAATCCGGCGATGGCTTATATTTCTGTCCGACCTTCCCGTTATTCCTATGATATGATCCGGAAAACGGGTGAATTTGTGATCAATCTGACAACGGAGAAGCTGGCGTATGCAACGGATTTCTGCGGGGTCCGTTCGGGACGTGATGTGGACAAGTTCCGGAAGCTGAACCTTACGAAAGAGAAAGCGCAGTTTGTTTCTGCACCGATGATCGGGGAGGCTCCGGTTTCGATCGAGTGCAGGGTGCGTGAGGTGAAGGAGCTGGGGTCTCATGATATGTTTCTTGCTGATGTGCTTGCGGTCCATGCGGATGAAGCTTATATGGATAAAAACAACAGGTTTCGTCTCAATGATGCGGGTCTTCTGGTTTATTCCCATGGGGAGTATCTGGCGGGTGGCCGGAAGGTGGGAACCTTCGGCTACAGCGTAAAGAAGAAGAAGCAGATGCAGAAGAAGTTGGATAAGAAATCAGACAGGGAATCAGAGATGGCAGAGATGGCGGGGAAGTTGAAGACGTCGGGGAAGCCAGGGATGGCGGGGAAGTTGAAAACGTCAGGAAAGCCAGGGATGTCAGGGAAGTTGAAGATGTCAGGAAAGCCAGGGATGTCAGGGAAATTAAAGACGTTGGGAAAGGCAGGGAGAGAGAAACGGTAGGTTCTGCGGAGCCGTAACGTTTGTTGAGGTTTGGCAGCTGTTATGCTAATATGAAAGGATACAGTATGAATAATATTACACTGATAGGGATGCCTGGTGCGGGGAAGAGCAGCATCGGTGTCGTTCTTGCGAAGGTACTTGGGTACCAGTTTATTGACTCTGATCTGCTGATCCAGAAGGCGGAGAAAAGGACTCTGAGTGAGATCATTGCGGATGAGGGTACAGAGGGCTTCAAGGCGATCGAGAATCGTGTGAATGCTTCGATCCAGGTGGAGAATACGGTGATCGCTACCGGTGGAAGTGTGGTTTACTGCGATGAGGCTATGCAGCATCTGAAGTCTGAGGGTGTTGTGGTGTATCTTAAGATCTCGCTGGAGCTTCTTTCCAGGCGTCTTGGTAATCTTAAGGGGCGTGGTGTTGTGCTCAAGGAGGGGCAGACGCTGGCGAGTCTTTATGATGAGCGTGTTCCTTTGTATGAGAAATATGCGGACATTGTGGTGGATGAAGAGGATAAGGATCTGGAGGGGAGTCTCCAGGTTGTGCTTGAGGCACTGAAGAACAGGGGAGATAAGGCGTAACTGTTGGCTTGTGGAAACGGTTTGCTGGAGTGTTTCGGGTCATGGGTTGTGACAGGTTTTCGTCATAAATTGTTTACAAATCTGAAATATGTGTTATAATATACAACTGACCTAAAAAAACGGTATTGCGGAACGTTTGTTCCTGCAGTAAATTCAGAGAAAGTTTCTGCTCATAGAGGAGTAAATAATAGAGGTGTGTTATGGAACAGTATGTGATTAAAGGCGGCAATCCTCTGGTTGGAGAAGTGGATATTGCGGGTGCGAAGAATGCGGCGCTTGCGATATTGTCAGCAGCCATTATGACTGATGAAACTATATTGATCGAGAATCTGCCAGATGTTAGGGACATCAATGTTCTGCTTGAGGCGATCTCCGAGATCGGGGCTCAGGTTGAGCGTATTGATAAGTCTACTGTAAAGATCAACGGTTCTACTATCGGCAATCTCAGCGTGGATTATGAGTTTATCAAGAAGATCCGTGCTTCTTATTATCTTCTGGGTGCTTTGCTTGGTAAGTATAAGCATGCGGAGGTTCCGCTTCCGGGTGGATGTAATATCGGCAGCAGGCCGATCGACCAGCATCTGAAGGGTTTCCGTGCTCTTGGTGCGGATGTTGATATCTGTCATGGTGCTATTGTTGCCAAGGCGGAGAATCTGCATGGCAGCCATATTTTCCTGGATGTGGTTTCTGTTGGTGCTACTATTAATATTATGATGGCTGCTTCTATGGCGACTGGTCGTACGATCATTGAGAATGCTGCGAGGGAGCCGCATGTTGTTGATGTGGCGAATTTCCTGAACAGTATGGGGGCGAATATCAAGGGTGCCGGTACGGATGTGATCCGTATCCGTGGTGTTGAGACGCTTCATCGTACGGAGTATTCGATCATTCCGGACCAGATCGAGGCTGGTACGTTTATGTTTGCTGCTGCGGCTACTCGTGGTGATGTTACTGTTCGTAATGTTATTCCTAAGCATCTTGAGGCTACTACGGCTAAGCTTGAGGAGATCGGGTGTGAGGTTGAGGAGTTTGATGATGCGGTTCGTGTCCGTGCTCCGCATGTGCTTCATCGTACGCATGTGAAGACGTTGCCTTATCCTGGTTATCCTACGGATATGCAGCCGCAGATCGCGGTTACTTTGGCTTTGGCTGAGGGTACGAGTATTGTTACTGAGAGTATTTTTGAGAACCGGTTTAAGTATGCGGATGAGCTTTCCCGGATGGGTGCCAATATTAAGGTGGAGGGGAACTCTGCTATTATTGATGGTGTGAGGAAGCTTACGGGGGCGCGTGTGAGTGCGCCGGATCTTCGTGCGGGGGCTGCGCTTGTTATTGCGGGTCTGGCTGCTGAGGGTGTTACGGTTGTTGATGATATTGTTTATATCCAGCGTGGGTATGAGAATTTTGAGGAGAAGCTCAGGAGTCTTGGGGCTGAGATTGAGAGGGTTTCCAGTGAGAAGGAGATTCAGAAGTTTCGGCTGCGTGTTGGGTGATGATTGATAACGATTGATGATAATTGGATATTTGAGTTTTGGGAGAGTTCCTGGGTGTTTGGACCTGGGGGCTCTTTTTTTGTGTGGGGGAGGGACGAATGGAGGGACGAACGGACAGTCTGCCAGCGGGGCGGCTGCATGGTCGTGCCTGGTGCGGTCGTTTCGCCGGGTCATACTAAGCGTCTGAGTCTTCTGCCGTGCAGGGCGCCCCATAACTCGCCATGTACGCTGATGCGTACCTGGCTCAGACAGATGGGGCTTACTCTGCGGCTTGTGGCCGCAGAGTACCTTCCCGTCAGAAGCCTCAGGCGCCAAGTATGACCAGCGGCTTACTCCGACGCACCGGGTCCCGACCATGCAGCCGTCCCGCTGGCAGTCTGTCCGTTCTGTTTTTTGGGGGTGTGAGGTGTGGTGGTCTGACGGGAGGGTGGTGGGCCATCAGCGCTGCGCTGGATGGCTGCAGGGGCTGAGTTTCTTTGTGGTGTGTTGGGAGGTGGTGTGGCATCGGCGCTGCGCTGGATGTGGGTGGGGTGAGTTTTTTGGGGGGTTGTCGTGAGGGGATTGGGGATAGAGGCTGTTTTGGATAGGGTGTGGTGTTTTTGTGTAATATTTAAATTTATTTTTGGAGTATTTGGATTATAATTATGGAAAAAGATGGTTGGCCTGATTGGTTGACTGATTGACTGATTGACTGGTTGATTGATATCCGGAGTTTTGGTGACTGTTTTGTGGGACTTGAGAGAAGAGCTTCGGATGTGTGCTGATGTGGGACTTGAGAGAAGAGCTTCGGATGTATGCTGATGTGGCTTGAGAGAAGAGCTTCGGATGTGTGTTGATGTGACTTGAGAGATGAGCTTCGGATGTGTGCTGATGTGGCTTGAGAGATGAGCTTCGGATGTACGCTGATGTGACTTGAGAGATGAGCTTCGGATGTGTGTTGATGAGGGGTTTGTGATGAGCTTCGGATGTATGCTGATGTGGTTTGTGTGAGGGCTTCGGAGGTTTGTGTTGTTCTGGTTTTGAGGGTGGTCTTTTTGGGGGCTGCCTGGGTTTTGGAAGGGGAGTGGGTTGTTTGTGTGATTATATGGTTTTGCCGCTTTTGAATTCGTCTTTTGAGCCTGGGAGGGCTCGGGAGGTTGTTGAGGGGTTTGTGGATGTGGATTTGAGGAATATTGCGCGGGCTGAGCTTTTTTATTTTACGGGGCAGGCGGAGGAGTGTTGTGAGATCACGAGGGGGTATCTGTCCAGCAGGGTTATTGAGCTGAAGCTTTCGGCGTGTATTTTGTATGGGTATTCTAATCTGACGCTGGGGAATGTGGCGGCGGCTAAGCGGGGGATGGAGGGAATCCAGTCCTGTTTGAAGCTGGCTATGAAGAAAAAGGTTCCTGCGGATGTTTATGCGTCCTGTCTTCTGGCGGGGTATGTGGGGGCGGTTTTGCTTCATCTGCCTACGGATGAGATGCCTGCTTTTGGGGAGTACAGCAGGATGCTTCCTGAGGGGCTGAGGCTTTTTGCCACGTATGTGATGGCTCACCATACTTATCTTAACGGGGAGATATGGAGTGCTTATGGGATGGGTAAGGCTGCTTTGTTTATGGCGGAGAGGCCGTATCCGATCAGTATGACGTATATCCACTGTATGATGGCGGTGTGTGCGATAAACCGAAAGCATAAGCAGGAGGCGCAGGAGGAGATGCTCCGGAGCTGGGAGCTGGCGAAGATGGATGGGTTTCTGGAGCCTTTTATTGAGCATCATGGGCTTTTGCGGGGGCTGGTCGAGGCTTGTATCCGGAATCGGGATCCGGAGGCGTATCAGCGTATCACGAAAGGGGTGATTTCTTTCAGCAGGGGCTGGATGGCGCTTCATAATCCGGAAAACCGGAGAAAGGTTACGGGGGAGCTGTCGACGATGGAGTTTTCTATTGCTATGCTGGCAAGTGGGGGATGGAGCAATAAGGAGATAGGAGAGCATCTGGGGATTTCCATTAATACTGTCAAGCATTACCTTACGGATATCTTTTGCAAGCTGAATGTCAAGAAGCGGGATGAGCTGAAGAAATTCATGTTAAAATAGTGACAGAGGCACTTTTTTATGAAAAAAAGTGCCTTACAAAACAACTATTAGTGTTGTATAATAAATACCACGAATAGTCAGATTTTATTGAAAAATCAGGCGAAAAGAACCAGTGAACGAGTAAGTTAAGAAGGAGGAGTTGAAGGCTGATTTTCGATAGCATCTGATAATGTCAGTATCCTTACCAAAAATGTCTGGTATATTGACACTACAATCACATAAGGGTAAAATATTGTAAAGGTGTAACCTGTTTACTCACCGGCTAAAAACATGAAGCTTTTTTAAGAGAAAGGAATATAAACAGAAGTAAAGTAATAAGAAATACAGTACACGTTAATGCACACACAGGAAAGCGGGAAAGGTATGAAAAAATTAAGGAATAATAAGATCAGAAAACTCCTGGCATTTATGGTGGCTTTGGCGTTGATGGTATCCTGTATGCCGAGTGCATATACGATCTCCGCGAGTGAAGCGTTCGGAGATGGAACGGAGGATATATTTACAGATGGCGAATTTACATCTGAACCAGCGGCCGAAGAATCGACACCGGATGTAAGCAGCGCTGACCAGGAGGAAACGGAACAGGCGCAGCAATCGACGCTTACATATGAAAATGATTCTGTTAAAGTAACAGCAGAGGCACTGGAGGACGGAGCTCTTCCGCAGAATACAGCATTGAAGGCTGACGGCGTAAACGAGAATTCATCCGTATCTTATGATACAGTTTCTCAGAAGCTTTCAGCAACAGCTACAGACAAGGGCAGCAGCCTGAGAGGTTTTTTTGCGTATGATGTGTATTTTGCTGATGGCGACGGAAACAGAGTCGAGCCGAACGGCAGAGTCAGAGTAACTTTTGAGTACAAGACACCGGCAGCACCGGAGCTTACCGATGCAGCCAGCACGAGTGTAACCGTTGAGAAGCTTCATTATAACAGCAGTACCGGTGATACTGATGTTAACACCTTACAGGCCAACGAGGATCTGAAGGTTCTGAATGTCAACGAGGGCAAACAGATCCAGACACTTCAGGTTGAGACTGGCAACGCAGCTGTTTTTGCCGTTATGTGGGATTCTCCTGAGACAGCAGATGTCGAGGCGGAAGCTGTTTCCGGTAATGGGGACGAGGTGTCTATCGCATCAGAGGAGCTTACGGACGGAATGGATATTTCGGACGAGCCTGAGCAGGATGCAGCTGAGACACCGGCAGCAGAGAATCCGGAGGTAACTCCTGATGCAGAGCCTTCTGAGGCTCCGGCGGAGAATCCGGATGCTGAACCTACCGAAGCGCCGGCAGAGGATCCGGATGTGGTGGAAGAACCGGCAGAGGATATTGCGAGCCCGGATGAGGTTCCGGCAGCAGATGAGAATGGTGAGACAAGCCTGATCGAGGTTCTGGGAGACGATACGAATCTTCGTGTCAGTCCATCTGTCGAGGCAGAGGTTCTGGCAACTGTAAACGCAGGAACACAGCTCACACTTCTGGATACCGTAACAGCAGAGGACGGAGCAACCTGGTACAAGGTTTCCTGGGAAGGAACCGAGGCTTACATAAGAAGTGATATGGCACAGGTTGTTGACAGCAGTGATGAGGCAGAAGAGCCTGAGGATGTGCAGGAAGAAGAAATTCAGCCTGAGATCACCAGATATGATTACAAGAGTGACGAGGTCAATGTCAAGGTTACTCTTACTGATCCGGCAGACCTTCCGGACAACGCAAAGCTTTCCGTAACACCGGTAGAGCTCAGCCAGGAAGCCGAAGACCAGATCACAGAAGAAGCGATCAAAGAAAAGAAAGCCATCGAGAAGATTCACTCCTATGATATCAAATTCCTGGTGGACGGCGAAGAGGTTCAGCCAGGTGCTACAGTGAAGGTATCTGTATCTCTGAATGATGAGAAGAAGGTCAAGGATGCGGATGTATATCACGTAGACGAGAATGATAACGTTGAAAATATGGATGGCAGCGTTGCTAAGAATGGTGATGTTGAGTTCGAGACGACGCATTTTTCTACTTATGTAATTGTAAATAACAGTCTTAGTAGCAAAGTTAAGGTTACATTACAGCATTATTGCGATAATATTAAAATTTATGCGGATACAGTACGCCATATAGAAGTTGGAGGAAAGATTCCTGATTACAGAGCAACAGAGAATTATGAGATAAAAGGGGTTGTATTTGTAAAAGATGATGGAAAAGAAACTCCAGTATCTGATATCCATGAAGTACAAGTTGCAAGTGATACAGTTGTAAAAATTTATTATACTCCAAAGCAATCACCTGAAAGTGGAGATGTGGTTTTTTATGATTATCAGGTAAGTCCTGTAAATGGGAGGGGCATTAATGATGCTTCACATTATCCTAAAGATAGTAAGGAAAATAACAGGATGATTATGGGAACTCAAGAACAAACCGGTTTAAAAGAGTATAATGCACTCGGAAATAATAATAAAAATGCCAATATCTATTATGAAAATGATAATAGGGCTACGACCGGTTTAGTAACAGGGCTATCTAATGACTATAAGGAAGTTTTATGGAAAGTTGATCAACCCGGATTTTTTACAGATGATAACTTAGGTGACCATGAAGGTAAAGAAAAATATACAAACTACAAGCTGTTGTTTAGCAAGACAGGAAATAATTACAAACTGACCGGAGTAGAGCAGCCAGGAGGTCATACCTTTAAATGGAATGAGGATGGTTCTAACTTCTTTCCTTTAGAGAATCCTATATATGATCAGACACAAGGTGGAAAATACTATTTCGGAATGAGATATGATATAGAATTCAAGCTTGGAGATTATGTAGGGCCATTGAATTATACCTTTACTGGTGATGATGATTTATGGGTTTTACTGGATGGAAAAGTAGTAATTGATGTTGGTGGTATTCATGAGTCAATTGAATGTTCTACTGATTTATGGAGAAACCTTGGATTCGAGGAAGGAAAAGGAGCACCAACAGATGAAGAAAAAAATAAAACCCATAGGATTACCGTACTTTATATGGAACGAGGTGCTTTTAAATCCAATTGTAAGATGGATTTCACAATTCCAGATGCAAGATTTGTAAATGTAGAAAATGTTCCTCTTGCAGATCTTACACTTACAAAGGTTGACTCTAAAGGCAAAGGTATTTCCGGTGCGAAGTTCAAACTGGTAAATGATAATGGAGGCGAAACATACCCGATTACAACATCCGATGATAAGGGTAGTGTTACATTTAATAACCTGAAAGAGGGAACATATACTTTAACAGAAACCATGGCACCTAATGGCTATGAAGCATCACAAGAATCTTGGATTGTAAAGGTTACGTCATCTGATGATAAAAAAGCAGTGGCAACTCTTTATAAAGCAGATGGCAAGACAATGATAGAAAAAGATCCAGATTCGTCGTATCATATCATGAATTATACACAGCAGGAGATTATTGAATCCAGTATGGATTACAGTAAGACTGCAACTGTAAACGACTGGGATAAGAGAACTTATGATATCAACATTACGGCTGATTCTAAGGTGACCAGTGGTACAATAGTAGAAAAAGACCCAGTTGCGGATATTATGATGGTATTCGATACTAGTGGAAGCATGTTATACAACACTGGGTACTTCGTGTCCTCCGATAAGGGTGGTTTTAAACTAGTTGGAAAATTTAAAGATATATCTCCATCATTGGATACATCTAAAATATATTATTATGGAAATGGAATATATCATTATGGCAGCTATGGGAATGCGCAATATCCAATGATATATTTGAATGATCTGGATCAGTGGATATATTATGATCAATCTCGGTGGAGCAAGGTACCGTCTGATAGTACTACTAAAATTTATACTCTGGACAGTGGGCTAAATGGTTTAAAAGAAGCAGCTAATGCTTTTATTGCTTCAACGGCAACGTCTTCTCCGAAAAGTCGGATTGGTTTAGCAACATTTAATTCTTCAGGAGATCTGAAACAGGAATTAACTGAAGTTGGAAGTTCAAAAGATTCTTTAATTAAAACTACAGATAGTATATATGCTGCAGGTGGAACTTCACCACAGGAAGGATTAAAGATTGCCGCTAATCAGTTAACGACAAAACAGGAAGATGTTTCACGATATGTAATCTTATTTACGGATGGTGATCCGTCATATGATGACGATAAGAAGAAATCAGAAGCCGAAGCAGAGAAATTAAAAAAAGCGGGAATTAAAGTATTTACAATAGGACTTAAATTAAATGATACTACAAAAGGATGGTTGTCTAGCAAAATTGCTTCTGAAGGTTGTGCATTTGAAGCAAGTTCTATAGATGAACTGAAAGTCATCTTTGAAAAGATTCAGCAAACAATTACACAAAAGGTTGAGATTTCCGGTGCTGAAATTAAGGACGTAATTGATCCTAGATTTGTAATTGTAGGAGACAAAGGAAATCCGATAACAAATGAGATGATTAAAGCTGCTGAAGATAGTAGAAAACCAATTCAATTAGGTAATGGAGGAATCCTTTCCGTTGATTCAGCAGGAAATCAGGTTGTAAAATGGACAGATCAGACAATCCCCAATATTGCAGATGGGAAATGGAATAAAACCATTACAGTAAAGGCCAAGGAAGAATTTATTGGTGGAAATAGTATTTCAACTAATGTATACCCAGATTCTAAGATTACAACAGGATATGGAGAGGCAATTTTACCACAGCCATCTGTAAATGTTAAACTTTTAAGTCTGGATATTGGAAATGATGAAACAACTGTTTTCAAAGGTGACCAAATTGATCCGACAGGATATAAGGATGAGCTTGCCAAGACATTAAAGGTTAAAGAACTGGATGGAACGACAACTACAATTACTGGTGTTAATCCAATAGATGGCGAGTCAGCAGCCTTCCCAACATTGTCATCTGATCAGAAAGACGAATTGCTTAGAAATGCTACAATAATACTTGGTGACAAAAAGAGTTCAGATGGAAAATATCCATATGAATATATTTATCCTGGTACTACGGATGCGGTAGGATATTTTACCTATACGTATAAGGTATCAGAAACACCAGGTGAAAACATGAAGCCACATAAAACGACAACAGTAGGAACTGCAGTAGAGAAGTATGAACTTGTAGTAACGTATCATCCATATTCTCAAGATGAGAGAAAAAATATATTGTCTGGAACAAAAGTTCAGCAGCCAGATGCAGAAAAGGGTGGAACACCGGTTAATTCAAATCTGAAAGCAACTGGTAATTATGTAGTAAATGTAGTAGCCGGTAATATTCAGATTATTAAAGAACTGGACGGAGCGGCTGAGAAGGACGAAACATTTAATTTCACAATTACAGATGGAAATAATCAAACAGTTGCAACTGCAACTGCAACGATTAAAAAAGACGATCCAACAGTAACAGCAACAGCGGTATTTAAGCTTGCAAAGGGAGTCAATGCAAAACTTGAATCTGGTAATACAAAATTAAGTGAGTTGTCCAGAGGTGATTATAAGGTTGTAGAATCTCTTGGCACAGATGTTCATTATGAATTGCAGGAGATTGCAACAGATGATAGAACAAACTGCCACAGTGCAATTGCAAAAAATCAACAGCAGAAGGCTACAGATATTACGTTTACCATGGGAACAGATACTGGTAATAATGAAGTTCTCAAAAATGGAAATACAGACAAAATTAATGGACAGATTGGAATTGCCAAATTTACAAATAAGAAAACAGTTGTGAATATTAATCTTGAGAAGGTTGATAGTCAGACAGCCGATACAAAATTGTCTGGTGCTAAATTTGATTTATATAAAGTAGATGCAAATGGCGAAAAAACAGACAAAGCAATTCGTTCTTATACGTCAGGTCAGCATGGAGCGATTTCTATAGAGAATCTTCCAATTGGGCAGTATGTATTGATTGAAACAGAAGCACCAGCAGGTTATATGGTATCTGCAAAACCGTGGAATATTGTAGTGGCAAATGACAGAACAGTAACGGTAACTTATAATGGTAAGAGTGTAAAATCAAGACAAGATAATAATACAATTTATTATCAGATTACTAACGCAAAGGTATATTCCTTACCAGAATCCGGTGGTCCGGGAACCTATGGATTTACAATCAGTGGTGTAGCGATTCTTGCAACTGCACTCCTGTTGTTTATAAATAATAAACGAAGGGAGGAAGAAGCAAAGAGATCGTAACACATTAATTGTAAATGGCCGATGAAGGGCGAAAAAGAAAAATGCAGAGAAAGAAAGGAGCAAACCTTATGAAAAATTTATTCAAGAAGATTGGTGCGTTGTTAGTGGCAGCAGTTATGGTACTGGCAATGGCATCTACAGCATTCGCAGCAGTAGAGCCTGCAAAAATTACAGTTAATAATCTGGATGAGCATGCAACAATAACAAATGTACAGATTATTGAACCAGATCAGACAACAGAAACTGGTTGGAAATTTAGTAATGGCGCAGAGGCTTCATTTAAGAAAGTATCTGATTGGAAGAATTTAACTGATCAGCAGATCCTTTGGAAATTAATTAAATATGCAAATGAAAATGCTTCAGTTCCGGAAGGAACAGTTAAAGCAGATGTAGCTGATTTTCAGGCAGCAATGGGATTTGTAGAGAAAGAATTAGCAAGCTCTTATACAAGTGAAAATGTTGCAGCAAATGTTATTACAGCTACTAAGGCAGGTGTTTATGCAATTAAAGCAACAACAACTGATCATAAGAATTATGTATATAGTCCAATGGCAGCATTTGTATCTTTTGGAACATATACTACAGAGCCGACAAGTTTAGTAGGTGTAACGGTAAATGCAAAAAGAACAACTATTAAAATTGATAAGGAAGCCAAAGACGAGGATGGCGTTGTAGAAATTGGTAAAAATGTTACCTATACAGTAACAACAAATGTTCCATATATTGCAGATGATGTTGCAGATGTAACATATACAATTACTGATACAATTCAGGGAGCTGATTATAACCTTAACGACGATAATAAAACATTAGATGTAAAGGTAAAAATTGGTTCTGGTAATGAAACTACCTATAAAGTAAATGTTACTACAACAGTTGATGGAAAGAAGCAGTTTGTTTTAGATTTAAGTGATGTAGCAAGAGTAAGAACTAATGCTAACGCAGAGGTAGTAATTACTTACAATGCTATTGTTAAATCTGAAGTTGTAAACAACTCTGTTAAACCAAATGATGGAACACATGATTTTACACCAAAAACCAACACTCTGTATACTGGAAAAATCACAATGACAAAAACTGATGATAGTAAAGAAGCGGTAAGACTTGCAAATGCAGGATTTGTTATTTACAGAGTAGATGGCACAAAAACGAATTATGCATTGGTTACTAAAGACAAGATGAAAACAGAAAATAATGAATATGTAGTTACAGGTTGGACAAACGATCTTGAGGATGCAAAAAAAGATGCTAACTTAATTATGACTGATAAAAATGGTGAAGCAGTTGTAAGAGGTCTGGATGATTCCTATACTTATAATTTCAAAGAGATTAAAGCTCCAGAGGGATATTCTGTTAATACAACAGATTCTGTAGCAACATGGGGAACAAATCAGACAGCAGAAAATCGTACTGGTACAGCTACTATGAGCGATACAAAACTCAACTCCCTTCCATCCACAGGTGGCATGGGAACATACCTCTTCACTATCATCGGTGTTGTAGTTATGGCTGGCGCTGCTGGTGCTTTCTTCATCAGCCGCAGAAAAGGATCTGAGGAGTAATCGTTTGATTGCCGGATCGATTCAATTCAAAAATTATTTATAAGCAACGACAAAGCAAGTATTAAAATAAAGTAGTAAATCTTTTACCGCCCGGCCCTTTCGGGGGCCGGGAGTGGTAAATACAACAGTATGGAGAAACCTATGAGAAAGAATAAGAAGAAAAATTATATTGGACTTGGTTTGCTGTTTCTGATAGGGTTGTCCATACTGCTGTATCCAATGGTCAGTGATGCCTGGAACCGGTACAGGGACAGCCTGCTGATCAGTAATTATAGCAGCAGTGTTTCTTCGAATGATAATTCGGAGAAGATTGACAGTATGTGGAAGGCAGCTCAGGAGTATAACGAACAGATCAAGCAGGAAAGTGTGCCGGATGCTTTTTCCGTGAGGGATGGCCAGACGGACAGTACATATGAGTCTCTTCTGAACCTGAATGGTGATGGAATGATGGGGTATGTGGAGATTCCTGTGATCGATGTGAGCATTCCAATCTATCATTACACGACAGATGAGTCTCTGGAGAAGGGTGCCGGTCATTTGTTCGGCAGCAGTCTTCCGGTTGGCGGCAAGAGTACTCATTGTATTTTGTCGGCACACAGAGGACTTCCAAGTGCGAAACTTTTTACAGATCTGAATCTTGTGGAAGAGGGAGATGTTTTTTACCTGCATGTGCTGGGTAAGACGCTTGCCTACGAGGTGGATCAGATTCTTACCGTTCTTCCGGAGCAGACAGAGTCTCTGGGTATCACGGATGGGGATGATTATGTAACGCTGGTTACGTGTACGCCTTATGCGGTGAATACGCACAGACTTCTGGTGAGGGGACACAGAGTTCCGATGAAGGCTGCGAAGGCGGTTCAGAAAGCAGAGAAGAAGGTTACCGGAATCACCAATCCGACGCTTCCGATGCTTGTTCTCTGTGTTGTGATCGGAATTGTGATCGCGGTAATCCTGGTTGCCGGTATCAATTCTGTTCAGAACAAAAAACGACGCAGGAAATAGTTTATGGCTAAAAAGAAAAAAAAGAAAAAGAGTAATGTTGTCCTGAACATCATTATTGCCCTGGTGTTTCTGGCGGGGGCGGGTGTGTTCCTTTATCCCACGATCAGTGATATGTGGAACCAGTATCGAAATGCCCAGCTGGTCAGTAAGTACGAGGAAGCGGTAACAGAGCTTTCGGACAACGACTATGACAGGCTGTGGAAAGAGGCGAAGGAGTATAATGCCGAGCATCCGGTGAATGCCATTGTAGATGCTTTTGAGGAAGAGGATACTTATGAGCTGAGTCATCCTTATGACAGGGTTCTGGATCCGAACGGTGATGGTCTGATGGGGAGTATCGAGATCCCGAAGATCAAAGCCAGACTGGCGATTTATCACGGACTGAGCAAAACGGTCCTAGAAAAGGGTGTCGGTCATGTGGAGGGTACCAGCCTTCCCATTGGAGGCAAGAGCACCCATGCGGTTCTGGCGGCGCATCGAGGTCTTCCTAACGCAAAGCTTTTTACAGATCTGGATCAGATGGAAAAGGGAGATATTTTTATCCTGCATATTCTTGGCAAGCATCTGGCCTACAAGGTGGATCAGATCAAGACGGTGCTTCCGGATGAGACCAGTGACCTGGATATTATCGAGGGTGAAGATCATGTGACTCTGATCACGTGTACCCCTTATGGAGTTAACACCCACAGGCTTCTTGTCCGGGGAGTGCGGACGAAATATGTGGTGGAAGATACAAAGAATGACGAAACGATACCGCAGAAGCTTGCTGTTGTGGATCCGAAGAGGGTTCTGGCCGGCGGCGCTGCAGTGCTTGTTGTTCTGATCCTGCTGATTTATCTGATCGTCCGTCATAGGGACAAAAAACGGAAAAAGAAGCAGCTTTCAGAAAGGAAAGAGGAGGCAGAGAGCGATGAAAAATAGAAGAAAGCAAGGGAAAATATTCCGGAGCCTTCTGGCTGTTCTGATGCTGACGGCTATGCTGGTCACGAGTGTTTTGCAGCCGGTTTTCGCCGGGGATTATGAAGCTGGAAAAACAGGTAATCTGACGTTGACGGTTCAGCAGGCGGATGAGGAGGGAAACCAGACTCCGCTGCCGGATGTAGGGTTGACGATCTACAAGGTTGGCAGTGTGAATTTTGATGGCAATGTGCATTTCGTGCTGGATGAGGCACTGGCTGCCGCAGCAATCGATTTTGATTCCATCACAACGGCTGACGGCTGGTATGAAGCGGCAGAGAAGCTGGCGGCTATGATCGTCAGCGGAAACGTGGATGTGTGGGGTATGTCCAAGTCCTCTGATGCAGAGGGGAATATGACTTTCGCTGATCTGGTTGAGGGTATGTATCTGGTGGTGCAGACAGATGGAAACAGCAGTGTTATGGTTTCACCGATGCTGATCTCCGTTCCTTTTGCAGATCAGGAGCAGGGCTGGATGTACGATGTACAGGCTTATCCGAAGTCTGTAAGTAATCCGCAGAAGCATACACAGATCCAGGTTACGAAGAGGATCTATAATGTTGATGAGAACGACAATGTGATTCCTCTGGAAACGAAGGAGGATGTAACTTATAAGGTTGGCGTTTTTTCGGATCAGGAAGGTACGATCCCGTTCCGTGATGATTATTTACAGGATATCCATATCCAGAATGCTTCCAGTGGTACAGCTACATGGACGGATGTTCCGGATGGCACCTATTATGTATTTGAGCTGGATGAGGATGGAAATCCTCTTCAGCAGAATACGAAGATCAAGGTGGATGAAGAGAATCTTTACTACTACAATGTAACGAAGCCGAATGGTGAGAGTGAAGAGAAGTCCAATCAGGTTGTGATCGGTGGAGATAGTGGTGTTACTGAGGCTGCGGCTTATGTAAATAACTATTATACAAAGATTTCCGATGTATTTAGCCGTAACGGATATATCAACATTAAGAAGAATGTGATGATCGATGGTGTTGCTTCTTCTGTGGATGATACGTTCTATGCAGGTGTGTTCTCCACTGAGAGTAACGGTGAGCTGACGCTTGAGAAGGTAGTGACTCTGAAACAGAATGGTAGTGTTCAGGTAACAATGGAGCTTCCAACAGATCAGGAGATCAACAGTGTTACTTATACTGTTCTGGAGACGGATAAGGATGGAAATCCGGTTGATGATGATACCTTTAAGTATACAGTTACCGGTCAGGGTGAGGTTACACTGAATAATGATAACCGATATACTGTAACAAAGGAGATCACCAACAGTCTTTCTTCCGAGCCGACACCGATTCCGACTGCTACACCTGGAGCAACTCATGGTGGAAATGATCGGATCACTCCGATCCCGAATAACGGCACAGCGGGCGGAACTGCTCCGAACGATACCAGCGGTACAGCAAGACGTTCTGTAAAGACCGGCGATGATACACCGATCGGCGTATGGGTTGGAATCCTTGCAGCAGCGATCATTGTTGGCGGTGGTGCAGCTTATGGAGTTAAGAGAAAGAAGAAAAATAAATAACGGATCGTTCTGAAGGATGATCGATGGAAGAACCGGGCGATGTGGATGCCCGGTTCTTTTTTTGGAATATTTACGTTCTGTTGGGACTGTAAAATGTTATAATGGTTAATAATTTTTTTTATGCAAATCGCAGAACTGATAGTGAGTGATAATGTAAGAGAGGTGGATGATATGAAAAGGGACCCGTTTGAAGAGTATCTGAAAGAATCGGAACCGGATAAGGCAAATAAGGGGTATGCGTGGAGTACTGCAATCGGTCTTCAGGCTGTTGATGGTCTTAAAACATCGGAATATCTGATCGATACTGCTATTCAGAATATCGAAGGTAAGATCACAATGAGAGAAGCGCAGGAGCTTATCAACAGTTACTATGAAGAACGTCCGGCACATTTTTCTGATGAGGAACGGACGGAGGAAGCAGATAAGGTATCTTCGCGGATCGCAGGACTGCTTTCTGAGACAGCATTTTCATTTTCACCTAATGAATATATTTCAATCCACAGAAAGCTTTTTATGGGGATTTACAGTCATGCAGGGAAGATCAGAGATTATAATATTACGAAAAAGGAATGGGTGCTGGATGGTGCAACGGTTATGTATGGCAGTGCTTCAGAACTGATAGCCACGCTGGAATATGATTTTTCTCAGGAGAAGGCGTTCAGCTATAAGGGGCTTTCCATGGAGGAGATCATTCATCATCTTGCTGTTTTTATTTCAAGATTGTGGCAGATCCATATTTTTGAAGAGGGAAATACGAGAACCACGGCAGTATTTTTTATCAAGTATCTGCGAATGCTTGGTTTTACGGCAACTAATGATATTTTTGCGGAGAATGCATGGTATTTCCGAAATGCGCTTGTTCGTGCCAATTATACGAATCTGCAGAAAGGGATCTATGAGACAACAGAATATCTGGAAGCTTTTCTGAGAAATCTGCTTTTGGGCGAGAGAAATGAGCTTCATAATCGAAATCTGCATATCAGTGGAGTACTGAATACTGGAAAAGTGGATATTGAGGATGAAAAAGTGGATATTGGGGATGAGAAAGTAGATATTGGGGATGAAAAAGTAGATATTGAGGATGGAAAAGTAGATATTGGAGATGGAAAAGCAGAGGTTGGATGTGAAAGCGGATATATGGGCGGTCCGAATGCAGAGATAGAGAAGCTTTTTTTGGAAAAGGGGATAGCTTTTTCTGCAAAAACTACAGGGCATATTCTCAGATTGTTTGAGGTGGTCGGGTATGACAGGATTTTTAATAAGACTGTGGTTAAAGAACTGATCGGACTGAAGGATTCCGGTGCTTCAAAGTTTCTTTCCAAATTGGTACATGCAGATGTTATTGGAACAGTCCCTGGCTATGGAAAGGGAAAATACCGGTTCAAAAAGTAACGGGTGATATTTTTTATCAAAAATTGCTCTTGACATTTTGGTATGATAAGTATATTGTATGTGTTGCAGTAAATTTCATAAAAGATAGCCTTTTATTCAGAGTGGTGGAGATACAAAGGATCTGTGAAGCCACGGCAACCCCGGAGAATCCAGGAAGGTGCCAACCTGAGCGAGCAATCGAACAATAAGAGGATTGTTTACAGAACTTAAACAGTCCGGATTGTACGGGCTGTTTTTTATGTATATAACCATTGTTTTATTACAAAAGGAGAAGATCATGGAGAAAATTTTATTTACGTCTGAATCTGTAACTGAGGGTCATCCTGACAAGGTCTGCGACTCTATTTCTGATGCGATCCTTGATGCTATGATGGCACAGGATCCGATGAGCCGTGTTGCCTGCGAGACTGCTACTACAACAGGTCTTGTACTTGTTATGGGTGAGATCACAACCAAGGCTAATGTTGATATCCAGAAGATCGTTCGTGATACTATCCGTGAGATCGGATATGACAATGCGGATTATGGTTTTGACGCAGATACCTGTGCGGTTATCACATCACTTGACAAGCAGTCCACAGATATCGCTATGGGTGTTGACAAGGCTCTTGAGCAGAAAGAGGACGATATGAATGAGGACGAGCTGGATTCCATCGGTGCCGGTGACCAGGGTCTTCAGTTTGGTTATGCTTCCAATGAGACTGAGGAGTATATGCCATATGCCATCAACATGGCTCACAAGCTTGCTCAGCAGCTGACAAAGGTTCGTAAGGACGGCACTCTGAAATATTTAAGACCGGATGGAAAGACTCAGGTTACTGTTGAGTATGATGAGGCCGGCAAGCCGAAGAGAATCGATGCTGTCGTATGCTCTACACAGCATGATCCGGATGTTACTCAGGAGCAGATCCATGAGGATATTAAGAAGTATGTTTTTGATGCGATCATTCCGGCTGATATGGTTGATGCTGATACTAAGTATTTCATCAATCCGACAGGTCGTTTTGTTATCGGCGGACCTCACGGTGACAGTGGTCTGACAGGACGTAAGATCATCGTTGATACCTACGGCGGAACAGGACGTCACGGCGGCGGTGCTTTCTCCGGTAAGGACTGCACAAAGGTTGACCGTTCTGCTGCTTATGCTGCACGTTATGTTGCAAAGAATATTGTTGCAGCTGGTCTTGCTGACAAGTGTGAGATCCAGCTTTCCTATGCGATCGGTGTTGCTCATCCGACTTCTGTCAGTGTGAATACCTTCGGAACAGGTAAGCTTTCTGAGACCAGACTTGTTGAGATCGTTCGTGAGAATTTTGATCTTCGTCCGGCTGGTATCATCAAGATGCTTGACCTTCGCCGTCCGATCTACAAGCAGACTGCTGCTTATGGTCATTTCGGCCGTACAGATGTTGATCTTCCATGGGAGCATCTGGACAAGGTTGAGACTCTGAAGAAGTATCTGTAAGAGAGTCAAAAAAAATATTTATATATCCTTTTGGCAGGAATATTGATTTTAAGAACTGCATATGATATAATGCCATTAGGCAAAAGAGATAGTAATAGTTCCAAAAGAACAAAGAGTGAAGCCCCCGGTAGTGCCAATACCGGGGGCTTCTTCTAATTTTTTATAGTGGACAAGAAACCACTAGGTTAGCGTTGTCCTACTTGTTGCCGTCTAGCCATTTGCAAACGTAATAGGCAGTTATGTTTGCCATGCAGGAAACAAGAAAAGAGATAATAATTTCCAAAAGAACTCACCTCCTCCCGTTGCCGGGTATCGGGTGGACAACAAAAATATGATAGCATAGTTTAGAACAAAATGGAATAATACTGATGCTGGAAGATGGGGTTTTTTATAGAAAATTTAGAGATAGGGAATATAGTTTATGTTATAATACGTGTATGTGAATGTGTGAATTTATAAAGGACGGAGATACAGATGAAGTTAAAAACACGTATTATTGTGGGCTTCGTTGCGATCATCCTGCTGCCGCTGCTTCTTTTTTCCGCAAGTCTGTACGGGTTCAGCCAGACGCAGGCGAAGTATGTGCAGGAGAGCAGCAGCCAGGCTTCGGATTCCAGCCAGATGGTCTATGATATTTCGCTGCCGCAGTCTTCCAGCAGCCAGGTGAAGCTGATGGCCAAGGATATGATCCTGACCGCAACGATCATCCTTGTTTTTACTGCTTTGTCCGTGGGGCTGTGGATCTACAGGAGCATTGCGGTTCCGCTGGTGAAGCTTAAGAAGGCTACCAAGAACATCAAGGAGGGGAATCTGGATTTTGTGCTGGAGGTTGAGGGGAATGATGAATTTTCCCAGCTTTGCCAGGATTTTGAGGAGATGCGTAAGCGTCTGAAGGAGTCCACGGAAGAGAAGATCCTGATGGATAAGGAGAATAAGGAGCTGATCAGCAATATTTCCCATGATCTGAAGACGCCGATCACTGCGGTGAAGGGTTATGTGGAGGGAATCATGGATGGTGTGGCGGATACGCCGGAGAAGATGGACCGGTATGTGCGTACCATTTATAATAAGACCAATGAGATGGATCATCTGATCAATGAGCTGACTTTTTATTCCAAGATTGATACCAACCGTATTCCGTATACGTTCAGCAAGCTGAATGTGGAGGATTATTTTTCGGATTGTGCGGAGGAGCTTGGGCTTGAGATGGAGACCAGGGGGATCGAGCTTGTGTATGCCAATTATGTGGAGAAGGGTGTGCAGGTTATTGCGGATGGTGAGCAGATCCGCCGAGTGATCCATAATATTGTGAGTAATGCCATTAAGTATATGGAGAAGCCAAGGGGGATCATCCAGCTCCGGGTGAAGGATGTGGGTGATTTTATCCAGGTGGAGATCGAGGATAACGGCAAGGGTATTGCCGCCAAGGATCTGCCGTATATTTTTGACCGTTTTTACCGTACCGATGTTTCCAGGAATTCTTCCAAGGGAGGAAGCGGTATCGGACTTTCCATCGTAAAGAAGATCATGGAGGATCATGGTGGAAAGGTCTGGGCCACAAGCCGGCTGGGAATCGGAACGATCATGTATTTTGTTCTCAGAAAATATCAGGAGGTACCGATGAATGAGTAGGATTTTGATCATAGAGGATGAGGAAGCGATCGCGGATCTGGAGAAGGATTACCTGGAGCTTTCGGGTTTTGAGGTGGAGATCGAGAACCGTGGTGATACGGGGCTTGTACGTGCCATGAAGGAGGAGTTTGATCTGATCATCCTGGATCTGATGCTTCCGGAGGTGGATGGCTTCGATATCTGCCGGCAGGTCCGTGAGGAGAAGAATACGCCGATCATTATGGTTTCTGCCAAGAAGGATGATATCGATAAGATCCGCGGACTGGGTCTTGGTGCGGATGATTATATGACCAAGCCGTTCAGCCCAAGTGAGCTGGTTGCACGTGTGAAGGCGCATATGGAGCGTTATAACCGGCTGGTTGGTTCCAATGTGCATAAGAATGATGTGATCGAGATCCGTGGTATTAAGATCGATAAGACGGCCAGGCGTGTGTGGGTCAATGGTGAGGAGACTACGTTTACTACCAAGGAGTTTGATCTTTTGACTTTTCTGGCTGAGAATCCGAACAGGGTTTTTACAAAGGAGGAGCTTTTCCGGGAGATCTGGGATATGGAGTCTGTGGGTGATATCGCTACGGTTACGGTGCATATCAAGAAGATCCGTGAAAAGATCGAGTTTAATACGGCCAAGCCGCAGTATATTGAGACGATCTGGGGTGTGGGGTACCGGTTTAAGGTGTGAGCCTTCGGGAAAGGCTTCGGATGGGGCTGCTGCAGGTGTATGAGTGCAGATCGGAATGATGGTGTATGATCTGCCGGGTGCTTTTGAGAGGAGTGGAGATATGCCGCTGTCGAGGGAAAGAATTTATACGATAGAGGATATTTATGCTTTGCCGGAGGGTGAAAGAGCGGAACTGATCGATGGACATATTTATTATATGGCGCCGCCGAATACGATGCATCAGAGGATCTCAAGTATCTTGTCCAGAAAGATAGGTAACTATATAGAGGCTAATAAGGGGAAATGTGAGGTGTTTGCCGCACCGTTTGCTGTGTATCTGGATGAGAAGACGAATACTTATGTGGAACCGGATGTTTCTGTTATCTGTGATCCGGATAAGTTGGATGACAGGGGATGTAAGGGGGCTCCGGACTGGATCATCGAGATCGTTTCTCCGGCGAGCAGGCGTATGGATTATTATACCAAGCTGTTTAAATACAGGACTGCCGGTGTGAGAGAGTACTGGATCGTGGATCCTGTGAAGAAGCTGGTAATGGTGTATGATTTTGAAAATGAGGATACGGAGCAGTATACATTTCAGGATTCGATCAAGGTGGGGATCTATGAGGATCTGAGGATCGATTTTGCTGAGATGTGATAAAAATGGAGGGGAATATCGTCTGGTGATAGCCCCTCCTTGTTTTTAAGATGAAAAGGACGAACTATGGAAGACAGATTATATAAGAAACTGGAAGCGTATGGTAAGAGTGATTTTTATCCGTTTCATATGCCGGGGCATAAGAGGAATCCGCTGGCTGTGGAGGGGGATTTTCCGGTGGAGAGGGATATTACGGAGATTGACGGATTTGATAACCTGCATCATGCTGAGGATATTCTGAAAAGGGCTCAGGAGGATGTCGCACGGCTTTATGGTGTGCCGGAGAGTTTTTACAGTATTAATGGAAGCTCCGGGGCGATCCTGGCGGCGGTGTCTGCGGCTGTGGATAAGGGGGGACAGATCCTGGTGGCGAGGAACTGCCATAAGGCGGTTTACCATGCGATTTATCTGCGGGAGCTGAGTGCCACGTATATTTATCCACATGAGGATCCGAAATTGGGGATAAACGGAGGGATTTCACCCGGCCGTGTGGAAATGTATCTGGCGGAAAATCCGGAGATCCAGGCGGTGCTGATCACTTCGCCGACTTATGACGGGATCGTGTCGGATGTGGCGAGGATTGCGGAGATCGCGCATCACTATGGTGTGCCGTTGATCGTTGATGAGGCTCACGGGGCGCATTTTCGGTTTTCGGATTATTTTCCAGTGTCTGCGGCGCAGCTTGGTGCGGATGTGGTGATCAACAGTGTGCATAAGACGCTGCCCTGTCTGACCCAGACGGGGGTGATCCACCTGTGCAGTGATCGTGTGAGCCGGGAAAAACTGAAGCGTTTTCTGGGAATCTATCAGAGCAGCAGTCCTTCTTATATTCTTATGAGCAGCATTGATGCGTGCATGGATAAGCTGGAGCGTGAGGGGGATGAGATGTTCCGTGTGTTTACGGAGAATCTGGAAAAAGCACGCAGGCGTCTTTCCGAGTGTAAGTATATCCGGCTGGTAACGCCGCAGGCCTGTGAGTGCCAGAGAGTTTTTGATTTTGACAGATCCAAGATATTGCTTTCTACTGTGAACAGTTCGCTGAACGGCCGGGAGCTGCATCAGATCCTCCGGAGGGAGTTTCATCTGGAAATGGAGATGGAGGCGGAGAATTATGTGCTGGCGCTGGCGGCTGTGGGTGATACTGCGGAGGGTTTTGAGCGGCTTTGTGATGCTATTGAAGAGATCGACCGTCGTGAATCGTTAAAATACAGAGAAGAGGCTGTGGAGAGGGCACCCTTGAAAAACGGAAAAATGAAGCAGGTCATGCGGATATCCCAGGCTATGGATGCGGAGAGTGAGCGGTGTCCGCTGGATGAGTGTATCGGACGGACGTCCGGGGAGTTTGCGTATCTTTATCCGCCGGGGATCCCGCTGATCGTTCCGGGGGAACAGATTTCTGGACATTTCGTAAAAAATGTGAGAAGATACCTGGAACAGGGCTTTGAGGTCCAGGGCCTGAGCGACCAGACCAGTGAGACGGTGTGTGTTGTGAGAAATGATATGTGAGGTGCGTGGCAGCAGACTGCTCTGTGTATTACGGAGCAGAGCGTGTATAGTAATGCATATGCAGCAGAGGAGACATATGGGAAAGATTTTTTACATTATGGGAAAAAGCTCTTCCGGTAAGGACAGTATTTACAGACAGCTGGAGGGGGATCAGGAGCTGGGGCTTAAGCGGCTTGTGATCTATACCACCCGTCCGATCCGGGATGGAGAGGAGAACGGAAGAGAATATTTTTTTGCAGATGAGAATAAACTGAAGGAGTTCCGAAGAAACGGGAAGCTGATCGAGGCGCGTACTTATCAGACGGTTTACGGGCCGTGGACATATTTTACTGCGGATGACGGGCAGGTGTCTGTGGGAAATGACAGCTATCTGGGGATCGGTACACTGGAGTCTTTTGTGAGGCTCCGGGAGTATTACGGCAATGAAGTGATGTGGCCTATTTATATAGAGGTGGAAGACGGAGAGCGTCTGGAGCGTGCGCTTGCCAGGGAGAAGACTCAGGAGGTGCCGAAGTACGAGGAGATGTGCAGGCGTTTTCTGGCAGATCAGAATGATTTTTCCGAGGAAAATATTCTTAAAGCAGGTATATGGAAGCGTTTTGAGAATCATAATCTGGATGAATGTGTGAAGGAGATCGTAAATTATATAAAATCTGTGCAATAAGGAAAAATAGTTTTTTTTATACAGAAGATTATGTTATAATTAGTTGAAAGATGTCCGCCGGGTATAACGGAGGACACAAAAGGCAGAAAGAGGTGATTCTTATGGCAGGATTTCATGACATCATCGGCCATGACGATATAATCAGGCATTTGAAGAATGCGATAGAGACAGGGAAGGTATCCCACTCTTATATTTTTACAGGGGAACCGGGATCCGGCAAGAAGCTTCTTGCGGGGACTTTTGCGGCAGCGCTGCAGTGTGAATCGGGAGAGTCTGAACCGTGTATGACTTGTGATTCCTGTAAGAAGGTGATCGGCAAGAATCATCCGGATATCATTACAGTAACTCATGAGAAACCTGGAAGCATCAGCATTGACGAGGTGCGTGACCAGGTTGTGCGTGATGTGGATATCAAGCCGTACTGCAGTCCGTATAAGATCTATATCATTCCGGATGCGGAGATGATGACGGTGCAGGCGCAGAATGCCATTTTGAAAACTATCGAGGAACCGCCGGAATATGCGGTGATCATGCTGCTGACAAGCAATATCGACAGTCTTCTTCCTACGATCCGTTCCAGATGTGTGCGTCTAGATCTGAAGGTGGTGGATGACAGTCTTGTGAAGGAATATCTGATGGAGCATCTTCAGGTGCCGGATTATCAGGCTGAGATCGATGCGTCTTATGCGCAGGGCAGTATCGGCAAGGCGAAGGAGGCTGCGACTTCTCAGGAGTTTGCAGATATGACTGCCAATGCCCTGAAGATTTTGAAATATGCCAATTCCATGGAGGTTTATGAGCTGACAGAGGCGATCAAGACTTTGACTGCTGATAAGAATAATATCAATGATTATCTGGATATTTTCCAGTTCTGGTTCCGCGATGTTCTGATGTTTAAGGCAACAAGGGAAATTGACAACCTGGTTTTTAAACAGGAGATTAATTTTATCAGAGAGCAGGCCAGCGAGCGTTCTTATGAGAATATCGAAAAAATCCTTGAGGCACTGGAGAAGACGAAGGTGCGTCTCCGTGCCAATGTTAATCTCGAACTTGCCCTGGAGCTCCTGTTCCTGACAATTAGGGAGAAATAGAATGGAAAAGGTAGTTGGAGTCAGATTTCGTAACGTTGGTAAGATTTATTATTTTAATCCTAAGAATTATAAGGTAAAGGTCGGCGATCATGTGATCGTGGAGACTGCCCGTGGTGTGGAGTATGGCCGTGTTGTCCTGGAGCCGCGCAGCGTGAAGGAGGACGAGGTGGTCCATCCGCTGAAGGAGGTTCTCCGTGTTGCAACGAAGGAGGACGAGGAGCATGAGGCTGAGAACCGCCAGAAGGAGAAAGAGGCTTTTAAGATCTGTAAGAAGAAGATCCGTGAGCATGGGCTTGAGATGAAGCTGATCGATGCGGAGTATACCTTTGATAATAACAAGGTGCTGTTTTATTTTACAGCGGATGGCCGTATTGATTTCCGGCAGCTGGTTAAGGATCTGGCGTCTGTGTTTAAGACCAGGATCGAGCTTCGTCAGATCGGTGTCCGTGATGAGACGAAGATCCTTGGCGGTATTGGTATCTGTGGAAGGACGCTTTGCTGTCATACGTATCTTTCGGAGTTTGCGCCGGTTTCCATCAAGATGGCGAAGGAGCAGAATCTTTCTCTGAACCAGACGAAGATTTCTGGTGTCTGTGGTCGTCTGATGTGCTGTCTGAAGAATGAGCAGGAGACTTATGAGGAGCTGAACCGGAATCTTCCGGGTATCGGTGATATGGTAACGACGCCGCAGGGTGTTTCGGGTACGGTCCAGAGTGTGAATGTTCTCCGGCAGATGGTTAAGATCGTGGTTGAGGTGAATGACGAGAAGGAGATCCAGGAGTTTCCGGTCCGTGATCTGAGGTTCCGCCCTAAGAGAAAAAAGGGTAAGGGTGGTTCTGCTGACCACGAGGAGAAAGAGGTTAAAAAGGGAGATTCGAAGCCGAATGAGAAGTGATCTGGTTTATTGCGGTGAGCGTGTGGATGATCTTCAGAATGGGTTGTTTGTGATTCAGGATCCGAAGAAGTTTTGCTTTGGGATGGATGCGGTTCTGTTGTCTGGCTTTGCCCGGGTGAAGAGGGGTGAGGTTGCTCTGGATATGGGGACCGGTACGGGGATCATTCCGATCTTGCTTTCTGATCGTACGGATGGGGAGCATTTCACGGGGCTGGAGATCCAGCATGAGTGTGCGGAGATGGCTGACCGTAGTGTGAGGTATAATGGTCTTGAGGACAGGGTTCGGATCGTTGAGGGTGATATCAGGGAGGCTGCCGGGATTTTTGGGGCGGCTTCTTTTGATGTGGTGACGTGTAATCCGCCGTATATGATCGGGCAGCATGGGTTGACGAATCCGCATCTTCCGAAGGCGATCGCGAGGCATGAGATTTTGTGTTCGTTTGATGATGTGGCTTGTCAGGCTGCCCGGGTCCTGAAGGACAGGGGGCGTTTTTTTCTGGTGCACAGGCCGTTTCGGCTGGTGGAGCTGATGGCGACTTTGACGAAGTATAAGCTGGAGCCTAAGAGGATGCAGCTGGTGTATCCTTTTATTGATAAGGAGCCGAATATGGTGTTGATCGAGGCTTGTAAAGGCGGGAATTCCAGGATCCGGGTTGAGCGGCCGCTGGTGGTTTATGAGCGGCCTGGGGTTTATACGGAGGATGTTTTGGAGTTGTATCGGATGGTGTGAATGTTGTGGCTTAGGGTGGTTGCCTGGTTGTGAGAGATTGGGGTGGCTGCTCGGGAGGTTTTGGGCCATCGGCGCTGCGCTGGATGGCTGGGTGGTAGTGGTGGCTGTGGTACTTCGGTTGGTGAAGGGACGGCGAGGGGAGGCAGGCTGCTGGTGGTGACACGCTGCGCCCCCTGCTCGGCTGCGGCGCCGGTTTGCTGCCATTCGCGCAAACTCGCTTCGCTCAAACAGTGCGCTCGGTGGCAGCAGCTATCCTCACCTCGCTGACGGGGGCTCCGCTAACGTCACCACCAGCAGCCTGCCTCCCCTCGCCTGAGATTCAAAGCGAGAGATCGCAGCGCGTAGCGCGCTGAATATCGAAGAATACAGGGACCTTGCCGGAAGTGAATCACTGAGAAAGTGAAGAAATAAAACAACATCGGCACAGCGTAGCGCGCTGAGTAGCGAAGCATACAGACGCCTTGCCGGAAGTGAACCACAGAGAAAGTGAAGAAATAAAACAACATCGGCACAGCGTAGCGCGCTGAATACCGAAGCATACAGACACAAGTCAACAAATAAGAACAGCGAATCCCTTGCACTACTTAAAAAAAGCCCAAGGGGTGTGCAGAGGGGGCGCGGCTTTGCGGCCCCTTTGCGGTTTTCAAAGTTCCCAAACTTAAACAAACCCCGCGGTTAAGCGGAACATCCCCCGCGGTCAAGCAAAACAACTCCCCGCGGTCAAGCGAGAAAAGAGGCAAATATGAAACAAAACGGAAAACTATACTTATGTGCCACCCCCATAGGAAACCTCGAAGACATCACCCTTCGAGTACTAAGAACCCTTCGGGAAGTGGACTTAATCGCTGCGGAGGATACCCGCAACAGCATAAAACTTCTAAATCATTTTGATATAAAAACCCCCATGACCAGCTACCACGAATACAATAAGATCGATAAGGGCCATGTCCTTGTGGAAAAGCTGCTGGCGGGTACAAACATTGCGTTGATCACAGATGCAGGTACTCCGGGTATCTCAGACCCCGGGGAGGAGCTTGCCGCCATGTGCTATGAAGCCGGAATTGAAGTGACTTCACTTCCGGGTCCTGCTGCCTGCATCACTGCTCTGACTTTGTCAGGCCTGCATACCAGGCGTTTTGCTTTCGAGGCTTTTCTTCCGGCGGATAAGAAAGAACGAAAAACGATCCTGGAGGAGCTTTCCTGTGAAACCAGGACTATTATCCTGTATGAGGCACCTCACAGACTTGTACGGACTCTTGGTGAGCTCAGAGAGGCGCTTGGCAACCGCCGGATGACTCTTTGCAGAGAGCTGACCAAGAAGCATGAGACGGCATTCCGGACTACGATCGATGATCTGATGGATTTTTATAAAGATGAGAAGCCGCTGGGTGAGTGTGTTCTTGTGATCGAGGGCAGGAGCCGCAGTGAGATGGAGGCGGAGAAACGTGCTTCCTGGGAGGAGATTTCCATTGCGGAGCATGTGGCGATGTATGAGCAGCAGGGGAATTCCAGGAAGGATGCCATGAAGCTTGCTGCCAAGGATCGTGGTGTTTCCAAGCGGGATATTTATAAGGCGCTTCTGGATGGAGAAGGTTCTGCTGAATGATCAGGTGTAATTGTGGTACGGATCGTAGGTAACGTGATCGTGGATGATTGAATAAGCTGCATACTGTGACCAAGGATTTTTTTGGGAGCGTATGTGGCTTTTTTTGTAGTAATAAAAAGGTTACTGTTCACCGGCATCGCGAAGCGTGTTGCTGAGAACGGAGTGAACAGTAATATAAAAAGTACTGTGCGGATTTTGTCGAAATGATTTGCTTGCAGTATAGACCATATTGTGGTAAGCTGATCTTATCAAAAATAAAAAGCAGTTCCGGGATTCTATGGAAATGCTGTAAAAGCATATTTTCTAAAAATAATCTTATTTTTCTATTACATTTCATATATCAGGCAGATTGCCTGTCATCTCAGAAAATTCATGCTTTTTTCCATTTTTCAGCAGGAGTTTTCAGATGAGGCTCCTTGAGATCAAAACAGAGGAGTCGTGTATGATCGTAAACAAAAACAGAACAAACAGCTCTAATCTTCGGCAGTGGCATCCTGCATTTTTTGCTGATATCCAGATAGAACTGGAGGCAGAAAGGGAGAATCTGATTTTTGAGAATGAGCATCAGCTTGGGACGAAACCAATGGAGATCGATGCGCTTGTGATCAAAAAGAAATCAGATATCCCCATTAATAAAAACATAGGAAGGATCTTCCGAAAATATAATATCATTGAATATAAGAGTCCGACGGATTATATAAGCATCAATGATTTTTATAAGGTGTGTGGATATGCATTTTTTTATAAAGCGGATACGGTAACTGAGGATGAAATCCCAATTGAGCAGATTACGATCTCTTTGGTAAGCAGGGCATATCCCCGGAAGATGCTTCGGCATTTGAGGGAGTTTTGGAAATGCCGGATAAAAAAGATAGAAGAAGGAATTTATTACGTAACAGGATCTAAGATCCCAATCCAGGTTATTGTAACGGAACAGTTGTCGAAGAAGAAAAATCTGTGGCTGAGAAGTCTGACTGATAGAATAAAAGATAAGGAAGATATGAAACGACTTCTCAATGAATACAGAGAAAAGCAGAAAAATCCTTTGTACGAATCAGTCATGCAGATGATCGTAAGGGCTAATGAAGAAAAATTCAGGGAGGCGGATTGTATGTGTGAAGCATTAAATCGGATCATACAGGATCAGATCGAGGAAAAGATAAGAAAAAGTTTACAGGCTGGCTATGATGAAGGTTATGGAATTGGAATGCAGGATGGAATAAAGGATGGGATGCAGCAGGGAATGCAGCAGGGGATGCAACAGGGGATACAGCAGGGGATGCAACAGGGGATACAGCAGGGGATGCAGCAGGGAGAACATAGTATTAACAGTTTGATCCTCTGCCTTGCTGAGCTTGGCAGGACGTCTGATATTATAAAATCGGCATCAGATCCGGAATACCAGAAGAAATTGTTAAAAGAATTTGGGCTTTTACTGGAGTAGCTGAATATTCCATATGTTTTAAGAGCATATTGTGCTGTGTTTTGGGATTGCATTTAATAAGATACTTTTTTGCCTGTATTTCCTATGATTTTGCGTGGAAATACAGGCTTTTTTGTGCTATAATAAACTCTGTATTCGTATGTAAAAAATATTTATTTTACAGGTATAAATGACACTTCCGGAGCGGGTTTGAGAATTGCTTTCTGCAAAATGAAAATACAGTATTTCCTGAAATTAAAAGATCAGTTTATCTTGTTCAGGATTTGATGTAATGATTTCTGAAGCTGCTATGGTTCTGCAGAAATGAATTTTCAAACACGTCCGGACGACAAGAACAGGAGGAATGACATGGGCGCAGAGAATACAGAATACGGCGCGGATCAGATCCAGATCCTGGAAGGACTGGAAGCCGTACGTAAGAGGCCTGGAATGTATATCGGAAGTACCTCCAGCCGTGGACTTCATCATCTCGTATATGAGATCGTGGATAACGCAGTCGATGAAGCACTGGCTGGTTTTTGTACGGAGATCCATGTAGATATCAATCCGGATAATTCCATTACAGTTACAGATAATGGTCGTGGTATTCCGGTTGGTATCAATCATAAGGCTGGTATTCCGGCAGTTGAGGTTGTATTTACCATTCTTCACGCAGGCGGTAAGTTCGGCGGTGGAGGATATAAGGTCTCCGGTGGTCTTCACGGTGTTGGTGCATCTGTTGTAAATGCACTTTCCGAATGGCTGGAGGTTACCATCTACCGAGAGGGTAAGGAATACAAACAGAGATATGAGCGTGGCAAAACTATGTACCCGCTGAAGGTGGTAGGTGACTGTGATCCGGGGCTTTCCGGTACGAAGGTTTATTTCCTTCCGGACAAGGAGATCTTTGAGGAGACTGTTTATGATTATGATATCCTGAAACAGAGACTTCGTGAGATGGCTTTCCTGACTAAGGGTCTTCGTATCGTTCTGGAGGATAAGAGAGAGGGACAGGAGCGCGAGAAGGTATTCCACTATGAGGGTGGTATCCGTGAGTTTGTAAGTTATCTGAATAGAAGCAAGGAGGCTCTTTACCCGGAGATCATTTACTGTGAGGGTGAGAAGGACGGCGTGTCTGTAGAGGTTGCGCTGCAGCATAATGACTCCTATACAGAGAACACCTATGGCTTTGTAAACAATATCAATACACCGGAGGGTGGTACACATATTACCGGTTTCCGTAATGCGATCACCAATACATTTAATGATTATGCACGTAAGAACAAGCTTCTCAAGGACAGTGAGCCGAACTTAAGCGGTGATGATATCCGTGAGGGCCTGACTGCGATCGTCAGTGTTAAGATCGAGAATCCGCAGTTTGAGGGTCAGACCAAGCAGAAGCTTGGAAACAGTGAGGCAAGAGGTGCGGTAGACAGTGTTGTAAGTAAACAGCTGGAGATTTTCCTGGAGCAGAATCCTGCAGTTGCCAAGGCTACCGTTGAGAAATCTGTTCTTGCACAGAGAGCCAGAGAGGCAGCCAGAAAGGCACGTGACCTTACAAGAAGAAAATCCGCACTGGACAGCATGTCTCTTCCGGGAAAGCTTGCAGACTGTTCTGACAAGAATCCGGAGAACTGTGAGATCTATATCGTAGAGGGAGATTCCGCGGGCGGTTCTGCCAAGACAGCGAGAAACCGTGCCACACAGGCAATCCTTCCACTGCGTGGTAAGATCCTGAATGTTGAGAAGGCACGTCTGGATAAGATTTACGGAAACAAAGAGATCAAGGCAATGATCACTGCCTTCGGAACCGGAATCCATGAGGATTTTGATATTTCCAAGCTTCGTTATCACAAGATCATCATTATGACCGATGCCGATGTTGACGGTGCGCATATCGCAACACTGCTTCTGACCTTCCTGTATCGTTTCATGCCGGAGCTGATTAAGCAGGGATATGTATACCTGGCGCAGCCTCCTCTCTATAAAGTGGAGAAGAACAAAAAGGTATGGTATGCATATGACGATGATGAGCTGAACAATATCCTTACCGAGATCGGACGTGACGGAAACAATAAGATCCAGCGTTATAAAGGTCTGGGTGAGATGGATGCCGAGCAGCTCTGGGAGACTACTATGGACCCTGAGAAGAGAATCCTTCTCCGTGTGACCATGGACGAAGCTGCCACATCTGAGATCGATCTGACATTTACCACTCTTATGGGAGACAAGGTAGAGCCAAGACGTGAATTTATCGAAGAAAATGCAAGATTCGTTAAGAATCTTGATATCTAGGAGAATAAAGAAGAATGGAAGATAATATTTTTGACAAAGTCCACGAAGTGGATCTGGAAAAAACGATGAAGGAATCTTACATCGACTATGCCATGAGTGTTATCGCCTCACGAGCCTTGCCTGATGTAAGAGACGGTCTGAAGCCGGTACAGCGCCGAGTTCTGTACTCCATGATCGAGCTGAATAATGGTCCTGACAAGCCACACAGAAAATGTGCGCGTATTGTCGGTGATACCATGGGTAAATATCATCCGCACGGTGACAGCTCCATCTATGGTGCGCTGGTCAATATGGCTCAGGAATGGTCCACAAGATATCCGCTGGTTGACGGGCATGGAAACTTTGGTTCCGTGGATGGTGACGGTGCGGCTGCCATGCGATATACAGAGGCACGTCTCAGCAAGATATCCATGGAGATGCTTGCTGACATCAACAAGGATACGGTTGATTTTCAGCCGAACTTTGATGAGACAGAGCGTGAGCCGGTTGTGCTTCCGGCACGTTTTCCGAACCTTTTGGTAAACGGTACTACAGGTATTGCGGTAGGTATGGCAACCAATATTCCGCCGCATAACCTTCGTGAAACTATCAATGCAGTTGTTAAGATCATTGACAACATTGTAGAAGAAGACAGAGAAACAGCTATGGAGGAGCTTCTTGAGATCGTAAAGGGACCGGATTTCCCTACAGGAGCGACCATCCTCGGAACGAGAGGGATCGAGGAAGCTTACCGTACCGGACGTGGCAAGATCCGTGTCCGTGCGGTGACGAATATCGAGACTTTGCCAAACGGTAAATCCCGTATCGTAGTTACCGAGCTCCCGTACCTTGTAAACAAGGCACGTCTGATCGAGAAGATCGCAGAGCTTGTCCGTGACAAAAAGATCGACGGGATCACAGACCTGAACGACCATTCCAGTCGTGAGGGTATGCGAATCTGTATTGATCTTCGTAAGGATGCCAATGCCAACGTGATCCTGAATCTGCTTTACAAGCATACACAGCTGCAGGATACTTTTGGTGTGATCATGCTTTCTCTTGTTCCAAATCATGGAAGTATGGAACCGAAGGTTCTGAATCTGAAAGAGATGTTGGAGTACTATCTGGAGCATCAGGAGAATGTAGTTCGCAGAAGAACACAGTATGATCTTAATAAGGCACAGGAGAGAGCCCATATTTTGGAGGGTCTTCTGAAGGCACTTGATAATATTGACGAAGTGATCCGCATCATCCGTGGTTCCCGCAACGTACAGATTGCCAAGCAGGAGCTGATCGACCGTTTTGAGCTGACAGATGTGCAGGCACAGGCGATCGTGGATATGCGTCTTCGTGCACTGACAGGTCTGGAAAGAGAGAAGCTGGAGGCTGAGTATGCAGAGCTTATGGAGAAGATCCGCAAGTTCCAGGCAATCCTTGCTGACCGCAAGCTCCTTCTCCGGGTGATCCGAGAGGAGATCCTTGCCATTGCAGAGAAATACGGCGATGACAGAAAGACTTCCATCGGATACGATGTATATGATATCTCTACAGAGGATCTGATCCCGAGAGAAAATACAGTGATCGCAATGACAAAGCTTGGTTATATCAAGCGTATGACCGTTGACAACTTCCGCAGCCAGAACCGTGGCGGCAGAGGAATCAAGGGTATGCAGACGATTGAGGATGACTATATCGAAGAGCTTCTGATGACGACAACGCACCATTATCTCATGTTCTTTACCAATACAGGACGTGTATACAGACTGAAGGTATATGAGATCCCGGAGGCCGGTCGTACAGCCAGAGGAACTGCGATCATCAATCTTCTGCAGCTTGCACCGGGAGAAAAGATCACAGCTGTGATCCCGCTTCGTAAATATGAAGAGGGTCGTTATCTGATGATGGCCACCAAGAAAGGCCTTGTGAAGAAAACTCCGATCAAGGATTACGAGAATGTCCGTAAGACAGGTCTTACAGCAATCGTTCTCCGTGATGATGACGAGCTGATCGAGGTTAAGGCTACTGATAATAACAAAGATATTATTCTTGTGACCAGGGACGGACAGTGTATCCGCTTTAAGGAAACAGATGTCCGCAGCACAGGCCGTGCGTCCATGGGAGTAAGAGGTATGAATCTTACTGACGGTGATGAAGTTGTTGCCATGCAGCTGAACACTCAGGGAGATTATCTGCTTGTAGTTTCCGAGAACGGAATGGGCAAACGTACAGCTATGAGTGAGTTCGTTGTCCAGAACCGTGGCGGTAAGGGTGTGAAGTGCTACAAGATCACCGAGAAGACCGGAAATGTTGTCGGCGCCAAGGCTGTCAACGAAGAGAACGAGATCATGATGATCACTACAGAGGGTATCATTATCCGTCTGCAGTGTGCAGATATCTCTGTTCTTGGAAGGATCACCTCCGGTGTGAAGATGATCAATCTTACAGAGGGTGTAACCGTTGCAAGTATCGCCAAGGTAAGAGATAAAGATCCGGAAGCAGATACAAATGCCGAAAAAGCTGACGGAGAAACCGGCGATAACGAAGAAGGCTCTGCAGAGGAAGCTGTCACAGGCAGTGAAGAGGAATAAGGTCGAGGATAAGTCATGACGACGACAAAGAAAAAACGCAGAAAAAAATCAGTAAAGAAGCTGAAATACTCTAATAAAAAACTGAATTTTGTCCACATTGCGACACTGGCGGGGATCATTTTGATCCTGCTGGTGATCGTTCTGGCGGCCAGAGGCTGCGGAAAGATCAGCCACAGAACTCCGGAGGGGGTTGTGGAAGGCTACATCAAAGCGGCAGCAGCAGGCAAGAATAAAAAGATGCAGGGCTGTTACAGTGCGGATAAGTTATCGGATGAGGCGAAAACAGAGATTTCCTCCACGATAAAATATTTTCAGGCCCATGGAGTAAAGGATGTAAATATCGACAGCTGTGGCTCCATTTCTGAAAACAAAAATTATTCTTATGTTTATATCCGCTATAATCTTGTTCTGGAGAACGAGCAGGAATATCCATGTATCAGTACCTATCTTGTAAAGGTCCAGGACAAAAAGTATTATCTGTATGCGCCTTCTGAGATTTCAGATAAGATCAGCCAGCAGGCTGCCAAGGATTATCAGAAATTTATGACTACGAAAACCTATACAGATTATACAAAGGCTTATGAGGTTTTTCTGAAAAAGAATCCGGGATACGAGGATAAGATCGCAGGGAAACTGAACGGATAAAGCAGAGGCGGGAGGATGTAAGAATGAAGCGGATTTTGCTGATGGTGCTCAGAAATATAGTCTTTGTTCCTTACTGGTGGATCAAGCTTTGCTGGTATGCAGCGCATACAGATGATTATCCGGAAGAGAAGAAATACGCATTCCTGAGACTGGTAGATGAGCATGCCATTGAAGGCGGAAATATCCATATTGATGTGCATGGAGCTGAAAATATCCCAAAAGAAAAGGGATTTATGTTTTTTCCGAATCACCAGGGACTGTTTGATGTGCTGGCGATCATCCGGGCATGCCCGGTTCCTTTTTCGGTAGTTGCCAAGAAGGAAGTTGGAGAGATTCCTTTTCTGAAGCAGGTTTTTGCCTGTATGAAGGCTTTTATCATTGACAGGGAAGACCTGAAGCAGTCCATGCAGGTCATTGTCAATGTAATACGGGAAGTGAGGGCTGGTCGTAATTATCTGATCTTTCCGGAGGGAACCAGAAGTAAAAACGGAAATCATCCGGGGCCGTTCAAGGGCGGCAGCTTCAAGACTGCCACCAAGACGAAATGCCCGATCGTTCCGGTTGCACTGATCGATTCCTTTAAGGCTTTTGATACCGGCTCTACAGAGAGGATCACCGTACAGGTGCATATCCTTCCTCCGATGTATTATGAGGAATACAAAGATATGCATACCACAGAGCTCGCAGAAGAAGTGAAGAGACGGATCGAAAAGGTGATCGAAGAGAATATTATGTAAAAAAGAAAAGACTTTGATGAAGTTGGAACAAAAACATCATCAAGGTCTTTTTTTTGTTGTATGTTTTATATAAAAACGAAACGTTTTATTTGTGAATTGTTGGGCATATACAACCAAAAGGTTTGATGATAACATAGAGACATCCATACAATATAAATAAAAGATGGAAAGAGGACGAACAGATGAAAAAAGAAGAATACCTTTCTCGGATCGATGAGGTGATCGCACAGGGACCGTACACGGATACCTGGGATTCTCTCTGTGAGCATCCTACGCCGAAGTGGTATGCAAGAGATAAATTCGGAATTTTTATCCACTGGGGTGTTTACAGTGTTCCTGCTTTCGGAAACGAATGGTATCCCAGAAATATGTATGTGAAAGGCTCTAAGGAGAACCTGCATCATACAGAGAAATACGGAACTCTGGATAAATTCGGCTACAAGGATTTTATTCCTCAGTTTAAGGCTGAGAAGTTTGATCCGAAGGAATGGGCGGCCTTATTTAAAGAGGCGGGGGCGAAATTCGTAGTTCCGGTAGCGGAGCATCACGATGGATTTCAGATGTATGCCAGTGACCTTTGTCGCTGGAACGCTGCTGAGATGGGACCGAAAAGAGATATTCTCGGAGAGCTGAAGACAGAGGTTGAGAAAGAGGGAATGGTTCTCGGTGCTTCTTCTCACAGAGCAGAGCATTACTGGTTCTTTAATGGAGGTCGTCAGATCCCGGAGGCTGATGTCAATGATCCGGAATATGCGGATCTTTATGGGCCGGCAGCAGGAATCACCAGAGATATGAGTGATATTTATGACAATCCTCCGACAGAGGAGCATATGCAGGACTGGCTTGTCCGCACCTGCGAGATCGTGGATAAATATCAGCCATCCATCGTGTATTTTGACTGGTGGATCCAGCAGTATGCATGGAAACCGTATCTTCGTAAATTTGCAGCATATTATTACAACTGTTCTGCACAGTGGGGAAAAGAAACAGCTATTGATGCCAAATTTGACGCATATGTTTATGGCAGCGCAGTCAATGATCTGGAAAGAGGTCAGTTAGACCATATCACGCCGGATCTGTGGCAGAATGATACGTCTGTAGCTAAGAACTCCTGGGGCTATACCATTGGAAATGATTATAAGAAGCCTTCCGATGTAGTGCTGGATCTGATCGATGTAGTCAGCAAAAATGGTGCACTGCTTCTTAATATCGGACCGAAGCCGGATGGAACAATTCCGGAAGAGGATGCACATATCCTGAGAGAAATGGGAAAATGGCTGAAGGTAAACGGAGAGGCGATATACGGAACCAGATACTGGAAGATATTCGGAGAGGGACCGACGGTGGTTCCGGAGGGACATTTCACGGATACCTATGATAAGCACTTTACTTCTGAGGATATCCGTTTTACAAGTAAGAGCAATCATATTTATGCGACTGTTCTGCACTGGCCGGAGGATGGAGAAATCCATATCAAAGCTCTTGGCAATGATATGAAGCTTTTGAAATCCACGATCCGGGATATTGAGATCCTCGGAACAGATCTGCATCCGGCATTTGCGAGAAATAAAGAACTGGATATTTCCTGCGGAAGAGGGGTTATTGAGGCGGGAGATATGCCGGTGGTATTGAAGATCACAGTAGAATAGCTGTTGGGGGAAGCGAGTAAATTATAATGTCTTTTTGAAAGGACAGAAAGGATAAGGTATTTTAATTATGGGAGATGTAAGATTCACAGGAAACTGGAACTCTGTAAATGCACACACAGTTCCAAAATGGTATGAGGATTGTAAATTTGGAATTTTTATCCATTGGGGAATTTATTCCGTGCCGGCATTTGCACCGCATACATGGGAGCTGGGAGAGGTTGATTCCAAGGAATGGTTTGCGGATAATCCGTATGCAGAATGGTATTACAATTCTCTGAACATTGGAAAAGGCCCTACATATAAGCATCATATAGAAAAATACGGAAAAGATTTCAAATACGAAGATTTTATTCCTATGTGGAAAGCTGAAAACTGGGATCCGAAGCAGTGGGCAGAGATCTTCAAAGAAGCAGGTGCGGAGTATGTTGTTCTGACAACCAAGCATCATGACGGATTCTGCCTGTTCCCAAGTAAATATACACATTTCAATTCCGTAGAAATGGGACCGAAGAGAAATATCACCGGTGAGCTGACAGAAGCTGTCCGTGACGCAGGAATCCGCATGGGCCTGTATTATTCCGGACTGATCGACTGGCAGTATGCAAACGATCCTATTTTTGAGGATGATGATCTGTTTGGAACAGCCAGCCCGACATTTGCATATGCAGATTATTCCTATAATCAGATGAAAGAGCTTGTAGATGATTATGCACCGAGTGTGTTCTGGAATGATATCGGATGGCCGACACAGAGTGAAGAGATGATGCCGTATTTCTTTGCACATTATTACAATAAGGTTCCGGAGGGTGTGGTAAATGACCGTTTCAACGGACGTTATCACGATTTCCTTACTAAGGAATATAAAGCCGGTTCTGTAAACAGAAATGAGAAATGGGAGATGTGCCGTGGAATGGGCTTATCCTTCGGTTATAATGCCAACGAAGGCGATGACAAGCTGATCTCTGTTCCGGATCTGATCTCACTTCTTGTCGGAACAGTGGCAAATAACGGAAATCTTCTCCTGAACATCGGCCCGAAGGCAGACGGAACTATCCCGGAGGAGCAGGTAAGAAGACTGAAGATCCTGGGTGCATGGCTGAAGGTAAACCATGACGGTATTTACGGAACACGCTGCAGTGACCGTGAATCTGAGCTGCTTGAGAGTGGAATCGAGCTCCATTATACACAGAAAGACGGAAATCTGAATGTGTTTGCAGATCATCTGAAGGAAGGCGCCAATGAATTCCTGATCAAGGGCTATCACGGAGCGCTGAGGCCATTTGACCCGGCAGTGAAGGTAGAAACTGAGGATACTGCAGAGGGACTTCTTGTGAAGATCCCGGAATATAAAGAAGATATGTATGTGGTTGGATTAACCAACAGATTCTAAATGATGAACATGAGGACCGGATGTATGTCGGTCCTTTTGTTGCTGCATGGGAGAAGATCGTGGATATCCGATCGATTCTCAGGGAGGGAGCTTTTATGTTTGGGAAAAAAATCGCAATACTGTTATCAACGGCAATGATCCTGACAGGGTCCTGTGTATCTTCTGTGGCTGTACATGCACAGACTGGTTATGCGGCTGAATATGCACAGGAAGCATCGGCAGCAGGTGTGCAGAGCACTGCAAAGCTTGTTGCGAAGGGCTCCTGTGGAAGCAAAGCTGTTTACCGGTTGTACTCCAATGGAAACCTGCAGATACAGGGAAAAGGGGAGGTTAAGGTTACCGATGATTTTTCATACAGATCAGCAATGATAAAAACAGTAACCGTTGCATCTGGGATCACGGGAATCGGTGACAGAACCTTTTCAGGCTGCAGAAATATGAAGAGGATTACGTTGCCGGGAACTCTGCGGAGTATTGGAGTAAGAGCATTTGGAGATACTGCGATCACCAGGATCAAGCTTCCTGATGGACTGAAAAGCATTGGTGCATATGCTTTTTACCAGAGTAAACTTACGAGTCTGGATGTACCGAAAACTGTAACAAAAATTGATGAATATGCTTTCAGTTACTGTAACAGTCTGGAATCTGTCAGCATTCCGGGAAGTGTGAAAATATTACCGGAATCGTTATTTGAGGCGGATATGAAGCTGAAAAAGGTTACGCTTGGACAGGGCGTTTCCAGGATAGAAAGAGCGGCCTTTCGGCATTGCGGTTTGACAGGAGTAAGCTTTCCGGACAGTGTTACGGTTATTGGGGAAGGTGCGTTTTCTTTTTGTACAGATCTCAGAAAGGTGTCGTTGCCGAAGAAGCTTACAGAGATCGGGAACGGTGTATTCAGTAATTGTCGAAAACTGGGGAATATTACAGTACCTGCCAGTGTGAAAAAGATCAGAAGCCATGCTTTTTATGATTGCCTGGCAATGAAAAAGATTACGATCCTCAACAGTAAAACAGTGATAGAAAAAGAAGCGATCGGCTATAATTTCAATAGTGGAAAAAATAAAACTTTTGTCATTGCCGGAAAAAAGGGTTCTACTGCTCAGACTTACGCAAAGAAAAATGGGTTCCGTTTTCTGAACAATACTGCCGCAGTAAGGACCGCAAAGATGACCGGCGTGCCCAAAACAAAAACCATACTTCGTGGAAAAACATACACGATCCAGGCAGTGACTGTGCCGTATTACAGCGACGAAAAGATTCTTTTCCGTTCCTCGGATCGCAGGATCGCTACGGTAAATTCCAAAGGTGTTGTAAAGGGAATCCGAAAAGGGACGGCCGTGATCACCGTGCAGAGCGGAGCGAAAAAACTGAACTGTAAGATAACGGTGAAGTAACGATGAAGCAGGCGTACGTAAAATAGCCATAACAGTGAAAGAATACAAAAGAAAATAAAAACAGAAGCCCGGCAGATGAAACATGGAGAGTTTTCACATGTGCAGCTGCCGGGTTTTTATAGTAGAAAAAATGTTAAAAAATGTCTGTAAACAGACAAAATATGACAAAAATATTCTAAACAAAGCTTGATTAAATGTGATGGGAAATTTATAATTTTATTATAAATGTGAATTTGAAAATGGGGGAAATCTATGAAGAAAAAGAATATTGCATGGCTGCTGTCTGCGGCTATGATCCTGACAACAGCGGCGGCTCCGGTGGAGACAGTGTCTGTGTATGCGGCTGAGGAATTCCAGGCGGAGACAGATGAAGCAGAAGGAACGGAAATAGCTTCAGAGGATTCGCAGGATAATGACACCAGTAACCTTGAACTATTTGAGGACAGCACCGAAGAACTGGAGAAGGACGCGGAAGCAGATAATTTTGATACAGAAGAATTACAGGCAGATGTGAAAGACGACTTTTCAGACGGAGAAGCAGCAGTTGTCGGTGCGGGCGAAAGTTCGGAAGTTGTTAGTTGTGGAAGTTTTGGAAATGGAAATAATGCTACTTATGAACTTTATGAGGATGGACGACTTGTGATTGAGGGGAGTGGAGAGCTATCTTCGGATCGATTCATTAGTGATCAAAGGGTTAAAAGAGTAGAAATTGGAGAGGGAATTACATTACTTGAATATAGGTCATGGAATGGTGTATTTGCAGGTTGTAAGAATTTAACCAGTGTAACATTGCCAAAAAGTTTAACAAGTTTGGGAAACTATACATTTTCAGGATGCAGTAATTTAAAAGAAATTACTTTGCCGGATGGAATTGTTAATCTAGGATATGGTGCATTTGAAGAGTGTAGTAGCTTGAAGAGTATTAATATTCCTCAGGGAATAACAACTATAGAAAGTAATGTTTTTAGTGGATGTAGTAGTTTGGAAAATATTAATATTCCGGATAACGTGACAAGTATAAAAGAAAATGCATTTAGAGGATGTAGTAGTTTAAAGGATAGTAGTATTAAATTATCAGACAATATAACGGAAATAGGTAACTATGCGTTTAGTGGCTGTGCATTAAAAAATTTTGTATTACCAGAAACAGTAATAGATGTGGGTGATGGGTTATTTTATGGATGTTGGGATTTAAGAAGTGTGAAATTACCTGAAAACATGAAACGTATAGGCGAAGAGATGTTTTTTGGATGTGGACGATTAGAGAATATTGTTTTGCCGGATAGCATTACAGAGATTGGCAATAGGGCATTTTGGCAATGTGGTTTAACAGAAATTAAGTTACCAAAAGATATAACGAGTATAGGAAACAGTGCATTTTTTAATAGTGAAATATTAAAGATCTATTTTCCAGAAGGTCTGAAAACGATAGGAAATGCGGCTTTTTCTTATTGTAAATTTAGAAGTATTGAACTTCCAGATACAGTAACAGATATCGGAGAAAGTGCATTTAACTGGAATTTTAATCTTCAATCAATAAATATTCCAAAGAATATAACTGAGATAAAAAAGGGTACATTTTGGGAATGTAGCTCCTTACAAAATATCATACTTCCAGATGGGGTGACAAAGATTGGAAAGAATGCATTCACTGACACGATTTTGGGAGAAGTAACTTTACCAGACAGCGTAACAACGATTGAAGAGTCTGCGTTTGAGAATTGTGGTTTAAATCGAATCAAATTTTCAAAGAATCTTACAGAAATTCCATATGGAGCATTTTCCAACTGTACCAGTCTGACAGAGATCATTCTTTCGGACAATATAACACATGTTGATACCAATGCATTTTTTAATTGTACATATCTGAGAAGTGTTTACATTGCGAATGCATCCACAGTGATAGAAAAAAAGGCATTTGGTTATAATGCAGATGGTACAAAGCAGAATATTCTTATTATGGGACATAAAGGTTCTACGGCGGAAACATATGCTACGGAAAACAGTTTTTCGTTCCATAACATAAAGGATCCACTTACCTTTCATAAAGAATCTAAGCCAACCTGTACAAGTGATGGAAACTATCAATATTGGCACTGCGAAGTATGTGGCAGGGATTTTTGTAATGCAGAAGGTTCAAGTGTAGTATGGGGCGGTCTGACTATCAGTAAACTGGGTCATAATCTGACCTATTATGCAGGAAAAAGCGCAACCTGTACACAGTCAGGCAATCAGTCATATTATCATTGTGAAACCTGCGGCAAAAATTTTTCTGACTGGAATGGTGAAACGGAGATTTCAGAGAAGGATATCATGATTCCGGCATTGGGGCATCAGATGGAATACCATGAGAAAAATGAGCCGAATTGTATATATGGAGGTATGGAAGCTTATTATTACTGCAATAATTGTTATCAATATTTCCTTGATCAGGAAGGAACTCAGATAGTAGAAGAAGCAGATTTGATGATTCCGACAGAACCTCAGAATCATACAATGAGATATATTGAGGGATATGAAGCAACCTGTACAAATGAGGGAAGAAAAAGTTACTATATTTGTGATTACTGTCAGCAGATGTTCTTTGATGAAAAGGGAACCGAGAAGGTTACGGAAGATAGTGAGCTGATAATACCGATGACGAATGAGCACATTCTGGAATTAGAAAAGGGATATCCGGCGGAGTGTCTGAATCCGGGAATGAAAGATACCTATCGTTGTACATCCTGCGGGAAACATTTTTTGGATAAAGATGGAAAAGAAGAAATGCAGCAGGACAGCGATGTGCTCATTCCGGAACTGGGACATAAATTTACGGACGAGCAATGGGTAAATCATGGTTCAAGCAAACACACTGTCAGCAAAGGAAATCCAACTCCGATATTTTTTACAGCGGATTACCAGCAGCATTTTAAATGTGAACGGTGTGGTTTTCAGGACTGGGGAGAAACTCGGACCTACAATATGAGTGTAAATACGGATCAGGTTACATTAAAAAATGGACAGTCTACTACAGCTATCCGGGTATCTGATTTTGCCAACGGCGATTATCTGAAGAGTGTAACACCGAAGGACACCGGCCTTGTAACCGTTTCCAATGTGAATAAGAACGGCACATTTAAACTTACCGCAAAAAATAAAAACGGTTCAACATGGGTGACGATCACATTGAATAGTGGCGTGAAGACCAATATACTGGTTACAGTCAGAGTCACTACACAGGCGATTACAAACATGAAGTCCACAGTCAGTGTAGTCAAAGGAAAAAAAGTAACTCTGAAACCTGTTTTGAAGCCGGTTACAAGCAAGGATAAGATTACATACAGTTCCTCCAACAGTAAGATCGCAGCAGTAAATTCCAAGGGTGTTATCACAGGAAAGAAAGTCGGCACTGCAAAGATCACAGTAAAAGCCGGAAGTAAAAAAGTTATTGTCACTGTTAAGGTCACAAAGATCAAAACAACAAAACTCACCGGTGTACCAAAAACAAAGACCGTGAACAGAGGAAAAACCTTCACCATCAAAGCCGTTGCAACACCAAGAAATACTGATGAGAAGGTCACTTACAGATCATCCAACAAAAAAATCGCAACTGTCACATCCAAAGGTGTTGTAAAAGGCATCCGAAAAGGAACTGCAACTATCACCGTTCAGAGTGGTTCTAAAAAACTGACCTGTAAGGTAACGGTTAAATAATTCAAGGGATATTAGCAATCCGCATTTGTTATTTGCTCATAGTTATATCTTATATATTTGAGCACGCAAAACAGACTGGAGCTTGATAAGAATATATATCAGGTTCTCAGTCTGTTTTTGTATGTCTGGAGAATTATGTCGAAAAAATTTCATTGAAGAATAATGATATAAAAGCGTATAATTAAATGGAAGAAATAGTGGTTATCGAATAAAGATGTTTTATCAGATAGAAGGGGGCGGGATTATGCCGGTATCGATGAAGACATTGTTGGAACAATACACAAAAATATTACAGAAAATATATGGGAAACATTTGAAAAGTGTTATTTTATACGGCTCATATGCCAGAGGAGATTATAGAGAAGATTCTGATATCGATATTATGATTCTCCTTGATCTGTCTGATATAGATATTAAGCAGTATCGTCATGGATTGGCAGGAGAAACTTTTGATTTTAATATGGATCATGATCTTGATATTAAGCCAATTGCAAAAAGTGAAAAACATTTTCTGAATTGGGTTGATGTTTATCCATTTTATGCAAATGTAAAGAAAGAGGGGGTAAAATTATTTGATGCAGCCTGATGAAAAAGGAACGCAGAAAGATCTTATTTTTTAGCGGATTGAAACTGCCCAAAGTGATATTAAAGCTGCGGAAATTCTTTTGAATGCAAAAGAATTTCGAGGTGCTAATAATCGGGCATATTATGGTATTTATCATGCAATTTCAGCAATACATGCACTAGATGGAAATGCATATAAACGTCATAAAGATGCATTAGCAAATTTCAATAAGAATTATATTAAAACAGAGATTTTTCCCAGAAAACTTGGACGAAAAATCGTAGAAGCAGAAGAAATCAGACATGCCAGCGATTATGATGATTTTTATATTGCAACAAGAGAAGAAGCAGAAGAACAGATAGAAACGGGTAAACAATTATTGGAATTGATAGAAGAATATATCAAAAGAAAATTAAAGGACAATAATAAGTGATGATCGCAAAAAATACCTTCCACAGTAACTCTGTGTAAGGTATTTTTTTGTAGTGTGCCTTGCTTGGTAATGTAATGCTAAATGAGATGGGCAAGGCGCAGAATCCGGGTGGTCTACTGGAAGATGCAGCAAAAAAAAGAACACGTTTTCACAAAATAAGATTGACTTTTTTCAAAACTCTCATTATCATATAAAACATATTTAATTACTATGAAATAAGGAATGATAAAAAGTTCTGTTACACCGATGATGCTGAGTTACACAGATGACGTTGAGCAGCTTACAGGACTGGCAGCGGGCAGACTTTTTTCAGAGGGAGGGGACGGGTACATGTCCATCAAGAAGATCGCAGAAAAGGCAGGGGTTTCACCGGCGACGGTTTCCAGAGTTTTGAATAATCCCAATTATAAATGTTCTGTTTCCGGACTCAGGGATAAGATATGGAAAACAGCTATCGAGATGAATTATGTGCCTAACGAGGCGGCCAGGAATCTGAAAAAAGGCGTTTCCGCAAAGCAGGAGAAAACCTGGTACATCAATATCCTGATGACAAGAACCGATTCTTCCACAACGGATCCGTTTTTTGCGGAGCTCCTTCGGGTGATCGAAAGTGAGATCCATGATAAAAACTGCATTCTTTCCAAAGTATGGTATATGTCTGTGTTTTCCGATGACCGGAAGTGCCGAAGGGAGAATCTGGACCGGCTGATCGACGGAATGTATGATGAGGTGGAAGGGAAAAGGGACGGACTGATCATCATCGGCAGATGTAATAAAGAGGCTTTGAAGAAGCTGAATAAGAAGTATAAGAGTGTGGTATCGGTGAACCGGAATTCTACCAATTATGAAGTGGATGAGATCCTTTGTGATGGGAAAAAGATCGCAGCAGCGGCAGTGGAATATCTGATCTCCCTGGGACACAAAAATATCGGTTATATTGGCCAGTGTCACAGCGAGGACCGGTATAACGGGTATCTGGAAACACTGAAGAAGCATGATCTGGATGTGATACCGGAGTATGTTATCGAAACAAAGCAGACTGAAGCCGAGGGCTACGAGGCCATGGAAAAGTTCTTTCAGTCGGACGACATGCCAACCGGAATCTACTGTGCCAATGATATTTCGGCGATCGGAATGCTGAAGTGCCTGAATAAATTTCGGAACCGGTATTATATGCCTTCGATCATATCCAGCGATGATATACAGGAGGCACAGTTTACCAGACCGATGCTGACAACGGTGAGCCTGCCCAAGGAGGATATGGGAAAATTTGCATTATACCTGCTGCTGGACCGGCTGAAGGGCGGGCATTCCGGTATTGTGCGAATGGAACTGGAAGGCAGACTGATGATACGGAACAGCTGCAGCAGTGTGGAGGACAGTATGTGGAGCGATTATTGTATCTGAGTGTTGCGGATGCGCAGATATAGTGACAGACAGGATGCAGTTGCGCTATGACCAGAGTATTTCGTGAAAACGTTTTCAGATATTCCTATTTAATTAATGGGAATAATATGGTTTAATGTATTCAATTCAAATAAAAAAATTACAGAACCACAGTAAACGGAAAGAACAGGTATGATTTGACAGCGAAATGAAGCAGTTACATTGGTGGGAAAAGATTTTTAAATAAAAATGTGGTTGTAAAGGAGTACACAGATCATGAAAAGAAAACGCATCGCAGGTGTCTGTATCACACTGGTAGCAGTGGTACTGGCAGGAACTTTTGCAGTATCGGGAAACAATACAAAGGATAAAAATCATGTGGAGATCATCAATGTGTCCTATGATCCGACCAGAGAATTTTATGAAGCATATAATAAGATTTTTTCAAAATATTGGAAAGAGGAAACAGGTCAGAGTGTGGATGTGATCCAGTCTCATGGCGGTTCCGGAAAGCAAGCCCTTGAGATTTCCAACGGACTTCCTGCAGATGTGGCGACACTTGCACTGGAATATGACATCGATGCGATCCGGAATGCCGGTCTGATCGACAAGGGATGGATCGATGAATATCCGGATGACAGTGCTCCTTATACTTCCACCATTGTATTTCTTGTTCGGAAGGGAAATCCGAAGAATATCCACGACTGGGATGATCTGACAAAGGATGGTGTGGGGGTGATCACTCCCAATCCGAAAACCTCCGGTGGTGCCCGCTGGAATTACATGGCAGCCTGGGCTTATGCCAATGAGAAATATAACGGCAACGAGACAGAGATGAAAGCCTTTATCAAGAAGCTTTACAAAAATGTCCTGGTTCTGGATTCCGGAGCAAGAGGTGCCACAACCTCTTTCGTGGAAAACGGGCAGGGTGATGTGCTGATCGCTTGGGAAAATGAAGCGTTTTTTTCTGTAAGGGATAATCCGGATGATTACGAGATCGTAACGCCGGGCATCAGTATCCTGGCACAGCCATCCGTTGCTGTTGTAGATGAAAATGTGAAAAAGCATGATAATGCAGAAGCTGCGAAAGCATATCTGAAATATCTGTATTCCGATGAAGCTCAGGAGCTGATCGCGGAGAATTACTATAGGCCGGTTGATCAGACGATCCTGAAAAAGCATGCAGATACTTTTAACCTGAAGGTGAAGCTGACAACGATCAAAGATTTCGGCGGCTGGGATGCAGTTCAGAAAAAGCATTTCGCAGACGGCGGAGTGTTTGATGAGATCTATGAAGAGTAGAAGAGCCTGAGATTTTGTAACAGACCAGAGATTTGCAACAGACCGGGAATTTGCAACAGATCAGAAACTTAGAATAGAAAAGAGGGGAGACAGAAATGAAGAAACAACAGAGTAAACGTGTGATACCAGGCTTTGGACTGACAATGGGAGTGACTTTGGCGATGCTGAGTATCGTAGTTCTGATCCCTCTTGCGTCTCTGGCAGTATACTCGGCGCGGCTGGGGCTTCGGGAATTTATTGAGGTGATCACACGGCCGAGGGTTTTGTCCGGATTCTATGTAAGCTTTATTACTGCATTTGCGGCCACAGTGATCAATGCTATTATGGGACTGGTCCTTGCGTGGGTGCTGGTAAGATATGATTTTCCGGGAAAAAGGATCATGGATGGAATGATCGAGCTGCCTTTCGCACTGCCGACTGCAGTTGCCGGTATCTCACTGACATCCCTGACATCCGATAAAGGTCTGGTGGGAAGCTTTTTTGCAAATTTCGGTATTAAGATCGCATATACCAGGATCGGTATCACGGTGGCATTGATCTTTGTGGGAATCCCTTTTGTAGTCAGGGCCATTCAGCCGGTTCTGGAGAAGCTGGACGGTTCTTATGAGGAGGCGGCTCGTGTCATGGGTGCAAAGCCATTCACCGTTTTTCGCAGGGTTATTCTTCCGGAGCTTCTGCCGGCAATGCTTTCCGGGGCGGGACTTGCCTTCGGACGCTGCCTAGGAGAATACGGAAGTGTTGTTTTTATCGCAGGAAACAAACCTTACTATACAGAGATCACGCCGCTGATCATCATGTCAAAGCTTCAGGAGTTTGACTATGAAAGCGCAACAGCTATCGCACTGGTTACACTGGCAGTATCATTTCTGATCCTGTTTGGTGTGAATCTGGTGCAGGCAAGAAATACGAAACGTATCAGAGGGAGGGATGCATAATGGATGAAAAAAAGAAGCAGGCTTCCGGGCCGGTGAAATGGATCCTTATCGGGATTTCCGTGATCTTTCTTTTTGTGATGCTGGTACTGCCTCTGGTGGTTGTTGTAACCCAGGCGCTGAGCAAGGGCTGGCAGTGCTACGTGCAGGCGGTGACAGATGAGTACACGCTGAAAGCGCTGAAGCTGACCATTGAGGCGACGGCTGCGGCTGTTGTATGCAACACGATCTTTGGTCTGTGTGCGGCATGGGCAATGACCAGATTTCATTTTCGGGGAAAAAAGCTCCTTACCACTTTGATCGATGTTCCGGTTACGGTATCACCGGTTATCGCAGGTCTTATCTATATCCTGGTTTTTGGAAAGCAGAGTCCTCTTTATTCTGTTCTTGAAAGTGCAGGGATACAGATCGTGTTTGCAGTTCCTGGAATTGTCCTGGCAACGATCTTTGTCACATTTCCATTTGTGTCCAGAGAGATCATACCGGTTCTGGAATCCATAGGGTCCGATGAGGAAGAGGCGGCAGCACTGATGGGAGCAAAAGGCTGGACGATTTTTACCAAGGTGACATTTCCGCATATCAAGTGGGCATTTCTCTATGGTGTTGTGCTGTGTACAGCCAGAGCCATGGGAGAGTTTGGAGCTGTGTCCGTACTGTCCGGACATCTCCGTGGAAAAACAAATACACTTCCGCTTCATGTGGAAATTCTTTATAACGAATTCCAGTATGTTCCGGCATTTGCGGTTTCTTCGATCCTGGTGATCCTGGCGGTGATCCTTCTGATCGCAAGAAATGTTCTGGAGTATAAAGGAAAGGGGGAAAAAGGCGATGTACGTTGAGTTAAAAAATATCAATAAAACATATGGGGATTACAAGGCATCTGATAATGTAAGTTTTGGCATCGAAAAAGGTAAGCTGATCGGTCTCTTAGGCCCAAGCGGAAGCGGAAAGACAACGATCCTCCGTATGATCGCCGGTCTGGAGCAGCCGGACAGCGGTGAGATCATCATTGACGGAAGAGTGGTCAATGATGTTCCTGCCAGCGAGCGAGGCATTGGATTTGTGTTCCAGAATTATGCCCTTTTCCGGTATATGACTGTGTATGATAATATTGCATTTGGCCTGAAGGTACAGAAGGCGGACAAGAAGTATATTAAGCAGAGGGTTATGGAACTGGTAGAGCTGATCGGGCTGAAGGGCCTGGAGAAAAGATATCCGAGTCAGCTGTCCGGTGGTCAGAGACAGCGAGTTGCTTTTGCCCGGGCGCTGGCTCCAAATCCACAGCTGCTTCTTTTGGATGAGCCTTTTGCGGCTATTGATGCGAAGATCCGTACGGAGCTTCGAAGCTGGCTGAAGGATATGATCGAGAAGCTGGGGATCACCAGCATTTTTGTTACCCATGATCAGGATGAGGCTATTGAGGTGGCAGATGAGATCATCATCACCAATCGTGGTCGCATTGAACAGAAAGGAACTCCACTGGAGGTTTACCAGAATCCGGATACTGCGTTTACGGCGGGATTTTTCGGGCAGACTTCCGTGATCGATGATTACCAGGTGTTCAATCATTTCGAGGAAGTTCCGGGAGGTGAAAAAGCCATTGTCCGTCCGGAGTTTGTGAAAGTGACAAAGAAGAACGAGGAACAGAAATATAAAAGCTCTGCAACAGAGGGCATCGTAGAACGAGTAGCATTCCGCGGCAGCAGCCTGGAACTGAAAGTCCGTGTAGGAAACACCACACTCAGCGCCAGAAGAAGCCTTGACGAAGAACCCGTCCGGGAAGGTGAAGTTGTGGATGTGTTTGTGCAGAGGATTTTTGTAACGAAGGGAAATGAGGCAGTACTGCTACATAATACAGCTATGGTTGAGGATTGGCTTGTTATATAAAAAAATGCCGCGGGAGCGGCATTTTTTTATGAGCAAGTAGCGTTAGCGGATTGCGAATATCATATGATGTGGCCGAGGGAGCGGCATTTTTTATGTCATTGTAGAAACTGCCGAATTTCACCAAAAGCCCTGATTCGGCGAAAAATATCATAGCAGGAATAATTTTTATAATGTATACTATATTTGTTAGGAAATCCAGATATACCACAAAGCAGAAAGGAAAAAAGCGTATGAGAAGAAATTGGAAAAAAGCTTTATGTGGCATTTTGACAGGTTTTATGCTTGCAACGGCGGCACCAGCTACGGTTCCGGAGCTGATCAGCGTGGCAGAAGTACAGGCGGCAGTAACTGTAGCAGCGCCGGCCATGTCTTCTATTAAGATCTCCGGCAGGAATAAGATCATTTTCAGCTGGAAACAGGTAAAAGGAGTAGCCGGATACCGTGTATACCGCAAGACCGGAAACAGCGGATGGAAAGCAGTAAAAACCATCACAGGAAGTAAGAATGTTACATTTACCGACACAAAAGTAAGCACCGGAGCACGTTATACTTATACGGTAAAAGCTTACCGGAAATCCGGAAAAAATACGATCTGGAGTAGCTATAATAAAAAAGGTCTGACAGCGATCGCAGGTCTGAATTATCTCACCCTAAATAAGACCAGCCTGACACTGACACCGAAAAAAACTTATACACTGAAGATCAACGGCACCAGTCTGAAACCGTCATGGAAGAGCAGCAACACAAATGTTGTCAAGGTAACTTCAGCCGGAAAGGTCACCGCAGTAAAAACAGGGACAGCGAATATCACAGCGATCCTTGGCGGCAGAAAATTCACCTGTAAGATTACTGTAAAGAATCCTGCATCGGCTAACGCAAAAATGACGCAGAATTATGCCAAACTGAAAAAATATATCAGTCAGAAAGGCAGATATACCGAAGACGGAAGTCAGTTTATAAATGTCAAAGTAAATGAAGAAAGTACTCTGATGATCGGTTATCTGAAGAAAGAAGATAAGATAGATGTTGGAATGCTGATTTCTGTGCCTTCAGATGGAGTCCTTGCCGGACTGGATATTATCGGAAACTGTGTGAAATCTGATACGGTCAGTGTGAAGTCCGCCCTGTCTTCGGATGGAGTCTTTGTGCTGCTGACTTCTTCCACAAAAGCATCTGCTTATAAAGGTCAGAATCTGACTTTCCTGTATACAAACGGAAAAAAAGCGATGACAGATCTGCAGGATACTTCCAACATTATGATGAAAGCGACAATGATAGCAGCAAATGCTTATCTGAAAAGGAATTTAAACCTGACAATGAATGATCTGGGATTCACTGCTTATAAATAAAAGTTACTGTTCACTCCGTTCTCAGCAACACGCTTCGCGATGCACAGGATTTATGCTAATCGCATAAATCCGCGCGGTATGTCTCGGGTTTTCTGTGACCTTCGCTCACAAAAAACACCTCGCGGAATATTACCAGTGAACAGTAACCAAATAAAACCAAAATTTATTATTCTTGACATGAAGCAGAATCGGAATTATACTAAATCATGTAAATGACAGGGGAGCTTGTGACGGCAGGCTGAGAGGAAGTCTTCAACTTCGACCCTTATACCTGATTTGGATAATGCCAACGTAGGAACGTATAAGATGAATTTACGGGAGATACTTTGGTGTATCTCCTTTTTTTTATTGAATGCGGATGTTTTATCCGACTGAATATACGTAAGATCAGGATTTACAGAGAAATATTTTACAATTAAACATGGGAAATTTTGAGAGTGAACAGAGTTCATGAAGGGGTGCACCACCGCGGGTGTATTTCTTTGTGAACTCTTTTTTTACGGATCGCGAATATCCGATTGACCGGAAGAGATTGCGAATTACTTCTAACTTGGCGAAATTTCCGGAAAGGAGAGATTATGATCACAGTAAATGGTGAAAGCAGAACCCTGGAAGCTCCGGTGACCGTAACGGAATATCTGGAAGCATGTAATTATGTTCCGGTGCAGGTGGTAGTAGAGCTGAATGAAGAGATCATCAAGAGAGAGACTTACGATACAACAGTACTGAAAGATGGCGATGTTGTGGAAATCCTGCAGTTTATGGGCGGCGGAAGCTGCTGAGACAGAAAGAATAAGAATGGATACAGAAAATCCTGTTCAGAAGTCTGAAGATGGGCAGGAATATCCGGCTGTGGGATGGGCAGAATCGCAGATAACTGCTGACTTGAAATTTGAATAACTGAGCAGTTATTGCAGCTGAAATACAATGTAGATAAATAACAGAAAGGTGGACATAAAAAATGACAACAGCAAACACAAATGAAGACAAACTGATCCTGGGAGGCCATGAGTTTACTTCCCGTTTTATTCTTGGTTCCGGAAAATTTTCCCTGGAGCTTGTAAAAGCATGTATTGAAAAAGCAGGAACTCAGATCGTAACACTTGCCCTGCGCCGTGCAAATGAGGGTGGGCTTGCCAATATTCTTGACTATGTGCCGAAGGATGTTACTCTTCTTCCGAATACATCAGGAGCCAGAAATGCAGAGGAAGCAGTCCGTATTGCAAGACTTTCCCGCGAGCTTGGCTGTGGAGATTTTGTAAAGATCGAAGTTATCCATGATTCCAAATATCTTCTTCCGGATAACTATGAGACCATCAAGGCAACAGAGATCCTTGCAAAAGAGGGCTTTGTAGTTATGCCATACATGTATCCGGATCTGAATGCAGCCAGAGATCTGGTGAATGCAGGAGCCGCCTGTGTAATGCCACTTGGCTCTCCGATCGGTTCTAACAAAGGAATCTGTACAAAAGAATTCATCCAGATCCTTATCGACGAGATCGACCTTCCGATCATCGTGGACGCAGGAATCGGCCGCCCGTCACAGGCATGTGAGGCTATGGAAATGGGTGCTGCAGCAGTTATGGCAAATACAGCCATTGCAACTGCAGGAGACGTCCGTGTTATGGCGGAAGCCTTTAAGAAAGCTATTGAGGCAGGAAGAAGTGCATATCTTTCCGGTATGGGAAGAACTCTGGAGAGAGGTGCAAGTGCATCCTCACCACTGACCGGATTTCTTCATGAGTAAAATTGATAAATGAATGATTGAACGCAGAACACTAAGCGGGGGACAGGCACTGCCTGTGTAGTGAAACACAGGTATTGTCTGGTTTCAATCGAAATTGAGTTTACAGATATGCAGCAGTGAGGACCAGAGTATTGCTGCAATATATGAGAGGAGCGACATAAGAGTAATGGCAGAGACAGTACAGGCCAGTCAGCAGGACGGCCATTTTAATGAAAGTATCGTAAATGAAGAAATTCTGGAAGATATGAAAAAGAACCGTATCGATCACATGAAGTACCTTCCGGATATGGAACAACTGGAAGAATCTGATGTAATGGATCAGGTTATTTCCGCAATGAACGCATATGATTATGATAAGTACACAGAAGCGGATGTACGGAGAGCGCTTGCTCATGACAACCGTACACCGGAGGATTTTAAAGCACTGCTTTCACCGGCAGCGCTGCCTCTTTTGGAAGAAATCGCACAGGCTGCACGGATCGAAACAAGGAAACATTTTGGAAACAGTATCTGCATGTTTACACCAATCTACATTGCAAACTACTGTGAGAACTACTGTATTTACTGTGGATTTAACTGCCACAACAAGATCCGCCGCGCACAGCTGAATGCAGATGAGATCGAGAAAGAGATGGCAGCCATTGCAGAAACCGGACTCCAGGAGATCTTGATCCTTACCGGAGAGAGCAAAACGAAATCTAATGTGGAATATATCGGAAAGGCTTGTGAGATCGCCCGGAAATATTTCAAGGTAGTCGGTCTTGAGGTGTATCCGATGAATTCTGATGAGTACGCATATCTTCACAAATGCGGCGCAGATTATGTGACAGTTTTCCAGGAGACTTATAATTCTGATAAATACGAAACTCTGCATCTGGCAGGCCACAAGAGGATTTTTCCATACAGGTTAAATACACAGGAGCGTGCGTTAAAAGGCGGCATGCGAGGTGTTGGCTTTGCGGCACTTCTGGGACTGGATGATTTCCGCAAGGATGCTTTTGCAACGGGATATCACGCATATCTTCTGCAGAGAAAATATCCACACGCAGAGATCGCTTTTTCCTGCCCGAGACTTCGTCCGATCATCAACAACGACAGGATCAACCCGAAGGATGTACACGAACCGCAGCTTTTGCAGGTAGTTTGTGCATATCGTCTGTTTATGCCATTTGCAAGCATTACCGTATCCACCAGAGAATGTGAGCGTGTCCGTGACAACCTGGTAAATATCGCAGCAACCAAGATCTCTGCAGGTGTCAGCACAGGAATCGGAAGCCATGTGGATGATATTGAGGATAAAGGTGATGATCAGTTTGAGATTTCCGACGGAAGGTCTGTGGACGAAGTTTTCAACGCCCTGAAAGACCACGGCCTGCAGCCGGTGATGAATGATTATATTTATCTGTGAGATGAAGGCGGCGAAATCGGATCGTACAGACTACCGAGGATAACTTCTGTGGAATATGTGGAAAACCATCCGTCCGAAAGAGCGATTTTTCAGGGTGAGTGTGGATAACTGTTTCGGAAGAATGAATGATGCAGATGAGGTTTTTGTCAGAATGAAAGAAAAGCAGCTGCATGGAGAAGAACTGACCAAAGAAGATCTCAAACGTGCTGTCAAAGATGAAGCTTACCGCAAAAAACTCCTGGAAGAGCTGAATTCACAAGGTTGATTGCGTTTTCACAAAATCTTTCAACGGTGATGAAGAATATGCAAAAAAGAGTGCGAAATCTATGGATAACAGCTAAAAATCAGACATAAAAACCTGTAAAATCCGCCAAATTATCCCTGATTCCGAAAACTACTGAAAACGGTTTCCAATCTAATAGTTTTCATATGTACTTACTCATGTTTATAATAGCCCCAACAACAAAACACGAGGCAAAACACAGGAGGTAAGTATTATGAAAAGAAGATGGAAATTAGCAGTAGCAGCTCTTGCAGCAATAGCAACAATTGGAAGCCTTACAGGCGTAACCACCTATGCGGCGGACAGTGTCAGCATCACCAATATATCTTATGATCCGACCAGAGAGCTTTACGAACAGTACAACAAGAGCTTCCAGGAACACTGGAAGGAAAAAACAGGCCAGGACGTGGATATCACGCAGTCCCATGGAGGCTCCGGCAAACAGGCACTTGAAGTTGCCAACGGACTGGAAGCAGATGTGGTAACACTGGCACTGGAATATGATGTGGACGCGATCCAGGATGCAGGGCTTATCGATGACGGATGGGTAGATGAATTTCCGGAAGACAGTTCTCCCTATACTTCAACCATCGTATTCCTTGTAAGAAAAGGAAATCCCAAGAACATCAAAGACTGGGATGATCTGGTAAAAAAAGACGTAGGTGTGATCACACCAAACCCGAAAACCTCCGACGGAGCAAGATGGAACTATCTGGCAGCCTGGGCCTATGCAAAAGATAAATATAACGGAGACGAGGACAAAATTAAAGAATTCATCGGAGATCTTTACAAAAACGTACTTGTCCTGGACACCGGAGCCAGAGGCGCAACGACATCTTTCGTGGAAAACGGACAGGGTGATGTACTGATCGCCTGGGAAAATGAAGCCTATCTTTCCGTAAAAGATTATCCGGACGACTACGAGATCGTAACACCAAGCATCAGCATCCTTGCACAGCCATCTGTAGCAGTAGTCGATAAAGTCGTAGACAAAAGAGGCACCAGAGATGTGGCAGAGGAATATCTGAATTATCTCTATTCCGATGAAGCACAGCGGATCGCCGGTGATAATTATTACCGTCCGTCAAACCAGGATATTCTGAAGGAATACTCTGATGTGTTTGACCTGGACATCAATCTTGTTACCATTGATGATTTCGGTGGATGGAAAAAGGCACAGGAAACGCATTTCTCAGATGGAGGAATTTTTGATCAGATTTATGAAGGATAGACAGCAGAAGATACAGTTGGACACAATAACACAAAGAAGCTGCAGAACAGTGAAAAAACAGAGTCTGCAGCTTCTTTTATGTAAATATTGTGAATCACAAGGGATCAGGCATGGCTTCCTTCGGTCAGGGAACAGCCGTCCATTATACGGATCCCGTTTATGACATCCAGATAAGTGTCATACATTTCCTTCCATTCATCAGAGGCGTCCTTGGAGTACTGGCTGATGGTGGACAGAAGATCGTATTTTTTGCCGTCGACGGTTTCGATACGGCCGAGATAGCCCTGCCATACACTGTCCAGAGGCTGGTCTTCGCCATCGTAATATCTGGCTTCCAGAGTCAGTACAGGAACATCCTCATTGTAATAAGTCAGTTTATATCCACCATTTTCGGTTTCGGTTGTTTCATAATGGCAGAGATATTTCCAGCGCTCCGGAGTGAGGACCTGGAAGTAATCCGTCATGGCCATATCCACACGCTCTGCGTAAACGAAATCTATGGATTTGATCAGCTCTGTGGCTTCCTTTTCGGCGGCTTTATCATAGGTGTCTGACGGAGTCAGGACAAAAAGTCCGAATGTATAATCGTCAGTCTGGCATACAAGAGCATCTACATTTTTTTCTTCTTCGTTGACTTCGGTTAAGTATTGATATTTCGTGGCAGGATAAGATTCAAAGGTAAGATCCTTTTTGGTGATGATCTCACCCTTTACCGGATAGTATTCTGCCAGAAAACCCTTTAGGGAAGAATCCTCCAGAGAGGAATTCGGTACTTTTAAAACAAAGGCAGTGCTTTTTCCGCCATTTACGGAACGCTGCTCGAAATAACCTTCTTTTTCGGGCATGGATTCTCTGATCGTATCATCGGCAGGGAATCCAACCCGCATATGAAGCTCGCCGCACTTTTCCGATTCAGAGGAATCTTCCGTGTTTGTATCGGAAGAGGAATTTGGGTATGAAGAATCGGAATCCTGCGAGGAGGAGTTTCCACTGGTATCGGAGGATTCTTCTGAAGAATCTCCGGAGGAGGAATCAGTTTCAGAATCGGAATATTCCTGAAGATTGCCGTAGTCATCAATATAATATTTATCTCTGGAGCCAATATATGTGGTTCCGGTGGCATCTTCCAGCCACACACTGCCGTCCTCATAATAATAATGAGGCTCAAAATAACCGTCCTGTTCGGTCCAGCCGGCATCGTTGCCTTCCATCAGTTCACCGGAATCCGGGTCAGGGGCATAATTACCTTCCCCGATATATTCATCCTCGGAACCATTGCGGTACCAGTAATCTCCGTTTTCATCCTGCCAGATGTACTGACCGTCATCGGTTGGAGGGTCAGAAGCGAGGACCGGGACTGCAGATATGGAAAGAGCGATCGCGCCGGTTAAAAGAACTAAAATTTTTTTATGCATAGGCACCTCCTGATAAATTGCGCAGCAGTTAGCTGCTTACTATTCTTTGATCATAAATTTTTACAAATAAAAAAGATCTGTCTGTTAAGTACATTGTAACAGACAGATCCCGATATCCGGAAATGTGAAGAAAAAGAGACATTTACGGAAAGCTGCGTACAGGTCTGGAAATATGTTATCCGATCGTGAAAAGGCCGGCTTACCGGCAGGTAAAAAGATATCCCTTTCCATAAACCGAGACAATGTCATACTCATCGGTATCTTCGGCACCGATCTTGGTCCGGAGGTTAAAGATATGCCGCCGTACCGTGCTGGTATCTGTTCCTGCACAGCTGCCCCATACCGCTTCGTAGAGCTCCTTTGCAGAAAAAATCTTCTCCTGGTTTTCTGCAAGGAGACGTAGCAGAGAGAATTCGGTCCGGGTAAGGCCTGTGTCGGCATTATTGAGATATGCATGGCCGTCCGAAAGATCCAGCCGCAGGCTGCCGATGGTGATCTGACGGGAGGACTGAAATTTTTCTTTTATTTTTTCTTCCATTCGTTTCTGGCGTTCCAGAAGCATCTGGATCACGGCCAGAAATTCATCGAAATTATAAGGTTTGGTGAGATAATAGTCGCCTCCCTGTTGAAGTCCTTCTACCCGATCCCGGATATCACTTTTTCCGGTGAGAAAAAGAACCGGATTCATGGTTTTTTCGCGGAAGAGGCGGCAGATATCCAGACCGTTTCCGTCCGGGAGCATAATGTCCAGGATCATAAGATCCGGCAGCTGTTCTTCAAGCTGATGACAGGCTTCGGCGGCTGTCTGTGCAGTGCGGACATCGTAGCCACGGCGCCGCAGCATCCGGCAGTTGGTATTCAGCACCTGTTCTTCATCTTCGACCATAAGGATAAGTGATTTATTTTCATTCATTTATGATTCCTCCTCCGGAAGTGAGAAGAACACCTGAGTTCCCTCGCCTTCTTTACTTTTCAGCCATATTTTGCCTCCATGGGCAGTGATGATCTGATGACAGACATAGAGGCCTATGCCGTGCCGCCAGTAATCCTTATCAGCGGAAACATAACCCCTGAGTGCGTTTTTTCGCATTTCTTCTGACATGCCGGTTCCGGTGTCAGAGACGCAGATGGTCTGCCAGCCCGGTTCGCCGGTAAGAGAAATGGTGATGGTTCCGTTTTGGGTGTGACGCTCTGCATTGGAGATCAGATTGGTGACAACCTGGATCAGCCGTTCCGGATCAGCAGAGATTTTCGGGAGTCCGGATTGTGTCGTAAGGACCAGCTGATTGTTCTTTAAGCTTGGATGACTGCAGTAGTCTTTTTTTACAGAATACAAAAGACAGGACAGATCTGATGGGACAAGGGAAAGGGCAAGCCGTCCCTGTTCAATGGAAACTGTATCCATCAGATCCAGCACGATCCGGTCGATCCGCATTACCGACTGTTCAATGGTGCGGAGATTTTCCTGCATAAGAGAGAAATCCAGAGGCTCTTCCTCAAGGAGCTCGGAGGTGTCCCGCGCGTGGAGGGAAATGGAACTCAGAGGATTTTTAATCTCATGGGCAACGGTGGTCAGGAAGGTGGACTTGGCATTATCAAGGGAGCGCAGTCGCAGATTCTGTTCCTCCAGAAGGAGCTGCTGCTGGTTATATTCCTTCAGATGAAAATAGAGAACACTGCCGCAGACAATACTTACAGAGACAAACGCCAGAAGGATATCTGCCAGCCGGTCTGTTTCCGTGGCAAAAGGAGTTACAGTGTCCGGGAAATGGTATGCAACCAGACACAGTCCCATATAAAGGAGGATCTCCAGCAGGGAAACGATCAGAGCGCGTCTTTTTTCTAGCATCAGCACGGTAAAAATAATAGCAAACACAAAGAATGCCGGCATGCCGCCACGATAACCGCCGCTGGTAAAAAACATCACCGGAAAAACGAGCAGAAAGATCACGACAATGGTGATCAGGTAGCAGCGCTGATATTTTCCACTGTAATAGGAATAAAGAAAAAGCCCTCCGGAGATTGCAACCAGCGCAAAATTGATCAGTACATTTCCCCAGGAACCGGTCCCGAGACTGAGAAAGGCCATGATCAGGCTGATCACAGTACCTCCCAAGGCGAGGATGTTGAACAGCCGGACGCGGAAATCAAGGGTGGGACTGAATAAAGAGTGAAAAATATTCCGGAGCTTCGGGTTTATATTGATAGGGATCACCTCCTGTTCTTAATGTAGGTTTGTATGCCTGCGGGCATCTTTCTTTTGGTGCTGTAATTATCGTAACTGTTATAATTGTATCATGCTGTCGTATAGTTGTGTACACAAAAAAATACATTTAATCCCTTTTTCCTATTGACATACTATGAATAGTAGGTTAATATAAGTGTCAACAAAAGAAAGGGAAGAGGCTATGAACGAATACGGCTTTAATACAGGACTGCTCCACGGCACCAACGAGAAATATCCACAGGGTGCAACACAGGTTCCAATCTATCAGAGCAGCGCATTCCGACATGACAGCGCGGAAGACCTGGAGAAAATTTTTGACAATAAAAAAATGGGCTTCTCCTATACAAGGATCAACAATCCTACGGTAGAGTCCTTTGAGAAAAGAGTGACCATGCTGGAGGATGGGATCGGCAGTGTGGCCTGTGCATCCGGAATGGCAGCGTTGACCAATGCGTTTCTGAACATTCTTCAGGCGGGAGACGAGATCGTGGCAGCCTGCGGACTGTACGGCGGAACCGTGGAACTGTTCGATGATCTGAAGCCTTTCGGGATTTCCGTAAAATATGTGAAAGAGAATAAGCCGGAAGCTTTTGAGGCAGAGATCACAGAGAAGACGCGACTTGTTTTTGCGGAGACCATTGGCAACCCAAAGCTGGATGTTACCGATATCCAGGCAGTTGCGGAAGTGGCACATAAGCATGACGTACCGCTGATCGTAGACAACACGGTGGCAACCCCGTATCTGATCCAGCCATTGAAGCTTGGAGCTGACATTGTGGTTCATTCCTCTTCCAAATATATCAATGGAAGCAGCGATGCCATCAGCGGTATTCTTGTCTGTGGTAAGGGTCTGAAATGGGACCCTGACCGATATCCGGGACTTGCTCCATACCGGAAATTCGGACCATTTGCATACATCGCCAAGCTTAGAAACGGACTTTTCCGGAACACTGGCGCGTGTCTTGCTCCGCAGAATGCTTTCCTTAATAATCTGGGACTGGAAACCCTGGGACTTCGAATGCATAGACAGTGTGACAATGCACTGGAGCTTGCGAGATTTTTACAGGGCCTGGGTGGTGATATTGAAGTAAATTATCCGGGACTAGAAAAAAGTCCTTATCACGAAATTGCGGAAAAGCAGTTCAGGAATGGCTACGGAGCTATCGTAACCGTAAGAACCGGAAGCAAGGAGAAGGCTTTTTCCATTATTAATTCATTGAAGATCCCGCTGATCATCTCCAATATCGGAGATACGAAGACATTGGTGATCCATCCGGAATCCACCATCGCGGCACACATCTCCGACGAAGAGAAGCTGCAGTCCGGAGTATTCGAGGATCTGATCCGTATCAGTGTGGGAATTGAAGATGTTGAAGATTTAAAAGAAGATTTCAAACAAGCGATAGAAAATAACCGATAAAATCTGGTACACCGAAAACGATGTACTAAGAGCTGCACCAGCAGAGAAATGGAGAGTTCGTTATGGCAAAAGTAGATTACGCTACATTAAAAAAAGGTGGTTTCATGAGACAGAAGCAGAAAAATAATTTTTCTCTTCGTCTTGCCTGTGTAGGCGGTACGCTTACAGCAGAAAACCTTAAGAAAATCGCAGAAGTAGCTGAGAAATATGGTGACGGATATGTACATCTTACTTCCAGACAGGGAGTTGAGATCCCATTCATTAAATTAGATGATATTGATGATGTAAAAGATGATCTTGCGAAAGGCGGATGCAAACCTGGTGTCTGCGGACCGAGAGTCCGTACAGTTACAGCCTGCCAGGGTAACGCAGTCTGTCCAAGCGGAAACATCAACAGCTATGACATTGCGGTGAAATTAAATGAGAGATATTTTGGAAGAGAGCTTCCTCATAAATTCAAATTCGGTGTTACCGGATGTCAGAACAACTGTCTGAAAGCAGAGGAGAACGATGTAGGAATCAAAGGAGCAGCACAGGTCAGCTGGAAAGAAGATACATGTATCCACTGTGGAGTCTGTGAAAAAGCCTGCAGAGAAAACGCCATCTCTTTTGAGGATGACAAGCTGGTGATCGATACAGAGAAATGTAACTACTGTGGCAGGTGTGCAAAATCCTGTCCTGTGGATGCATGGGATGTAAACGAAGCATATATCGTTTCCTTTGGCGGAACGTTTGGAAATCACATCAGCAAGGGACAGGAATTTCTTCCGCTGATCACCTCTGAGGAGCAACTTTTCAGAGTGACCGATGCAGCAATCCAGTTCTTTGATGATCATGTAAATCCGGGAGAGCGTTTTAAATTTACCATCGACCGGGTAGGCGCTGAAAAACTTCAGGAAGTTTTGAAAGGAGCATACAATGGCTGATATTAAAATTGATGATACAGTAGATATTACCGATGTGGTCTGCCCGGTAACCTTTGTAAAAGCAAAGGTAGCACTTGAGGAGCTGGATGACGGACAGATCCTGGCGATCAAAATGAACGATGGCGAGCCGGTACAGAATGTGCCGAGAAGCGTGAAGGAAGAAGGACATCAGATCCTGAAGCTCGAGGACAACGAAGACGGAACTTATACACTGATCGTAAGAAAAGTTGAAGAATAGGAGAACAGAGAAATGACAATCACAGTTGCAGGAAATAAAAAAGAGTACGAAGACGGACTGAAGCTTACAGAGCTTATTGAGAAAGAGGATATTGAAAGTCCTGAGTATGTAACCGTAACTATCAACGATGAATTCATCAGCAAGGCAGACGTTCCGGAAACAGAGGTAAAGGACGGCGACGTTGTTGAGTTCCTGTACTACATGGGAGGAGGCGCAAGATAATGGCTTTTACAAATGAGCAGCTTGAGCGGTACTCCCGCCATATCATCCTGAAAGAGGTTGGAGTAAAAGGTCAGAAAAAGCTTCTGAATGCCAAGGTTCTGATCATCGGAGCCGGCGGACTTGGAGCACCGGCAGCCCTTTACCTTGCAGCAGCAGGTGTGGGAACCATCGGGATCGCGGATGCAGATGAGGTAGATCTTTCCAATCTTCAGCGACAGGTCATCCACACAACTGCAGATGTCGGCAAACTGAAGGTAGAGTCTGCGGCTGAGACCATGAAAGCAATCAACCCGGACGTTACTGTAAATACATATCATACCTTTGTAGATTCCAGCAACATCATGGATCTGATCAAAGATTACGATTTCATTCTTGACGGAACAGACAACTTTCCTGCAAAATTCCTGATCAACGATGCCTGTGTAATGGCTGAGAAACCGTTTTCACATGCAGGGATCATCCGTTTCCAGGGACAGCTGATGACTTACGTTCCGGGACAGGGCCCATGCTACCGATGTGCGTTCCAGAGCCCGCCGCCAAAGGATGCCGTACCGACCTGTAAGCAGGCTGGCGTGATCGGAGCCATGGGCGGAGTGATCGGAAGCCTTCAGGCAATGGAAGCGATCAAGTACATCATCGGACAGGGTGATCTTCTTACAGGAAGACTTCTTACCTACGATGCGCTGAAGATGACATTCCGTACCGTGAAGCTTCCGAAGAATCATCATTGCCCGGTATGCGGCGATGATCCGACGATCACAGAGCTGATCGATTATGAGCAGGCTGTGTGTGAGCTGAAACACTGATAATATAGAAGGCAAAAGTGTCTGCTGGTGCAGGCAGTATAAATAAGTATAGAAACCCATTGGAGGCTGCGAAGAAATGCTGAAATTAAAAAAAGAAGATTACGAGAAAATATTAGACCACTGCAGAAAAGGACTTCCCAATGAGTCCTGCGGCCTTCTGGGCGGGACCATTGAGGACGATGTAAAAACCATCGAGAAGGTGTATCTGCTGACAAATATCGATGAAAGCAACGAACACTTTTCCATGGACCCGAAGGAACAGCTGAGCGCGATCAAGGATATCCGTCAGAACGGATATCAGATGATCGGAAACTTTCATTCTCATCCGGAGTCTCCGTCAAGGCCTTCTGAAGAAGATAAACGACTTGCATTTGACCCGAATATCGAATATCTGATCCTCTCCCTTATGGATGCAGAAAATCCGGTGTTGAAGGCCTTTGGCGTAGATAAAGAGAAAAATGTAACTGTACATGAGCTTCAGATAACAGAGTGATGAGTATGAAAAACAGATTAAACACAAAGGAAATTACAACAGATGTGCTGATCATAGGCGGAGGTACCGCAGGCTGCTATGCGGCGCTGGTTCTCTCAGAACAGAAAGCCGGCAAGGTACTGATCGCAGAAAAAGCAAATATCAGACGAAGCGGCTGTCTGGCAGCAGGTGTTAATGCCATCAATGCCTACATCGTAAAAGGCCGCAAGCCGCAGGATTATGTAGATTATGCCACAAAAGATGCTGCCGGTATCGTAAGGCAGGACCTTCTTCTTACAGCAGCGGAGAATTTCAACGAAGTTACTGCAAAGATGGAAAAGCTTGGGCTTGTGATCCTGAAGGATGAAAATGGTGATTATGTAGCCAGAGGAAACCGTAACATCAAGATCAACGGTGAAAATTTTAAACCACTTCTTGCTAATGCAGTTCATAAAGCTGAGAACGTAGACGTTCTGAATTATGTAAATATCACAGACCTTCTTGTAAAAGACGGACAGGTTTACGGAGCGGTTGGTTTCTCTATTATGGAAGAAACCGCATACATTATCCGGGCAAAGGCAGTTCTTGCTGCAACAGGCGGAGCGGCCGGACTTTATAAGCCGAACAATCCGGGATTTTCCAGACATAAGATGTGGTATCCGCCGTTTAACACAGGTGCCGGATACGCAATGGGAATCCTGGCAGGTGCGGAGATGACGTCCTTTGAGATGCGTTTTATCGCACTTCGCTGCAAGGATACCATTGCTCCTACGGGAACCATCGCACAGGGTGTCGGCGCAAAACAGATCAATGCAGCTGGCGAGATCTATGAGACAAAATACGGACTGACCACAAGCGAGAGAGTTTACGGAACAGTTCGGGAAAATCAGCTTGGCCACGGCCCGTGTTACCTGAAGACTACAGGGATCACGAAGGAACAGGATGAAGATCTTCTGAAGGCTTATCTCAACATGGCACCGAGCCAGACTCTGAAATGGATCGAAAGCGGAAAGAGCCCCAGCGAGCAGGATGTGGAGATCCAGGGAACAGAGCCGTATATCGTAGGCGGTCATACAGCCAGCGGCTACTGGGTAAATACAGGCCGTGAAACCACGGTGAAAGGTCTTTATGCAGCTGGTGATGTTGCAGGTGGATGTCCGCAGAAATATGTAACAGGAGCTCTTGCAGAAGGAAAGCTTGCAGCATTGGATATGGTGAAACAGTTTAAGGCCGGAACTCTGAAGGAAGCAGATGTTCAGACTGAGACCGAGATCAAGGTTCAGGAAGAGGAGATTCTTTCCCAGTACGAAAAGTTCCGAAATGAAGACGCACCGGCATTTTCCGTGGAAGAGCTGGAAGAAGCCATGCAGAAAGTCATGGATGAATATGCGGGAGGAATTGCTTCTAATTATCAGTTTAATGAGAAGCAGCTTGCTCTTGCAGATGAAAAAATCCTTCAGCTTCAGGCTCTTGCCGAAAAAACAGCGGCAGCAGATATGCATGAGCTGATGTTTGCATATGAACTTCGTGAGCGTCTCATTGTGTGCCGTTCACTGATCGCTCATCTGAAAAACCGCAAAGAGACCAGATGGCATTCTTTTAACGAAAATCTGGATCATCCGGAAACAGATGAGAAATTTTATAAATATGTAAATTCGAAACTGGAAAACGGCGAGATCAGGATGATTTTTCGCGACATTGTAAAGGAGGACACATATGAGCATACGAATTGATCAGAAAAAATGTGTTGGCTGCAGAAAATGCAGTGAAGTATGTCCGGGAACCCTGATCGTCATGGAAGACAAAAAAGCCGTGATGAAATATCCGAAAAACTGCTGGGGCTGCGTTTCCTGTGTAAAGGAATGTAAAGCCGGTGCCATCGACTTTTTCCTTGGTGCGGATATCGGCGGGAACGGAAGTATCATGAATGTAAAAAGCGAAGGGGATATCCTTCATTGGATCATTACAAAAACGGACGGTTCTACATCCGTGATCGATGTGGATCGACGGAATTCGAATAAATATTAGACCAGAAGATAAGTGCTGCCGGTTCTGGCGGCCGGAACAGGAGGATGAGATCAGATATGAGTGGATTATCACATTTGGATGAGCTGGAAGCAGAGGCAATTTATATCATCCGTGAAGTTGCAGCAGAGTGCGAGAAGCCGGTAATGCTTTATTCTATAGGAAAAGACAGTTCTGTAATGCTTCATCTTGCAATGAAGGCTTTTTATCCGGAGAAACCGCCATTTCCGTTTCTTCACGTAAATACAACATGGAAATTTAAAGAGATGATAGAGTTTCGTGACAAAACCGCGAAGGATTTGGGAATCGAAATGCTTGAGTACATTAATCAGGATGGTGTGAAGCAGGGTATCAATCCTTTTGACAGCGGCTCCGCATACACAGATATCATGAAAACGCAAGCACTGAAGCAGGCTCTTAAGAAATATGGTTTCACAGCTGCTTTTGGCGGCGGTCGTCGTGACGAGGAGAAAAGCCGTGCAAAAGAGCGTATCTTCTCCTTCCGTAATGCAGAGCAGGCCTGGGATCCGAAGAACCAGCGTCCGGAGATGTGGAAGCTTTATAATACGGAGATCAATAAAGGCGAAAGCATCCGTGTTTTTCCGATCTCCAACTGGACTGAGACGGATATCTGGCAGTACATTAAGAGAGAAAATATCCCGATCGTTCCTCTTTATTTTGCAAAAGAGCGTCCGATTGTATACAGAGACGGAAATATTATCATGGTGGATGACGACAGGATGCGCCTGAACCCGGGTGAGGAGCCGCAGATGAAAAAGGTCCGTTTCCGTACTCTCGGATGCTATCCTCTGACAGGTGGTATCGAGTCTGACGCGGAGACACTGGACGAGATCATTGACGAGACCTTAAGCTCTGTGGAATCTGAGAGAACCACACGTGTTATTGATTCCGACGGAGGAGCTGCAAGTATGGAAAAAAGAAAGAGAGAGGGGTACTTCTAGGATGAGCGGATTACTGAAATTTATCACTTGCGGAAGTGTAGATGATGGAAAATCTACACTGATCGGTCATATTCTTTATGATTCCAAGCTTTTATATGCGGACCAGGAAAAAGCCCTTCTTCTGGACAGCAAGGTAGGTTCCAGAGGTGGTGCCATTGATTATTCTCTTCTTCTGGATGGCCTGATGGCAGAACGTGAGCAGGGAATCACCATTGATGTTGCGTATCGTTATTTTACAACCGATAAAAGAAGCTTTATCGTTGCGGATACTCCCGGACATGAGGAGTATACAAGGAACATGGCGGTTGGAGCTTCCTTTGCTCAGCTTTCCATTATTCTTGTGGATGCGAAGCAGGGGGTTCTGGTGCAGACAAGGCGTCATGCACGTATCTGCGCTCTGATGGGTATCCATCATTTTGTATTTGCTGTTAACAAAATGGATCTTGTTGATTACAGTGAGAGTCGTTTTAATGAGATCGTAAAGGATATCAATGAGCTTTCTGAGACTCTGGGGCTTCAGGATGTTGTGATCATTCCTGTCAGTGCTACAGAGGGTGATAACGTAACGAAGAAGTCTCCGAATATGCCCTGGTATACGGGGAAAGCTCTTCTGGAGCATCTTGAGACTGTGGATGTTTCAGAGGCTGAGAATGTCAGCGAGTTTTATCTGCCTGTTCAGCGTGTTTCTCGTCCAAACCATGAATTTCGCGGTTTCCAGGGCCAGATCGAGAGTGGCCGGGTTCATGTAGGCGATATCATCACAACGCTTCCAAGCAACGAGACAGCGGCTGTTAAGACGATCCTGGTGGGCAGTGACGATCGTGAAGAGGCTGTTGCCGGCCAGGCTGTTACGATACAGTTGGATAAAGAGGTGGATGTAAGCCGTGGATGTGTTCTTACCAATAATAATGAGATCCCTGTTGCAAAGGGCTTTGAGGCTACGCTTCTATGGATGGATGATTCCAGGCTTGAAGTGGGCAAGGAGTATCTTGTGAAGCTTGGTACCAAGAAGATCGCAGGTGTGGTTAAGAGTATTGAGTTTAAGACGGATGTAAATACCGGGGAGCATCTGCATGCGGATACGATCGAGAAGAATGAGATCGCTCTTTGCAAAATCGGTCTTTCTGATAAGGTTGTGCTGGATGAGTTTAAGAGGAATAAGACTCTTGGTGAGCTGATCCTGATCGACCGTGTGAGTCATATGACTTCTGCATGTGGTGTTGTGGAAGCGGTTGATACTGAGGGGGAGAAGCCTTATTTCCAGAAGGATGATGTGAAGGTTGGCGGTTATGTTTTTGAGGAGTTTTATTTTAACCTTGAGAATGCGCTGCTTTCCAAGGCGGATAAAGAGGTTAAGACTTATTATGTAGGGGATGTGGTGCCTGTTGAGGGTGACAGCTTTGAGTATCCGGGCTATTTTGATATTGTTTCTCTGGAGGATAGCGCGGCTGTTCTGATCCGTGATAAGAGGGTGCAGGATATTATTCCGCTGGATGAGTATGTGTTTATGGGGCTTCCTGTTGTGGATGAGAGAGGTTTTGCCCTGGAGATCCGCAGTAATGATGATTATCAGATGTTTTTGAGGGAGTTTGAGGCTGCTGATAATAAGTCGGAGTTTCATAATAAGTGGTTTAAGTTTGAGACTTACAGGAGGATTGTCTGCACGGATAATTTCTGGATGATCTGATGTTGGGTTACTTATAGTTTCTATAGTTATGTGTGTAAGAGGCTGCATGTGCGGCCTCTTTTCTTTGGGGGTTGCGGGATTTCGTGGTTTGACGGACGCCGAGGAGCTGGCATATGGGCGGGACAGGCTTCGTCGGTGGAAACTACTAAGACTCTGAAAGGTGGCTAAAAGCGTTTTCCAAAAGTCCGAACTCGCTGCGCTCAGACAGCGAACTTTTGAAAAACAACGCCACCTTCCAGAGCCTAAGTAGTTGTCACACCTCCTGCAGAGCGCCCCGCTCATATGCCAGCTCCTCGGCTGTGCATACAGGCCGGTTGCGGAAAGTGAACAGTTCGAGATAGTATTCAATGATGCATGGCAGTAGAGTGTCATACAGAAATTGTTCAGGAGGAATGTTGTATCTAAGAATCAGCTCGGCACAACGTTCCGGAATAATATCGGCTCAGACAGTAATCAGCTTGGCATAAGATTCCACAATAAAAGTCAGTCGCATTATATATCGAAGATGTAGCGCTTGTTCCGTGCCCAAGAGGGTGGGGGGCAGGGAAGCCCTCGGACTTCGGAACTCTGAGATGGACTTCCCCTGCGCTGTCCACACGGACAGCGTGTCGTGCGTAGCCACCTGTCTAAGGGGATAATATGATTGGTCAATCGCGCTAAGATAAAATTAATGTAAAAAAAATGAAAAAAAGGTGTTGACAAAACTTATATCTTTCGGATATAATTAACCATGCGTTTCGGATGAAAACACAGAAGAAATGCACTCCAATTTAATAAGAAATTATAAGTTCGGAGTCTGGAGAAGTACTCAAGAGGCCGAAGAGGTGCCCCTGCTAAGGGTATAGGTCGCTAACGCGGCGCGAGGGTTCAAATCCCTCCTTCTCCGTTATTTTTTTGAAAAAAATAAATTTTTCAAAAAAATGAAAAACTTGTTGACAAACGCTTGTGGATGTGATAAAGTAAACAAGCTGTCAGCGAGACAGAGATTCATCAAAAAAGAGTTTGAAAAAAGTTGAAAAAAGTACTTGACAAACGATTTGAGATGAGATAAAATAAACGAGCTGTCTGAGAGACAGACACAACAAACCTTGATAACTAAACAGTG
>NZ_NANC01000005.1:0-45000 GCF_008679485.1 Blautia sp. LMAG:89 | reverse complement strand
GCGAACGCGGAGGAGCCTAAACCGGTGTGCGTGCATGCCGGGGTCATGGACTGCATTTAAGATTCAGCGAAGTTAACAGAACGGTTTTGGGAAAGCCGGCCGAAGAGGGTGAAAGCCCCGTACGTGAAAGCAGAGCTGACTGAGCAGGATCCGGAGTACCACGAGACACGAGGAACCTTGTGGGAAGTAAGGGGGACCACCCCCTAAGGCTAAATACTACTTAGTGACCGATAGCGCATAGTACTGTGAAGGAAAGGTGAAAAGGACCCCGGGAGGGGAGTGAAAGAGAACCTGAAACCCTGTGTCTACAAGCTGTGGAAGTACTTTATATGTACGACCGCGTACTTTTTGTAGAACGGTCCGGCGAGTTACGCTTACTGGCAAGGTTAAGCACTTCAGGTGTGGAGCCGTAGGGAAACCAAGTCTTAACAGGGCCAGAGTCAGTAGGAGTAGACCCGAAACCGGGTGATCTATCCATGTCCAGGTTGAAGCTGCCGTAAGAGGTAGTGGAGGACCGAACCCACATCCGTTGAAAAGGGTGGGGATGAGGTGTGGATAGGGGAGAAATTCCAATCGAACCCGGAGATAGCTGGTTCTCCTCGAAATAGCTTTAGGGCTAGCCTCGGTGTGAGTCTTGCGGAGGTAGAGCACTGAATTTCCTAGGGGGCGTCAAAGCCTACCGAAGAATATCAAACTCCGAATGCCGTGTAGATATCACCGGGAGTCAGACTGCACGAGATAAGTTGGGCGGTCAAAAGGGAAAGAGCCCAGACCTACAGTTAAGGTCCCAAAGTGCGCGTTAAGTGGAAAAGGATGTGGGATTTCGAAGACAACCAGGATGTTGGCTCAGAAGCAGCCATACATTCAAAGAGTGCGTAATAGCTCACTGGTCGAGAGGTCCTGCGCCGAAAATGTCCGGGGCTGAAACGCGCCACCGAAACTAAGGAATCTGAAAAGATTGGTAGAGGAGCATTGCATGCGGGAAGAAGCAGTACCGGAAGGAGCTGTGGATTGCATGGAAGAGAGAATGCCGGAATGAGTAGCGAGATAGAGGTGGGAATCCTCTAGGCCGAATATCCAAGGTTTCCAGGGTAAAGCTGATCTGCCCTGGGTGAGTCGGGACCTAAGGTGAGGGCGAGAGCCGTAGCCGATGGACAACAGGTTGATATTCCTGTACTGCAGTATGACAGAACTGTGGGGACACGTAAGGAGAGCGGGAGCCGGGAATGGAAAGCCCGGTACAAGCGAGGTACCAGTCACATAGGAAAATCCGTGTGGCAATGGGAAGACGTGATGTGGAGTGAATTTTAGTAACGAAGCCCGTGAGCCATGCGTCAAGAAAAGCCGCTATCGTTCATATTGTACCCGTACCGTAAACCGACACAGGTGGATGAGGAGAGAATCCTAAGGCCGGCGGAAGAAGTATTGCCAAGGAACTCGGCAAAATGGCCCCGTAACTTAGGGAGAAGGGGTGCCTGCGAGAGCAGGCCGCAGAGAATAGGCTCAAGCAACTGTTTAGCAAAAACACAGGTCTATGCGAAACCGAAAGGTGAGGTATATGGGCTGACGCCTGCCCGGTGCTGGAAGGTTAAGAGGAGAGGTTAGACGTAAGTCGAAGCTTTGAATTTAAGCCCCAGTAAACGGCGGCCGTAACTATAACGGTCCTAAGGTAGCGAAATTCCTTGTCGGGTAAGTTCCGACCCGCACGAAAGGCGTAATGATTTGAGCGCTGTCTCGGCAATACATCCGGTGAAATTGAAGTGCCAGTGAAGATGCTGGCTACCCGCGCCAGGACGGAAAGACCCCATGGAGCTTTACTCCAGTTTGGCACTGGGGTCCGGTGTTGCATGTACAGGATAGGTGGGAGGCTGAGAAACGGTAACGTCAGTTGCCGCGGAGCCGCTGTTGGGATACCACCCTTGTGATATTGGGCTTCTAACCAGCCGCCGTGATCCGGCGGTGGGACAATGCCAGGCGGGGAGTTTGACTGGGGCGGTCGCCTCCGAAAGGGTATCGGAGGCGCCCAAAGGTTCCCTCAGAATGGACGGAAACCATTCGAAGAGTGCAAAGGCAGAAGGGAGCTTGACTGCGACACCGACGGGTGGAGCAGGTACGAAAGTAGGGCTTAGTGATCCGGTGGTATTAAGTGGGAATGCCATCGCTCAACGGATAAAAGCTACCCTGGGGATAACAGGCTTATCACTCCCAAGAGTTCACATCGACGGAGTGGTTTGGCACCTCGATGTCGGCTCATCGCATCCTGGGGCTGTAGTAGGTCCCAAGGGTTGGGCTGTTCGCCCATTAAAGCGGTACGCGAGCTGGGTTCAGAACGTCGTGAGACAGTTCGGTCCCTATCCGGCGTGGGCGCAGGATATCTGAGAGGAGCTGTCCTTAGTACGAGAGGACCGGGATGGACGGACCGCTGGTGGACCGGTTGGCTTGCCAAAGCCATGGCCGGGTAGCCAAGTCCGGAAGGGATAAACGCTGAAGGCATCTAAGCGTGAAGCCCCCCTCAAGATGAGATATCCCATTCTTATGAAGTAAACCCCCTTGAAGACGACGAGGTAGATAGGGCAGAGGTGGAAGTGTGGTAACACATGGAGCTGACTGTTACTAATCGGGTGAGGGCTTGACCAAGAAACGCAGGTTAAGAATTGATTCAAAGAGTTTGATTAACGATCAACAAGCATGTATGTAGTTTTTAAGGTACAAACCTTAAAATGGCCCAGTGGCTCAGTTGGTTAGAGCGCCGCCCTGTCACGGCGGAGGTCGAGAGTTCGAGTCTCTTCTGGGTCGTTACAGCTTAGCTGTAATGAATTAAATATGGGATCTTAGCTCAGCTGGGAGAGCATCTGCCTTACAAGCAGAGGGTCATAGGTTCGAGCCCTATAGGTCCCATAGATTATGGATGGATTCCCGAGTGGCCAAAGGGGGCAGACTGTAAATCTGTTGGCACCGCCTTCGAAGGTTCGAATCCTTCTCCATCCACTTAAATGCCGATGTGGCTCAATTGGCAGAGCAGCTGATTTGTAATCAGCAGGTTATCGGTTCGAGTCCGATCATCGGCTTTTAACATTTAATAACGCGGGGTGGAGCAGTCTGGAAGCTCGTCGGGCTCATAACCCGAAGGTCATAGGTTCAAATCCTGTCCCCGCTACTTATGCCCAGATAGCTCAGTTGGTAGAGCAGAGGACTGAAAATCCTCGTGTCGCTGGTTCGATTCCGGCTCTGGGCATGTTTTAATGTAAAACATACGAACGGCTGGTTAGAAAAAGCCTGAGTATTAATTAATTTAATATGGGGTATTAGCTCAGTCGGTAGAGCACTTGACTTTTAATCAAGTTGTCCGGGGTTCGAATCCCCGATGCCTCACTTTTTAAGTGGATCAGATAAATTCCCATTTATTGCTCAAGGCAGTAGGTGGGAATTTTGTTTTATATCTGTGCGAGTATAGTATAAAGGAAGACGGTTACGTTGTGATTCAGCGTAACCGTCTTTTTTATATCATAGAAAATTACGTACTGACGAACGAATCAGCAGAGCCATCGAGTAGGATTTCAATGGTAGGAGTATGTCAATGCGATAAAAAAAATATTATGGACATTTTCGACAAAATTAGAGCATAGCTGTACAGTATTAAGACTTTATCATAAGAATGAGCAGGAAATCTGTTATGATCAGGATTACTAGGAAGACAATAGAGATGGTCATAGAATAGATATTCTGGATCTGGTTTGGATTCTGCGGATCACATTTGATCTGAACATGCTTTCCGGGGGCTTTGCCAAGGCGTAAAAACTCGATTCGGTCAGCTGTGTAGTTTTGTTCCTTGTAGGTGTAAGAGTACTTCACATAGTTATGATAATTGGAACTATGAGGTTTGTTAGGATTATTTGAGCGGCTGACAGATGATATAACAGCATCTACAGGTACGTAATCATGATATTTTATGGCGGAACAGATAGTTATTGCCAGAAAAAAAACAGTTCCAATTACGCAGCAGCCCAGAATAACCGGTAAAATTTGTCGGGCTTTTGGATTTACGGTGACACTCATGATTTTTCTCCTTTCTTGGTTGATAGTCTGATAATTTACGGGGGATTAATTATAAATGATTTCGAATGATCTCGAAAATTTATAATTGATGAACATTATAGCATAGTACAGCAGAAGGGAAAAGTGCTTATGAAGAGAAAAAGTGCGTCAAAAAAATTGCTGCCGCTGATGCTGATCCTGATGTTGATCTTAGGAATCAGTATGCCAGCAAATGCAGTTGAAGTCAAAGATACTTCCCAAAATATATACAATGTTGTCCAGAACAGTGACGGAACTTATACGATCACAGTAAAAGACGGAAATGCTTATAAAAATCTGGAAACCGGAAAGGTTGTACTGTTTTCTGCAAAGGAAATGGGAACAGATACAGATATTGCATTAAAAGTCCAGAATATCACAAAGGTAAAGCTGTCCGGTTCTGTTGCTGTTACGATTCCGGATGTAAGCTGTAAGCTGGATGCCGGATTCAGCTGGGGAAAGATAGAGGTAAAGCATTTTATTGCGTCAGTTACAGGAAAAGCTGATTTCGAAGGCGGACTTTATATAAGTGGCGTGAATTCAGAGCAGCAGATCAAACATGCAAGTGGAACTATGGAAACAGTCAGCGATGTACTTGAACTGGGACGAGTTCCTATAAAGCTTGGTACAACTGGTCTTTCTGCAGATCTGGTGGTTTCTCTGTTTTATGATGTGTCCGGGCAGTTTGTTGTGAAATATTCCGTTGAAGCAACTGGCGGATATGAATTCAAAGATGGAAATGGAAGATTTATCCATGATTTCAGTCAGACTTTGACACCGGTCACAATAGAAGGATCTGCGAAATGCGGTCTTCAGTTTGGATTAAATCTGACTGCATTGGAGACATGGGATCTGGCAGGAATTGATATTAAGGTAGGACCTGCGGCAAAGGCAAGCGTATCCTATACAGTTCGTGATGCCGGAAATGTGCTTTGTTCTGATGTAAGAACCTATATTTACGCAGCGGGTGAGTTGAATCCGGATACGGTGGTCGGAAAGTTCCTGAAAACGGTATGGCATTATACGTTGTCCAAGGATTTTCTGTCTGATGATGACGATAATCCACTAAAATTGAAGGTTCATTTTGAAAATGGAACACTGGTAGATAAATGTACAGTCGGAGCCGGAAGCATTGAGGGAAGCGTTTTGGATTCAAACAGTAAAGCTCCTGTAAAAAATGCCAGCGTGGAAGCATATTCCGGAACAGTCAAGGTTGAAAAAACTTTCACGAAAGAAGATGGAACTTATTCATTTAATGATCTTGATGAAGGAACCTACAAAATTGTTGTCACAGCAACCGGTTACCAGAAATATGAGAGCAGTTCCATGGAAGTATCAGCGAACCAGATCACATACGCAGAATCTTTCCTGATGGTATCCAGAGCAGAAGCCGGAGATGGTGAGCTGAGTGGAAGATTTATTCATTCCATGACCGGCGGAAATATAGAAAATGTAACTTATGAATTACGTAAGGGCTGGGATAATGTGATCGGAGAGACTGTGAAAGAAGGCGTATCAGCAGATGGAACCTATACGTTGACCGTGCCAGCCGGAAACTATACGCTGAATGCAAGCAATGAAGATTTTGTTTCTGCCCATATCAATGTTGTAGTTCAGGCAAATGCATGCAGTGAACGTGATGTAACAATGTCACCGACCAATATCAGTGCAGGAGATGAGGGACTTCTTCAGATCGTGCTTACATGGGGAGAAACTCCGCGAGATCTGGATTCTCATCTGCTGGGACCTGCTGATGAAAACGGAGATGACTACTTCCATGTATACTATAGGGATAAAAATGCATATTCAGAGGATGGAGATGTAATAGCAAATCTGGATCTGGATGATACAAGCAGCTATGGACCGGAAACAACAACCATATACAAAGGCTTCACCGGAAGAAAATATAGCTTTTATGTATACGATTATACAAACGGTGAAGATGATGCGAGTACAGAATTATCTGCTTCGTCAGCCAAAGTAACCGTTTACCGGGGTGGAAAACAGATCTACCAGGCAAATGTACCGGTTAACAGGGAAGGATACCTGTGGCATGTATTTGACTATGATGTGCAGTCAAACAAGCTTATGCCAGTCAATACCTTTGTATATGATTATGAAGTGCCGGAAGCAAATGCAATGGAAGATAATTCAGGCATTATTTCAGAAACAGAAGCCCTTGAGATCATCCGAAACAGTGAAAAGAAAGCTGAAGAAGAGAGCAGCGAGGAACTCAAGATGAGTTCTGAAGAAGGAAAGACGGACGATAATACTGAGGAAGAGATATTTGATGATTCCAGTGAAGAACCGGAGATATCAGAAAGTGGTGATACGGCTGAAGTAATTGAGTTTCCGAAGGACTCTGAAACGGAAGAAGAAAATGACGGAACAGAAATAACAGAAGAGGATAGTGAGAGTGCGGAGGAGCTGCCGGTGGAAGATATTTATGAGGGATCAGAGGAGTTAGGTCTGGCAGGATAAAAATGTACTGTGATCGAACAGATCTCGCTGTTTGTGGCAGTACGCATATTCGGGCCCCATATGCCGGCACCGGAGGTAACGATGTTGTGCATAGTCCCCTTTTTCAGGTAACCGCAGGAATTTTCCCAGACCAGGCCGGTGATGATGTTCAGAGGGAACAGCTGGCCGTCATGAGTATGGCCGCAGAGATCAAGGTCTGCGCCTGCGGCTGCCACTTCATCCAGCTGACCGGGCTGATGATCCATAAAAATAATCGGGAGTGTTTTGTCAAGGCAGGCTGTAAGCTGGTCAGGATCCTTACGGGTGTCGGACATTTTTCGGCAGCGTGAAGGATCCTTACGGCCTGTCAGATAAAACCGTTTATCTATGAGGACGGTTTCGTCATCGAGAAGCCGGATGTTGGCAGATTCCAGAAAATTCCGCATTCTGGGATCATCATAATCTTTTTTTGCATTGCGGAAGGTAAAACCGGCCAGAATCGGTTCGCTGAGATCATGGTTGCCCCAACAGGCATAAACGCCGTATCTGGATTTCAGCGAACGGAGAATGGCCGCTGTTTTTTTCGGGTTTTTGATCCCTTCATATTCGTTATCAAAAATATCGCCGGCAATACAGATCAGATCCGGATCTTCGGCGTTGATCTTTTTTACAAGAAGTCCGGCATGTTTTTCTCCGATACTGTAACCGAAATGAATGTCTGCGAGCAGGACGATCTTCAGGGAGTCCATTCCCTTCACCTGCTTGTCTATTTTCACATCATAAGTTTTTGTCTTAATATTCCACTGATTAAAAATCCCATAGAGACTGACACCAATGATCAGAAGGGTGCAGACAGCGCCTGTGACTACGAAGGCTTTCCTGGAATACATCCAGGCCGGATGAAGCGTATGCTTCAGGATCAGTCTGCAGAGATCTGTAGTTACGATTACGATCAGGATGTAAAGAAATGTTCCCTGAAAATAATTTGCCGTATTTTTCAGGAAGCGATGGAGCGCAGGGGGCTTCCGGATGAGAAAACAGGTCAGAAGAGAAGTGGACAGAAAAATATAAACACCTGCAAAGCATGCCCGGAACGCAAAGGTCTGGAAAAAATGAGTACAGGCACCCATCCACAAAATCATCCAGCGGACGATATAAATATTAATGAGAATATATAATGGTGCGAGAAAGATGGCAAGCATGGTGTGTGATACCTCCATTCGTGGAAAGCAATAAGCTGTGAGCAGGATTGATCACTGCAGATACTTTTTGAATTGATATATAGCATTTCCATAAATTACTGCAGCATGTTCGGAATAACTTTTTTTGATGCATTGATTCATGGAACTGCTATAGTATACAGCAAATAATAATTTTTGGCAAAAGAACATATATTAGGAAAAAGAACGCTTATGGTGCTTTTTATGAAAAAATATGCGCTTCTTCGATATTGTCTGGTATTTTTGGCAATTGTTCTTCCTTATTTTTCGGCGGCAACCATTAATGGACCAGAGAGGGTCCTGGCAGAGAGGGTGCCGGATATGGAAGAATATCTCCCGGTCATTGTTTTTTCGCAGATTTCCCCGGATATGAAAAAAGAAACCATAAAAGCGCAGACTGTGATCGCACGGTCGAATATTCAAAGGTGGCTGGGTGAGGGGAAAAATCTGGCAGAGATCCTGAGGGAAAACGGAAGTACAGAGGAAGTCTGGAGATATTTTTTTGCAGAAAAAAGGCAGATCTATGAACAGGCAGCAAAAGAGACGGATGGACAGGTACTTACATATGAAGGAAAAGTGAGGCTGACTCCCTGGCATAAGAGAAGCGCAGGGAAAACCCGCAGCGGGGAAGAAGCTTTTCATGATGAGGCGTATACATATCTGAAATCGGCAGATAGCAGTGAGGATAAAAAATCTCCGGATCATATAAAAATCGTGGAAATTCCTGCGGGGCAGCTTTCCGGGGAGCTGAAGATCAAAAAACGGGACAGTGCCGGTTATGTGACAGAGCTTACGATTGGGGAAACACTTCTGGAGGGAGAAAGCTTTGCAGCGGGAATGGGACTGGAATCCGCGAATTTCAGTTTGAAGAAAAAGGATGATATTTATTATCTGCGAGTGCGTGGTAGCGGTCATGGTGTGGGATTTTCCCAGTTTGGTGGAAATGAGATGGCAAAAAACGGAAGCAGTGCGGAGGAGATCCTGAAAAAATATTTTCCGGAGATGGAGCTGAAAGCTGAGGATTAAAGAAAGTCAGGCATCCGAAGCAACGTCTGATAAAAAAATATTCAAAAAATGAATAGACAGCCATATTCTGGACACTCTATAGATATAGAAATGGTGACCGAAACGGCAGCTTTACTGTTTTTTCTGTTACTGAAAATGAACATATCAGACAGAGGTGGAAAGAATATGAAAAGTAAAATTGTGAGAGGTATTATCAACGGAGGTGTTCTGGCAGCAGTGGCGGCACTTGGGATTACTGTTTATCAGCTTGGAACAAAGCCCATCGCAGAAAATCCCCAGGAGGAAAATTCTGTACAGGTAGAAGAGACCGGGCTGGAAGAGGAGCTTTCGGACGGGGAAAACGCAGAGGATGCGGCAGCTGCCGGAGATGGCTGGCAGGATGTAGCACAGGATGAGATCTCTGATGGAGAAACCGAAGATGAAGCAGGTCTGTCAGGAGCTTCAGAAGCTGGAGCAGATGGAGTGACAGGAAGCATCCGTGAGACTGCAGGAAGTGGTACAGCCGAAAATGCAGCGGCAGATGCAGATAATGAAAGTGGTACGGAGGATAGGAGCGTGTCTGCGGCAGCAGGTGCAGACAGAAGCCGCACAGATGGCACTGGAAATACAGCAGATAATGCCGGAAATACATCGGCAGAGGGAGCGGTGAATAACGGAGCTGGAGCTTCCACAGATACCGCAGAGACCTCAGCTGTCGGAATTGCGGCACAGGCTTTGGATTTTACGGAGGATTCCATTATGGAATGGCCGGTCAGAGGAACGGTTCTTGTGGATTACAATATGGATGAAACCGTATATTATCCGACTTTGGATCAGTATCGTATAAGCTCTGCCATTGCTTTGCAGGCAGTGGAGGATGCGCCGGTGTATGCGGCGGCTGATGGTCAGGTGCTTTCTGTTGTACAGGATGCCTGTACGGGAACGACTGTGACTATGGAGCTGGGAAATGGTTATCAGGCAGTATACGGGCAGCTGAAGGACCTTACTGTGGCAGAAGGCGACACAGTAAAGGAGGGTGAAGTGATCGGAAATATCAGTGCACCTACCAAATATTATTCTGTAGAAGGCCCGAATCTTTATTTTGCAATGAAAAAGGATGGCGTGCCGGTAGATCCGTTTGAATATCTGGAATGACAGGGAAAACCGAAAAACAGATATGCCGGGGAGATTTTTAGAAACAGAGTATGGAGGATACGGGATGGGAGGTATATGCATCCCGTATCCCCTGCCTTGTGAAGCATGCTACTGAGAACGGAGTGAACATTAACCAAAAATTTCCATTTACATAGGAAAAGAAGCTTTTTTACCGGAAAGAAACCGTGTATAATCTATATTATAAATATGCATACAAGGACGGATATAACAGGACAAAAGAAGAGGTACATAAGTTATGAACATTAATGAAATAGCCAGGCTTGCCGGAGTTTCCAGAGCTACGGTATCCAGATATTTGAATAATGGATATGTCAGCAGTGAAAAAAAGGAAGTCATCCGCAGGGTGATCCAGGAGACAGGATATCAGCCATCCTCCCAGGCACAGACACTGCGGACCAAAAAAACCAGTCTCATCGGTGTCATCCTTCCAAAGATCAATTCAGATACCATAAGCCGTGAGGTGACAGGGATCAGTGATATTCTTACACGGAGAGGATATCAGCTTATTCTGGCCAATACCAATAATGATGTGGAAGAAGAGCTGAAATACCTTTCTCTGTTTAAAGAACGTCAGGTGGACGGAGTGGTTTTCATTGCTACCATGTTTACCAGAAAGCATAAACAGATGCTGAAGGATTATAAGGTACCGATCGTGATCCTGGGACAGCATCTGGACGGATATCCATGTATTTATCAGGATGATCATAAAGCAGCTTTTCAGGTCACGGAGAAGCTGGCGGAGAAGGGGAAAAAGTTTGCCTATATCGGCGTTACAGATAAGGACGAGGCAGTTGGTGCCTGTAGGAAAAAGGGTTTTATGGATGCTATCCATAAAGCTAAGCTGGAGGTCGTGCCGGAGAGGATGAAGATCGGAAGCTTTACCATGGATTCCGGGTATGAGATGGCGAAGGAGCTTTTTGAGGAGGAGCCTTCCATAGATTCTCTTGTGTGTGCTACGGATACTATGGCGGTGGGAGCCATGACTTATTTGAAGGAGATCGGGCTTCGCATTCCCGAGGATGTTCAGATCGCAGGGATCGGGGATGGAGTTCCGGGTAAGATCGTGGAACCGAAGCTGACAACGGTACATTTTTATTATAAGACCAGCGGAATGGAGGCAGCAGCCATGCTGGCTGATCTTATTGAGAACGATACCGGGATCAGCAAGGAAATAAAAATGGGATGTGAGCTTGTGGAACGGGAATCTCACAGGTAACAGAGAATATCCTCGCAGACAGAGGAAGAAATTATAAGTTATTGTGGAACAGGAGCAGATCTTTTGGGAGAAAAAGACCTGCTTCTTTTTGTGTGGTGCTGTGTTATGGCTGAGCAAACACAGAAAAATGCCAGATTTTTTCTGCGATACCTTGACTGGTTTGTCTGTCTTGCATCTGTTCTTATGGAATATGTACAATTTTGACCGAAGAAATTTGTGCGATGTTGCGGATTTACAAATAATAATGCAGTAGTTATAATACAAGTAAGATATGAGAACGATTCCACATAAGAGCGCGAGCAACAACATAAAACAAACCATTGAAAAGTGTTAAAATTATCAAAAAGCTTAAAAAAATGGAAAGATTACCGTTCCCTGTATGAATGGATATATGAAATCAATCTCATAAATAAATAAAAAACAATGGATCAGAGATAATAAATCCCGGGAAGCTGAAGAAAGAACAGACAGATCTGATCCGAAGAAAGGGAAAGCAGAAAGAGATGACTGTCCGGGAACAGTAGCAGAAAAGGAGGAAGGACATGGATTACAGAAAGACAGCACAGGAAATCTATGATCATGTAGGAAAGAAAGAAAACATCATTTCCGCGGCGCACTGTGCAACAAGGCTTCGTCTGGTCATTGCGGATAATGACAAGGCGGATAAGGAATATGTAGAGAACATCGACGGTGTGAAGGGCGTGTTTTTCGCACAGGGACAGATGCAGATCATCCTGGGAACAGGAGTTGTAAACAAGGTTTATGATGAATTTATCCAGATCGCCGGAATATCAGAGAGTAGTAAGGATGAGCTTAAGAAGGTGGCAGCATCCAAGGCTAATCCAATACAGAGACTGATCAAGACACTGGGAGATATTTTTGTCCCGATCATCCCAGCTATCGTAGCCAGCGGATTTTTGATGGGAATCATGGAAGCCCTGAACTTCATGGTAAACAACGGCTTCCTGAATATTAACACCAATGGTTCCATTTATGTATTTGCACAGCTTTTCAGTAACACAGCGTATACATTTCTGCCGATCCTTATCGCTTACAGTGGTGCGAAGGTATTCGGTGCCAACCCTTATCTGGGTGCGGTTATCGGTATGATCATGATCCATCCAAATCTGCAGAATGCCTGGACTGTTGCAACAGAGGGTGTGCAGGCAACGCAGAAGGTATGGTTTGGACTTTACTCCATTGACATGGTGGGATATCAGGGACATGTGATCCCGGTTATCATTGCAGTATGGGTACTGGCACAGATCGAGAAAAGACTTCATAAGATCGTACCTGCAATGTTCGATCTTTTTGTAACACCACTTGTCAGTGTTTTTGTAACCGGTTATCTTACACTTTCCATTATCGGACCGATCTTCGTAGCTGTTGAGAACGGACTTCTGGATGGGATCCAGTGGCTGATCGCACTGCCATTTGGAATCGGAAGCTTTATCATGGGTGCCTTTTATGCACCGACTGTTGTTGCCGGTGTTCATCACATGTACACTATCATTGACCTTGGACAGCTGGCCAAATTCGGCGTTACCTACTGGCTGCCACTTGCATCTGCAGCTAACATTGCACAGGGTGGTGCAGCTCTTGCTGTAGGGCTGAAATCCAGAAATCAGAAGATCAAATCCATGGCTGTTCCTTCTGCCTTAAGCGCATGCATGGGAATCACAGAGCCGGCAATCTTCGGTGTAAACCTCCGCTTCGGAAAGCCGTTTATCATGGGCTGCCTGGGTGGTGCATGCGGAGCACTTTTTGCCTCCATTAGCAGTCTTGGTGCCACAGGAACAGGTGTTACCGGTATCTTCGGAATCCTGCTGTGCCTGAATAATCCAGTTGGTTATATCCTGATGTTTGCCATCGCATTTGGTGTGGCTTTTGTGCTTACCTGGATGTTCGGATATAAGGATGAGGTACAGGAAACAGCTGAGAAAAATATTGAAGCAGAGAAAAAATCAGATGCTCCGGCAGAAATTGCCCAGGAGAAAACTTCAGAGACAGGTGCACAGATCCTCTACAGCCCGCTTGAGGGAACTGCGATCCCGCTTTCAGAAGTAAAGGATGCAACCTTTGCATCTGAAGTCCTTGGAAGGGGCATGGCAGTGATTCCGTCCAAAGGTGAAGTAAAAGCACCCTGTGATGCTACGGTTTCTACAATTTTTGATACAAAGCATGCCATCGGGCTTGCAACAGAAAGTGGTCTGGAGCTGCTGATCCATATCGGCGTTGACACCGTTGAACTTGGCGGTAAATTCTACACCGCTCATGTAAAGGACGGTGACGTGGTCAAAAAAGGCCAGACACTGATCACTTTTGATATGGATGCTATTAAGGCAGCCGGCTATGAGGTGACCACACCGCTGATCGTAACCAATACCGATGATTATGAAGAAGTAAAAATGCTTGCAGAAGGAACAGTAAATAATAGTTCTGAAGTACTGGAGGTAAAATAAAATGAGTTCTCTGACCAAGGTCCTTGCGGAGGAAGTGCGAAAAATCGAGGAAACGGCAGCAGTAGGAAGGACGATGCAGACAAACCGTCTGACCCATCATCTGATGCCGCCTGTGGGATGGCTCAATGACCCGAACGGATTATGCTGGTACAAGGGAAGATATCATGTGTTTTTCCAGTATTCTCCGTTTGAGGCCAACGGTGGACTGAAATTCTGGGGACATTACTCCAGTGAAGATATGATCAGCTGGAGATATGAAGGGGTTCCGCTTCTGCCGGACAGCATTTATGACTGTCATGGTGTTTACTCAGGCTCTGCCATTGCGGAGAAAGATAAGCTTCATCTTTTCTACACAGGAAACATCAAGATGGATGGAGATTATGATTATATCAATAACGGAAGGCAGTCCAGCACTCTTCATGTGGAGAGTGCGGACGGCCTTCATTTCGGAACAAAGGAGGTTGCAGTTTCCTGTGAGGATTATCCGGAGAATTACACCTGCCACATCCGTGACCCGAAGGTCTGGAAGGAGGGGAAAGAGTACCGGATGATCCTTGGCGGCCGTCAGAAAAGCGACCATGGCGCCGTACTTTTTTACAGATCCGAAGATCTGAAGAACTGGAAATTTGACGGTGAGCTTACTACGGAGAAGGCATTCGGATACATGTGGGAGTGCCCGGATTTTTTCACTCTTGAGGGACAGGAGGTGCTTTCTGTATCTCCCCAGGGACTGACCAGAGAAGAGTTCCGTTTTCAGAACATCTATCAGTCCGGATACTTTATCCTGAAGGCTGGAAAGCCGGAGGAAAAAGCTTTCCGGGAATGGGACCACGGCTTTGATTTCTATGCACCCCAGACATTCCAGGATGGAAAGGGCAGACGGATCCTGATCGGCTGGATGGGAATGCCGGATGCAGATGAGGAGTATGTGAATCCTACAGCAGAGAGCGAAGGCTGGCAGCATTGCCTGACTGTTCCAAGGGAAGTTACGTATAAAAACGGAATGCTTTATCAGTATCCGGTGGAAGAACTGAACGGGCTGAGAAAGGCTGGCGTTTCTGTCAGCGGTTCCAGTGCGGAGATTCCGGTGAATGGACCGTTTGATCTGGATGTTCAGGTAAAAGGTGAGCAGGGTAAAGTAAGCCTTGGGGAAAATCTCTTCCTGGAATATCAGGACGGAGATGTGATCTTAACTCTCTCCGAGAAGGCCGGTGCCGGACGTAAAGTACGTAAGGCGCATGTTCCGTCCGGTGTGATCGAAAGCATCAGAGTTCTTGCGGATACTACAGCTGTGGAAATCTATGTGAATGGCGGAGAGGTTGTTTTCTCTTCCAGATATTATCCGGAAACGCAGGAACAGACTGTGAAGGTGGAGGCTGTGGAGTGTGATGGGAAGATTTATGTGCTGAAGAATTATGTGATGGAGTAGGCAGAGCTTATTGATTGATTGGGAAATACAGCAAGATCAGAATACGAATACCTATAGAGTAGCTATGCAGTGAATTCCATATTCACAGAAATAAGAAATGACCGTATAATAAAGCAGGTGGGAAAATCCGCAGCCGGAATCCCAGCCTGCTTTATTTTTTGATGTAAGTGAAATACATGAATTGTGCCGGCTGCTTGAGTATAGAAGGATGGCTGCTGAAGAAATGTTGGTGGCTGTCTTTACATAGAAGAAATGCTGCTGACTGGATGTTTGCTTTACAGGAGAGGAAATATCACGGAAGACAGATTACACTGTCCAGAAAAGTGTTCAGATATTTGTTTTACAGGAAGGTAAATATCCGGGGTGATGTTACTGAAGATGTACTGGCATATTGGCATTGCATTGCATAAATTTTTACAGAAGAGGAGGCTGCAATGAACTATACATATATCGTGCAGTGTGCAGACGGCACGCTCTACACCGGCTGGACAAACTGCCTTGCCAGGCGGATGAAAGCGCACAATGAAGGCAAGTCAGGTGCCAAATATACCCGGGCCAAGCGGCCGGTGAAGCTGGTGTATTATGAGGGCTTTGCCACAAGGGAAGAGGCCATGAGCCGGGAGTACCGGATTAAGCAGCTGACCAGGGAGAAGAAGCTGGAGCTGATGAGGTTTTGAATTTTGATAAACATTTTGATATTTCAAAAGGCTTCAAATGTGTGGAGCATTATGTAGCGGAACTGAAAGATAAGGATATGTATGTTCTGCTGAATCTTATTGGTATCTCAGCATAACAACTGAATCAAAGGTATCCCCATTGTCGATCCACTGACAGCTGCCATCATTTTTTTCACAGATATATTCAATTATGGACAGGCCGAATCCATGGTTGAGGATATCTTTTTTTGATGTTTTGTGGTCGAATGGTTTTTCCGGATCTTTGCTGTTTTGCATGTGGACAGTAAGAAAACCGGCGGACATTTTTGACGTTACAGAGATAAACGGTGCTTCAGAACCGGAAGTGTTGCAGCTTTCGATTCCATTATCCAACAAGTTGAAAAATATACTGCTCAGTTCCGAAGAGGGAATATTGGATTTCTCCGGAAGAAGAACCTCGTAGGTAACTTTGATATTTTTCTGCATGGCAAGAAATCTTTTGTCCGCAAGGATGGCGTTGATCAGGCTGTCCTGACAGATGGGATGGAAACGTTCTCTCTGAAAATCATCGGTGATGGCTGGCAGGTAGTTCTGGATTTTATCATATTCGTTCGTTTTCAGGTAATTCTGAAGTGTCTCAAGTTTCCGGGTGGTAGACTGCTGGAATTCCAGAGTCTCCTGCTTTCTGGAAACAAACAGCTGCTCCTGTTCTTTCTGTAACTGTTCCTGTTTCTTAAGAGTCTGAAATTTTGCCTCTTCCTGAGCATTTTTGAGCGATCGTCTGGCAAGAAGGTAGATCCTGCGGTAAGTGAGGGCCAGAAAAAAGAGAAGCATTATCTGTCAGAACAGAGCATATTCCTGTAGCAAAGCTCCCAGGAAAAGAGATGCCTGAACACAGAAAAGTTCTATAAAAAGAATAGTAAAGCCTCGTTTCATAAAGTCCTCTTTTCCGGCGGAAGTTCTGAAAGAATTGTTTCCAGATATACATCTGCCTCAAGATATTTTTGGGTGCGGATCAGATAATTCAGTGAAAAGAGATGGTTTTCCATATCGTGATTCCATTTTCGCACAGATTGATATTCTTGTTCCATTTCGGTTGTATATTCCAGCTGTTTCTGAAGAAAACTCATCTGCTGAACCAACAGTTCGTGTCTTTTTTCTCTGAGAGAAATGTTGTGAAAAGCCCTGGCTATTATCAGACAGCAGAGAAGATTGAGAAACCAGTACAATACGATCAGCCATTTTAACAAATGTAGCAAGAATTCTCCCACCTCTTCAGGTGGTGAGATGAATTGCACATCTGAGCATATCTGCTCAAAAAAATCTCTATAGTATAAAAGAAACACTTGTTCTCTCTTCCCTGATGTAGTATACTGAAAAGAACAATTAGTTCATAAATACATATCCGTCGATATAAGAAAAAGGATGATAAATATAATGGAGTTAGACCATGAAAGATGCATTCTGGGGTCAGATCTTCGGTCTGCTCAGTGCAGGCGGAGCAACGATTGAAACGATACGGCAGTATATAGAAAGCCAGGGTGAGAAGAATGAACCGCGCCGTAAAAATAAGGATCTATCCAAATAAAGAGCAGAGAGTTCAGATAGAGCAAACAATCGGCTGCAGCCGCTTTATCTATAACCAGATGCTTGCAGATAAGATCAGCTATTACCAGAAAGAAAAAAAGATGCTCCGGAACACACCGGCCGGATATAAAAAGGAATATCCATGGCTGAAAGAGGTGGATTCCCTTGCCCTGGCGAATGCGCAGCTGCATCTGGAAAGTGCGTTCCGGAAGTTTTTTCGGGAACCAGCCTGCGGATTTCCACGTTATAAATCAAAGAAGCATGCAAGAAATTCATATACGACCAATGCACTAAACGGAAATATCCTTTTGCAGGATACCCATCTGAAGCTTCCAAAGATGTCCGTCATAAGGATAAAACTTCACCGTCAGATTCCATCAGACTGGAAACTGAAGTCTGTAACTGTGAGCCGTGAGCCATCCGGGAAATATTTTGCCAGCCTTTTGTTCTGCTGTGAGAACCAAACAGTGGAAAAAAGACCGGCAGAGAGATTTCTTGGGATCGATTTTGCCATGCATGGAATGTGTGTATTTTCTACAGGAGAAAGAGCCGGGTACCCTATGTTTTACAGAAAAGCAGAGAAAAAACTTGCAAGAGAACAGAGAAAGCTCTCCCACTGTGAAAAAGAAAGCCGGAACTATCAGAAACAGAAAAAAAGGGTAGCTTTATGTCATGAAAAGATAAAGAATCAGAGAAAAGATTTCCAGCATAAGCTCAGTAGGGAGCTTGCGGAAAGATATGATGCAGTATGTGTGGAAGATCTGAATCTGAAGGGAATGTCCGGAGGGCTGCACCTTGGGAAAGGTGTGCAGGATAACGGGTACGGGCAGTTTCTGTTCATGCTGGGATACAAGCTGGAAGAATGTGGAAAACATCTTATAAAAGTAGACCGTTATTTTGCATCCAGCAAGATCTGCAGTGTATGCGGACATAAGAAAAAGGAACTGGCATTGTCGGATAGAATGTATGTTTGTGAATGTGGAAATAGGATGGACCGGGATGTGAATGCAGCAGTCAACATCCGTGAAGAAGGAAAAAGAATCTATAAAGAATGTGCCTGACGGCACAAGAAAAAAATCCGTAACCGGATAAACATAAAAAACAAAACCGCGGGACACGCGGGGATAGCCTGTTTTAGCTTTGCCCTAAAGGGTAATCGAGCAGGAAGCCCCCACTTCAAAATCGTAAGATTTAAGTGGGGGGAGCATGTCACCTGCAGTGGTCTTTCCACACTGACCATCGGCTGAGATCATCGGGATCACAGGCTGGATCAGGCATAATAAGAAGCCCCGGAACACGAGGCAGCTTCAGAGAAGTTATAACTTCGACTTCCTGAGGTCTGTCCGTGTTCCGGGGCTTTAAGTTTTTAAGGTATCCGAAAGGTGAGATTGTTATCTATCTGATCACAGAGTAACTCAGTGGATCGCCATACCGGCTACAAAGAAATACATTACAACAAAATGGCACACACTTCCCAGCATCACAAAGACATGAAATACTTCGTGGGAGCCGAAATTCTTATGCTTCGCATTGAAGATCGGAAGCTTTAGCGCATAGATCACACCGCCGATGGTATAGATGATGCCGCCGGCAAGGAGCCATCCGAAGCCTGCACGGGGCAGATTGTGGAAGATCGGAACAAAAGCAAGTACACACAGCCAGCCCATTCCAATGTAGATCACAGAGGAAAGCCATTTTGGGCAGTTGATCCAGCAGCCCTTGAGGATCATTCCGATGATGGCAACGGTCCATACGAGGGCACAGAGGATATAGCCGGTGCGTCCGTGGAGAACGATCAGGCATACAGGAGTGTAGCTGCCGGCGATCATCACGAAGATCATCATGTGATCCATTTTTTTCAGACGGCGGTTCACCTTGGCTGTGGAGCTTACGGAATGGTAAAGTGTGCTTGCCAGGTAAAGAAGGATCATGGTAAGGATAAAAACACTTACTGCAAAAACATGGAGAACATCTGCACTTCTGGCCGCCTTCACGATCAGCGGAGTGGCTCCGGCCACGGCAAGAAGCATGCCGATTCCGTGGGTTATGGCGCTTCCCGGATCTTTTAATTTAAATTTCATATAAAAACACCTCCTGCAAAAAAATCTGCTGTTTATATCATATGGACAACTTCAAGATCAGTTCATCAATGACGGATCATTGCGACAGTTTACGATGTAATAATGTAGAAACTAATAAAATAACATGTAGTATTCAAAACTACATATCAAGTATACGAATACTATACCACTATTATTCAAAAATGCAACCCCTATTTTCGAAAAAAATTTTATCAGGATTTATTTCTGCAGCAGGCATACGACAATGCGGCTCCTGCGACAGATAAATAAGAGATTTTTATGCATATTTCTCCCAGTTTTTCGCATAATAACCATATGAAAAACAAATAGTTAACATAACATTGATGTACAATGAACAGAAAATACAGGAGGAATTCAGGAAGATGAAAGCAACGGGAATTGTTCGCAGGATCGATGATCTGGGCAGGGTTGTGATTCCAAAAGAGATACGAAAGACACTGCGGATCAAGGAAGGAACGCCACTGGAGATTTTTACAGACAGGGAAGGACAGATCATCCTGAAAAAATATTCGCCCATTGGAGAGCTGAATACGTTTGCTGCGGAATATGCGGAAGCGCTGGTACAGACCACCGGATTGACTGCCTGTATTACAGATCGTGATCAGGTCGTGGCGGCATGCGGCAGCGGAAGCCGGGAACTGGAAGGAAAAGAGATCAGTTCTGATCTGGATGCAGTCATTGCCGGCAGGAAAGGCAGAATGGTCAGTCAGGACAGCAGGGAAAATATATCAGTCATTTCCGACGCTATGGATTCATTTTGCCAGAAAATGATACAGCCGATCCTGTGTGCGAGTGACGCCATTGGAGCAGTGATCCTTCTGACTAAAAGTGAAAAAACAGCACTGGGAGACACAGAACGTGCCCTTGTCCGCACAGCAGCCGGTTTTCTTGGCAGACAGATGGAGCAGTAAAAGTGCATCAGATGTACAGAAAAATGTGTGCAGATCAAGATATAAACATCAGATGTAGATGCCAGGAGCTGCAGATCAGGGAGGGTGCGGACACCGGGAAGGAAAGCAGTGGTATTCTTCCAGAGTCAGATTTGTGATAGTGAGCCAGGAAGCCAGAGGTTTGGTCACATAGCGGATGTGCCATGGCTCGTAAGGGATGCCGGTGATCTCCTCTTTGCTTTTTGGGTACCGGAGGATAAAACCATAGAGCGGAGCGTTCTTTTTCAGCCAGCGGCCTTCTCCTGTTGCGGAAAACCTTTCGGAGAGCTCCATATGGATGGAAGGGCAGGATACATCCAGAGCAAGTCCGCTCTGGTGCTCACTTGTTCCTGGCTCTGCAACGAAAGGACTTCCTGTAAAAAGCTCCTTCTGTCGCTGGTAGGAACGATATCCGGAAACTGCCCACAGGTTCAGACCGCATCTGTGACAGGCATGGAAAAGCTGGGAAGCGGCTTTTGCAGCCTGATACTCCAGAAGTCGCTTCGGATCTCCCGGTGCTGCTTCAAATGGAAGTCCGATATCGATGAGATGTTCCGGCACAAAGGCTTCCGGTAGAGGATGCTCCCTACTGATCAGCCGGGTATAAAATTCTCTGTGCAATAAAAACCCTCCTTTCCTTATCCATAAGCTTATGATAAGAAAGGAGGGTTTATGAATGCTTATTTCTGTTTATCAGAGCTCTTTTTCACTCATTTCTTCCAGGAGAGCCTTCTTCATGTCATAGAGTGACTGGGAGAGATCTACATAAACCTTCTGCGGATTAACGAAACGTCTGGATTCATCCCACAGTGTGTTCTGCTCCTGTTTGCAGTAGTCGCGGAGTTCCATGACAGATGGAGACTTGTAAACACTCTTACCATCTTTAATTACCGGAACAAGGAGCTCACGGAGTTCGTAGGTTCCGCCAAGAACCTTGGTCTTTTTCCAGGTGTCAACCGGGTCGAAGATCACCATAGTTTCTTCCGGATCGAATTTCTCATTTGCAAGGCAGATCAGATCGGCCTTGATCTTGCCGGTCTTCTTGCTGTAGATACGGTATACAGTCTTGTTGCCCGGGTTGGTAACCTTTTCTGTGTTTTCGGAAAGCTTGATCTTCGGCTGGAAGGCATCGCTGTCAGCGTCCTTTACAGCGGCAAGTTTGTATACGCCGCCGAATGCCGGATTGTTATCGGCTGTGATCAGCTTGGTTCCGACGCCCCAGGAATTGATCTTGGCATCCTGGGCCTTCAGGCTTTCGATAAGATATTCATCAAGATCGCTGGATGCGGAAATGGTAGCATCATCGAAACCGGCAGCAGCCAGCATCTTGTAAGCTTTTTTGGAAAGATATGCAAGATCACCGCTGTCGATACGGATTCCATAGTTCTTCAGCTGGATACCTTCCTCACGCATCTCTTCAAATACACGGATTGCATTGGGAACACCGGATTTCAGGACATCGTAGGTGTCAACCAGAAGAGTACAGGAATTCGGGTAAAGTCTCGCATAGGTCTTAAAGGCAGTGTACTCATCCGGGAAACTCATGATCCAGGAATGAGCATGTGTTCCGAGAACCGGAACGTTAAACATCTGGCCGGTCAGTACGTTGGAAGTACCGGCACATCCGCCGATCACTGCAGCTCTGGCACCGAAGATCCCGGCGTCCGGACCCTGGGCACGGCGAAGACCGAATTCCATGATGGGATCGCCCTTGGCTGCATGGCATACACGTGCTGCCTTAGTGGCAATAAGACTCTGATGGTTCATAATGTTCAGGATGGCCGTCTCTACAAGCTGAGCTTCCATGATCGGTGCGATAACCTTGACCATCGGCTCTCTCGGGAAGATCACGGTTCCCTCCGGAATTGCGTAGATATCACCGGTGAATCTGAAGTTGCTCAAATACTCAAGGAAATCATCCTCAAAGATGCCAAGACTTCTCAGATAGGTAATGTCTTCTTCTGAGAAACGGAGATTTTCGATGTATTCGATCATCTGCTCCAGTCCTGCACAGATGGCAAAACCGCCATCACACGGATTGTTGCGGTAGAACATGTCAAAGACAACGGTCTGGTTGGTAGGGTTTTTGAAATATCCCTGCATCATGGTAAGCTCATAGAGGTCCGTGAGCAGAGTAAGGTTATTTGCTCGCATAGCGTTCTCCTTTGGATGCCTCCGGATATTGTGACCGGAGGGAAATACACGGTTGTTTCCGCTCTTTTTATTATACGGCTTATTATAACACAAAGGAGTGGATTGTAAAATTTTTTTTACTGCGTAAACCCGCATATAATAAGGAGTTTTAACAGCAGTTTAAGAAATTTTGAAAAAAAATAAAAAAAATTAAAAAAAGGGGTTGCAATTTCAAAAAAGCTGTTATATAATAACATCCGTCGCAAGCGATAAGGCAAGCGAAAAACAAAACACATAGGGCTATCGCCAAACGGTAAGGCAACGGACTCTGACTCCGTCAGTTCAAGGTTCGAATCCTTGTAGCCCTGCTTCTTAAGTACCTCAGTTGCGAGGTACTTTTTTTGTACTCAAAAATAAGAAGATATTCGCAATCCGCTGCGCCCCAAAAAAAACAAGTGCGTTTCTTCCTGCCAAGTGTTACAATAAAGTATAGACAGTATGACAGGAGGCATGAATGAGTTACAGTTTTGAGAGTCGAGTAAGATTCAGTGAGATCGGAGAAGATGGATGTCTAACGCTGCCGGGAGTTCTGGATTATTTTCAGGATTGTTGTACCTTTGAATCCGAGCAGACAGGAGTCGGTATGGAAGTATTAAAGGAACAGAAAAGAGCCTGGGTACTTTCTGCATGGCAGGTGATCGTGAAGCGATATCCGAAGCTTGGTGAAAATATAAAAGTAACAACAATTCCTTATGGATTCCGTGGATTTATCGGAATGCGTAATTTTATTCTTGAGACAATGGATGGTGAGAAGCTGGCATGGGCCAATTCCTACTGGTCCTTTATCAATACAGAAACCGGTCTTCCGGAAAAGCTAACACCGGCAGATACAGATCCCTATGATCTGGGCGAAAAAATAGAGATGGATTATGCACCAAGAAAGATCGCGCTTCCGAAGGAACGGGAAGTGCAGAATGCTTTTTCCGTACAGAAGCATCATCTGGACACCAATCATCATGTGAACAACTGTCAGTATATCCGGATGGCAGCGGATCATCTGCCTGAGGATTTTAAAGTTGGTCAGCTTCGTGCTGAATATAAACGTCAGGCAGTACTGGATAATGTTATCATTCCGGAAGTATATATGACAGAAAATAAAGAAGCTGTAGTTCTCAACGCGGAGGATAAAGAACCTTACGCAGTAGTTGAGTTTACAAAATAAATATAGGCGGTAGAGATTAGTACATCGTTTTTGAAACAACTATACCGTAAAAGGAGGGCGCGCTATGCTTGAAAAATTAAAAGAAGAAGTTTACAGAGCAAATATGGATCTGCCAAAATATGGTCTTGTTACCTTTACATGGGGAAATGTCAGCGGGATCGACAGGGAGCAGGGACTTTTTGTGATCAAGCCAAGTGGTGTGGATTATGACAAGCTGACACCGGAAGATATGGTAGTGGTAGATCTTGATGGAAATAAAGTAGAAGGAAGATACAATCCATCCTCTGATACACCGACACATGCAGTTCTTTACAGAGCGTTTCCGAATATCGGCGGTATCGTACATACCCACTCATCCTGGGCAACAAGCTGGGCGCAGGCAGGCAGATCGATCCCGTGTTATGGAACCACACATGCAGATTATATTTACGGAGAAGTACCATGTGTGCGTAATCTGACCAAAAGAGAGATCGAAGAGGCATATGAGAAGAACACGGGAGTTCTTATTGCTGATTATTTCAAAAACAAAGATTATGAAGCAGTACCGGCTGTGCTGTGTAAGAACCACGGACCTTTTACCTGGGGTAAGGATGCTCATGAGGCAGTTCATAACGCAGTTGTTCTTGAGGAGGTTGCCAAGATGGCATCTCGCTGCGAGCTGATCAATCCGGATGTAAAACCGGCACCGCAGGAGCTTCAGGATAAGCATTACTACAGAAAACATGGTGCAAATGCATATTATGGTCAGGTAGGACAGGAAGACTGATCAGAAGAAAAAACAGTTTGACCCGATGGTGGATCGTCAATATCCGCTTGAGTGGAAATGCCGCGGAACAGTACCGCGGCATTTTTTGTCGAAAAATGCAGAAAATGTCAGATTTGCTGACCTTTAACACAGGTGCCGCCGAAATATATGCTAATGTCAAGAAAAATGCAGAACATTAACACATTTATTAAAATAGGTGGCAGGATGAAAATATACACTTATCAGGGAAAAAAGAACGTTTCCGGAGAAAAAATACGCCAGATGAGGAATATGAAACGGATGTCGCAATCTGCGCTGGCAGCAAAAATGCAGGTGGAAGGAGTGATGCTGGAGCGTGACAGTATCAGCCGGATCGAAGGAGGAGAACGTTTTGTAGCAGATTATGAACTGCGGGTGTTTGCAAAGGTGCTGGGAGTGGATGTGAAGTGGCTGCTGAATGAGCAGTAAATAAGGCAATATTGGATTACAGTTCGCTGGTAATATTCCGCGAAGCGTGTTACTGAAAACGGAGTGAAAAGTAACAATATTGGTCTGAATGGCAGGAATCTGTGTAAACTACTTGATATTTATGTCGGAAACTGCTACAGTATAAAGAAAAAAAGATGGCCGGGAAGTCCTGCGGAGGGCAAACGGTCACGGATAAGAAGATAGAGGCGCGGATTTTATCAGTATTTATGGATGCAAGGCCCTGGCAGGCTGTTCATAAAGAAAGGAAAATCTGCCGAAGTGCTCTGGAAGGCCAGATGACAGGGCGCTGGGATAACGCAGAATATGCGTTGTACTGTCACGGATGTGGAGCGCTATCGGTAGCACTTCGGGAGATCTGCATTTAATATGCTGAATGGAGATTTTCTGACGGGCTATTAGTTAAATAAGGATTATTTAACCGGAGGTGTTCTTAAGAAGAGACAGCCTCCGTTTTTTTGTCCCCGAAAAGGGAGGAGAAAAATGAGTAAAAAAGCAGGAACAGCATTGTCTGTTATGGCAATGGTATTCATGGGCGCACTGGCAAGTCCCCTGACTGTGCTGGCTGCGGATGCGGAGGAGACTTACCAGCCTGCTCTGTATGCAACGATCTGGGCACTGCTTCCACCTCTTGTTGCGATCGTCCTTGCACTGATCACAAAAGAAGTATACAGTTCTCTGTTTGTGGGAATTGTAGTAGGAGCACTGATCTATTCCGGATTTAAATTTGAAGGAACGGTAACACAGATTTTTGAGGGAGGAATCATCAAGGTTCTTTCTGACAGCTATAACGTAGGTATCCTGATCTTCCTGGTAATCCTGGGATCTGTGGTATGTATGATGAACAAGGCCGGCGGCTCCGCCGCATTCGGACGATGGGCCAGCAAAAAGATCCACACGCGTGTGGGTGCAGAGCTTGCAGCGATCATCCTTGGAATCCTGATCTTCATTGACGATTATTTTAACTGCCTGACAGTAGGAAGCGTTATGCGTCCGGTAACTGACAGACATCACGTATCCAGAGCGAAATTTGCATACCTGATCGATGCAACAGCCGCTCCGGTATGTATCATCGCACCGATCTCATCCTGGGCAGCAGCAGTCAGCGGATTCGTAAAGGGACAGGATGGACTTTCGATTTTTGTAAGAACCATCCCGTATAACTTTTACGCGATCCTTACTATTGTAATGATGGTTGGCATGGTACTGATGAAAACCGAGTTTGGTGCCATGAGAACACATGAGATCAATGCTCTGAACGGAGATCTTTATACAACATCTGCAAGACCGTATGAGAATGCAACGGATGATGAGACACCGAATCCGAGAGGAAAGGTGATCGATCTTGTGATCCCGATCGTTGTGCTTGTTATCTGCTGTGTCATCAGTATGATCTACACAGGAGGATTTTTCAGCGGAACAGATTTTGTTACCGCATTTTCACAGAGTGATGCCTCTACAGGCCTTGCAATGGGAAGTGCTTTTGGTCTGGTGTTTGCCATTATTTTCTATATGATCCGCCGTGTGGTCAATTTCAGAGACTGTATGGGATGCATCCCGGAAGGCTTCAAGGCTATGGTACCGGCGATCATGATCCTGACCTTTGCATGGACACTGAAGGCTATGACAGACTCACTTGGTGCAGCGGTATTCGTAGAAGAAGCAATGCGTTCTGTTGCCGGTGGTATTGAAGTTATCCTTCCGGCCATTATTTTCCTGGTTGGATGTGGACTTGCATTTGCTACCGGTACTTCCTGGGGAACCTTTGGTATCCTGATCCCGATCGTTGTTGCGGTATTTGAGAAATCCAGTCCTGAGATGATGATCATTTCCATGTCCGCCTGCATGGCAGGTGCAGTTTGCGGAGACCACTGCTCACCGATCTCCGATACAACGATCATGGCTTCCGCAGGAGCACAGTGTGATCATGTGACTCACGTTTCCACACAGCTTCCGTATGCGATCCTGGCTGCGGCAGTATCCTTTGTAACTTATATTGTTGCAGGCTTTGTAAAAACAGCATGGATCGCTCTTCCGGTGGGAATCGTGCTGATGCTGATCGTACTTTTTGTCATTAAAATGATGAATCCGATGCCGGTTGAGAAACCAACAGAATAACAGACTGACCCAATGTGGGGGCAGATTCCCCCATGAATGGCAAATAAAAGGCAGTGACGGAAAGAAATTTCCGAAGCTGCCTTTTTTGTGCTTTCTATAATAATTCTCTTATGTTATAATGCAGGACAGACAGCAAATAGTAAATGATCATATATAGTTTTAAGGAACAGGAGTAAGAATGATAGAATTAGGTAAAAAACAGAAATTACTGGTTGTAAAAACCGTGGATTTCGGAATATATCTTGGAGAGGACCGAAACGCACCTCAGAATGAGCGGGTGCTTCTTCCGTCCAAACAGGTACCGGAAGGAACCAAAGCAGGTGATGAGATCGAAGTATTCATCTATAAGGATTCCCAGGACAGACTGATCGCAACTACCCGTGAGCCGATGCTTCAGGTAGGACAGACAGCAGTCCTTAAGGTAAAACAGGTCACCAGGATCGGTGCTTTTCTTGACTGGGGACTGGAGAAGGATCTTCTTCTTCCGTATCATGAGCAGACCAACCGGGTCCGTGAAGGTGAGGAGTGTCTGGTAGCACTTTATGTAGATAAGAGCAGCAGACTCTGTGCAACCATGAAGGTGTATCATTATCTTTCCACCAGAACTCCTTATGTACCGGGAGATTCGGTAAAGGGGCGTGTCTATGAGATCAGTGGGAATTTCGGCGTTTTTGTTGCGGTAGATGATAAATATTCCGCTCTGATCCCGGCACGGGAGGCAACAGGCAAGTACAGACCGGGAGCTATTCTTGATCTTCGTGTCACAGAGGTGAAAGAGGATGGCAAGATGAACGTCAGTGACCGCCAGAAGGCTTACATCCAGATCAATGAGGATGCAGAGAGCGTATTCAGCGTGATCGAGGAATTTGCAGGGGTGCTGCCATTTGATGATCATGCCTCACCGGAAGTCATCAAGAGAGAGTTTGGCCTCAGTAAGAACGCATTCAAGCGTGCAGTCGGTCATCTGATGAAGGAAGGAAAAGTAGAGATCCGTGACAAGAGGATCTACATTAAAAAATAACAAGGTGTTGACCGGCTCCGGATCAGACACGCTCCGGCACGTTCAGAGAAAAGTGCAGAGCGGGGAGGATCCGGAGCCCTGTTTTTTACGATAAGGAGAATAAATTTGGAGTTTACACATTTACATGTCCATACAGAATACAGCCTTCTGGATGGCTCCAATAAGATCAAAGAATATGTAGCCAGAGTAAAAGAGCTGGGTATGGACAGTGCGGCGATCACCGATCATGGCGTTATGTATGGTGTGATCGATTTTTACAGGGCTGCAAGAGAAGCCGGGATCAATCCGATCCTCGGATGTGAGGTTTATGTGGCTCCGGGCTCCCGTTTTGACAGAGAAGTGGGAAGTGGGGATGACCGTTATTATCATCTGGTCCTGCTGGCTGAGAATAATCAGGGATACAGCAACCTGATGAAAATTGTATCCAAGGCATTTGTGGAAGGGTTTTATTACAAGCCACGTGTGGATCTAGAGCTTCTGGAAAAATATCATGAGGGTATCATTGCCTTAAGTGCCTGCCTGGCGGGAGAGGTCGCCAGATATCTTGCACGTGGAATGTATGAGGATGCCAAGATCGCGGCATTACGTTACCAAGATATTTTCGGAAAAGGAAATTTCTTTCTGGAGCTTCAGGATCATGGGATCCCGGAGCAGCAGACCGTAAACCAGCAGCTTCTCCGTATGCACAGAGAAACGGGGATCGATCTGGTTGCCACCAATGATGTGCATTACACTATGGCAGAGGATGCGGAACCACATGATGTTCTTCTTTGTCTGCAGACTCAGAAAAAACTCAGCGATGAGAACAGAATGCGCTATGAGGGCGGCCAGTATTATGTGAAATCGCCGGAGGAGATGGCGAGGCTTTTCCCATATGCGCTGGAAGCGCTGGAAAACACGCACAGGATCGCGGAGAGATGTCATGTGGAGATTGAATTTGGTGTGACCAAGCTACCGAAATATGATGTGCCGGACGGATTTACCTCCTGGGAATATCTGAACAAGCTTTGCCATGAGGGACTTGAGCAGCGTTATCATCCGGTAACAGAGGAGCTGAAAAAGCGCCTGGATTATGAGCTGTCTACGATCAAAAACATGGGATATGTAGATTACTTTCTCATTGTATGGGATTTTATCAAATATGCCAGGGACAACGATATCATGGTCGGTCCGGGACGAGGTTCTGCCGCAGGAAGCCTGGTTGCCTATACACTTGGGATCACCCAGCTGGACCCGATCCGGTATGATCTGCTCTTTGAACGTTTCCTGAATCCGGAGCGAGTATCCATGCCGGATATCGATGTGGATTTCTGCTTCGAACGGAGACAGGAGGTTATTGATTATGTAAGAAGAAAATATGGTGATGACTGCGTGGTTCAGATCGTTACCTTCGGTACACTGGCAGCCCGCGGTGTCATTCGTGATGTAGGCCGTGTTCTGGATATGCCTTATGCCCAGGTGGACACCATCGCCAAGATGATCCCACAGGAGCTGAATATCACCATTGACAAGGCACTGGGAATGAATCCGGAGTTTCGCAAGGCTTACGAGGAACAGGACGATATCCATCGTCTGATCGATCTGGCAAAACGTCTGGAGGGGCTTCCGAGGCATACCTCCATGCATGCGGCAGGTGTTGTGATCAGCCAGAAGGATGTATCGGAATACGTACCCCTTTCCAGAGCACAGGATGGTTCCATTGTCACGCAGTTTACCATGACAACACTGGAAGAGCTGGGACTTCTGAAAATGGATTTCCTGGGCCTCCGTACCCTGACGGTTATCCAGAATGCTGTGAAAATGGTGGAAAAAAGTACCGGTATGCTTCTGGATATGCAAAAGATCGATTACAACGACAAAAAGGTACTGGATTCTCTCGGAACAGGACGTACTGACGGCGTGTTCCAGCTGGAGAGTGCCGGAATGAAAAGCTTCATGAAGGAGCTGAAGCCTCAGAGCCTTGAGGACGTGATCGCGGGAATTTCGCTTTACCGTCCGGGTCCCATGGATTTCATTCCGCAGTACATCCGTGGAAAAAACCGTCCGGATACCATCCGTTATGATTGTCCGCAGATGGAGCCGATCCTGAAGCCGACCTATGGCTGTATCGTATACCAGGAGCAGGTTATGCAGATCGTCCGTGAGCTTGCAGGCTACACCCTTGGACGAAGTGACCTGGTGCGCCGTGCCATGTCCAAGAAAAAAGCTTCTGTTATGGCAAAAGAACGCCAGAATTTCGTTTACGGAAACGTGGAAGAGGGAGTACCGGGATGTATTGCCAATGGTATTTCCGAGGAGATCGCAAACAAGATCTACGATGAGATGACAGATTTTGCAAAGTATGCCTTCAATAAGTCTCACGCTGCCGCTTATGCAGTGGTTTCCTACCAGACGGCATATCTCAAATATTATTATCCGGTAGAATTTATGGCTGCACTGATGACATCCGTTGTGGAAATGCCGAACAAGGTTGCCGAGTATATTTCTGTATGCCGCCAGATGGGGATCCGGATCCTTCCGCCGGATATCAATCATGGTGTTTATGGCTTTTCTGTTGACAATGGTTCCATTCGTTATGCACTTTCTGCCATCAAGAGTATCGGCCGTCCGGTAATCGAGGGGATTGTGCGGGAGCGTGAGGAGCACGGAGAATATACCTCCCTGAAAACATTTATTGAGCGAAATATCGACCAGATCAACAAGAGAGTTGTGGAAAATCTGATCAAGGCCGGAGCGCTGGATTGCCTGGAGGGAAACCGGAATCAGAAAATGACGGTTTATACGCAGATCATAGACAGTATCAACCAGGATAAGAAGCATACCATGGCGGGACAGCTGAGTCTTTTTGATATTGCGCCTGAAGAAGATAAAAAGGAATTTGAGATCCGTATGCCGCAGGCAGCAGAATATCCGAAGGAGACGATACTGACCTTTGAGAAGGAAGTTCTCGGCATCTATCTCAGCGGTCATCCGCTGGAGCGTTACCGGAATATGATGGAAAAAATGATCTCTGCAAAAACTTCTGATTTTCAGCCGGATGATGAAACAGGGATACCGGAGGTTTACGATAACCAGAAAGTGATCGTGGGTGGAATGATCACGGATAAAACCATAAAATATACAAAGAATAATAAGGTAATGGCGTTCCTTACAGTGGAAGATCTGGTAGGCACCGTGGAGGTTGTGGTATTTCCACGTGATTACGAAAAATGCCAGATGTTCCTGAATGAAGATGCCCGGCTCTTTATTCAGGGAAGAGTATCCGCAGAAGACGACAAAGCCAGCAAGCTGATCCTGGAAAAGGTCCGTCTTTTTGATGATATGCCAAGAGAACTGTGGCTCCAGTTTGAAAGCCGGGAAGAGTACGCAAAAGCCGAGACCGGTCTGGTAGACGATCTGATGGAATCCAGAGGAAACAGCACGGTGGTTATTTATCTCAAAGATGTCAAGGCAATGAAGAAACTTCCCCCTGCTTATCAGGTCCATATCGAGGATTCCTGGCTGGAGCGCATGTGTAAAAAATATGGAAGTTCCAATGTTAAAATTGTGGAGAGAGTATTGAAAAACTTATAAAAATGCTATAAACTATACCCGAATATGTGTATTACAATAGGTTGTTTCATAAGATGGAGGATAACAATATGGCAGAGAACAAAATCAAAACGATCGGCGTTTTGACCAGTGGCGGTGACGCACCTGGAATGAATGCTGCAATCCGTGCTGTTGTCAGAAGAGGATTAAGCAGCGGACTGAACGTAAAGGGAATCTATAAAGGATACAGCGGTCTCTTAAATGAAGAGATCAGAGATATGACAGCAAGGGACGTTTCCGATACGATTGAACGAGGCGGAACAATTCTTTATACTGCCAGATGTGCAGAGATGAGAACAGAGGAAGGACAGCAGCAGGCTGCAGAGATCTGCAGAAAGCATGGGATCGACGGCCTTGTTGTTATCGGTGGAGACGGATCCTTCGCAGGTGCTCAGAAGCTTGCGAACCTTGGAATCAATACCATTGGCCTGCCGGGAACTATTGACCTTGATATCGCATGTACCGAGTACACCATCGGTTTCGATACTGCTGTAAATACAGCTATGGAAGCTATTGACAAGGTACGTGATACATCCACATCCCATGAGAGATGCAGTATCATCGAGGTTATGGGACGTAACGCCGGATACCTTGCAGTATGGTGCGGTATCGCAAACGGTGCTGAGGATATCCTGATCCCGGAGAAATATGATTACGACGAGCAGAAGCTTATTGACAATATCGTAGAGAGCCGTAAGAAAGGCAAGAAACACCATATCATCGTAAATGCTGAGGGTATCGGCCATTCAGAGGCTATGGCGAAGCGTATCGAGGCTGCAACAGGTATCGAGACACGTGCAACGATCCTTGGTCACATGCAGCGTGGTGGAAGCCCTACATGTAAGGACCGTGTATATGCGTCCATGATGGGTGCTCTTGCAGTAGATCTTCTTGTTGCCGGAAAACGCAGCCGTGTGGTTGGATACCGTCATGGTGAGTTTGTCGATTTCGACATCAATGAGGCTCTTGCAATGCAGAAGAATGTAGATTCCTACATGTGGGAGGTCTGCAATTCTCTTTCTCATAATTACAGAAAATAAAGATATTTATGAACTTAAAAAAAGTTTCAGACGGATTGCATAAACTGAATACGTCACAAATAATTGCCCTCGGCTTTGCGGGGGTGATTTTTGTAGGTGGACTTATTTTGTGGATGCCGTTCTGCAGTGCACCCGGGCAGGCTGTTACCTTCCCGGATGCTGTTTTTACAGCGGCGACCAGCGTATGTGTGACAGGACTTTCCACAGTTGTTATGGCAGTCCAGTGGAGCCCCATTGGAAAAGCGGTTATCCTGTGCCTGATACAGATCGGCGGGATCGGACTGATCGCACTGGCGAATATGATATTCATCAGCCTCCGGCGGAAAATTTCCCTGAAAAACCGGCGGATCATCAAGGAATCCTACAACCTGGATGAAATGGGTGGAGTCGTGGCTGTAGTCCGCAGTGTGGTGAAATGCGTGTTTCTTGCAGAAGGAATCGGTGCGGTCCTGTATGCGTTTTGCTTTGTACCGGAATTTGGAATAAAAAAAGGTCTGGTGCATGCCATATTTCTGGCGGTATCTGCATTCTGCAACGCAGGGATCGATCTTTTCGGGGAAACAAGCCTTTCGGTATATGTGAGCAATCCGCTGGTCAATATCACTACGATTGGCCTGATCATTGTGTCAGGTCTTGGATTTATCGTCTGGTGGGATCTGTGGGATAAATTCCGCAAGGTTCTGAGAAAAGAGCTCTCCCCATCCAGAGTTTTTCGTGTATTGCGGCTTCAGAGCAAGCTGGTCCTTACGATGACCGGGATCCTGGTATTTTCAGGAGCATTTCTGGTATTTATTTTTGAATCCGGAAACCCTTCCACGCTGAAGGGGGCACCACTGGGAACAAAGCTCATGGCATCCTTTTTCCAGTCAGTGACAACACGTACGGCGGGATTTTATACCATGGATCAGTCGCTTTTGTCCACACCTACCGTGATCATTTCCCTACTGTGGATGTTTATCGGAGGATCACCCATGGGCACTGCCGGTGGTGTGAAGACTACTACCATTGCGGTTCTGATCCTTTCCATTGCAGCATATCTTCAGGGAAAAAAGGATGTAGAGGTATACGGCCGCAGGATCCGTGAGAGCTATCTCCGTTCTGCCATGGTTGTTGCAGGAACCAGTGTGCTGATCCTTTTTACCATGACGGTGCTTTTGTCCGCAGTAATGCCGGGAGTGGATCTGGCAGATGTTTTATATGAGATCACTTCTGCGGGGGCTACAGTAGGACTTTCCAGAGGACTGACACCTCAGCTGAATGTGGCAGGCAAGTGGATCGTGATCCTTACCATGTATCTGGGACGTATCGGACCGCTGACACTTGGAACAGCAGTTGTGATGCGTGTACGCAACAGGCCGGGAAGCACCACGCATCTCGGTGAAGAAGATATCATGATCGGTTAAACAGGAGAATAGAATGAAAAATAAATCTTTTGCCGTGATCGGGCTTGGACAGTTTGGAATGACTCTGGCGGTGACGCTGGCAGAGTCAGACTGTGATGTCCTTGCCATTGATGACAAAGAAGAAAATATCGAAGAGATTTCCGAAAAAGTAACCTATGCGGTAAAAGCAGATGTCCGTGAACCGGGAATCCTGAAGGCTCTGGGAGTTCAGAATGTGGATGTAGCCATTATCGCAGTTGCCGAAAATCTGGAAGCCAGTATTTCCGCAACCATGCAGGCTAAGGATTTGGGAGTGCCCTTTGTAGTTGCAAAAAGTATGAATTCTCTTCATGGACGTATACTCGACAAAATTGGTGCAGATAAGATCATTTATCCGGAACAGTCCATGGGACTGCGGGTTGCCAGAAATCTTATGTCCGGCGGGTATCTGGATGTGTTTGAGCTTTCGGCGGAGTTCAGTATGGCGGAGTTTTCCATGCCGGTATCCTGGATCGGAAAAAATCTGGTAGATCTGAATATACGGGAGCGTTTTCACATTAATATCATTGGCATCAAGCAAGGTGAAAATGTCACGGTAGATCTGGATCCTTCCGAACCGCTTCCGGACAACTGTTCCATAATCGCCATCGGAAAAAACAAAGATCTGAATGCAAGTCGTGAGGAATTACGTTAACCGAATACGGATTGCCGGAAGGAGAGAAATAAAAGTATGATAACCAGTGTATCAAATGCAAAAATAAAAAATGTCATGCAGCTGAACCAGAAGGCAAAAGCCAGAAGAGAGCAGGGACTTTTTGTGGCAGAGGGCCGGAAAATGTTTCTGGAAGCACCGGAAAGCTGGGTTTCCCAGGTGTTTGTCTCCGAGACCGTTTCCCGGGATGAAGAGCTGATGTCTCAGGCAGAAAAATATCCCTGTGAGATCGTGAAGGATTCCGTATTCCGTCAGATGTGTGATACCAAGACTCCCCAGGGGATCCTGACAGTTCTGAAGTTGCCTTCCTGGAGCGAGGAAGAGGTACTGGCGGGAAAAAATCCTCTGGTCATGGTTCTGGAGGATCTTCAGGATCCGGGAAATGCGGGAACCATTCTCAGGACCGGTGAGGGCGCCGGCGTAAGCGGAGTTTTCCTCACAAAAACCTGCGTGGATATCACAAATCCCAAGGTGATCCGTTCTACCATGGGCTCCATTTACAGAATGCCTTTTCTATACGTGGAAGATGTGGTATCATTAGAAAAGAAGCTGAAAGAAAATGGAATCCGCAGTTTTGCAGCTCATCTGAAGGGCGAGAATTCCTATGATCAGGAATCCTATAAGGGCGGTACCGCATTTTTCATTGGAAACGAGGGAAAGGGCCTGACTGATCAGGCGGCGGAGACAGCAGACTGTCTGATCCGCATTCCCATGTGCGGAAAAGTAGAATCACTGAATGCTGCCATGGCATCAGGAATCCTGATGTACGAAGCTGCAAGACAGAGAAGAGAATAAGAGAGGAGGAGTTTTATGACACCTTTGGCCTGGCTTGGAATACTGGCAATTTTACTGGTAATTGAAGCGATCACGGTAGGACTTACCACTGTCTGGTTTGCAGGCGGTGCGCTTGTGGCGTGCATTGCCTCGTGGCTTGGAGGGGGAATTGTTGTACAGCTCCTTTTATTTTTCGGAGTTTCCGTGGTGCTTCTGATCTTTACCAGACCTCTGGCGGTCCGCTACATGAACAAGGGCGTGGAAAAGACCAATGCAGAGAGTCTTCTGGGAAAAAGAGCCGTAGTGATACAGACGGTCAACAACCTGGCCCAAACCGGGCAGGTGAGGATCAATGACATCGAGTGGACTGCACGGACCGCAGATGACGGGGAAGAAATTCCAACAGGTGCAGTGGTTGAGATTGAAGAGATCCGCGGAGTGAAGCTGATCGTAAAAGAAATTAGCAAGGAGGGCTAAATTATGGGTGGAGTTGTTGTTTTGCTTGTAGTCATCGTTCTTGTGCTGTGGGTACTTGCATCCTGTATCCGCATTGTACCGCAGGCCTATGCAGTGGTACTGGAACGTCTTGGCGCTTACAAGGCTACCTGGAGTACAGGAATCCATTTCAAGGTTCCGTTCATTGAACGTGTTGCAAGAAGAGTAAACCTGAAAGAACAGGTTGTGGATTTTCCACCGCAGCCGGTAATTACCAAAGATAATGTAACCATGCAGATCGATACGGTTGTATTTTTCCAGATCACAGATCCGAAGCTTTACGCATATGGCGTTGAGAATCCGATCATGGCGATCGAGAATCTTTCTGCTACAACACTTCGTAACATCATCGGTGATATGGAGCTGGATGAGACACTGACATCCCGAGAGGTTATCAATACCAAGATGCGTGCTTCCCTTGATGTGGCTACAGATCCATGGGGAATCAAGGTTAACCGTGTGGAGCTTAAGAACATCATTCCTCCGGCAGCCATCCAGGATGCCATGGAGAAACAGATGAAGGCTGAGCGTGAGAGACGAGAAGCCATTCTGAAAGCAGAAGGAGAGAAACGTTCCACCATCCTTGTTGCAGAGGGTAAAAAACAGTCCGCTATCCTGGATGCTGAGGCTGAGAAGCAGGCGGCGATCCTTCATGCGGAGGCTCAGAAGGAGCGTATGATCAAAGAGGCTGAAGGACAGGCACAGGCAGTCCTTAAAGTACAGCAGGCAACTGCAGAAGGACTTCGTATGATCAAGGAAGCAGGAGCAGATGAATCTGTTCTTACTCTGAAGAGCCTGGAGGCTCTTACAAAAGTTGCTGACGGCAAGGCAACGAAGATCATCATTCCGTCCGAGATACAGGGCATCGCAGGGCTGGCAACATCTCTGAAGGAAATCATGACAGATAAACCGGCAGAGCAGAAATAAATCTGCAGCCGTGAGGAGGACATATTATGAATCTTAAAGGAAGAAATTTCCTGACACTGAAAGACTTTACACCGGAAGAGATCACTTACATGATCGACCTTGCAGCAGATCTGAAGGCAAAGAAAAAGGCAGGAGAGCTTCATGAGTATTACAGAGGTAAAAATATTGCACTGATCTTTGAAAAAACAAGCACAAGAACACGCTGTTCCTTCGAAGTGGCAGCTCATGATCTGGGAATGGGTTCTACCTATCTGGATCCCACAGGCTCCCAGATCGGAAAGAAGGAGAGCATCGCAGATACTGCAAGAGTTCTCGGAAGAATGTATGAGGGAATCGAGTACCGTGGCTTCGGTCAGGATATTGTTGAGGAGCTTGCAAAACATGCAGGCGTTCCGGTATGGAACGGTCTGACAAATGAGTATCATCCGACGCAGATGCTTGCTGATATGCTGACAGTACGTGAGCATTTCGGCAAACTGAAAGGTCTGAAACTTGTATACATGGGTGACGCCCGCTACAACATGGGTAACTCCCTTATGGTCGTATGCTCCAAACTTGGCCTTGATTTTGTAGCCTGCACCAACAAGAAATACTTCCCTAATGATGAGCTTGTAGCACAGTGCCAGCAGTGGGCAAAAGAGGCAGGTTCCACCATCACTCTTACAGAGGATGTAGAGGCAGGAACCAAGGACGCGGACATCATCTACACAGATGTATGGGTATCTATGGGCGAGCCTGACGAAGTATGGACAGAGCGTATCCACGACCTGACACCATATAAAGTTACCAAACACGTAATGGAGAACGCCGGTGAGAAGGCAATCTTCCTTCACTGCCTGCCAGCATTCCATGATCTTAAGACAAAGATCGGAAAAGAGATGGGCGAGCGTTTCAACCTTACAGACATGGAGGTTACAGACGAGGTATTCGAGTCTCCGCAGTCCAAGGTATTTGACGAAGCAGAGAACCGTATGCATACCATCAAGGCTGTGATCGTTGCTACATTAGGAGAGCCGGAGAAATAATGGCAGAGTTATTTAATGAAGAAATAATTTCACAGGCAACACATACAAAATGGGCGGGCAAAACCGTCCATTTTGCAAGAGAAATTGATTCCACCAACCTCTGGGGTAAACGCGCCTGGAGGGAAGAAGGCGCAGGACACGGGGAGCTGTTTGTGGCAGAATATCAGTCCGCAGGACGCGGACGTTTTACAAGACGATGGAGTGCGCCGCCGGACAGTGCCATTACTATGAGTATCCTTATCTGCCCGGAATTTTCTCCGCAGAAGGCGCCGATGCTGACACTTGTTATGGGACTTTCAGTTGCACAGGCAGTAGCAGAGCTCGGTCTTGAGGTAGGGATCAAATGGCCTAACGATGTAGTTGTTTCCCGCAAAAAGATCTGCGGTATCTTAACCGAAATGACCATGAAGCAGGATAAGATCGGCTGTGCAGTTATCGGAGTCGGGATTAACGTAAACATGGAAAGCTTTCCGGAAGAAATGGCAGATAAGGCTACATCTCTGTATCTGGAAAGCGGACATCCCTTTGACCGGGCACAGGTAGTCGGACTTGTGATGAAGCATTTTGAGGAAAATTATGAGAGATTTGTACAGACAGAGGATCTCAGCGGCCTGAAACCGGATTATGAGAAAATGCTGGCCAATCTGAACCAGCCGGTACGTGTACTGGATCAGAATGATCCATATGAGGGGATCGCAAGAGGGATCAATGCCGGCGGAGAGCTTCTGGTAGAGCGTGCAGACGGTACAGTCGAGGAAGTAAATTCCGGAGAGGTTTCTGTACGTGGTTTATACAGCTATGTGTAAAACATGCAGCACAGATCGGATAAAATTTCCGGCAGCGATTTTCCGTTGATGTTTTATTGCAGTAGTGGAAAAAACAAGAATCTCCCTGCTTTAGTTGTGGGGAGTGTCAAGTTATAAATAAAGGAGATTTTATGTATCAGGATAACATTGTGCTCTGCGGAGCAAGCTCTTATGAGCAGAAATATTATTTTAACCAGGATTTTGCGTCTCTTCCTGAGACAGTAAAGCAGGAGCTGCAGATCATGTGTGTGCTTTTCACAGAGGATGTAGGCGGGATCCTGACACTGGAATTTGATGAGGACGGCAGTCTGCAGTTTAAGACTGAGGCCCTGGAGGCAGATGCCCGTTTTGATGAGATCGGAAGTGCACTGAAGATCAAGGAACTCCAGCGGGACAAAAGAGAGCTTCTGGAATCTCTGGAAATGTATTACAAGGTATTTTTCCTGGGAGATATCCCGGATGAGGAACTGCAGAAAAAAGCAGATGCCGTTGAGGAATGATCCATGAAGATGCAGTGGAAGATCGGAAATGTGGAGATACCGAACCCCTTTGTGCTTGCACCGATGGCAGGGGTTACGGATCTGGCATTTCGAAGACTTTGCAAGGAGCAGGGTGCAGGCCTGATCTGTATGGAAATGGTCAGTGCCAAGGCGATCTCTTTTCATAATAAGAATACAGAGGCGCTGATGGAGATCGATCCCGGGGAGCATCCGGTATCCATGCAGCTTTTCGGCAGCGAGCCGGACCTTATGGCAGAGGTGGCAAAAAGCATTGAGGAGCGTCCCTTTGACATTCTCGATATCAATATGGGATGTCCGGTTCCCAAGGTGGTAAATAATGGCGAGGGCTCAGCTCTTCTGAAGGATCCTCAGCTGATCGAAGAGATCGTCCGCAGTGTTTCCGGAGCAGTTTCCAAGCCGGTAACGGTGAAGGTCCGCATTGGCTTTGATGAAAATACGCCGGTGGATGTGGTGGAGATCGCAAAACGGGTGGAGGATGCCGGTGCAGCAGCCATCGCAGTTCATGGAAGGACCAGACAGCAGTATTATTCCGGTCAGGCGGACTGGGATGCTATCCGCAGGGTGAAGGAAGCGGTGACTATTCCGGTGATAGGAAACGGAGATATCGTTTCACCGGAAACTGCAGAAGCCATGTTTAAAGAGACTGGCTGCGATGCGGTGATGATCGGCCGTGCAGTACGTGGGAACCCGTGGATCTTCCGGGAGCTGAACCACTATTTCCACACCGGGGAAAAGCTTTCCAGACCAACCGCAGAGGAAGTCTGCGAGATGATCCTGCGCCATGCCGAAGATCAGATCGCGATCAAGGGTGAGTATATCGGGATCCGCGAAATGCGGAAGCATGTAGCCTGGTATACAGCCGGTATGCGGCACAGTGCGGGAATCCGGAGAGAATCTAATAATATTTCAAGCTATGAAGAACTGAAAAAGCTTACAGACATGGTACTGGAGCGATAAAAGAGAAAAGTATGTCGGAGAAAACGAAACGTTCTATTGACAAGGAACGGAGCGCGTGCTACAGTCAGTTAGCGGGAATCCGCAGAAAGTTTTTTTGTTTTACAGGAGAAAAATAATGGCAGATAAAATAGCAGTTTTAATTCCTTGCTACAACGAAAGCAAGACGGTAGCAAAGGTTATCCGCGATATGAAAAAAGCACTTCCGGAAGCTGTGATCTACGTATATGATAATAACTCTACAGATGGAACAGACGAGATCGCCAGAAAAGAAGGGGCAGTTGTCCGTTATGAGTATCAGCAGGGAAAAGGAAACGTGATCCGCAGTATGTTTCGGGATATCGATGCGCAGTGTTATCTTATGGTAGATGGCGACGATACTTATCCGGCAGAGTTTGCAGCTGAAATGTGCAGCAAGGTTCTGGAGAAAGGCACAGACATGGTAGTTGGTGACCGCCTTTCTTCTACATATTTTACAGAGAACAAGAGACCTTTCCACAACTTTGGAAACAGTATCGTAAGAGGTTCCATTAACCGTCTTTTCAAAAGCAACATCAAGGATATCATGACAGGTTACCGTGCCATGAGTTACCGCTTTGTAAAAACATTCCCGGTACTTTCCAGGAATTTTGAGATCGAGACAGAGATGACGATCCACGCCATCGATAAGAACATGCAGGTTGAGAATGTAGTCATTGAATATCGTGACAGGCCGGAGGGAAGTGAGTCCAAGCTGAATACTTATGCAGATGGATTTAAGGTCCTGAAGACTATTGTGAAAATGTTCAAGAATTACAAGCCGCTGGAGTTCTTCTCCCTTATCGCAGCAGTGCTGTTTGTGGTGGGAATGGTATTCTTTATTCCGGTGCTGGTACATTTTCTGGAGGTTGGAACAGTGGAAAAGATCCCGACACTGATCGTCAGCGGGTTTGTGATCCTGACAGCTATCATCTGCTGGTTTTCCGGGATCATCCTTTCTACACTGGTCAATCAGCATAAACAGGATTTTGAGTATCAGACACAGATGGTGACTAATCGTTATAAAGATCTTTTTCCGGAGAAGAAATAAGGAATCAGACCGGGCAGGATAATATAGAAAAGCCGTGTTGGAATCTGAGATTTCGCGCGGCTTTTTTGCATATTTCAGGGACCCTTTTTCGACGTGGAATGCTTGACAATACTGGGGCTTTTCGGTATAATACAGGAATTGTGAATATCCTGAGATTTTTACGCCCTTTTTTAGAAAAAAGAGCTCTTGGGAATGGTAGCAACAGAAATATCCGAAGCTGTATTTTTTTCAGAAAAAACAGCACGGTTTTGAAAGGAAGTAAGGCAAAATGGAAGAAGCAAAGAAGAACTTACTCACATACGCAGGACTTAGAAAACTGGAAGACGAGCTGCACGATCTGAAAGTTGTTAAGAGAAAAGAAGTAGCAGGAAAGATCAAAGAGGCCAGAGAGCAGGGAGACCTTTCTGAGAACGCAGAGTACGATGCAGCAAAGGATGAGCAGAGAGATATCGAGGCACGTATCGAGGAGATCGAGAAGATCCTCAAGAACGCTGAGGTTGTAGTAGAGGATGAAGTCGATCTTGACAGAATCAGCGTAGGCTGCAAGGTTAAGGTTCATGATTATGAATTTGAGGAAGATATGGAGCTGAAGATCGTAGGTTCCACAGAGGCTAACAGCCTTGAGGGAAAGATCTCCAATGAGTCTCCGGTAGGTAAAGCACTGATCGGTGCACACACCAACGATATCGTTGAGGTTGAGATGCCGTCCGGAATCATGAAATATAAGGTTCTTGAGATCCAGAGAAACGTATAAAGCAGACAACGGAGCGGATCGCACAGATCCGCTTGAACGACAGATAGATTAAGGAGGCCAACAAGTGGCAGAGCAGAAGAAGCAGGATGTAAACCAGCTGCTTAAGGTACGTCGTGACAAACTGGCAGACCTTCAGGCAAATGGCAGGGACCCGTTTCAGATCACAAAATTTGATCAGACACATCATTCCCTTAAGGTAAAGAATCTCTATGAAGCACATGAGGCAGAGCTTCTCAAAGATCGCAAGGAGCTTGATGTAACAGGTCTTGATGAAGAGCAGGCAAAAGAGGCTCAGAAGAAGGATTATGAAGAAAGAAGAAGCATCATGGACGCAAGCCCGATCCATGTATCAATCGCAGGACGTATGATGTTCAAGCGTGTAATGGGAAAAGCTTCTTTCTGTAATATCCAGGATTTACAGGGTAACATTCAGGTTTATGTGGCAAGAGATGCCATTGGAACCGATTCCTATGCAGATTTCAAGAAATCTGATATCGGCGATATTTTTGGTCTGGAGGGATTTGCTTTTAGAACAAGAACAGGTGAGATCTCCATTCATGCAGAGAAGATGACTCTTCTTTCCAAGAGCTTACAGATCCTTCCTGAGAAATTCCACGGACTGACAGATACAGATACCCGTTATCGTCAGAGATATGTGGATCTTATCATGAATCAGGACAGCAAGAATGTATTTATCAAACGTTCCCAGATCCTTAAGGAGATCCGTAACTTTCTTGCAGGACGTGACTTCATGGAAGTTGAGACACCAATGCTGGTTTCCAACGCAGGCGGTGCAGCTGCAAGACCATTTGAGACACATTATAACGCACTGAACGAAGACGTTAAGCTTCGTATTTCCCTGGAGCTTTATCTTAAGAGACTGATCGTAGGCGGACTTGAGAGAGTTTACGAGATCGGCCGTGTATTCCGTAACGAGGGTGTTGATACCCGTCACAATCCGGAGTTCACTCTGATGGAGCTGTATCAGGCATATACGGATTATGAGGGAATGATGGAGCTGACAGAGTCCATGTTCCGTTACCTTGCAGAGAAGGTCTGCGGTTCCACAAAGATTTCCTACAATGGTATCGAGATCGATCTTGGAAAGCCTTTCGCACGTCTGACCATGAACGATGCCATCAAGAAATATGCAGGAATCGACTTTGACGAAGTAGCAGATGATGAGGCAGCCAAGAAGCTTGCTGATGAGCATCATATCGAGTATGAGGATCGCCATAAGAAGGGTGATATCATCAACCTCTTCTTCGAGGAGTACTGTGAGAAAGAGCTGATCCAGCCGACATTTATCATGGATCATCCGATCGAGATCTCTCCGCTGACCAAGAAGAAACCTTCCGATCCGAACAAGGTAGAGCGTTTCGAGCTCTTTATCAATACATGGGAAATGTGTAACGCATATTCCGAGCTCAACGACCCGATCGATCAGAGAGAGCGTTTCAAAGCACAGGATGCCCTTGCAGACGCAGGTGATGAGGAAGCCAACCACACAGATGAAGACTTCCTGAATGCACTGGAGATCGGTATGCCGCCAACAGGTGGTATCGGATACGGAATCGACCGTCTCGTTATGCTCCTGACAGACAGCCAGGCAATTCGTGACGTACTTCTGTTCCCGACAATGAAGACCCTCGGTGGTGTAAAATCCGAAAATGGTGTAAAGGATAAAGAAGTTTCTACACCAAATTCAGAGCCTGAAAAGATTGATTTCTCTAAGGTAAAGATTGAGCCTTTGTTTGAAGAAGATGTTGATTTTGATACATTCTCAAAGTCTGATTTCAGAGCCGTTAAGGTTAAAGAGTGCGTAGCAGTACCGAAATCAAAGAAGCTGTTGCAGTTTACTCTTGATGACGGAACAGGCACAGATAGAACCATTTTAAGCGGTATTCACGCATATTATGAGCCGGAAGAACTTGTCGGTAAGACACTTATTGCAATCACAAATCTTCCTCCGAGAGCAATGATGGGCATTGACTCTTGTGGTATGCTCCTGAGTGCAGTACACGAAGAAGAAGGCGAAGAAAAGCTCCATCTGCTTATGGTAGATGACCATATTCCGGCAGGTGCAAAGCTCTACTAAGAAGTACCGTTTTACCCTACAAAACGGGATGTACTTCATTTGTGAAAAAGCTCTGAAAATACACAAATACACCAAATTTACACCAAATGGTGCTTGAAACGGTGCAGAGTCTTAAAAATCGCATAATTTTCAAAATATATGGGCAGTCCCAATCGGGATTGCCCATTTTCAAAAGTATGATAAAAGTCTAAAATGAAATTTAACAGAGTGGCTAATTATGAAGATTCGGGAAATCAAAGAAAATAAAAAACAATTCCTTTCATTACTGCTATTGGCAGATGAACAGGAAAATATGATAGACCGCTATCTTGAAAGAGGCACTATGTATGTGTTTAATGATAACGGTGTGAAAGCTGAATGTGTTGTTACGGATGAGGGCAACGGTATTCTTGAAATAAAGAATATTGCGACCGTTCCAGAATATCAAGGTAAAGGCTATGCCAAAGCCTTGATAGATTTTATTGTTAAAGAGTATGCCGACAATTATTCCGTTTTACAGGTCGGAACCGGCGATAGTCCTTTGACAGTTCCATTCTATGAAAAGTGCGGTTTTGTTCGTTCTTATATGATACCGAACTTTTTTACAGATTATTATGACCACCCAATATTTGAATGTGGCGTCAGGTTGGTGGATATGGTGATTTTTCAAAGAAACCTATAAACTAATGCATTCAAGCCCTTTGAGAGAGGAGAAATCTTTTCTCAAAGGGCTTTTTCTATTTATACAGATATTCGCAAACTACAAGTAAAAGCCAAAACCTCATATACTCTAATCACAGAGGAAGTGGAGGTTTTGATATGAGTAACAGTT